>JAFQFA010000024.1 GCA_017398725.1 Oscillospiraceae bacterium | reverse complement strand
TTGCGTGCGTTGACAACAAGTTGACAACAAATTAGCAATGCTCCCTGAATGAATATGAAGAGCTAAATGAAGGGAAATCCTTGCAAACAAGCTTAGATGAAGCTTGATGAAGAGCCATGAAGTTTAGGGGTTTCATTTCCCAACGATGAAGCCGTTGGACTAAAAACCGCCTTGTAAACTTCGGAATACACCGAAAAAGCGAGGAAAACAGCCGTTTTTAAGGCTTGTTTGTGGATGCGATTAACAACCGCTATTGGTTTTGCCAATAATTTACCAAAAATGCAGAGGAAAGTGCTGTCTTGCGACAGCACTTTCTTTTTCCCATTTCATTGAAAATCATCAAGATGGAGAGTATAATTTAGCACGATAAGCTTGAGTTGGTAGGTGAACAGATGACGAAGCATATTGCAAATATACTCACTGGATGTCGTATTCTCGGCAGTATTTTATTGTTATTCTTCCCTGCATTTTCCGTGGCATTTTATATCCTATATCTCTTCTGTGGTTTTAGTGATATGGTAGACGGTACAATCGCCAGAAAAACAAACAGTACCAGTAAGTTTGGAAGTCAACTTGATACAATTGCCGACCTCATTTTTGTAGTTGCATCTATGATTAGATTGTTGCCAGCAATCCATATCCCTCAATGGCTGTGGATATGGGGTGGGGCGATTGCGGTTATCAAAATCAGCAATATCATATGGGGGTATGTTTCTAAAAAACAGTTTATATCCCTGCATACGACTATGAACAAAGTAACAGGACTCCTTCTGTTCTTATTGCCTTTGATAATACCTTTTTGGGAATTGAATTACATTGCCATAGCTGTATGCTCCATTGCAACACTTTCTGCAATTCAAGAGGGGTTTTATATTATTTTAGATAGTGAACCCAAGTAATCCAATTCCAATATCTCGAACAGATTGACATGATAGCTAATTATTGGTATAAAAAGTTAAAAGAATAAGTCATCGGAGGACAGTACACCGTAGTGTAGGGGATAGTAAGCAGTATGCTTGCAGGCCGCCTGTCAGATAAGATGTCGAGTGAGCTCGGTTATTACTTTAGGGTAGTAGCCGAGCTATTTTTATGTTGGAGGTTTTTAAAATGAAGAATACGAACGTAACTCTTGTTGCATTAACCCAAGATGACCGTGAGCAATTTATTTTGGACAATCAATGGGCATTTAAGCATGGCGCCTTATTTGAGCTCTGTTGAACGGCTTTTGACGGCGGGACCAAGGCCCCGCCCTACGCTGTTGTTTGCAAACAGACCGCTAAATTGGAATTTAGAAATAATTTCAGGATGGGGATTGACAGATCGTCTGGCATCGTATATACTATAATTAACAATTAGGTTAAATGTTAAAGGGGGTTATGCTGTGGCATTACAACAGACACTAAAGGCACTGGCGGATCCCATCCGCCGGGAGATCCTGAATATGCTCAAAGGCGGCCGGCTTTCTGCCGGTGAGATCTGCGAGCAGTTCCCGGTAACGGCGGCGTCCATATCCCGGCATCTTTCGGTGCTGAAGGATGCGGACTTGGTGCGGGATACCCGGCAGGGCCAGCACATTATTTATGAACTGAATGCTTCCGTCTTGGAAGAGACGATGTTGTGGCTGGCAGATCTAAAAGGAGGGAACGATCATGATTAAAAAGTATAAATGGGGATTGCTGATATCCTCTCTGGTGATTTTATTGCCCGCTTTGCTGGGGCTTATTTTCTGGAACAAGCTTCCCCAGCCGGCGTTTATGGGCGTGGGCAGCAAGCTGTTTCTGGTGGCCGGTATGCCGCTGATTTTGCTGGGCTTCCAATGGCTTTGCGTGCTGCTCTCGGCCAAGGATATCAAGGGTGCAGATCAGAGCAAAAAGGTTGTTAACATGGTGCTGTGGATCATCCCGGTGCTGTCTTTGTTCATTGCCGGCGTGTTCTTTGCCGCTTCTGTGGGAAAAGCGCCGCAGATCGCCCAGTATTCTCTGCTGCTGTTTGCTGTTTTCTTCGTGGTGCTCGGTAATTATCTGCCCAAGTGTAAGCAGAGCTTCACCACCGGCATCAAGATCAAATGGACACTGGCCAATGAGGAAAACTGGTATGCCACCCACCGGATGGCCGGCAAGCTGTGGATGCTTGGGGGCGTGTTGCTGGTGCCTTGCGTGTTCCTGCCGATTGAGATCGCCTTCGCGGTGTTCTTTGTGCTGATGCTGATTATGATTCTGGTCCCTACGATCTATTCATGGCGGTACTACAAAAAGCAGGTGGCAGAAGGCAGAGCTCCGGAAAAGCCGGAGATTCCCATGACCAAAAATATGAAGTCTGTCAGAAATGGGATGCTGACCATTGTTGGACTGGTTTTAGTGGGACTTATGCTCTTTGTGTTTGTTTTTGCCGGTTTTGAATTGCGCTATGATGCAACCTCCTTTACCGTGGATGCTACCGGTTTTAGCGATACTACGGTAAACTATCAGGATATTACCGCTATTGAATATCGGCAGTCTTGCAAGGCGGGTGTGCGCACTTACGGTTTCGGTGATGTGCCGGTGCAGATGGGTGTCTTCACCAATGATGAATTTGGCAGCTACACCCGCTTCGGTTATCCCGGCAGCGATGCGGCAGTCGTGCTGCATGTCGACGGGGAAGTACTGGTACTCACGGGTAAAAATACCGAGCAGACGAGAAAGATCTACGACGAGCTTTTGATCAGAATAGGGGAGAAGTGAGACCTATGACCTATGAAGAAATGATCGCATGGGCAGAAGAAGAGGGCTTTTCCGCGGCGGCAGTGGTGGATACAGACCAAATTGTATTCGACCCGTCTTTTCGGCCTTACTGTGCGGAAAATCTTTGCGGCCAGTACGGCGCCAATTATTCCTGTCCGCCGGATTGCGGCAGCCCGGAGGAAATGAAGCAGCGAATTTTAAACCATAAAAAAGCCTTGGTGCTGCAAAGTATTTGGCAAGTGGCGGATTATGGGGACACCGTAGCGATCAAGCAGGCAAAAAAAGGCCATAACGCCGCCCAACTGCGGCTTGTGAAACGGCTACGGGGAACCGGGGTTGATGGCGTGATCGTGGGCGCCAGCGGCTGTGCTTTGTGCAGTCCCTGTGCCCAGACGTTGGGGCAGCCTTGTAAGTTCCCGGATCTGAAATACTCCTGTATGTCTGCCTACTGTATTTTTGTAAAAAAGCTGGCGGATGTATGCCAAATGGAGTACACCTGTGGCGACGGTCTTCTGGGCTTGTTCGGCATGTATGTATTTGATTGAGAATAAATCCCGCAGGCAAATTGCCTGCGGGATTTTGGCGGCAATTATTTTTCTGCGTTTCCTCTCAAAAATGTCGCCTGTCTATTATAATATTTCCGGAATTTCGACGGTATTTTCCTGTATTTGCCACCGTTTTTTGGAAAAACAGGGTTGCAATCAAGTGGGATTTATGGTAAACTAACCGGGAAATATAAAATGTGCTAATTATGCGCACAGCGTGCCAAGAAGGGAGAAAACCCAATGGACCAAAAAACGACAGACAACAATGTCCTCACAAAAAAAGTAGCCGGCGAAAATGTGATCGAACGGCGCGCGATCCGTTGGATGATGGTTGCATACGATGCCCTGATTTATTTGCTTTGCTGGGTTGGCGTATTTGTGATCCAACCCTCTTTGCAGCAGCAGCTTCCCAATTCCACGATCTTTTGTTATCTGGGGGTTGGAACGGTTTTCTTTTTCGGTTTGCGCTTTTTGCTTAAGTGCTACAATCAGGTTTTCCGTTACGGTTCCATCTATGCCTTCACAAAGGAGATTTTGGCCAATGTAGTGGCGGCAGTTCTGTTTGTGACAACCGGCGTGTTATTGACCCGGGTGTGGCCCGTTGCGGTAGTTCCCTTTACCTCTTTGGTTGCTTTTGCGGCTGTATATGTGCTCATCAGCTTGATCGCCCGCCTGCTGTATTGCAATCTTTATCGATTTGCCCAGAAGGACACGGTGCTTTCCCGGGTGCTGCGGCGGATGCTGGAGCTGTTTGCCCATGTGGATTTCGATTCGGACCGGCCCGGCGCGGTGTTGCATCTTGTTTTGGAGCCGGAGCGCAACGGTGCATCCCCCATTAACGAGCTGCAGAATATTGCGGAGAAGTTTGCCATCCGTGGCGATATTACCGCTATTACTCAGATCAATAAAGGCTATATCAACCGTACTTACAAGGTGGAGACTCTGTCTGATACCGGTCATGTCCATAAGTACACCCTGCAGCGGATCAATACCAACGTATTCCCGGATGTAGATGCGCTGATGGATAATTTTAAGCTTACCACCAACCACCTGTTCGGCAGACTCTTGCTGCCGGGTCGGGGCAAGCAAGGCTCTGTGCAGCAGATCCGGCCCACCAAGGACGGCCGTTCCTACTTGCGGGATGATTCCGGCTGCTGGCGGATGCTGACCCACTTTGATAATGTGTATTCTCTGGATATTCCGGAGCGTCCCGAGACCTTCTACCAAGCAGGCCGTGCCTTTGGCATGTTCCTGAAGGAAATGAAGGATGTGGAGGCGACAGATGTCAAAGAAGTCATCCCCAATTTCCACAATACCAAGAGCCGCTATCAGGACTTGGAAGAAGCCATTGGCCGGGATGCGAAGGGACGCGTCAAGCAGGTTGGCCCGGAGATCGACTTTGTGCGGCAACGGGCAGATAAGTACGGGATCATCAGTGATGCGCTGGAAAGCGGAGAGATTCCCACCCGTATCTGCCATAATGACTGTAATCTGAACAATATCCTCTTTGATAATGTCACCCATTTGCCGGTGGCGATCATCGATCTGGATACAGTTATGCCTTCTTCCCCCCTCTATGACTACGGTGACAGCATGCGTATTGGCACCAACACTGCCAAGGATGACGAAAAGGACCTTTCTAAGGTCTCCTGCAACCTGAGCCTTTACGAGCAGTATGCCCGCGGTTATCTGGAATCCTGCGGCGATATTTTGACCCCGGAAGAACTGGCACTGCTGCCGTATGCTTCCCTGATCATCACAGCAGAGGACGGTATTCGCTTCCTGATGGATCATATTAACGGCGATACCTACTATAATATTTATTATCCCGGTCAGAATCTGGACCGTGCCCGCACTCAGCTGAAGCTGGTGGAGGACATGGAAAAGAAACTGCCTCAGATTAAAGCGATATTGCGCAATATCTATATGGATCTGAATCTGAACGGACAGATCGATTAAGGAGTGTATGCAATGAAACCCATCAGAGCCATCGTACCTGCCGCCGGCAAAGGCAAGCGCTTGCAGAAGGTAAGCGGCGATGCCCCGAAGGCAATGTTCCGGGTAGCCGGCAGACCTATGCTGGAAGTGGTACTGGAAAACATCGGCTTTATCGCACCCAAAGATGTTTATATCGTGGTGGGTTACGGCAAGGAACAGATCATCGAATACTTTGGTGATGCATATAGCTATACCGAGCAGACTGAGCAGCTTGGTACCGGTCATGCGGTCATGACTTGCGCCGAAGCATTCCGGGGATTTGACGGAAATGTGCTGATCACCTTTGGTGATATGCCCCTGTTCCGCCGTTCTGAGCTGGAAAAAATGTGCCGGCAGCATGAGGAAAACGGTGCCGATTGCACCTTGATGACGGCGGAAAATCCCAACCTGACCATGTGGGCGAGGGTGCTCCGGGATGAAAAGGGTGAGTTTGCCGCCATTGTGGAAGGCAAGGATTGCACGCCCGAACAGGCGCAGATTAAAGAGCTGTTTTCCGGTGTGATGGTGTTCAATAGCCGCAGCCTCTTTGAGGTGCTGCCGCAGGTGGGCTGTGCCAATGTGCAGAAGGAGTACTATGTTACCGAAGTTCCGGAACTGATGGTGCGCCGGGGAATGAAGGTGCAGACCTATTTCACCCCTGACGGCGACGACCTGCGGGGCATCAACACCCCGGAGGATCTGGAAGCCTGCGAGCAGATTTTGAAGGCTCGCTACGCCTTGGTTTAACCGAATATTTTAAACGCCTGCAGCCGATGCTGCGGGCGTTTACTTCTTACCTTAAATATCCCCCCCGGGGGCTTACAAAGCAAAGTGGGAAATGGTATAATACCTGCGTTATATCAACGAGATTCCCGGAGAGAAAAAGCATTTATGAATCAGATCGAAGAACTGAAAAGAAAGAATAGAAGAAACACCGCTGTGATCGCATTTTTGGTGATTGCTATGGCGGTTTTGGCGATTGGATGCCTATTTGTGGGCTCTGCTGATATGTCTGTTTCCGATGCGCTGAAAGCCTTGTTTGGCGGCGGAAGTGATGCACAAAGCCGGATCATCTGGCGGATCCGGATCCCCCGGGTGCTGGCGGCGATCATTGCCGGTGCCGGCCTTTCTGTTGCCGGCTTGGTGATGCAGACCACATTGAATAACGCCATGGCATCCCCATCGACTTTGGGCGTTTCCAATGCGGCAGTGTTTGGCGCCAATCTTTCCATTATTGTCTTTGCCGGTGGTTTTTTGACTACAGGCAACAACCTGAAAAGCTTTGATGTAGGGGCAAATCCCTACGCTACATCTGTGCTGGCCTTTGGCTTTTCCGTGGCATCGGTGCTGCTGATTTTGGGCCTTTGTACTGTGCGGTCCTTTTCCCCCAATGTTGTGGTGCTTGCCGGTATGGCCATTAGTTCGGTCTGGACGGCGGCTACCACGGTTTTGCAGTTTTTTGCCACCGATGTGGGCTTGTCTGCGGCAGTTGTATGGAGCTTTGGTGATCTGGGCCGTGCTTCCTATGAAAAGGATGGGATCATGTTTGCCGTTGTTTTGGCGGGCACGGTGTTCTTTATGCTGATGGCATGGAAATATAATGCCCTTTTGAGCGGTGAGGCAACGGCAAAGACGATGGGTGTCCATGTAGAGGGCCTGCGCTTCGTTTCACTGCTGCTGGCATCTTTGATCACTGCGGTGTGTGTATCCTTTTTGGGCGTGATTGGCTTTGTGGGGATCATTTGCCCCCATGTTACCAAAAAACTGCTGGGGCAGGATCATCGGGTAACCATACCGGTATCCTGCTTGATGGGCAGCCTGCTGCTTTTGCTGGCAGATACCTTATCCCGCAGCCTTGGAAGCGGCACGGCACTGCCGGTAGGCGCGATTACGTCTTTGTTAGGCGCTCCTTTCTTTATCGCCATTATCTTTGGCAGAAAGGGGAATCACGGATCATGCTGAAAGTTGAAAATTTGTGTTTCAGTTACGGCAGCCGCGCAGAGGCGGTCCTAAATGGCGCATCCATGGAGCTGAAGCAAGGAGAAATCGGTATTCTGCTGGGCAAAAACGGCTCCGGCAAAACCACCCTATTTAAAAACATTCTGGGCATCGAAAAGCCCCAAAGCGGCAATATCTTCTTTGAGGGAGAAGACCTTCTTAAGATGAATCGCCGTCAACGGGCGCGGCGGATCGCCTATGTGCCCCAGCACATCCATTTTGGCGACCTGACGGTGTTCGACTCTGTGCTGATGGGCAGAGTATCCTATTTCGGCATGAAGGCCAGCCGGGAGGATTATGAAGCGGTGGAAAGAATCTTGGCGGATATGCAGTTGCTGGATTTTGCAAACCGCAGTGCCGAGGCCCTGTCCGGCGGCGAAAAGCAGAAGATCGCCATTGCCCGGGCCATGGCGCAAGAGCCGAAGCTGATGGTTTTTGATGAACCCACCGGCAATCTGGATATTGCCAATGAGCAGCTGATTATTGAAGAAGCCAAAAAATTGGCAAGAGAAAAGAACATCAGCATTTTGTCTTCTTTGCATGATTTCAATCAGGCCCTTTACTTTGGAGACCGGTTTTTCTTTATGAAGGACGGGGCAGTGAAATACGCCGGTGGTAAGGAAATCGTGACCGAGGAAGTGATCCGGGATGTATTTGATGCACCGGTACAGATCCGGCAGATAGACGGTCAAAAAGTTATTTTGAATGTGTTTTAAAAAACAACCCCCGGGGGGGCTTCACCCCGGGGGTTTTCTTTGTTATCATGTGGTCAGACCCGAATTTGAAAGGATGACTGCTTATGAAAAAGTTACTTGCATTATTGGTAGTATTTTCTGTTCTTTGCGGCCTTTGTGCTTGCGGCGGGCAGAGCAATCCGGATTCTACCGCGGGTGCGGTTACCGTTACCGATATGATCGGGCGGGAAGTGACCGTTACCCCCGGCAGCTATAAAAAAGTTGTTTGCATCGGCGCCGGCGCACTGAGAATGTATAGCTATATTGGCGATGTTTCCTTGCTGGCCGGCGTGGAAGATATCGACAACACCACCCTTGCAGAGCGCCCCAAGATGTTTGACTCTGTGGCCCGCCCCTATGTGTTGGCATATGAAGATGTTTTCAGCAAGCTGCCTTCCTGTGGCGTGGGTGGTCCTATGGCACAGGCAGCGGAAGCGGAAAAAATCCTTGCCTGCGCACCGGACATTGTCATTTCCGAGTTTGAGGATGTGGATAAGTCTGACACGCTACAAGACCAGCTGGGCGTTCCGGTGGTTACCTTGAGCACCGGTGTCAAGGGCGTTTTTGATGAAAAATTCTCCGGTTCCATGGAACTGCTGGGCAAGATTTTTAAGCAGGAAAACAAAGCTGCCAAGCTTAATCAGTTTGTAGCGGAGCAAAAGGCAGCAATCGAAACCAAGGTAAAAGATATCCCCGAAGAAGAAAAACCCAATGTGTATATCTGCGGTCTGGGCAATTGGGGTACCACCAACCACCTGACGACTGCGGAAAACTACATTTGCCTGCAGGTGGCAGGTGTTAAAAATGTGGTCAGCGGTCTGGGTCTGGAAGGCATTGGCCCGATCGAGGAAGAAAAGTTTGTGGACTTGGGCCAGCAGATGGATATCATTATCATGGATGCCGCAGCGGTAAAAAATATCAAGCCCCTCTACGCCGAAGATAAGACCATGTTCGATACTTGCAAAGCATGGAAAAACGGCGAGGTATATCTGGAAATGGCCTACAATGCCTACTATACCAATTACGAGATCGCCCTGATCAATACATGGTTTATTGCGAAAACGGTTTATCCGGAAGCATTCGCAGATATCGATATGACGGCAAAGACCAATGAGGTGACCAAGGCGTTCTTAGGCACCGAGCTGGCGCAGGAGATCTTTGGTTGTCCCAGCAGCTTTGGCGGTTACGGCAAGATCGACACCGCAACCTTCTTTGGTTAAAAGGGATTATAAAAAGCCGCCCTTGGGCGGCTTTTTCTTGCAAGAAACGCCAAGCTGTGATATGCTATTGAAAAATAGACGGAGGACGAAAAGTGGAGAAAAAAGATATTATTGCGTTTTTTGATCAGTGTGCCCCCGGCTGGGATGCAGGCATGATCAAAAGCGACGAGATCATTGGAAAAATTCTGGACAATGCCGAGGTGGGTCCGGATATGGATGTTCTGGATGTGGCCTGCGGCACCGGTGTGATGTTTGATTATTATTTGCAGCGGAATGTGGCATCTGTTACCGGTATTGACATTTCTCCGGAAATGGCAAAGATCGCCGGGGAAAAATACGCAGGTTATGATAAAGTGCAAGTGATCTGCGGCGATGTGGAAGAGTATGGTTTTGCTAAGAAATTTGACCGGATTGTGGTCTACAATGCATTTCCCCATTTTCCCGATCCCCGTCGGCTTATCCGCACACTCACCGGTATGTTGAAAGAAGAGGGCCGCTTGACGATTGCCCACGGTATGAGTCGGGAGGCAATTGACGGTCACCACAGTGGTGCGGCCAGTAAGGTTTCCAACGGCCTCATGACCGCCGACAGCTTGAAGAAGCTTTTTGATGCCCATCTGCAGGTGGAGATCATGATCTCCAATGACCGGATGTATCAGGTCTCCGGTGTGAAGCGCAAAGCCCATGTCCATAGCCATGGGGGTGTAGAGCATAGCCACAGCCCGATGGTGGAGCATGCCGATCCTGCCACACCGATGGATGAGGTGGTGGCGCTGATGCGGTTTATGGCGGATCACAACGATGCCCACGCACAGGAACTGGCAGATCTTGCCATGCAGCTGCAAGCAGCGGGAAAGGTTCGGGCAAGCAATCAGATCATGGACGCGGTGGCAGATTTTGATGTGGTCAATGCCAAGCTGACCGCGGTTGTCGACCAGTTGTCTAATGAATTATATTAAAAAACAGGGTGCTCAGCACCCTGTTTTTTATGAAAGACTGTATAGGAAATAAGTCATTGCCAAAAGATCGGCGCTGCCTCCCGGAGAAAGATTCCTTTGGATAAATTCCTGATCCAGCCCGCGGATCACGGACTGGGCGGGGTATGGGTCGCCTTCCAAGAGCTGCGCAACTTGCCGCCGCACTGCTTGCTGGGTTTGCCGGTCGCTGCGACGGATCAGATTGGTATCGTCAGTAGCGGCTATCAGATGCAGAAGCGTAGCGCAGCCGGCATCATTTACAGAAAGTCCACGGGAAAGTCCTCCCCGGAATACCGGCAAGCCGATATTCTTGACGGCAGGGTAGCCGTCTTTTGCCTGCCCCCGGACACCGGTGATGCCGTATTGGGCGTACAGCCGTTCTCCCTCGGTTTTGGCGTTTTCCGGTGTGACGCCGGCAAAATCCTGTAAAACATCTTGGCACATGGCGGCGCACTGGGATAGCAGTGTATCTTCACCCCATGTAAAAGGGTCTGTTCGCCCTGCTGCGGCACACAGTAAGCCTAAACTGAAGATGGCACCTTTGTGGGTGTTGACACCGTGGGTGGCTTTTTTCATAGCCGCCTCGGCTTCCATACCGATGGGTCGCAGCTTTAAAAAGGCTTCCTTCGGGGGGAGATCCCGGGTCAGATAGCCGGTTTCTGCAAATTTGCAAAGATAGCTGCGCAGGGCGTTGGCACTGGCAAAAAAGTGTTTCATGCCCATATCCCGATGGGCGCCGTTGTTATCCCGATCCACAAGACCCGGCTTGGGGGTGGTGGATACCTCCAAAAGCAGCGCACCGTAAGCTTTGGCGCCGATGTATTCGCTGAGCCAGTTCCGGGCAGCTAAATACAGCAGAAAACCGGTTCGGTCTGTGAGCTGTTCCAAACTATGGGCCCGGGTGCTGGCGCAGATCACCGCGTCGGTGTCGCAAAGCAGGCATTTGCGCCGGGGATGCCCAAGTGCTTCCCGGGTCAGTTTTCTGCCATCGATGTCCAGTACATCCATGTCAAAGAGCCGCCCGATGGGGTCGGTATCCTCAATTTCCACCGCCAGCGCCTTTAGTTCCGTTGCCGGTAGATCTACCACATAGTACCCTTCGCAGCCGGTGATCAGACAATGCTCCTCCCGGTGCAAAATTTTGCAGTGGCTCAGTGCATCCGCCAAAAGCCGGCAGCCCACAAAAAAGCCAACGGAAACATCCCGGTCCAACTTCTTTGGACCGGGAATGTTCATGGTAAAGCATAAAAGGGGCTTTTGATATGTATTTAGCAGCATCTGCTGCTTGGCAGCCCGGTCTTCCCGGGCCTGCAGAATTTCATTAAGCAGTTCGTTCATATTAAACCCAACCGGGCATCTGCCGCCGGTTATCCATTTTCTCCAACAGTTCATCCGTCTTTTCACCTACACAGCCAACCAGCAGATAAGAGCGGGTGAAACGGTCGTATATAAAGTGATCCAGCAGCCGGAAATTTTCAACCTGCCCGGTACGGTGCACATGGACCCGGGGACCGTCGCAAATCTGCACACTGTCGCCAATGGAGATGTGATGGTCGTCCACATAGGTGACAGGAAGATCCTGCGCAATGACCTCATTCACTTTCTTTTCTAGCTCGGCAATGTCGAAGCTGGGTTTGGTTTCGGGGAAGGTGATGGCAAAGCCGTGGCGCAAGTCGGCGTGACCGCAGCGCTCATTGTCCTCGTCGGAGATGAACATGCCGCAAATATCCTCAGCGGTGTGGGCCATCAGCCGGTAGGGTAGGGAGGTGTAAACCGCAGCCTTGATCTCTTCCGGATCCGGACCGAATACATTGGGACGGGCGGCCAATACCTGCTCGCCCACACCGATCAGCAGATTGGCGTTGGCGCCCAAAAGGGGATAAATCAGATCAAAGTGCTCCACCACTACCCGGCGGCCTTTGTTCAGTGCTTCGGAAATGGCATCTGCCAGTTCGGTCATTTGCGTAAAACCGTTTTCAAAACGGATGTCCAAGTGGTAGGTATGGGGAGAGAAGAAGGCAAAACTCCGCTCCTGTTCCAGTATCGGCAGCGGGCGGATATACACGCCGTTGTCGTCATTTGTCAGCTCCAGACCCGGGAACATACCCCGAATCAATGCACTTTTGCCGGAGCCGGCTTCGCCGATAATGCCAATGAGCTTATCAGAGGGACTCAAGTACAGCTGTGCCAGCTGCTGGCCCAAGGCATACATCCGGTGGGCGCCCCGGGGGGCGTAGTAGCTGCTGAGAATATGGGTGGGTTTGCTGTAGTTCATAGCATTGCCTCCTTAAGTAAGTATTCATAAGTTGTATCCGGTACAAGCCGGCGCAGTGTATCCGTATCTCCTGCGGCCATGGCAGCGCGGACAGCGCTGGCGCTTACCGGCGTGTCGTTTTGTTCCAGCCGGTGGATCTGCCGCACCTCGATTCCTTTTTCCGGCAAGGCTGCCAGCAGGGCTTGATTATATTGGTTGGTCATAGGGGATAAGGGTTCTGTGCCTACATAGCGGCGGGTAATAGAAAACTTAGGGGCGTAATATTTACAGAAAATATCGATATCCAAAAGACACTGCACAGTGCCTGCCTGCTCCCGATCCTTCAGAAAATAGGTAGGGAAGGTGGCCGAGGAGATCAGGTACGGGCCGGTGGGCAGAACCGTTACGTTGGATAGATCCGCCGTTCCCAGCTTGACCATGTTCATGCGGTCTTCCGTGGAAAACGCACTTTTGTCCTCCGACAGGACAAAAATATATACATGGTCGCATTCTTTGGAAGCGGTTTCGATCAGATAACGGTGCCCTTTGGTAAAGGGATTGCAGTTCATCACTGCTGCGCCTATGGTGCCCTGCGTGTGTATTTCCGGCAGGGTATCCAGAAAATCGCGGATGCCCCGTTCCTTGTTCTCCATCAGAAGCACGTCTTTGGTTTGGGCGATGGGGTAGAAAAACAAGGAGGAAAACATCCATTTGTTTTTTGGCTTGGTATACAGAAAAAGGTGGGTGTGACCGTTGGCAAAGGCATCCTGCCGCAGTTGTGTCAGCACTGTTCCGGTGAGTCCTTCTCCCTGATGGGCATCATCTACAGCGATGCACTTAAGAATATGGTCCTGCCGGGAGCCGGTGGCAATGATATTTCCCTCTTCCCACACCAGTACGGTGGAATCAAATTCGCCGTCCGGTTCCAGCCCGGACCGGGAGAGGAATTCCAGCCAAAGCTTCTTTTTTTGCCCCTGCAGGCCGTAGATCAGTTCGGTATCCATGGTGCATCACCCCTTCTTATGCTTATTATACAACAAACTGGAAAACTTGCAAATAAAAACTGAAAAAAGAATTGCAATCCAAGGAAAATTGCGGTAGAATAAAGTGAATTGCTATGGCGTTTAGCCAATAGAAAGGGGATATACATATGCAGATCGTGAAAAATGCTGCCGCCGGCACCATGGAGTCCAGCGACGCATACGTAGAGATCGAACCCGCGCAGGAGTTGACTGTCCAGCTGGAGTCTGTTGTGAAGGTCCAGTTTGGCGATGCGATCCTGTCTGTGGTTCAGGATGTTTTGAAGGAAAACGGCGTGGAAAAAGCCAACGTCCGGGTGGTTGACCGGGGCGCATTGGAGTGCGTGATCCGCGCCCGTGTGGAAACGGCCATCAACCGTGGAAAGGGGGATGCGTAATGCGCCGTAGTATGCTGTTTTTGCCCGGCAATAACCCCAACATGCTTATTAACGGTAATTGTCTGGGTTCCGATGCGGTGATCTTTGACTTGGAGGATGCTGTTTCCCCCGCAGAAAAGGATGCTGCCCGGATTCTGGTTCGCAACACCATGCGCTATATGGATTTTGGCGGCTGTGAGATCATTGTCCGTATCAATTCCATTGATACGCCCTATTGGAAGCAGGATATCGATGCCATTCTGCCTGAGAAGCCGGCGCTGATCCTGCTGCCCAAGACCGGTTCCGCACAGGATGCCTTGGAGGCAGATGCCTATATTACGCAGGTCGAAGAAAAGCTGGGTTTTGCCCGCAACACCGTGGGTCTGATGCCTTTGATCGAGACCGCCATGGGCGTTGAGAATGCTTATGCCATTGCATCTTCCACCAAGCGTGTTCAGGCGCTGTTCTTGGGCGCGGAGGACCTGACTGCCGACCTGCAGTGTAAGCGTACCAAGGAAGGCAAGGAGATCGAGTATGCCCGTACCCGTCTGGTGGTGGCAGCCCGTGCTGCCGGCGTAGATGTGTACGATACGCCCTTTACCGATGTGAACGATGACGAAGGTATCGTCAAGGATGCCGAGTATGCAAAGGCCCTTGGCTTTACCGGCAAGTCTTCTATTTCTCCCCGCCATGTGGAGGTCATCAACGCTGTATTCAGTCCCACCCAGAAGGATGTGGACTACGCCTACGAAGTTATGGAAGCCATTGCGCTGGCAAAGCAGCAGGGCAAGGGTGCCATCGCGCTGCATGGCAAGATGATCGACGCACCCATTGTCACCAGAGCCCAGCGGACCATTGATATGGCTGAAGCTTTGGGCATGAGAAGGGGGAACTGAGTATGAATAAAATGGTAAAATCCATCCGGGAAGCCATCCAGCTTGCCGGCCTGAAGGATGGCATGACCGTGTCCTTCCACCACCACCTGCGTAACGGTGACTTTGTGCTGAACATGGTCATGAACGAGATCGCGGAGTTGGGCTGCAAGGATATCTTTGTGAATGCATCTTCTCTGTTTGATGTACATATGCCCCTTTTGGACCACATTGAAAATGGCGTGGTCACCGGTATTTCCGCAGACTATATTTCCGCCGGCTTAGGCCGTGCCTTCTCTCAGGGCGTTCTTGAAAAGCCTGTCCAGTTCCGGACCCATGGCGGCCGCCCCAGCGACATTTCTCAGGGCAACACCCCCATCGATGTGGCGTTCATTGCCGCACCGGCAGCGGACCCCATGGGTAACTGCTCCGGTAAGTATGGCAAGTCTGCCTGCGGCAGCTTGGGTTACGCTTTTGCCGATGCTATGTTTGCCAAGAAGGTTATCGTTATTACCGATAATCTGATGCCTTATCCTCTGCAGGATTGGTCTATCTCCGAAGATTGGGTAGACTTCGTGGTCACTGTGGATGCCATCGGCAACCCCAAGGGCATCGTTTCCGGTACGACCCAGATCACCCGTGACCCGGTGGGTCTGGTAATGGCGGCCCACGCAGCCAAGGTCATTGAGCATTCCGGCCTTTTGAAGGACGGCTTCTCCTTCCAGACCGGCGCCGGCGGCGCGTCTCTGGCAGCAGCCAAGTTCCTGAAGGACATTATGCTGGAAAAGAAGATTCAGGGCAGCTTCGGTCTGGGCGGCATTACCGGCTATATGGTGGATATGCTGCAGGCCGGTTGCTTCCGAAATCTGATGGACGTCCAGTGCTTCGATCTGAAGGCGGTGGAATCCATCCGCAATGATCCCCGGCATATGGAGATCAGTGCCATGCAGTACGCCAGCCCCGCCAGCCGCAGCGCGGTGGTGGATAGCTTGGATGTGGTCATTCTGGGCGCCACGGAGATCGATACCGACTTTAATGTCAACGTCCATACCGACTCCAACGGCTATATCATGGGCGGCTCCGGCGGTCATAGCGATACCGCAGCCGGTGCAAAGCTTTCCATGATCATTGCCCCCATGTTCCGTGCAAGACTGCCCATCGTTACCGATAAGGTCACTTGCGTTTCTACCCCCGGTAAGGATATCGATGTGCTGGTCACACAGGGCGGCATTGCGGTCAACCCCAAGAATGTGGAGCTGACCCAGCGGCTGAAGGACGCAGGCCTGCCCATCGTGGACATTCGGGAACTGAAAGAAAAGACCGAGCGGATCACCGGCACACCCCAGCGGCTGCCCAAGGGTGATCGAGTGGTGGCTGAGGTGATCGGCCGCAACAGCCAGTTGCAGGATGTGATCTATAACGTCCTGTAATCGGGAGTGGGTGGAGTAAAATGAGCGTACTGAAGATCGGCTGGTCTGAGGTCAATATCACCCCGGATAAGAATGTTGCCCTAGACGGCCAGTTTGCTGAGCGTATTTCTCAGTATGTGGAAAAGCCCATCACCATCACTGCCATGGCCATTGATTCCGGTGAGGATCATGCCATCATGTGTAGTGTTGACCTGCTGATGATGAAAAAGCAGGTAGTCGCGGAGATCCGGGAAAGATTGGCGGATAACGATTTGGGCATCGATCCCGGGAAAATCATGTTCTCCGCCATCCACACCCATACCGGTCCTATGGTGGCCAACGGCAAGAACGCTACGTCCATCACTTCCGGTTTCCGGAGCTTGATCGAACCTTACATCCCCGCAGGCAAAAAGTATGTGGAAAGCGCACCGCTGAATGATGATCCCAACGTGATGAAGCCTACAGAATATTTTGCGCTGTTGGTGGATTGGGGCGTTGAGGCCGTCATTAAGGCATGGAATGACCGCAAGCCCGGTTCTTTCACCAATGCGTTTGGTCGTGCAACGGTGGGCCTGTGCCGCCGCGCGGTATTTTCCGATGGTTCCGCTCAAATGTGGGGCGATACTTATCAGGCTGTGTTTCAGGAATTGGAAGGCGGTAACGATTCCGGTATCGAGCTGATGTATGTTTACGGTGAGCAGAAGAAACTGACCGGTATCATCATCAATCTATGTTGCCCGGCCCAGTGCGTCCAGCACCGTCACTTTGTTTCTCCCGACTTCTGGGGGGAAGTCCGTGTGTTGCTGCGCCAGTACTTCGGTGAGGATCTTTATATCCTCTGCCAGTGCAGCGCGGCCGGTGACCAGTGTCCGGTTGATCTGATTCGCTGGGTGGATCCGGAAAGCGATTTGAACGATCCCAATCTGTCCCGTAACGGTGTGCCTAAGCGGAAGGCCGATCCCTCTATGTTCGATCTGGCAGGTATGAAGAAAGCCGGCAAGCGGATCGCCCGGGAAGTCATCGATGTCTATGAAGAAGGCTTGGATGAACCCCAGACCGATGTGGAGTTCAAGCATGTGGTCAAGACATACGCCTTGCCTCTGCGTCGTGTGACTTTGGAGGATGCGGAAAAAGCCCGGAAGGCCATTCGGGATTATATGCAGGAAAAAGAAGGAGATATCACCTATAATGATACTGCTATGCTGCAGGTGCACATGGGTACACTGAACCGGCTGAAATTGCAGGATCAGAAGGATATTCATGATACCGAGGTGCATATCATCCGGATGGGCAGTGTGGTATTTGCCACCAATGCCTTTGAACTATTCTTGGACTACGGTAACCAGATCAAGGCCAGAAGCCGTGCGGAGCAGACCTTTTTGGTTCAGCTGACCAACGGCTGGGATGGCTATCTCCCCACTGCCAAGGCAGAGCGGGGTGGTCACTACAGCGCTTTTGTTTCCAGTGGTTTTGTGGGTCATGCCGGCGGCGAACAGCTGGTGCGGCAGACCCTGCAGGATATCAATAAGTTGTTTTAAAGGAGAGAAGTAATATGAGAGAAATTGCTGCACAAAAAATTACCGAAGCAGTGCGTCAGATGTGCATTGATGCAAACTGCTTCCTGCCGCAGGATGTGAAGAACCGCATCGAGGAGAGTTATAACATGGAGCCGTGGCCGCAGGCCAAGGAGATCTTGGAGCGGATCATTGAGAACTACAAGATCGCCGATGAGAAGGCTTCCCCCATTTGTCAGGATACCGGTGTGGCTTGCGTATTTGTCACCATCGGTCAGGAAGTCCATATTCAGGGCGATCTGGCAGAGGCTATCCACGAGGGTGTCCGTCAGGGTTATGCCGATGGCTACCTGCGTAAGAGCGTTGTCCGGGATCCTCTGGATCGTGTGAACACCGGTGACAACACCCCCGCTATGATCTACTACGACATCGTTCCCGGGGACAAGCTGGAGATCACCGTTGCCCCCAAGGGCTTCGGCAGTGAGAATATGAGCCAGATTAAGATGCTCAAGCCCTCCGACGGTCTGCAGGGTGTGAAGGATTTCATCCTGAAGGTCGTAGAGGATGCCGGCCCCAACCCCTGTCCTCCCATCGTAGTAGGCGTAGGTGTTGGCGGTACCTTTGATAAGGCTGCATTCATGGCAAAGAAGGCTTTGATGCGTAGTGCTGACGAGCGGCATCCCGAACCCTTCTGGGCAGATCTGGAAAAGGAAATGTTGGAGAAGGTCAATGAGCTGGGCATCGGCCCGCAGGGCTTCGGTGGCAAGACCACCGCTCTGTGCGTGAACATTGAAAAGTGCCCCACCCACATTGCCGGCCTGCCCATCGCTGTGAACATCAACTGCCATGTTACCAGACATAAGACGGAGGTGCTTTAATATGTCCATTTCTATCAAGACTCCTTTGACCCGTGAGCAGGCCCGGCAACTCAAGTCCGGCGATAGCGTGCTGCTCACCGGCGTAATCTATACTGCCCGTGATGCTGCCCATAAGCGCCTGTGCGAACTGGTTGCCCAAGGCAAGGAACTGCCTCTGGATGCAAAGGACAGCATCATCTACTTCGTAGGCCCCACTCCTGCAAAGCCCGGTCAGGCCATCGGCTCTGCCGGTCCTACCACTTCTTACCGTATGGATGCTTACAGCCCCACTATGATCGCACAGGGTCAGACCGGTATGATCGGTAAGGGCAAGCGCAGCCCCGAGGTCATTGCCGCCATGAAGGAGCACGGCGCTGTGTACTTTGGTGCCATCGGTGGCTGCGGTGCACTGCTTTCTAAGTGCATTAAGAAGGCAGAAGTGATTGCCTATGATGATTTGGGCGCAGAAGCCATCCGCCGTCTGGAGGTAGAGGATTTCCCCGTGATCGTGATCATCGACAGCGAGGGCAATAACCTCTATGAAACCGGCCGCGCTGCCTACTTGGCTACCAAATAAGAAATATGCAAGCCGGTGTGCCCTGTTGCACACCGGCATTGCTGCTTAGGAGTAGAACATGATTTCAAACGGAACCTTTGATTACACGGTGAAGATCCGCCGTCAGATCCATATGCATCCTGAAATTGGCTTCGATCTGGACCGCACCTTGGCGCTGGTTCGGAGCGAACTGGATGCAATGGGGATTCCTTATACAGAGCAGTATGGTAAAAGCAGCATCGTGGCAACGATCAATCCGGAATGTACGGGCTTTACCATCGGCATCCGGGGAGATATGGATGCGCTGCCGATTCAGGAGGACACCGGCTTGGAGTATGCGTCCCGGATTCCCGGCGCTATGCACGCCTGCGGTCATGATGCCCATACGGCAATGCTACTGGGTGTGGCGAAGGAATTGAAAGCCATTGAAAACACTTTGCGCTGCCGGGTAAAGCTGCTGTTTACCCCGGCGGAGGAATATATTCAGCCCGGCTGTGAACTGATGGTCAAGGACGGCGTGATGGATGATATTGACTGCTGCATTGCCTGCCATGTGGTTCCCAGTGTTCCTGTTGGCTGTGTCCGGTTTGAAGCCGGCGGCAAGAATGCCAATTCCATGGGTATCACTGTGGAGTTCTTCGGCAAAAGCGCCCATGCGGCGGATTCCTATGAAGGTAAGGATGCCATTGCCATGGCGGTGCAGGCCTATGTGGCGTTGGATCATATGGCGGCCAAGGAAATTGCAGCCAAGCAGATGCATATGTTCCATGTAGGTGCATTTAACGGCGGCCATACCAATAATGTGGTTTCTGATTATTGCAAGCTGTTCTGCACCTCCCGTACCCACAGCGATGAGGTTACCCAGTTTATTCTGGACCGTACCCGTCAAATCTGTGAGGGGATCGCGGCGATCAACGGCGGCGAAGCCAAAGTGACGGTCAATAAATTCCTGCCCTATGTAGATCATCATCCTGTGATGGTGGAAAAGCTCCGTCAGACGGTGGTGAATCATTTGGGTGCGGACAAGATCCGTCCCCGGAAGCGTGGAATGGGCGGCGAAGACTTCGGATTTATTTCCCGGGTCAAGCCCAGCTTGCAGTTCGATCTGGGCAGCGGTATCCCCGCTACAGCCCACCATCCGAAATTTGTCATTGATGAAACATGCATGGAAGTGGGCGTGGATCTGTTTACCCAGTTCGTGCTGGATCATCAGGATGGTATCGATTTTTCGGAATAAGGAGTGTTATTATGGAATACACCGGCCATATTAAGATCGTGGCAAAAATGCCAGTAGATCCGGAGAATGTAGAAAAGTTCATTGCGCTGGCATCCGAGTTGATCGAAGCTTCCCGCAAAGAAGCGGGAAATATTTGCTACAGTCTGAGCGCCGATAAAAAAGATCCCAATACTTTGGTGTTTACCGAGTGCTGGAAAGATAAGGAAGCGATTCGCTTCCATAACCAAACGGAGCATTTTACCCGGATCCTGCCCCAGCTGAAGGCACTGTGCTGCGCAGATCCTTCATCAGAACTGTATTTGGAGCTGAAATAAGCGAATGAAAGCCATCAAGCATTTTATTACGATTACCCACCATCGGTGGCTTGTCCGGGACGGCTGTTTCCGGGTGGGTCTATACTGGCAGGGATTGACCCATGATCTGTCCAAGTACGCCCCTACGGAGTTTCGAACCGGGGCAAAGTACTATCAGGGAACCCGAAGCCCCAACACCGCAGAGCGGGAGGAAAAAGGCTACAGCGAGGCATGGATGCACCATAAAGGGCGCAACAAGCATCATTATGAGTACTGGTCGGACTTGAATCGCCAGACCCGCCGGTATGAATATGTTCCCATGCCCCGGAAATACTTGGTAGAAATGGTCATGGATCGCAGAGCCGCCTGTATGGTCTATCAGGGCAAGAATTATACCCCCGGTGCAGCGCTGACCTATCTGGAAAACAGTATGGAGAAGGATCTGATCAATCCGCAAACCCGCCGGGAGCTGGAGTTTTTACTTGCGATGCTCCGGGATCAGGGAGAGAAAGCTACCTTTCACTATATCCGTACCCATGTACTGAAAAATAAACCATTTCCTTGGGAAGAATAATCATGACCGGTGTGCCAGCCTGCACACCGGTCATGATATCTATTCAAAACGATCGTTCTACTGAACGGCTGTCGTATAAGCTGTGTCATCGAAAGCCCCCTTGGGGGCGTGGTGATTCCGCTGGCGGATGGCTTTTTCGTAAGATTGCCACGGCTGCTTTGCAGCCTCGCAATGACATCTGTGACAGGATGGTCTGTAAGTAAAAATGAAATTTCCCCGGTTGGCATTATCCAACCGGGGAATGTTTATACAAATGCAAACTCGCCAATCACAGTGTTGGTGATCCGGCCTTCCTTTAATTCCTTTAGCTTTGCCATATGGGGCTGGGTCATATGTACCTGCTGATGTGCCTTGTTTTCCCATGCTTCCACAAGCAGCAGCTTGGTTTCGTCCTCGGCGCTGAAAAAGTATTCGTACCGGTGGTTGCCGTTTTCTGCCCGAATAGCATCCAGAATGCCCTCGGATTTCACCAGTTCCACAAATTCTTCCCGCTTCCCGGGTACACATTCAAATGTCACATAAATATTGTACATTTTGATTGCCTCTTAGTTCTTCAGGGATTGCATGGGTGCAGGAATGCGGCCGCCCCGGTTGATGAATTTTTCAGAGCTTACATCGTTACGCAGAGGCATAATGGGGCCGGTACCCAGCAGACCGCCGAATTCCAGTACTTCGCCTGCCTGTTTGCCGATGGCGGGGATCAGGCGGACAGCGGTGGTTTTGCTGTTGACCATGCCAATGGCGGCTTCGTCCGCGATGATGGCGGAGAGGGTGGCGGCGGAGGTGTCGCCGGGTACAACGATCATATCCAGACCCACGGAGCAAACGGAGGTCATTGCTTCCAGCTTTTCAATGGAGAGAGTACCGTTTTCTGCGGCAGCGATCATGCCTGCATCCTCGGAAACAGGGATGAATGCGCCGGAAAGACCGCCAACATGGGAAGATGCCATTACGCCACCCTTCTTGACGGCATCATTGAGCATAGCCAGCGCCGCAGTTGTGCCGTGACCGCCGCAGATCTCGATGCCGATCTCTTCGATAATATGGGCAACAGAGTCGCCAACGGCAGGAGTCGGCGCCAGAGAAAGGTCGATGATACCGAAGGGAACGCCCAATCTCTTGGAAGCTTCCGTGCCGATCAGCTGACCCATACGGGTGATCTTGAAAGCGGTCTTCTTGATCACATCGGCGATGGTACTCAAGTCTTCTGTGGGGCACTTAGCCAGTGCAGCACGCACAACGCCGGGGCCGGAAACGCCCACATTGATTACGCAATCGGGCTCGCCTACGCCGTGGAATGCGCCTGCCATGAAGGGGTTGTCCTCGGGGGCGTTGCAGAATACCACCAGCTTAGCCGCGCCGATGCAGTTATGGTCCTTGGTGATCTCTGCGCAGCGCCGGATGACATTGCCCATCATTTTGACTGCATCCATGTTGATGCCGGCCTTGGTAGAGCCGATGTTGACGGAGGAGCAGATGTGCTGTGTGGTGGCAAGGGCTTCGGGGATGGATTCGATCAGCGCCTTGTCGCCGGCGGAAAAGCCCTTTTGAACCAGCGCGGAGTAACCGCCGATGAAGTTGACGCCCACAGCCTGCGCAGCCCGCTCCAAAGTCTGGGCATAAAGCACGGGGTTGCCGCCGCTGACGGCTACCAGCATGGCGATGGGGGTAACGGCAATGCGCTTGTTGATGATGGGAATGCCATACATCTTTTCCAGTTCTTCACCGACGGGAACAAGCCGGGCAGCGCAGCGGGTGATCTTTTCGTAGATCTTCTCGCAGGAGCGATGAATATCGGCATCTGCGCAATCCAGCAGGGAGATGCCCATGGTAATGGTGCGGATGTCCAGATTTTCATCATCGATCATACGGATGGTTTCGAAAATATCTTTTGTATTTAACATATTCTTTTACCTTATTCTGATATTTGCAGATGTGATTAGATGTGGTGCATGGAGTTGAAGATATCCTCGTGCATAACGTGGATCTTCATGCCGATCTTGTCACCGAGGGCGTACAGACCGTTCTGCAGGGCGGAGAAATCTGTGCTCAGGTCAGAAATATCGATGAGCATGACCATGGTGAACATGTCCTTCATAACGGACTGGGTTACATCGATAATAT
Source organism: Oscillospiraceae bacterium (assembly GCA_017398725.1). Taxonomy (GTDB): domain Bacteria; phylum Bacillota; class Clostridia; order Oscillospirales; family Oscillospiraceae; genus Faecousia. The sequence continues at coordinate 100,654 of JAFQFA010000024.1, read as the reverse complement.
TTGCGTTATGCTCTACGCAGGCGGTGCTGACCTTGGCGAGAATGCCCACGGTATCCTTACCTACAACAGTAACTACAGCTTTCATTTTTATGTATCCTTTCTTAAATGGAGATTTTTTGTATAATCTCTTACACTATAGCATACTTTGCCATTGAAATCAATTGGCTTTTCGGGATATTTTGAGTAATAAAGGTGGTGTTCTATACGGGGAAGAGGATGAGGGATTCGGGCAACCAAGGTAGTGATCGGAGGGGGAAAGAGGATGAGGGATTCGAGTAATCAAGGTAGCCACCAGTGTTTGCACTGGTGGCAGCAACATGCCACTGGCATGTTGCACTGCGATTGGTTCAAATCCCTACCTCCAGTAAAATTAAAACCCCAACCACAAATGTGATTGGGGTTTTAATGGCAGAGGATGAGGGATTCGAACCCCCGCAAACGGAGTCAGAGTCCGGTGTGCTACCGTTACACTAATCCTCTGTGTGTCAAGCACGGGTATTATTATATCGAAAGATGGGAAAAAGTCAAGCACTTTTTTCCATTTCCGGGGCGAATTTTTCACCAGCCAAACCCAGTTTGCCCAAGAGGCAAAAAAAGTATACACAGATGAACCGTCATGACAGCTTTTGTGATACAGGTGGTCATTGCCGCAGCACAGTAAAGAAAAGCAGCAGATATCACCAAGATATCTGCTGTTTTATTTTTATGCCGAAGCTTCCGGGCCGAAGAAATCCCGCAAAGTTTGCAAATATCGCGCAGGATCTACGGGGTAACTTAAGCCGTGTCCGGCGTTGGGGATGGTGATCAGCGCCTTTTTGCCTTCATAGGCGGCAAACATTTCCCGGCTCATATAGCAGGGAACAAAATCGTCGGTTTCTCCGTGATAGAAGATCACCGGCAAGGCGCAGGTTTTCAGGGCTTCCATGGGGGAGTATTCCTCCAGATCAAAACGGCCGTAAAGCTTGGCACCCAGTTTTACAAAGGGGTAGCTGATTCCAGCCGGCAGACCCATCTGCTTGATAACGGTTTTTATAATTTCTTTGGCAGAAGAAAAGCCGCAATCTGCCAGTACACCGATCACATTTTCCGGAAGCGCCTTTCCCGCTGCCATCAGCACCGTGGAAGCACCCATGGAAATGCCGGTGAGGACGATCTTTACATCCGGACCGAAGTGCTTTACGACGAAATCCACCCAGTTAAGGCAGTCCCGATGCTCCTTGATACCAAAAGTAATGGTGCGCCCCTCGCTGTTGCCGCAGCACCGCTGATCCACCACAAAGGCGCTTCTGCCAACCGCGAAGCACCGCTGAACACCACCGCTGAGATCCCGCTCTGCGTTGCCACGATAGCCGTGGAACATGATTTCTATCGGGGCGCCGGAGGCATATTCGTAGTACTTTGCGGTGAGCCGCAAGCCGTCAAAAGAACGGATCTCAAATGTTTCGTAGGGCAGGGAACGTAAGTGCCGGGCATATCCGGTCATCACTTCCCGGAAGGGCTCGTAAATTTCTCCCTCCGGCAGATCGAAGGCATCCGGGTCCCGGGGGGTTCTGGGGGGTGCATAAAAAGCCATCCGGTAGCAAATATAGGCGATCACGCCCACGGCAATAACGCAAAACAGAAGACTTCCCAATAATATCCAAAGAAATTCCATATGTATTCCTCCAAACTTTCTGTCATTGTACCACCGGCGAAAAGGCACTGCAAGAAATATTTGCCGAAAAGCAATATTTCTTGCGTTTTCTTGTTATATCGATTAAAATGGTATGCAGGAGTGTGAATGTATGGATATCGAAGTGAACTATAAAAATAAAAAGCGCTATAAGACCGGCAGAACGCCGTGGCATCAGGGCAAATTCTGGACAGGCCTGATCTGGGTGCTGTCCAAGATGATGCTGATCGGCAAAGAATACAAGGTGGAGTGGGTAGACTCTGAACCCATCAAGCCCCCTTATATGATGCTGAGCAATCATATGCATTTTGTGGATTTTGAACTGGCGGCCATGGCCACCTTTCCCCACGCTGTGAGCAATGTAGTCAATATCGATGGCTATATCAATAAGTTCTTCTTGCTGGAGTGGATCGGCGCCATCTCTACCCGAAAGTTTACCAACGATGTCCCCTTAGTCAAATCCATCCGAAAGGTCTTGCAGCGGGGAGATATTCTTGCCATGTATCCGGAAGCCCGGTACACCCCTTGCGGCATCACATCCTTCCTGCCGGATTCCTTGGGAAAACTGATCCGCATGAATAAGGTGCCGGTGGTGGCGGTGGTCCACCATGGCAACCATCTGTATGCCCCTGTCTGGAATGTCCGCAATAAACGCAAAGTGCCTCTGCATACTACGTTCCGGGTGATCCTGACTCCGGAGCAGATCGCCAATATGTCTGTTGATGAGATCAATCAAGTCTTGCGGGATGCTTTGCAGTACGATGACTACCGGTATCAGAAAGAAAATGGCATTCGCATAAAAGAGGAATACCGTGCAGAGGGATTGGAAAAGGTTCTGTATCAATGCCCCCATTGCAAGACGGAATTTTCTATGGAGGCCAAAGGCGCCCAGCTTCACTGCACCCATTGTGATAAGCGTTGGGTCTGGGAGGAGACCGGCCGGATTCGTGCGCTGGAAGGGGAAACCGAGTTTGACCATATCCCGGATTGGTTCGCTTGGGAACGGCAGCAGGTGAAAAAACAGATCGAAGAAGGCACTTATCGGTTTGAAGATGCGGTGCAGGTCTACTCTCTGCCCCGGGTATACCGCTACATTCCCTTGGGGAAAGCTGTGTTGACCCACGATCCGGAAAAAGGCTTTGTGCTCAAAGGGCACTATCGCGGGAAGGATTATTATATTCACCGGCAGCCCCAGCAGACCAACAGCTTGCATGTGGAGTACGATTTCACGCCGATTGACGGTAAGGATTATGTGGATATTTCCACAGAAAATGATTCCTTCTACTGCCGGATCACCGATAAAAATAGGATCACGAAGCTGGCGTTTGCCACGGAAGAGATCTATTTGCGCAGTATGAACAAACAAAAAGTAAAAGCGGAAAAGGAGTTGGCTGGTAATGTGTCGGTTTAACGGAAAAAAACGGATTCTTGCGCTGGTTGCGATGGTTCTGCTCAGCACAGTGCTGCTGTCCGGCTGCGGCCAGATCGCGGATAAGATGGGAATTGAAATGGTGGAAGTCACCTTGCCCGAGATCAAAATTCCGGGCTTGGAGGGGCTTCTCAGCGGCAATAAGGTTCTCGATGAGGGCACGGTTAGTGTGGATGCGCCCGCCGGTCGGATGCCCCAGTGCGTGGGTGCTTCCTATGAGGACGCGGTAGCTGCCTTGAATCAGGCGGGCATTCTGGCAACCGTTGCCTATGCCTACAGCAGCGATGTGGAAGCCGGCTATGTGATCAGCCAGAGCATCCCTGTTGATACGGTTCCCGAGAAAGGAGCTGTGGTGGAGATCTGTGTTTCCAAGGGCGTTCCGGAAGGAAATCCCGACGGCTATGATCAGAAGGTGGTCGTTACGGCAGCTTCCGGCTCCTCCTACGGAAAACTGACGCTGTATAACTGGGAAGACGGCCAGTGGGTAAAGGATTTCAGCTGCGATGCCACTGTGGGTAAAAACGGTATCAGCTCCAATTACGGCGAAGGAAAGAAACGCACCCCGAAGGGTACCTTTAAGCTGGGTGTGGCCCTGTCTTCCGGCAGTATCGGCAACGATAGCTGGCCCTATGAAAAGACTACAAAGGATACCTGCATTGTGGATGAGCCCCTGTCTGCCTACTACAACACCATTCAAAGCATCAAAGATTTGCCCAAGGGAGTAAGCTATGATCCTGTGGGCAAGACCCTTGCCAATTCTTCCAACATTCTGATCTTCATCGAGCATAACGGTGATGGTTATACATCGGATGATGTGGTGGCGGGAAAAGGTTCTGTAATCACCATTTGCGGCAAGAAAACCGCCATTAAGCCTACTGCCGGCTGTGTGGATATTTCTTCTGCTAACATGAAAAAGCTGATCCAAAAGCTGGATTACAGTAAAAAACCCGTTATCGAGATCACTGTAAATTAAGGAGCAGTTATGGCAAAGCATAAAAAAAGCGCGAACCAAGCGCTGGGCAGATGGGTCTTTGCCCTGTCTGTATTGTTTGTGATCTGTGCCGGAATACTGGTGAATATGATGCTCCGGGAGGGAAAAGCTGATCCGATGCAGACAGAACCTGCCACAACCCAGCAGACGCAGACTGTGCCGATCACGAAAGCGACTGAGCAAACAGAAGCCACAGAGATGACGCAGGCAACGGAGGAAACGGAAGCTACCGAAGAAACGGAAGCTACCGAAGGAACGGAAGCCACCGAGCCGGTTACGACGCCGCCTACAAAGCCGGCACCGAAGCCCACGGAGAAACCTACCGAGAAGCCTACTGAGAAACCTACCGAGAAGCCTACCGAGAAGCCTACCGAAGGGGATACCACCGAAGAGGAAGACGGCCCGCCGGAAGCGCTGACGGCAATGCTGGAAGCTTCCGGAAATACATATGAAGAGCTGTCCCACAACGACTGCACGCAGCTGATCACGGTGGTTGCCAGCGGCAATAAGGCAAAGATCCGCTTTTTTGCGGTAAAAGACGGACAGTGGAAGGAGCAGACAGCGCTGCAGTGCAGCGGCTATGTAGGACGCAACGGTGTCAGCAATTCCAAAGAGGAAGGGGATGGCTGCACGCCTACCGGCCTGTATTCTGTAGGTACTGCCTTTTATATCAGCAGCAAACCTTCCACCGGATTGGATATTTTTAAGATCACATCGGATACCTATTGGGTAGACGATCCGGATTCGGAATACTATAACCAAAAGGTGGAGGGAACGGCAAACAAGGACTGGACCAGTGCCGAGAAGATGGGCAGCTACACCACTGCATATAAATATGGCTTCGTGGTGGATTACAACACGGACTGTGTACCCGGGGCCGGTTCTGCGATTTTCTTCCATGTAGGCAGTAAATCCACTGCCGGCTGTATTGCCACCAAAGAGAGTATGGTCAAATCCTACCTCGCGGAACTGGATGAGGACAAGTCACCCTATATCCTTATTTTGTCTTCCAAGGATCTGGATTGATTTTGCTAAGTTGCAAAAATTGGAAAAATATGCTAAAATGACCAAACGATCATTTTAGGAGAGACTTTTATGAGCGGAAAGAAAAAAAGCATCATCGCCGGAATCGTTGCTGCGGCATTGGTTTTGTGCGGTTTGCTCCTGAGCTACTTTGTATTTCAGGTGCCCCTTTTCGATGCCTCCGGTTGGGTGACGGAAGCGGACGGCACGGTCCGGTACCGGAACTATTTTGGAAGGCTGACCACCGGCTGGGTCACGGTGGAGGGCGAGCGGTATTATTTTAACGAACAAGCCGCTATGGAAACCGGCTGGGTGACCACCGAAGAGGGTACTTATTTCTTGGCACCGGACGGTGTCATGCAAACCGGTTGGCTTACCCAGAATGAAGACCGGTATTACCTGCAGCCGGATGGCGCAGCCTATGCCGGCTGGCTGGATGCGGCAGAAGGGACCTATTACTTCGGCAGCGATTTCAAAATGCACACCGGCTGGCTTCTTTTCGAGGAAAACCACTATTATTTGGCTGCCGACGGCATCATGCAAACCGGTTGGCTGGATTTAGAAACGGGCAGGTATTACCTCCACCCGCAAGGACACCGGCACACCGGCTGGTTGGATATGGACGAAGGCCGGTATTACCTGAATGCTGACGGTATCATGCAAACCGGTTGGCTGAACGCGGAGGATGGAATTTTCTTCTTGGCAGAAGACGGCAAAGCCCATACCGGCTGGCTTACGATCCCGCAGGGCCGCTATTATATGCAGGAAAACGGCGCGGCGGTTACCGGCTTTGTAACTTTGGAGGGAACCCGGCGGTTTTTTGAGGAAGACGGTAAGTATGTTCCCTTGGTGAATCCTTGGAATCCCATAACATCGGATTATCAGCTCCAGCTTGTAAAGGTAGAGGGCTATCAGGTGGATGCCACTTGTGCCGAAGCCTTGCAGACGATGCTGTCTGCCTGCCGCAAGGCGGGAAACAAGGTGCGGATCAATTCTGCATACCGGGATGAAAAAAAGCAGCAATCCATCTGGGAGGATTACCGCAAAAATTATATGGCACAGGGCTATAGCTATGCTGAGGCGGAGAAAATGACCGCCGGTTATGTTGCAGTGCCCGGTACCAGCGAACATCATTTGGGTGTGGGTATCGACTTAGGCAGTGGCAAAAAGACTTATGCATGGTTGGCTGCCCATTGCTGGGAGTACGGATTTATTCTTCGCTATCCGGAGGATAAGACGGAAACCACAGGCTTTAATTACGAGCCTTGGCATTTCCGCTATCTGGGCAAAACGCTGGCAAAGGCAGTCTATGAAAGCGGCGTGACGTTGGAAGAGTATTTTGTGTCCATTCAATAACAAAAAGCTCCGCGTTCCTCTGAACGCGGAGCTTTTTATTTTTAAAGGGCAGCCAGTTTTGTAATCAGGCTGAATACCAGCGGCAGGAACACCAGTGCCATTATGTAGGAAATAAACAGAATCCGGGCATTATCTGTGGCATCCTCGCCGCAGCTTTCCGGGAATACCACGGTGTTTACGCCGATAGGCATGCTCATAACCAGCAAGGGAATCAGCAGGAAGTCGCCCCGCATACCTGTAAAAAAGAGCACAACAAAGAACACCAAGGGGATTCCGATCATCCGGATCGCAGACAGGAAATAAGCTCTTCCGCCGGTAAAAAGCTTCCATATTTTGGTATTGCCCAGAGCAAAGCCTACCAGCAGCATGGAGATGGGGTTCATGCAGGCGGCACTGGAAGACAGGAGGTTTGTGACCATTTCCGGCAGCTGCAATTGGGTAAGTCCCATTGTAATGCCGATAAAGGGAGCCCAGATCACCGGCGTTGTGATCAGTCGCTTGAAGGTGACCTTGGTGCCGGTGGTGTTCTTGGTCAGCAGCCAGTAGCCGTAAGTATTGGTCATGATGGAAAAGGGAAGGGTAAATACCATCACATCCGCAAGAAAGGGGGCGCCAAATACCGCTTCGATCAGCGGGTAGCCGAAATAAGCGTAGTTGGGAATGGTATATGCATATACCAAAGTGCGGATCTCAAGGTCGCTTTTACCCAGCCATTTTGCCAGAAGCCAAGCAAGGCCCAAAGCGGCGACAACACAGATCACGCCGAAGCCCAGAATCAGCAGCTTTTCGCCTACTTTATCCACGGTGAAATTCTGGGAAAGATTTTTTATGTTGTAAGCCGGCAGGAGCAGCATAGTCGCCAAGGTAGATAGCGTTTTAGATGCATCCTTGGGGAAACGCCCTGTATGGCTGAGCAGATATCCAACGCCGATAAAAATAAGCATTTTTACCACATTGGCCAGTGTCATGGTAAAGATTTCGCCCATAATACCCCTTCTTTCTCGAAGGTTATTATACAGGTTGCTTCCATAAATGTAAATAGAAAACCGGTTCGATATTCAAGATATCGAACCGGTTTTTCAATGTTTTTTTAACCTTCGAAGTCCTTATCTTCAACTTCTGCGGTTTCTGCAGCGACTTCTTCCGTGGCCGCTTCTTCACAGCAGCACTCGCTGTCGCAGCAGCAATCTTCGTCGCAGCAGCACTCCTCGGCGGGAGCATCGATCTTGAGTACCTTTTTGACCCAGTCGATGATCTTTTCGCGGTAGGTAATGCCCACATACAGGGCAGCACCCACGGCAGCCAAAACGGCCAGAACCTTCAGTACAGTTTTAAACGCTTTCATCGTTCACCCTCCGTTGGTTTATTTCTAATTTCAGTATAACCGAATCATGAAGAAAATGCAATAGGAAAATTAGATATACCCGGCTTGCCCACGGATGCTGACTTCGCCGCTTTGCAAAAGTTTGGTACTACCGTCACAAAGACGGACCAAAAGCGCACCGTCATCGTTAATATCCAATGCGGTAGCGGGGTACGAAGCTGCTTCCTGCAATACAGTGATCTCCTTGCCTAAGGTAATGCAGTCTTTTCGGTAGGCAGACATGAGGGATATCCGGTTTTCGGGAATTGCACCTTGACACAAGCGGTATATCATGGCAGCAGCCAATTGCGCCATATCCACCGGTTTTCCGGTATGCATTTTTAAGGAGATCGCCGTTTCCTGCAATTCGGCAGGAAAATCAGCTTTTTTCTGATTGCAGTTGATGCCGATTCCCACCACGGCATAATCCACAAGGCCGCTGGCGGCATCAATGGAAAGCTCAGTGAGGATACCGCCCAGTTTTTTGTTTTGCAGGATCAGGTCGTTGATCCATTTCAGCTTTGGCCGGCAGGCAGAAACCGTTTCTACCGCATCGCACATTAAAGTGCCAACCGCGCAGGTCAGATGCATCAGCTCCGGGGCAGGGCGTCCGGGGCGCAGGATCACGGAAAGATATACCCCCATTCCGGCGGGGGAAGAGAAACGGCGACCCATCCGGCCTCTTCCGCCGGTCTGGCGGCCGGCCAGCACCGCGGTTCCATGGGGTGCGCCCGCTTTTGCCATCTGTTTGGCAATATCGTTGGTGGAGGTAACCTCCTCAAACCAATGCACCTGCCGGGGGAAATCCCCCGGCAGGTGTGAAAGAATGTTCTTGATCATCAGTCGATATCCTGTACCAACTCGTCCGGGGGCAGGTCGAGAATTTCGGGGTGGCGCAAAATGGCGCGGTAGTGCTTGAAGAAGGCGGCATAGTAGTAGCCGTCTACGATCCGTTCGTCCAAAACGAACTTCACATCCAGATACTTGCGCTGCGCCACAGTGCCGTCTTCTTCCACCTCCAGCGCCCGGCGCTTGCAGCCAAAGGCACCGAATACCGGCAGGTTACCGAAATCGTACAGGTGGTGGTAGATGGGAGGAATGCCCAGAGAACCCATGGAGGTGAAGAACAAACTGCCATGGAAGGGACTCAGCTCCAGCAGGAACTTGGGCAACAGACCAAAGTAATCCAAGAACTTTAAAAGCCATACCACGAATTTCAGCAGCACGCCGGGGATCAGGTTCAGAACGCCGATCAGTCCGTCCAAGCTGGAATCCAGCTCTTGGGTCCGCTTCACATCGGCAACAGCGGCGTTGAGCTTTTCGTACACATCCGCAGCGGTGTCCTTCCGGTTCAGGTGGACTTTGATGGAGGTGTCGGGGGAGTCGATGGTCATTTCCTTCTTGACCACCATGCAGTACTGGATATCCTCTCCGCGGGAATAGACCTTCTGACCGGAAATAAACCGGTTCAGCTGGGGGTACTTGCACAGACCCCGCACATAGGCAGCCAGCAGTACATGGGTCAGACCGAAATCCTTCAGACCCTCTTTCCGCTTTTGGCGGATGTAGCGCTCCACATGAGAGATCTCAAAGGATTCCTCAAACAGGTTGGAGCAGATGTTCCGCTCCCACTGGAAATACATGGTGATCTGGGCCATGGGGGAGAGGGTGCGGATCCGGCGACCGTCGGTCCGGTCACCCCAAGTGGGATGATACTGGCCGGCAGGATGGATCCGGATGGCCAGCATGGTCAGTACGCAGCCGCCGATCATCAAGATATCCGGCAGCAGCAGCGTGTAATCCCGGCTCAGCAGGATCTTCCGCTCCAGATAAAGCTGCACAGCAGCAGGGAAAGCCAGTAAAAATACCAGCAGCCATACGGCGTTGACTTTGCCGCTGGTGATCTGGGTGTAAAGCACCGCCACAAACAGCATAGCGATGGCGTACAGGGAGACGATCATGGTCTTGTAGCCGCTAAAGGGGAAGGCGGCAAACACAAAGCAGTAGTAAATGCAGATCATCCAGACGGGGATCGCGGTTTTATAGAATTGTTCCTTACCGGCGGTAAGTACGATGAGCGCAAAGAGCAAAGATGCTGCGATTGGCAGAACGATTTGACTCCACATATCGGCTCCTTCCAAACCGACAAACAGGACGCGGGTCACTGCCGAGCAAACCATGCACAGCGCCATCAGCCATGTCAGCACATTCTTGTTGCTGACAAAGTAATTGGTTCTGTTTTTCATAGCAAAATCATTGTAGCAGAAAAACCGACATTTGACAACAAAAAAATGAACACATTGTTAACACCACCTCGTAAATTCTGATTTATCGAACAGTTCCCCAATCATATCGTAGGGCGGGGGCTCTGCTCCTGCCGCTCTGTTGCAACGGCTTTTGACGGCGGGACCAAGGCCCCGCCCTACGGTGTTGTTTGGAAACAGTTCAATAAATTGGAATTTGATGGGCGATATATTAAAAACTGGGCTGCGGTGCGGCCCAGTTTTTATTCTGTTATTTGCCTATATATTCCCGGAAGCCCTTGACATTGTCGTTGGCGGCTTTTACCAAAGCGGCGGCATCAGACATCATGTACACCAAGCTGTAGCCCTTATCGTAGAACTTCTTGGCGGCTTCAAAGTTGGGGGCAAGAGCGGCGAGGAATTTCTCAGAGGGCGGCACTGCTGTCGGTGGATTTTTACTGCGCAAGCGCATTGCTTTTAACAATATTCCTTGCAAATTTCTGAACAGCAATAGAAAACAAGGATTAAATGTCACCTTTATACTTTTTCTAGACATATATAAGTAAAAAGGATATAATAGGAAAGGAGGCTTCCTCAAATGTACAAAAAGCGGCCGTGCCCTTTTCCGGGCACCTATGCGTTTTTGCCCCCTGTGCATAAGATACAGCACAAGGCAAGCACAGCTAGCGCATAGGCTGTCAAATTAAGCCTATGCGCACTTATTTCCGCCCATCCGCTTCAACAAAGAAAGGAGTTTTTTATGAAGCGCAGCAGGAATAAGATCATTGTGCTGATCATGTTGCTTGCTATGATTCTTGGCACCACAGGGACAGCTGCCCCCCTCGTACAATCCACCGTCCAAGAAAACGCACCAGTGCAACGGATTCAGGAAATCGTATCCCTCCGGGAAACCAATTCAGAAACCTATCTGCTCAGCAATGGCAACTATGAATGTGTCATTTATGCTGGTGACAAATATTATCGGGACGGCCGTAATGCATTAAAGCCCATAGACAACACCCTTGTACTGGATGAGGTTACCGCCAAGACCGACCGGCGGCACTATAAAAACACCGCAAATTCATTTCAAGTAACCTTCTCCGATTCGGAAATTCCTACCGTCACCATGACAAAAGGCTCCCATGGCATCACCTTCCGGACGGATAGCGCCTCCGGTGGCAATCCCTTCCACACTACCGCTGACAGCAAAGCAGTCACGGTAGGTGCTGTAAGAAACTGCAACACCCTTACACAGCTGACAGACACCGGCAGCGACACCATCATGTACACCAACGCCTTTTACAACACAGACATTGTTTATGTGCTGCAAAACGACGCACTGAAGGAATATATTGTGCTAAAAAGCAGCCATGCACCCAATGTATTCCGCTTCCGGTTCAGCATGGAAGGACTCACACTGGAAGCCAAAGGCAGTACCGGTGTTTTCCTTGATGAAAACAAGGAAGAGGTGTTCCGGCTGGATCAGCTGTTTGCTATAGACGGCACTGGGGAGATGACCGAGGACCTCTCCTATACCTTTACTCCTGTAAAAGGCGGCCGGGACATTCTAATAACGATTACCTTAGATGAAGCATATCTGACTGCAGATGACCGGGTTTATCCGGTGGTGATCGACCCCTCAGTAATGATCAGTTCCGCCAAAACAGCAGATGCCAGTGTGTACAGCGCTAAGCCCGATACCAATTACCAGATGGAAAAACGCCTGCGCACAGGCAGAGATACTACCTACGGAAAACGCCGGGCTTACCTGCGATTTGACATGCCCAGTTCCATACCGGCAGCTAATGTTACCGAATCGGTCCTTGCCCTGAAAAAATACTCCGGAGTAGACCCTGCCACAAGAGCCTACCGCTGTCAAGCCGGCTGGTCCTCCGGAACAATCACATGGAACAATATGCCGGCTTTTACCATGGAAAACCTCTCATCGGAGAGTGAGCGCCGCAGTAGCGGCAGCGCATGGTTTGAAATGGATGTAACCGATATTGTAAAAAAATGGTTGGACGGCAGCTGGGAAAACTACGGTTTTGCTGTTCGACACTATCTGGAAACTAACACGGAACAATGGACAACCTTCTACAGTTCCGATGCCCCGTCTCCCCACAAGCCGGAACTGCATATCACATACACGGGCGGAGATAGTAACCCGCCCACCGAACCGCCTGCTCTACCCAGCGTAACCCTGAACCTTCAGTATGATTACGCATATGCTTCCGGCAACGCATCGGCAGCCAGTACAATTGCCGGTCAAGCCCAGACATTAAAGAATTTCTTTGGGGATTATGGACTTGATGTAATTTTGTCAACCCCATCGCGCAAACAGAGTTATGCAGATGCACATGTCAATGAGTATGATGTTGAAGATTCTTTCTGCGAGAACTCAAGTGAGATCGAAATAAAAGACAACCACTTCAAAAACGCATATAATATACTGTATAGGATCTCTACCCCCAACACATCCAGTTTAACGATGATGTATGTTGGCCACAATGTTTGTTTTGTGGATGCGGATTACGGGCATCAGTTTAATGCATCCTCCATGGTGCCGCTCCGTGGACTGGCTTCTAATTCGAAACGTATAATGGTCATCACCGACACCCGGGGTGGTATCCAAGAAACGTTAACCGCTATCCATGAGTTCGGGCACATGTTCGGCATTACAGACCATTATCGCAGTGATCATCCCCCAAAAGCGAACACAAGCAGGTATTGTATTTATGGTGATAGAAAAGATGAAATCAATTCAGTTTCCAGTGGAATCATTTGCCCGGGATGTGTAGCACAGATGATGGCCAATATTGATGATTATTCATAAAACACCAATTGACTAGGGAGGGAATAATATGAAGCGCATAATCTCTATTGCCCTATTGTTTTTACTTCTGCCTGTTTTCGCGGGCTGCGCGGGACAAAACGCATACCAGCCGGAGCCGTTCGGCTCTGCGGGCACCGCAGCCCCGTCCGTTGCGGGCACCCAAGGCTGCCAGTCTCTTCCTACACTCCTTACCATCGAAGAATACAACAAATATATTGCTCTTAAGGCGGATTCGAACACTTTCATAAATTATGAAATGGTAAAAAGCCTTGGCCAGTTTGTCTGCTTTGTAGATAAAGGTCATGAAAAATGTCAGGAGTACTTATATGGTTTACTTGACAAAAACGGTTATCACATCAGCTTGATTGTGTACCCAACTACAGATTTAGCAACAGAATATAAATCTGACCCCCCTCAATCGGCATTAGAACACGATGACATGCGTACAAACCAGTCACGCGGCGAAACATGTACAATAAACGGTATCCAATATAATTATTATGCAGGAAACCTATACAGCATCGTTTGGCATACCGATACCCACAGATTTACCATTGAAGCCGGGCGAACAATACCGCTCTCTGCATACCCAAACGGTATGAATGCGACAGTGCTAAGTCGGCTGCTAAGTGCGAAGACCGCGGAAGCAGCGGTGGCAGAATTCAATGCCAGTGTTGCCCTTGCGCGCCAGCAAGCCATGGCTGAAAAAACCGGTTGAAACAATAAACCACATACACGCCAACAGCCCCCTCTGACGAGGGGGCTGGATTTTGCAAAGCAAAAAACAGGTGGGAGAAACCATCACCTTTGGAATTAAGGAGCATCGGGACTGCCTTAGCTGGGTGGATTTCGTAGTAAAGCACTTTGGCCCGGACGCCTCGGCGCGGGAAATGAAACCATAAATTCCAATTTATCGAACAGGTAACGTATAACATCGTAGGGCGGGGCCTTGTGTCCCGCCGTTTCCCACGTTCATAATACACCCGTTGTAGGGCGACTATTCGTGAAATTGAATTAATAGGCCCGGGATGCGTTGGCATCCCGGGCTTGTGTTATATTGCGTTTTTGACTGCTTGAATATGCTTTGGAGTGGTACCGCAGCAGCCACCCACCAGCTTAGCACCCATTTGTACACAATCTGCCACGATGCCGGCAAAAGCGTCCGGCTTCATCTCGTAGCGGGCAATGCCGTCGTCGCCGATTACCGGATTGCCGGCGTTGGGCTTGCAAAGCAGCGGCCCTTTCACATCCCGCCGCAGCTTGCTTACAAGGTAGGGGGTCATCATATCCGCGGCTACGCAGTTAAAGCCCACCGCGGCGGCACCGGCTTGCTCCAGTTCCCGCAGAACAGGACCGGCATCCATGCCGGAGAATAAAATGCCCCCTGCCTGCATGGTAAAGCTGTACATACAGGCACCGGCATTTTCCAGCTCTGCAGCGGTCAGGATCGCTTCCGCTTCCTGCGGGTACATCAGTGTTTCTGCCACCAATAAATCCGCCCCGCCGTCTACCAGCCCTCGGATCTGCCGCCGGTAATTTTCTACCAGCAGATCGAAATTTTCCGGATTCCAGCTTTCCGTAAAGGCAGCCAGTGTAGTCAGGTCACCGGCGATGAGCTTGCCGGGTGCAGCGGATCGGGAAAGGGCTACCAAGGCGGCGTTGACGGCTTCTGTCTGCTTTTCCAGTCCTACCTTTTCCAGCGCAATGGGTTGGGCCTGAAAGGTGGGAGCATAAATAACATCGCTGCCGGCATTTGCATAGCTGCGCTGCAGCAGCACCAGCGCTTCCGGATTTTCCAAGATCCATTGCTCGGCACAGCAGCCCCGGGGCATGCCTGCCAGCATCAGATTAGAGCCGGTAGCGCCGTCCAAAACCAAAGGACCGGTTTTCAGCAGTTCGTGAAATGCATGGGTTGTCAGCATGTTGCATCATCCTCTCGAAACTATTATAAACCAAATCCAGCCAATAAGCAAGCTTGACGGATGAAAGGATTTCCTGTAAACTGGTTATCATCATATAAAAGGAGTGTGCGCTATGAAAAAGACTGTTTTAAGAGCCTACGCCAAGCTCATTGTGCAAAGCGGCGTCAATGTGCAAAAAGGGCAGGAAGTGATCATCCACGCAGATCTGGACCAGCCGGAGTTTGTGCAGATGGTGGTGGAGGAGGCTTATAAGGCAAAAGCCAAGAAAGTCACCGTAGAGTGGAATTATCAGCCCCTTGCCAAGATCCATGTCCGTTATCAGAGCATGAAGACCCTTTCTACCGTCACCGAATGGCAGAAAGCGAAGTATCAGCATAATGCCGATGTGGTGCCTTGCGTGATCCATTTGATATCCGAAGACCCTGATGGCCTGAAGGGCATGAACATGGAAAAGCTTTCCAAGTCCCGTCAAGCGATCCATCCGATTATTAAACCTTATAAGGATGCGTTGGAGGGGGTGCAGCAGTGGTGCATCGCCGCTGTACCCGGCGCGGCATGGGCAAAGAAAGTGTTCCCGGGAATGCCTAAGGGGAAAGCCATGGAAAAGCTTTGGGAAGCGATCCTGTCCACCTCTCGTGTTACGGAAGACCCTATCGCCGCATGGCAGGCCCATAACGCCGATTTGAAGAAGCGGTGCGACTACCTTAACAGCTTGGGCATCGAGAGCCTGCACTACACCGCCGATAACGGTACCGACCTGACCGTGGGCATGATTCCCCAAGCAGTATTCTGCGGCGGCGCAGAAAAGAGCAAGCAGAATATCTGGTTCAATCCCAATATCCCTACGGAGGAGTGCTTTATTTCTCCCATGCGGGGCAAGGCAGAGGGCATTGTTTATTCCACTAAGCCCCTTTCCTATCAGGGTCAGATCATCGATAAGTTCTGGATCCGTTTTGAAGGCGGCAAGGCGGTATCCTCCGGTGCGGAAGTGGGAGCGGAGCTGCTTGCCACGATGCTTTCCATGGACGAGGGCGCTGCTTATCTGGGGGAATGTGCCTTAGTGCCGGAGAGCAGCCCCATTGCTCAAAGCGGTCTGCTGTTCTACAATACGTTGTTTGATGAGAACGCTTCCTGTCACTTAGCCATGGGTATGGGCTATGCCGATACCATCGCCGGCCACCACGATATGACTTTGGAAGAATGCCGCAAACTGGGCATCAACGATTCTATGATCCATGAAGATTTCATGATCGGCTGCGACAGCATGTCCATTACAGCCACCACCCGGGATGGAAAAAACGTAGAAATTTTCAAAAACGGTGAATGGAGCTTCTAATTTCTTGCTATTTTTATAAAAAAGTACTTGCAATTGGAAAATGAATGTGTTATGATATCCGGGCGATTAAAGATTGCTGGGGCAACTATGCCCTTTTACATGACGAGAAAGAGGTGAACAAAATGAGAGAAGGCATCCATCCCGAGTACGAACAGACCACAATTCGCTGCGCCTGCGGTAACACCTTTACCACCGGCTCCACCAAGAAGGAGATCAGAGTTGAGATCTGCTCCAAGTGCCACCCTTTCTATACCGGCAAGCAGAAGCTGGTTGACACCGGTGGACGTGTCGATCGTTTCAACAAGCGCTTCGGTCTGAAGTAAGAATCAAACCCGCACCGTTCGGTGCGGGTTTTTCTTTTTTCTTCAAAAAAGGTTGTGTATTCGGTACATCATGTGTTATAATATACTGAATGAAAATGGGGAAGTAGTACCCCGGAGGAATTATGGAACACAATTACGAAGTGACACAGGAGCGAGCGGTGCTGGTAGGCCTGAACGCAGACTGTTTTACAAAGGCGCAAACCGCCACCGATGAGACCTTGGAAGAGCTGGAAGCCCTGCTGGAAACCGCCGGCGGTTTCTGCACCGGCAAGATCCTGCAAAATCGCCACACCCCCGATTCCCATAGCTTCATCGGTGAAGGTAAGGCGCAGGAAGTACGGATGCTCATTGAAGCCACCCAGTCTACCATGGCGGTGTTTGATAACGAGCTTTCCCCCGGCCATATCCGGGCGCTGGAAGAGATTTTAGGCGTGACCGTGCTGGATCGCAGCGCGTTGATTCTGGATATTTTTGCCCAGCGGGCGAAGACCCGGGAAGGCCGCCTGCAGGTGGAGCTTGCCCAGTATAAATATCTGCTGCCCCGGCTGTCCGGTATGGGTAAGAGCCTTTCCCGGCAGGGCGGCGGCATCGGTACCCGGGGCCCCGGTGAGACCAAACTGGAATCCGATCGGCGGCATATCCGGGAGCGGATCGCCCGGCTTCAGTCGGAATTGGAGCAGGTGCGGCAGGTCCGGGGTGTCCAGCGGGAACGGCGCATTAAAAATTCCGTACCGGTGGTTGCGATCGTGGGCTATACCAACGCCGGCAAATCCACCCTTTTGAACCAATTGACCGGTGCGGGCATTCCTGCCAATAACCGGCTGTTCGACACCTTGGATACCACCTCCCGGCAGCTGCATGTATCGGATAATCTGGATGTGGTGCTTTCCGATACCGTTGGCTTTATCGCAAAGCTGCCCCACCATCTGGTAGATGCCTTCCGGGCCACCTTGGAAGAGCTGGAATATGCAGATCTTTTGCTCCATGTGATCGATTCTGCCGATCCTAACCGGGAAGAGCAGATCGCCGTCGTGGACCGGCTCATCGCCAAATTGGCAAAGCCCGGCACCCGGGTACTGCGGCTGTATAACAAGTCGGATCTGGTCACCCCGGAGGAAATTCCCGTCGGGGAGGATGTGGTGAAGATTTCCGCCGCCACCGGACGGGGAATGGATGTCCTTTTGCAGGCCATTGAAGCGGCCTTGGGCCACAGCCGCCACCATGTGGTGGTTACCTTGCCTTACTCCATGGGCGGCATGGTGGAGACCCTGCATAGCGGCGCACAGGTTCTGAATGTGGATTATACCGCCGAAGGGATCTGCGTGGAAGCTGTTTTGGATCCTATTTTGTACGGAAGGCTAAAAGACTATGTGACGAAGGAGTGCTGAGCTTGGACGAATATCTGGTACCCACCGGCTACGGTGAAGCGGAATTTACCGAGAAAAAATCCCGTTTCATCGGCAGAATCTGGTGCGTAGAGTCTGAGGAAGAAGCCCTTTCCAAAATACAAGAAATGAAAAAGCTGCATTACGATGCCAGCCATAACTGCTGGGCCTATGTGATCCGGGATGGCGCTATGCGCTTTTCTGATGACGGAGAGCCCGGCGGCACTGCCGGCAATCCCATGATGCAGGTGTTGCAGCGGGAACAGCTTTATAATGTGGTGTGCGTGGTCACCCGCTACTTTGGCGGCATTCTTTTAGGCGCAGGCGGCTTGGTTCGTGCCTATACGAAGGGTGCCAAGATCGCCATCGATGCGGCAGGCAAATCCATGAAGCGGGTGTGGACGGTGCTGTATGTGCCATGCCCCTATACTTATTACGAACGGGTAAAATTGGAAGTGGAAGCCTTCGGCGGCGTGATCCGCAAAACGGATTTCGGCTCCGAGGTGGAGCTGGAGATCCTCGTTGCGAAGCCGAAAAAACAGGCGTTTCTGGATAAACTGACAGATATGACCGCCGCAACGGTAGATGCGCTGGAAATCGCAGAAGAATACCGGGCATTCCCCGTAACACAGGAGGAAGAAAATGCGTAAATTGTTGGAACAGCGGGAGCACGAAATATTATCCCCCTACGCAGCCTTTTCCGACGAGAGCCGGGGCAGGCTCCACCCGCAGGAAGATCCCCTCTTGGATGTGCGCACCTGCTACCAGCGGGATACAGACCGGATCGTCCATTGCAAAGCCTTTCGCCGGCTGATGCATAAGACCCAAGTATTTCTGCAGCCGGAGGGCGATCATTACCGTACCCGCATGACCCATACGTTGGAGGTGGCGCGGATCGCCCGGACCATGGCAAGAGCCTTGCACTTGAATGAAGATCTGGCAGAAGCCGGTGCCATGGGTCATGATTTGGGCCATACCCCCTTCGGTCATGCCGGCGAGGGGGCGCTTTCTGAGTGCATCGGCAAGCCCTTCCGCCATAATGAGCAGAGTTTGCGGGTGGTGGACCTTTTGGAAAACGGCGGCGAGGGATTGAATCTTACTTACGAAGTCCGCATGGCGATTTTAGGACATACCGGCGACCAGATCCCCGAAACACAGGAAGGGCAGTTGATCCGCCGGGCTGACCAGATCGCCTATGTGAACCATGATATCGACGATGCCATCCGGGCGGGGATTTTGACCAATGCGGACATCCCCCAAAGCATTTCCAAGATTCTTGGAAAAAGCCACAGCCAGCGGATCAACACACTGGTGTGCGATATCATCGATTCTTCCCGGGAAGCGGGCAGAATCTGCGCCACGCCCCAAGTGGAGCAGGCGCTGCAGGAGCTGCGCAGTTTTATGTTTGAGCGGGTCTACCGTAACCCGGTGGCAAAGGGAGAAGAAACCAAAGCCAAGGATATGCTCAAGCGCCTTTACGGCTATTATATGGACCATCCGGAAGCCATTCCGGCAGATTTCCAGCCCCAACTTTCGCTGGACGGCATGGAACGCACCGTTTGCGATTATATTGCCGGCATGACGGATAACTACGCGGTGGATAAATTTACGGAAATTTTTATTCCCATGGGCTGGCATGTCCGGGGATAATGTACGAAATATACCCCTGTTATGTTGCGAAAATAAACCTGTAGAAAGGAGGTCACGGATATGGCTTTTCCTCCATCTTTTATCGATGAGGTGGTGGCCCGCAATCCCATTGAGGATGTGGTTGGGCAGTATGTGACACTGAAACGCTCCGGCGGCAATATGTTTGGGCTTTGCCCCTTCCACGGCGAGAAGACCGCGTCTTTTTCCGTGGCGCCCGAAAAAGGAATTTACTATTGCTTCGGCTGCCATAAGGGCGGCGGTGCCATCAATTTCATGATGGAGATCGAAGGGTTGAGCTACCCCGACGCGGTGCGCAATCTGGCCCAGCGGGCAGGCATGCAGGTGCCGGAGGATGACCAGTATCAGAGCCGTTACCGGGCGCAGGAGCGCCTGTGGGCACTGATGAAGGAGGCGGGCCGGTTTTTCCATGAGCAGCTTTATGGGCCCAATGGCGGGGAATGCTTGGCCTATGTGCAAAAACGGGGCCTGAGCAAAAGCATCGTGACCCGTTTCGGTATCGGTTTTGCCCCCGATTCATGGAATGCCTTGGTCGATGCCATGAAGAAAAAGGGCTATACCGATCAGGAATTGCGGGATGCGGATCTGGTGGGTGAGAAGAACGGCAGAATTTATGACCGCTTCCGCAACCGGCTGATGTTCCCCATTATCGATGTCCGGGGGAACGTAATTGGATTTGGCGGCCGTGTGCTGGATGATTCCAAGCCCAAATATCTCAACACCTCCGAAACTTTGATTTTTAATAAGCGAAGAAATCTTTTCGGCTTGAATCTTGCCAAAAAGACAAAATTCCCCTATATGATCTTGGTGGAGGGCAACATCGATGTGGTGACCTTGCACCAGTACGGTTTTGATAATGCGGTGGCATCTCTGGGCACCAGCCTGACCGATGAACATGCGGCCCTTTTAAGCCGCTACACTGAGCAGGTAGTGCTGACCTACGATAGTGACGAAGCCGGTCAGCGGGCAGCCCAGCGGGCAATCCCCATGCTGGAAAAGGTGGGGATCCGGGTAAAGGTTTTGCAAATGAAAGATGCCAAAGACCCGGACGAGTTTTTGCATAAGTTCGGTCCGGATAAATTTAAAATGTTGCTGGAAGATTCTGCCAACCGGGTGGAATACCAGCTCAATGCCATCCGCAGCAAGTATGATCTGAGTTTGGACGATCAGCGGATCCGCTTTATCCATGAGGCGGCGGAATTGATCTGCACATTGGGCAGCGCGGTCCAGCGGGAAGTGTACGGCCATCGGGTGGCGGATGCAGGCAAGATCTCCTTTGAATCCATGATGCTGGAGGTCAATAAAGCCTTCAAGCGCCGCCTTGCCCGGGAAAAGAAAAAACAGGAGCGGATCGACTTGGCACCGGTTCAGGCATTGCAGCCGAAGGCCCGCTCTATCCGCTATGATAATGTAAAATCCGCTATGGCGGAGGAACAGATTCTGGTGCAAGCCCTCCGAGAACCGGCGCTTCTGGACCGTTGCGGCAGCCTTAGCGGCAGCAGCTTCTCTGTGGGGCTGTTTGGGAGGATCTTTGACCAGCTGACCACGCGGCACAGCCGGGGTATGGATATCAGCCTCGGGGTGCTGGAGGACCTTTCGGAAGAAGAAATGTCCCATGTGGCAGGCCTTTGCCACCGATTACAGTCTCCGGTAAACGAAACAGCCTTTATGGACTGCGTCCGGACCGTGCAGCAGCAATCCGGCAGAAACAACAAAAGCAGCGACGATGATCTGCTGGCACTGCAAAACAAACTCAAAGAAAGCAAGGGAACATATCAATGACGCAGGGTCTTCTTGAAAAAGAGAATATCCCGCAGCCGGGGGCAGAGGACGATATCGGTCATTACATGCATCAAATTCGTCAGTATCCTCTGCTGACGCCGCAGCAGGAGCGCAGTCTTGCCATGGCTTGTGCCCGAGGCGATGAGGACGCGATCCGCACCATGGTCAATTCCAATCTGCGGCTGGTGGTGTCCGTTGCCCGGGAATATGTTGGCAGAGGTGTGCCACTGCTGGATCTCATCCAAGAGGGCAGCATCGGCCTTTTGGTGGCGGCAAGAAAATTTGACTATACCCGCAATACCCGGTTTTCTACTTATGCATCCAAGTGGATCCGCCAAGGTGTTTCCCGGTGCATTCTCAATCACGCAGGTGTGATCCGGGTGCCCATGCACACCATGGAAAAAATGCGCAAGCTTTTGGCGGTCCGTTCTGCGCTCCTGCAAGAGAATTGTCAGGAACCGACGCCGCAGGAGCTTTCCCAAAAAAGCGGCATTGAAGCCGATAAGGTGGAAAAATTGCTGGAGTTGTTACCGCAGATTTGTTCCTTGGATGCCCCTGCGGGAGAAAATGACGATAGCACCCTGCAGATGCTTTTGGAAGACCTGCATGCGCCCCAGCCGCAGGAAGAATTGGTGCGGCGGGAACTGAAGCATACCGTAGATCGCTTGCTGCAGCAACTGACACCCCGGCAGCAGGAGGTTTTGCGTCTGCGATTCGGTATGGATGACGGCGTGGCCATGAGCCTGCAGCAGGTGGCGGACCGATTGGAGATATCCAAGGAGCGGTCCCGGCAGATCGAGCAGCAAGCTTTGCAGCGGCTGAAAAAATTAGGCACAGACCTCGGCTTGGAGGACTTTTTGGAATGACAGAACTGGAATTTGTATTTGAACAGAACCCCTTGGAACTGTTTTTGGATTCGGTGTTGCCCGGACAATGTGTATCCGGCGCCCAGCTGCTGACCGTCAGCGAAGCAGAGTCCGAGGCGGCGTTGGAGGAAGCGTTGGATCAACTGCAGACCCGGCAGGTGACATTAGA
Organism: Oscillospiraceae bacterium; assembly: GCA_017398725.1. Lineage (GTDB taxonomy): Bacteria > Bacillota > Clostridia > Oscillospirales > Oscillospiraceae > Faecousia. The sequence goes on along the minus strand of JAFQFA010000024.1, from coordinate 78,293 downwards.
CCTGCAGAATCTGCAGATCCCTACCCCGGGAGGACAAACCGCTACCCGATTGCAGTTGGAAGAAAAATTGGCGCGGGGGGGATTTTCCGTAACCGGACTGGAGGAAAACGACACCCTGCGCCTGTATCTGGAAGAGTTGGCAGCCATCCCTGTTTGCGGAGATGTCCGGCTTGTGGCCGAAGAGGTCAGCGATGCCAACAGGCGCGGGGAAGCGCCGACGCAGGCCCATACCAAGCTGGTGGAACTGTCCCTGAGTCGGGTGGTAGAATTGTCCGGCGAATTTACCGGAAAAGGTGTTATGCTGCTGGACCTGATTCAGGAAGGTAGTGTAGGTCTGTGGCATGCAGTGGAAGCGTTCTGCACAGAGCCGGAAGAATTTGAAGCTTTCCGGGATGCGCAGGTTCGCTTCTGTATGGCGCGACAGGTGCTTTTGCAGGCAAAGGCTACCGGCGTCGGTCAGATGCTGCGCCGGGCTATGGAAGATTACCGCAGTGTGGATGAAAGACTGCTGACAGAACTGGGAAGAAATCCGGAACCGGAAGAATTGGCGGAAGCACTGCACCTTTCTTTGCAGCAGACCTTGCTGCTATCCCAGTTGGTGGAAAATACCCGACAGATGCGCCGTGCTGCCCAGCCGGAGCCGGAGCAGCTTCCGCAGGAAGAAGATCAAGCGGTGGAAGATACCGCTTATTTCCAGATGCGCCAGCGCATCAGCGAATTGCTTTCCCAGCTGACACCGGAGGATGCCCAGCTTATTTCTCTGCGCTACGGCTTGGAGGGCGGCCTGCCCATGAAGCCCCAGCAAGTGGCTGCCCGATTAGGGATCAGCCCGGAAGAGGTTGTGGCAAGAGAAGCATCCGCTTTAAGCAAACTGCGGGAAACGAAAGATTAAGGAAGGATGAAAAATATGGCAAAGACTGTTTCTGTCGCCATTGACGGCCCTGCCGGCGCAGGCAAAAGCACCATCGCCAAGGCGTTGGCAAAAGAGTTAGGCTATCATTATGTGGATACCGGTGCTATTTATCGCACCGTGGCATACTTTTTGGACCTTTTGGGCATCAGCCCGAAGGATGTGGACGGCGTGGAGCGCTACATTGACGAGCTGACCGTTGCCATTGAGTACGATGAAGAAGGCAAGCAGCATATGATCATGAACGGCATGGATGTCACCGACGAGATCCGCACGCAGGATATCTCCCAGAAGGCATCCTTGGTGTCTGCCCATAAAGTGGTGCGGGATATGCTTTTGGATATGCAGCGCAGCGTTGCAAAAAAACACAATGTAATCATGGACGGGCGGGATATCGGCACTGTGGTGCTGCCTAAGGCTACCGTAAAGATCTTCCTGACTGCTTCTGCGGAGGTCCGGGCCAAGCGCCGCACCGAGGAACTGCTTGCCAAGGGGCAGAAGGTCAGCTATGAGCAGACCCTGAAGGACATTCAGCAGCGGGATTATCAGGATATGAACCGGCCGATTGCACCGCTGAAGCAGGCAAAGGATGCGGTTTTGCTGGATACATCTGATTTGAATGTGGAGCAAGTGCTGACGCAGATGAAGCAGATCATCGGAAAGAAGCTGGAAAAATGAGCATTACTGTAGCAAAAAGCGCCGGGTTCTGCTTCGGCGTCAATCGGGCGGTGGAGCTGGTGGAGCAGGCGGCCCGATCCGGCAGCCGGGTCATGACATTGGGCCCTATCATTCATAACCGCCATGCGGTGGCCCACTTTGCCCAGATGGGGGTAGGGGTTATCGAAACGCCTATGGAAGCCGGTGAGGGGGATACGGTGGTGATCCGTTCCCACGGCATTTCCCGGGCGGTGCAGCAGCAGCTGGAGGAACGGCGGGTGCAGATCGTGGATGCCACCTGTCCTTTTGTGAAGCGGATCCATAATATCGTCAGTAACGCCGAACAGGAGGGGAGACTTCCTGTGATCATCGGCACAGCCCACCATCCCGAGGTGGAGGGAATTGCCGGCTGGTGCAGCGATTGCCGGGTTTTCGGTTCTTCGGATGAACTGGAAAAATGGGCCTGCAGCGGCGAAATCAGCGCTGATTTGCCAATTTGCATGGTTTGTCAAACCACATCCACAGAATCTTTGTGGAAATCGTGCGTGAATTTCGCAAAAAAACAGTTTACTAACTTGAAAATCTTTGATACAATATGTAAAGCGACGGAATCCCGGCAAAACGAAGCTGCACAGCTGAGCCGGGCTTGTGATGCCATGGTGGTGGTGGGCGATGTTACCAGCTCCAACACCGGCCGTTTGGCAATGATCTGTCGGGAACACTGCGAGCGGGTGGTGCTGGTAGATAATGCTGCCGAGCTGGACCCTGCGTTTTTCAGCGGTGTAACCAATGTTGGAGTCACTGCCGGTGCATCTACCCCGGCGTGGATTATAAAGGAGGTCAACAAGACTATGAGCGAAATTACAAAAGTTGAGGCTGTACAGGAGGAGAACTTTGCTGAACTTCTCGAGCAGTCCATCAAGACTTTGAATACAGGAGATAAGGTTGTGGGCATCGTTACCGGTATCGGCAACACCGAAGTCCAGGTCGATCTGGGCACCAAGCATGCCGGTTACATTCCCTACGACGAAGTCAGTGCCGATCCTGCAGTGAAGCCTGAGGACATTCTCTCTGTGGGTCAGGAAATCGAGGTCTTCGTGGTTCGTGTGAACGATCAGGAAGGCACCGTGCAGCTGAGCAAGAAGAAGCTGGACGGCATGAAGGTTTGGGACGACATGGCTGTCTGGTGCGAAGAGAAGGCCACCGTTGACGGCACTGTTACCGAAGAGAACAAGGGCGGTCTGGTTGCCAATGTGAAGGGCATCCGTGTGTTCATCCCCGCTTCTCAGTCCGGTATCGCCAAGGGCGGCGATATGGCTGGCATGGTCGGTCAGGCTGTGCAGCTGAAGATCACCGAGGTCAACCGTGCCCGTCGTCGGGTGATCGGTTCTATCCGCGCTGTTTCCTCCGAGAGCCGCAAGGCCGCACAGGAGAAGGTGTGGGCTGAGATCGAGGTGGGTGCTAAGTACCACGGCACCGTTAAGAGCCTGACTTCTTACGGCGCATTCGTGGACATCGGCGGTGTGGACGGCATGGTTCACGTTTCCGAGCTGAGCTGGAACCGCATCAAGACCCCCGCTGAGGTGGTCAAGGTTGGCGACGAGATCGATGTTTATGTGATCTCCTTCGACCCTGAGAAGCACAAGATCTCTCTGGGCTACAAGACCAACGAGATGAATCCTTGGAATCAGTTCATGACCGGCTACAATGTTGGCGATGTGGTGGAAGCCAAGATCGTCAAGCTGATGACCTTCGGCGCTTTTGCTGAGATCATCCCCGGCGTGGACGGCCTGATCCATATTTCTCAGATCGCCAACAAGCGCATCGGCAAGCCCGAGGACGTGCTGGCTGAAGGCCAGACCGTGCAGGTCAAGATTACCGATGTGGATGCTGAGAACAAGCGCATCTCTCTGTCCATCCGTGCTCTGCTGGAGGATGCTCCTGCTGAGGAAGCTGAGGAAGAGACTGCTGAGACCGAGGCTGAGTAATTCATTCTACATATCGGGGTCGACTGTATCGACCCCGATATACATTTATGGAGGCATCGTTATGGTAAGACACATTGTTATGTACATGTTCAAAGAAGGCGTTAACAAGCAGGAAGCCATTCAGGTAATCGATGAGGCGCTGACACCGCTGGTGGGCCAGATCCCCGGCCTGCGGCATCTGGAGGTTCGCTTGAGCTTCAACGGCATGGACTACGCCCTGTATTCCGAGTTTGATTCCAAGGAAGCGTTGGAAAATTACGCGGTGCATCCGCTGCATTTGGCTGCCAAGGATCAATTCAGCCACTTCATTGCATCCCGCGTGGCTGCGGACTACGAGGTTTAAGAAAAATCCCGTGCTATTCCTAGCACGGGATTTTTTTATTTCGGGGAAAGATCCACACTTCTGCGGATAATGCTGCAAGCAGGTACTTGCTTCGGTAGCTGCAGATAAAACTGCATCTGGGGCGTCCGGGGTTCCTCCAGAGGATTGCCATCTAAATCACGCATCATATCCGGAGTGAAATCATAGGGCTTCAAATCCGGGCCTACCATTTGGAGCTCGTCACCTGCACTGAATTTGTTCCGCAGGCTGCACAAAGCAAGACCCTGTTCGTCGCAGCTTTCTACGATGGCACAGATCTGCCAATCCCGGATGTAACGGGAATGCTCGGTGTATTGACCGGGGAAGCCGTAATAGAAGCCGGTGGAGTATACCCGATGGGATACATGATCCACCTCATCCCGCCAGACAGGATCGATGGGCTTTCCGGCTGCCACGTCGTCGATCACATGACGGTAAGCACCGGTGACAATGGCGGCGTAGTAGGCAGATTTTGCCCGGCCTTCGATCTTGATGCAATCCACGCCGGCGTCCTGCAGATCCTGCAGATGGTCGATCATGCACATATCCTTGGAATTCAGGATATAAGTACCTTTTTCATCCTCGTAGACGGGGAAGTATTCTCCGGGGCGCTTTTCCTCCATCAGCGCGTACTGATAGCGGCAGGGCTGGGCGCATGCGCCCCGGTTGGAATCCCGACCGGTCATATAATTGCTCAAAAGGCAGCGACCGGAGTAGCTGACGCACATAGCACCGTGACCGAAGGTTTCGATCTCCAATTCCTTGGGGGTTTTATCCCGGATCGTGCGGATTTCCTCCAAGGATAGTTCCCGGGCCAGAACCACCCGCTGGGCACCCAGATCATGCCATGCATTGGCACAAGCATAGTTGGCGATGGACTGCTGGGTGGAGATGTGACGGGCACACCGTGGCGCATATTTTCCGGCTAGGGTAAAGGCACCCAGATCAGCCAGAATCAATGCATCCACGCCGGCATCGTCCAGTCGTTCCAAGTATGCAGGGAGGGTATCCACTTCTTGATTGCGGGGCATGGTGTTGACGGTCACATGGACTTTTACACCGTGGCTGTGGGCAAATTCCACTGCCTTAGGCAGTTCCTCCGGGGTGAAGTTACCGGCAAAGGAGCGCATACCAAAATCGGTACCTGCCAAATATACTGCATCTGCACCGTACAGAACGGCCATTTTCAGCCGTTCCATATCACCGGCAGGGCTTAAAAGCTCAATCTTTTTCATTACAGGCCCAACTCTTTTACTTTCCGCTGATGTTCTGCCAAAGTTTTGGAGAACAAGTGCTGGCCGGCTTTCTTATCGTAGACGAAATAGTAATAATTTGTGGTTTCGGGAGAAAGGGCGGCATCCAGACTGCTCAGGCCGGGGTTGGCGATGGGGCCGGCAGGCAGACCCTTGCGGGTGTAGGTGTTATAGGGGCTGTTGGCACGCTGCTCATTGGTGATTCCCTTGCCGGTGTAGTATTCCACATCGTAGATCAACGTGGCATCACTGTTCAGATAGGGATAAGAGGCAGAGTGTGTCAGCCGGTTGTAGAATACGGAAGCAATGGAGTAGCCTTCCAGATGGGAGGCTTTTTCCTTTTCCACGATGGAGGCCATGATCACCACTTCCCGCAGGGTCAAATTCAGACCCAACGATTTGTTCAGCGCCACATACTTATCGATCATGCGGTCAGTGAATCGGTAATCAAAGTTATCCAAGAATTTTTCCAGCACCCGGCGGGGCTTGTCACCTACATAGAACTTGTAGGTGTCGGGGAAGAGGAAGCCCTCCAAGCTGTATTTATGCCCGCGAGCCACGCCATCCAAGAACCAGTAATCATCCAGCTCACCGTTGGCGGCGTAGGTCTCCAGCTCCTTTGCGGTGCAAACACCCTTGGTTTCCAGCAGAGCAAAAATCTGAGCGCAGCTGTAGCCTTCGGGAATCATGATTTCCACAGTAGCTTTTTCTGTTTTCCGGTAAGAAAGGGCGTTGACCAAGGCGTTGTAGTCGTATACGGTTTCTGCGTTGAAAGTAATGGTACCCACAAGAATATTGTCGCCCTTATTGGTCAGGTCGGCAAAGAGCTTAAACAGGGTGGGATACTTAATCATGCCTTCTTCTTCCAACCGCCGGGAAATAGAATCCAGATCGTCGGATTCGGTCACAGTAAATACCAGCTCTTTGGGTGTCTTGCCCAAAGCCAGCACATCCGTTGCACAAAGCCAACCGAGACGACCCACGGAAACGCCGATGGCTACAATCACCGCCAGCCAGATCAAAGAGGCGACGATGTGGGGCATGCCCCACAGGTTTTCGCTTTTCATATCCTGAAAGGCAGTGGCAAAATAGCCTTTCTTAGTGCCGGAACGGGAAGCACCGGTTGTTTTCTTGGTTGTGTCGGCTGCAGATGCCTCTGCCTCCGGGGCTTCTTCCGGGACAGGCTCATCACCCCAGTTTTCCATTAAGCTTTCCTGAACGATTTTTTCCAGTTCCGCATCGTCCGGGTGGGTCAAACCGGCGGCAGCTACTGCCATTTCATCCGGACCAAGCTCCTTCGGCGTATTTCTGGTGCCCAAAACTTTATCCAGCCAATTGGGATCGTGGTGGTTATTCTGATTATCCATATGGGATACCTCCTGTTAGCGGATCACAAACTGCTGTGCGATGGTGTTTGCAGTTTGCTCGCCTTTCAATGCTTCGATCAGCGCAAGTCCGAAGGGGATCGCGCAGCCGGCGGAAGTGCCGGTGATCACCCGGTCATCCCGCACACTTGCTTTGCCTTCCTGACAGAAAGCGCCGCCCATGCCGCCTTCACAGCCGGGGTAGCAGGTTGTCTTTTTGCCTTCTGTGATGCCAAGATCCGCCAGTACAGTAGGACCGGCACAAATGGCTGCCACAAATTTGCCGTTTTCCCAAGCAAAGGAAATGGCGTCCATGGCTTCTTTGCTTGCCCGTATAGATGCAACACCGCCCAAACCGCCGGGCAAAACGATCATATCCATATCTGTCAGATCCATTTGCCCCAGCGCAATGTCGGCCTGTACGGGTATATTGTGAGCGCCTGTGACAACTTTGCCGTTAATACCGACGGTCAGTACCGGGATATCTGCCCGGCGCAGCAGATCCAGCGGTACGATGGCTTCTGTTTCTTCAAAGCCGGTACCAAGCAGAATATATACCATAATTATTCCTCCAAGCATTTGCGGACTGCGGAGTAGATCTCACTGTGGATATCTTCGATGGTCCGCATCTGACCGTCCCGGACACATTGGATCACGGTCCAGCCATAGTATTGGGCAGCGGCTCTGCCGGTTTGCCGGCAGGTAGCCAAATAATCCATATCTTTTTCGTGGATGTCTGCCTGCGTGTTGGTTGCCTGCTCCCGGGAGCGAAGCATCTTTTCTGTAAAGTCCGTAGGAACATCCAAATAGATGGTCAAATCCGGACGGGGCAGACCCAGCTTGTCATATTCAAATTCATACAGCCATTTCAGATAGGCTTCCCGGCTGTCGCCGGTTTCTTTGGAAGCCTGATGCACGGCGTTGGATGTGGTGTACCGATCGGAAAGCACCAAACCGCCTTCTTCGTACCATTTGCCCCAATCCATCTTATAGGAGGCATACCGGTCCACCGCGTAAAAAGCGGATGCGGCATATGCGTTTACATCTGTAGGCTTATCGCCGAAGACACCGCCCAGATACATCCGGATCAGCGCGGAACTTTCCTCCTGATACCGGGGAAAAACCAAATGCTTAAAGGCAACAGCGTCTTGCTCCAGATGCTGGGACAGCATACGAAACTGGGTGGATTTTCCGGAACCGTCAGTTCCCTCGATCACGATTAGCTTGCCCATTTTTGCGGCCTCCTTGCCGGATTTACCGGCACATAATAATACATGATAAAATATAACACATTTTTCGTCCCTTGTCCACCTTTTCCCGGCATCGGGATTTGAATTTTCTATAAATTCTGGGTCGGCGGAATGTTGCATATTTCCCGAAAAACTGCTACAATAGCAAAAGACTAACATAAAGGACGAAAAATGATGGAACAAAGCATTACTTTTCATGAAATGGGCCTTTCCGAGCAGATGCTTAAGGCCTTGGAGAAAAAAGGTTACGGCTATCCCACCACCATCCAGCAGCAGGCGATCCCGCCTTTTATGGAGTGGAAGGATGTGATTGCCAAAGCGCCTACCGGTACCGGTAAGACCTTTGCCTTTGGTATCCCCATGATCGAGCATGTGGCCCCCCAGTGCGATGAGGTGCAGGGATTGATTTTGGCACCTACCCGGGAATTGGCCATTCAGATCGGTGACGAACTGCGGGGCTTGCTGACTTATTATCAGGGTATCCGGGTGGCGGTGCTCTATGGCGGTGCCGGCATTGTGGGGCAGGCAAAGCAGCTGGAGAAAAAGCCCCAGATCGTGGTGGCTACCCCGGGCCGGCTGATGGACCACTATAATCGGAAAAATATCCGTTTGGATAAGATCCAGACCGTGGTGCTGGACGAAGCGGACCGGATGCTGGACATGGGATTTTTTAAGGATGTAACGCGGATCATAGAAAAGGTAAAAAATCGGAAGAATCTGGGCCTTTTTTCCGCCACGATCTCCCAAGAGGTCATGACCGTGTCGTGGATGTACCAGCGGGATGAGGTGGAGATTACAGTAGAGCCCAAGCAGGAGGACCGGCCGGATATCCAGCAGTACTGTATTACCGTTTCTCCCTTGCAAAAGGCAGAAACCACCTTGCGTCTGATCCGCACCCAAGGCTATGAGCGGGTGATCATTTTCTGCAATACCAAGCATATGTGCCAGCGGCTTTCCGACGAGTTCCAGCGGGCCGGTGCGGATTGTGACTGCATTCACGGCGATATCCGCCAGAGCCAGCGGGAAAAGACCATGCAGCGCTACCGGGACGGCAAGCTGGCGATTCTGATCGCCACGGATGTGGCATCCCGGGGAATTGACGTGGATGATGTGGATTGCGTGGTCAATTTCGATGTTCCGGAGGAAAATGAATACTATGTCCATCGCATCGGCCGCACCGGTCGTGCCAAGCGCAAGGGCGTAGCATGGTCGATCATCGGTAATTTCCCGGAAAAGGCGAAGCTGGATGAGATCGCGAAGTTTTCCAATTATCAGATCCGCCCCATGATTTTGGGAGAGGACGGCAGCTTGGCGGATGAGCCGGTTAAGCAGTCTGCACCTCCCAAGAGGCGTTTTCGTTGACCGGGGCGGAACGGGGCTTTCTTCTGCTGACAGGCTTTTTGGGAGATCCTTCGCAAAATCCGTTGACTACAGCACAGCTTCGGGAATTGACCCGTTGTTGCCGCCGGATGGAAAAGCCTTCCGCTGAGCGGGATCTGACTGTGCGGGATTTGATGAAACTGGGTTGCGACCAAGATACTGCAAACCGGACAGTTTTGCTTTTATCCCGACAGGAGCAGTTGGATTGGTATTTGGAAAAAGCAAAGCAGGCGAACTGTTTTCCGTTGACCCGAATCAGTCCCGATTACCCCGGCCGCCTGCGCAAGGCGTTAAACATGGAAGCACCGGCGTGCCTGTGGACAAAAGGAAACCGGAGTGTTTTGAATATGCCCCGGGTATCTTTGGTAGGCAGCCGGGAACTGCACCCGAAAAATCTCCTTTTTGCCCGATGGCTTGGCGCACAGGCCGCGTTGCAGGGATATGCGCTGGTATCCGGAAATGCCCGGGGCGCAGACCGGGAAGCGCAGGAAAGCTGCCTTGGACAGGGTGGTTCGGTGATCTGCGTCGTGGCAGACCCGCTGCAGGATCATCCGGAGCGGGAGAATGTCCTATATGTGGCGGAGGAGGGCTTTGATATTGCTTTTTCTTCTTACCGGGCGCTGAGCCGCAACCGGATCATCCACAGCCTCAGTGAGAAGACATTTGTTGCACAGTCGTCTTTAGGGAAAGGCGGCACATGGAGCGGAACAAAAAAGAATCTGCGTTATGGCTGGAGCGATGTGTATTGCTTCCAAGACGGCAGCGATGCTGCCCGGGAGCTTTGCGCCATGGGCGCCTGTCCGGTGGATATGGAACACCCCGAAACACTGTTTATTCAACAGTCCGACCAATTGACAATGTTATAAAAATACCCGGCAGGAATTTCTTCCTGCCGGGTGGTTTTTATTAATCTGCATCGACACAAACAGTGCCGTCTTCTTGGATGGTGACGGTCATACCGTCTTTCACATATTCCAAAAATTCATCGCCCAGAGAGTCGATGACCGGCATCTTCACTTCCGGCAGCCAAACGGAGGCCAGAATAGAGCCGGCAGCAGCCAGAGAGTCGATGGGCTTACTAAACAGCATACATGCGGGCTGCCGCTCCATGGCACAGGCAGCATACAGCACCAGACCGCCGGTGGTGGAGCCAATGGTCTGGGGCAGGCACAGGGCCATGCCTGCCATAGGCTTATTGTACAGGTCGGGGTTGTTCTGATCGCCGCAAGTTGCGGTTTTGTCGCCAAACTGCAATGCGCCTTGGAAAGAAGCCAGTGTATTCAGTCCGCCGCGGGAAACGACTGCTTTGGCGGTAACGGTGCCGGGGGCAACGATGCGTCCTTTAAATTCCTTCATACCCTTACGCTCCCTTCGTGATTTTCTCGAGGATCTCGGCCTCAGTGTAGTAGCGGGCGGTGGTGTAGGTGCGCAGCTTGTTGGAGGAGGTGATCACCGGCATTGCCTTGCACAAGGGGTTATTCATGTACATCAGGGGGCAGATGCAGCTGAGTACTACACCGGCTTTTTTCAGCCGGGCGGCATACTCGGTGGTTTCAAATTCCTTCCGGACCGCGGGAGCGGTGGTAAACACCGTGGGGATGCAAACCTTCTTTTTGCCGCTTTCTTTCAAACCGGCCTCTACCCGCTCGGTCCAGTCTTTCAGCTGCTGCAGACTCATGTGGGGACAGCCGATGAAGCACAGCTTGGGTTTGGCGTCGGTGTTTTTCCACATAACGGGGTATTCATCCTGTACTCTTTGCAGCTCGGCATCGTCGATCACATAGACCTTGGCACCTTCTGCAATCAGACCGGCACCCTGCTCTGCCGCTTCGGGTGTCAGGTTTTCCACATGGTACAGACCCACAGCACCGTTGGAAGCGGTGGCAGCGCCAAAGTCCTTCAGGTAAGTGCAAGCCTGCTCGTTCAGTTCTCTGCCGATCCACTTGTCCAGACCGGTAATATAAGGCACATCTTCCATGACCTTCATACCGATGGCGGAACCCAGCAGCTGCGCCTCGGGCTTTTTGGTGGTTTCGATCTTTACGATCCAAGTAGCCTTCCGGCCTTCGTCGGTGAGAAGGCCAAAGTTGGGCACAAAGCCTGCAATGGAGCCCATAATATCCATAATGCCGGAATTGCGGTTGCAGCGGGCACCCAGCACAGAGTTGGCATATACCACCGCAGAGGACTCTGCCCAAGAAAGGATCTCACCCTTTTCCGGCTTGTTGCCCACCTGATCCAGATAGCAGGCGCAGGTGAAGGCGTCCTCATTCATGAGACCCAGTTCCTTTAGCTGATTCTCATAGCTTTCTTGGGAGGTGTACATGATCTTGTTAAAAATGAAGTTCTGCAGGAAGTTGGCGGGGACATTCTTATCCACCGGCCGGGGGTCTACGGAAAATTGCTGGGCGGACACAGCACCGGCATCAATGAGCTGTTGCATCAGGTCAAATACCGGTTTCATCATCTTCAAACCGAAGGAGGTCACCAGATGGTTGTATTTGGAAGTGACCGGCACCAGCTTGTCAGCACCAAAAGTCTCACCGTACATCACCAAGGTCTTCATGACCTTGGCGTGGGTTTCACCCTTGGAGCCGTTCAGGATCGCTTGTTGTTCGTCAGTTAAGTACATAGTCTAACTCCCTTCTGCTCACAGTTTCATACAGACATCCCAAGCCTGCCAGATGACCGTGCGCAAATTGCCTACCTTGCAGGCATCGCCGATCACATGGACAAACTTGCTCTTTTCTGCAATGGGGGCGGGCTTGTAGCCAACGGAAAGAATCACATCGTCTGCCTTCAGCTGCGTTTTGTTGCCTTCCTTATCCTTCACGGTTACATGGAAGTCACCGATCTCGGTAACGCCGGTTTCCAGATACACCGGCACATTGTTGGCTTTAAAGAAGTCCCGCAGGAAGCTGGTGTTGGCAAGGCAGATGCCGGGGGTGGTGATCAGGTCATCCTGCATTTCAACGATGGTGGGGTTCTTGCCTTGGAGGAACAGCTCGTAAGCGATCTCGCAGCCGGTAAGACCGCCGCCGATGATCACCACATTCTTGCCAACCTGACGGTTGCCCAGCAAGAAATCCACCGCCTGAATGGCACGGCCCGCACCGGGAACGGGGATCCGGTTCGCCTTGGCACCGGTGGCAACGATCACTTCGTCGGCATCCAGTGCGTCTACATCCGTGATTTCGGTATTCAGCTGGATCTCGATTTCCGGGTACTTGGTCAGTTCCCGGCGATACCAAGCGATGAGATCCCGGTCTTTTTCTTTGAAGGAGGGGGCCGCTGCAGCGATAAACACACCGCCCAGTTTGTCGGACTTTTCGTACAGAGTTACCTTGTGACCGCGTTTGGCGCAAACCAGAGCTGCCTCCATGCCGCCGATGCCACCGCCGATGATGGCGATCTGCTTGGGGTTCTTGGCCGGGGCAATATAGTGCTTTTTGGATTGCATGGTTTCGGCATTGACAGCACAGCGGGCCAGACCCATGGTGTCGGTCAGGTCCTGTGTATTAGCCTTGCCCTTGGAGGAAGAGAAATTGAAGCAGCCGCTGTGGCAGCAGATGCAGGGCTTGATGTCCTCCAAACGGTTCTCAATCAGCTTGGTGACCCATGCGGGATCAGCAAGGAACTGGCGGGCAACGCCCATGGCGTCGATCCGGCCTTCTGCAATCGCCTGCGCGGCCACATCCGGCTCCATACGACCGGCGCAGACCACAGGGATATCCACAAACTTCTTGATATGTGCAACATCATCCAGATTGCAGTTCTGGGGCATATACATAGGCGGATGTGCCCAGTACCAGCTGTCGTAGGTGCCGTTGTCGGCGTTGAGCATATCGTAGCCTGCATCCTGCAGGTACTTGGCAGCCTTTTCGGATTCTTCCATGCAGCGGCCTGCTTCGGTGTACTTTTCGCCGGGGACAGCGCCTTCCCGGAAGCCCTTGACCTTGGATTCCACACTGTATCGCAGGGAAACAGGGAAATCCTGACCGCATACTTCCTTGATCGCCTTGACGACTTCCACAGGGAAGCGGAACCGGTTCTCAAAAGAACCGCCGTACTCGTCGGTACGCTTGTTGGTCCATTCCATGGTGAACTGATCCAGCAGATAGCCTTCGTGGACCGCGTGGATCTCCACGCCGTCGACGCCGGCATCCTTGCAAAGCTTGGCGGTCTTGGCAAAAGCTTCGATGATCTCATGGATCTGCTCTTTGGTCATTTCCGGGGTGGTGATCTCCGGATCCCAACGAGAGGGCAGGGGACTGGGGCTGGCAAGTTCATGGCTGGTATCCAGAATAGGCTTGACCAATGCCCGGGTAAACTTATTTTTGTGCAGAGGTGCCACCAGTTCGGTGATGGCCCAGCTTCTGCCCATGCCGGCAGTCAGCTGAATAAACAGCTTGGCACCGGTTTTGTGGATCTCGTCCATGAATTCCTTCAGATCCTCAAACATCTTGGGGTTCTGCCACAGCCACTTGCCCCAGAAAGTGTCCCGCAGGGGAGCGATGCCGGGGATGATCAGGCCAACATTGTTCTGGGCCCGCTCCAAAAACAGCTTTGCTGCTTCCTTGTCGAATTTGCAGCCGGTGAGCTCAAACCAGCCGAACAGGGAAGTGCCGCCCATAGGGCACATGACAATACGGTTTTTGATCTCCACATTGCCGATCTTCCAAGGGGTAAATAGCGCCTCGTATTTTTGATCCATAGGTATCTACACTCCTTAATATGTATTACGATAAAATTATAACAAAACCGTCGAACCCTGTCAACGCAATGCTTCATACCCGGATAAATCAGAATTTACCCACACAAAAAAGTATGCTGCGCAAAGAGCGCAGCATACCTGAAAAACTTATTCAAAATGCATCAGACCGAAAGCTTCGGGATTATGGAAGGAGGCCATGGGCAGAATGGGTACCGGATTCCATGCCAGACAGTGGGGGATCTCGGTTTTGTCGCCGCATTTGTAGCAGTTAGCTCGCATGGTATCGCCGGGGGCAGGACAGAAGGTGGGGAAGAAGGTGCGGATAAAGGTGTAGGGAATGCTGTAATGCAGTTCCCAGCCGTCTTCTGTGCGTTTAGGCTCCGGGTGGATGCTGGGGAATTCCGGAATAAACCGGACCAGACTGTAAACATCTCTGCCCATACCCAAAAACAGTTTTCCGTTGGGGTTGCACTCGATATTAAAATACCGCAGATCGCCGGCAATGGGGCTGAAGAAAAATTCCAGACAGCTGTCTTCGCAGATCTCATCCAAAAGGCCGGTCAGCTCTGCGCGGATGTGCTCTTCTTTTGCCCACAGGTGGACATACAATGCTTCGTCGTCATAACAGACCTGCGCCCATGCCTGAATGGGTACATTTGCATATTCCGGACGTAAGGGTTGGTTGATCTCCAGTATAGGGGCGGTAGCCCATGTTTCAGGACCGCAGTAACGGGTGATTTTGTATTCTTCCATGGAAAAACCCTCCTTTTATGAAAAAATCATACCACAGTCCGGTGGAAAAAGCAACGCCAAACCCGGAAAAAGGCGAGAACGAGAATGCGCACACGGAATAAATAGCATTGTTCCGCCGGCAATGCTCCAAATATTTGGACAATATTGATAAACTTAGCAAACACAGGTAAATCTACATTGACAAAGGGCGTGAAAAAAGGTATGATATCCCTGTATAAGTATGCCCGCCGACGGCCGTTGGCCGACGGTGGGTTCTGATATAGAAATCATGGTAAGTAACGGAGGGACAACTATGATCGCCATTAAAAACGCGACACTGGTTATGAAGGATCATCTGATCCCGGATGCGGTCCTGTTTATGGAAAACGGCTTGATTGCCGGCTTTGGTGAGATGCGCGCTACGCCTATTCCGGAAGGCTGCGAGATCATTGACGCGGAAGGCCTCTATGTAGGTCCGGGCCTTGTGGATATCCATAATCATTCCGGCGGCGGACATTGGTTCTTTGACGAGCCCATCCCCGCAGCCCAGTTCAATCTGGAGCACGGCACGACCACGGTGCTGGCCACCCTCTACTTCAATATGAATAAGGAACAGCTGCTGGAGCAGGCAAAGACGGTGCAATCTGCTATGAAGACACCGGAAGGTGCCAATATCGGCGGCTTCTATATGGAGACGCCTTACATGAACCCCAAATTCGGCGCTGACCGGGAGAGCAATCCTTGGAAGGGTCCTATCTGCAAGGAAGACTACCAGCCCCTGATCGATCAGGTTGGTACCGATGCCAAGGTCTGGGTTTTGGCTCCTGAGCGGGAGAACATTCTGCAGTTTGTGCTGGATGCCAGAAAGAACAATCCTACCGTCAAGTTTGCGGTGGGTCACAGTGAAGCATCTCCCCAGCAGATCGAAGCACTGATGCCTTACGGCCTGTGTATCGGTACCCACCATACCAATGCCACCGGCGACCGCCCTATGTACCCTGAGTGCCGGGGCGTCTGTGTGGATGAAACCGTAAATTACAACCACGGCATCTATGCCGAAATGATCTCCGACAGCCGGGGTATCCATGTAGATCCCTACATGCAGCGGTTGGTGCGGAAGATCAAGGGCGAAGACCGGGTGGTTCTGATTTCTGACTCCTGCGTATTTAACGGTCCTGTCCCTGAAGGCTATGACGGCGTGACAGACCTTTGCTTTGACTTTGAAGGCGAGATCGCCGGCTCCAAGCTGACATTGGAGGTGGCTTGCCGGAATATGATGAAGCACACCGGCGCCTCCATTGTGGACGTGTTCCGTTACGCTTCCTATAACCCGTCCCGTGCGGTGGGCTTTACCGACCGGGGTGAGATCCGGGTGGGTCTGCGTGCAGACCTGATCGTTACCGATCACTGGATGAATGTGAAGAAAGTAATTTTTGGGGGCGAGGTTAAGTAAATGCGTGCAATTATTAATGCAACTTTGGTCATGCGTGACCATTTGATCCCGGATGCGGTCCTGTTTGTGGAAAACGGCATGATTGCCGATTTTGGTGAAATGCGCAACACTTCCATTCCGGAGGGCTGTGAGATCATCGATGCACAGGGGCTGTATGTAGGTCCCGGCCTCGTGGATATCCATGCCCATAACGGCGGCAAGGCGGCTTTTTATGAAGAGCCTGTGGCAGCAGCCCAGTACCATCTGCAGGGCGGCACTACTACTATTTTGCCGGCACTGTATTTCAAGTTCAATAAAGATCAGTACATAGAGTATATCGGTGTTCTGCGCAAGGCGATGGAAGATCCTGCCTGCTGTAACATCGGCGGCCTTTACATGGAAGGCATGTATATGAATCCTAAGTTCGGCGCCAATCGGGAGAAGAATCCTTGGAAAGGCCCCATCTGCCGGGAGGACTATATGCCGGTAGTGGAAGCTGCCGGAGATCTGGCCCGGGTGTGGGTAACCGCACCGGAGCGGGAGCATATTGAGCAGTTTGTCCAAGATGCCAAAAAGGTCAACCCCAACGTATTCTTTGCGGTGGGCCACAGTGAGGCATCTCCCCAGCAGATTGAAGCGCTGATGCCTTACGGCCTGCGCATTGGCACCCACCATACCAACGCCACCGGCGACCGTCCTATGTACCCGGAGTGCCGGGGTGTCTGCGTGGACGAAGCGGTGAATTATAACCGGGAAATTTACGCGGAAATGATTTGCGACAGCCGGGGCATCCATGTAGATCCCTACATGCAGCGGCTGGTCCGGAAAATCAAGGGCGAAGACCGGCTGATCCTGATCTCTGACTGCAGCCACGATGACGGTCCTACCCCGGAAGGCTACGATGGCGTTACGGATATCGTGTTTGATAACGCTGGTGAGATCTCCGGTTTTGCCGCCTGTGTCAGCGTGGCATGCCGGAATATGATGGTCCATACTGGTGCGTCCATCGTGGATGTGTTCCGTTATGCTTCCTATAACCCCTCCCGTGCGGTAGGCTTTACCGACCGGGGCGAGATCCGTAAGGGCTTGCGGGCAGACCTGATCTTTGTGGATCATTGGATGAATGTAAAGAAAGTGTATGTCATGGGTGAGAAAAAACATGATTGCGATTAAGAATGCAACCCTCGTCATGAAGGATCATCTGATCCCCGATGCGGTGTTGTTTATCGAGAACGGACTGATTGCCGATTTCGGTGAAATGCGCACCACCCCCATTCCGGAAGGGTGTGAAGTGGTAGATGCCGAAGGCTTGTATGTAGGTCCGGGCCTTGTGGATATCCATTCCCATGCCGGCGGCAGTGTCCGTTTTAATGAAGATCCGGTAGCTGCAGCCAAGGGTCACTTGGTAGCAGGCACGACCTCCGTGCTGGCAACCTTGGGATATCGGCATCTTACCCATGAATATGTGGACTACATTCAAAAAATTCGTGAGCTGATGAAAAAGCCGGAGGGTGCAAATATTGCGGGCATCTATATGGAAGGCCCCTATATTAATCCTAATTTTGGCTCTTTGCGTCACTTGAATCCATGGACAGGTGCCATTGTACCGGAGGACTATGTGCCTTTTGTGCAGGCTGGCGGCGAGGATGTCCGGGTCTGGGCATTGGGTCCGGAGCGGGAAGGAATCGAGGACTTCGTCAAGTATGTCCATGCATATAATCCCAAAGCCAAATTTACCGTAGCCCACAGTGAGGCATCTCCCCAGCAGATCGAAAAGTTGATGCCTTACGGCCTGTGCATCGGCACCCACCATACCAATGCTACCGGTGACCGCCCCATGTATCCGGAGTGCCGTGGTGTCTGTGTGGATGAGGCAGTGAATTACAATTCCGACATCTATGCTGAGCTGATCTCCGACAGCATGGGTATCCATGTGGATCCCTACATGCAGCGGCTGATCCGCCGGATCAAGGGCGACGAACGGATTATTCTGATCTCTGATCAGACGGCCCACAACACCCCGAATCCTGCTGGCTTTGAGCATGTGGATGATCTGAACTTTACCTTTACAGCCGAGGGCGGCATTGATATTTCCGGTTCAAAGCTGACTTTGAATCTGGCATGCCGCAACTATATGAAGCATACCGGCGCATCCATTGTGGATGCCTTCCGGGTGGCTTCCTACAATCCCGCCAAGGTAGTGGGTCTTACCGACCGTGGCGAGATTCGCAAAGGACTTCGTGCGGACCTGGTGATCACTGATCACCGGATGAATATAAAATCCGTAATTCTGAAAGGAGAATTTACAAAATGAAAGACTTCATCGTCGATCCCGCAACCCCCTTTGACTTCCAGCCTGCTGACTTTGTGCCTTTTAAGGACAAGGAAGTTTGCGCCCGCGTTCGTAAGATGAGCGGCAAGGAGCTGGAGCAGCGTGAGGATTGGTGGCATCCTGAGTTCACCGTCAAGGTCATGATGAACCCCCATCCCGTGCTGATTGCTACTCTGTTCAGCCGTCTGAAGGCTGCTTCCGAGGCTGGCAAGACCTTCACCATGATTCTGGGCAACCCCGAGCCTGACACCTACATCCCTCTGGCTCAGCTGATCAACTACTTCCGTGTTGACTGCTCCAAGGTTCACCTGTTCGCTGAGGACGAGTGGGCTGATCAGGACGGCAACATTGCTCCTATCACCTACGAGGCTGGCTTCGCTCACTCCATGATCAAGTATCTGTACTACCAGATCGATCCCGAGCTGCGTATGCCCATGGAAAATGTGCACTTCCCCACCAACGAGAACATCGCTGACTACTCCAAGATCATCAACGATATCTCCGAGGGCGGCGCTGACATCGCTTCCACCTCTCCCGGTTGGGCTGGCCACATGGCTTTCGTGGATCCCATCCCCGAGTTCATCGGCAGCGGCGACATCGAAGAGTGGCTGAACCAGCCTGCTCAGATCGTTACCCTGCACCCCATGACCATCATGCAGAACTCCCTGAACGGCACCTTCGGCCAGTCCGGCGACATCGCCAATGTGCCCCCCAAGGCTGCAACCATCGGCCCCGTGGATGTTATGCGTGCTAAGGAGCGTATCGAGGTTCATGCTCTGGCTACCTGCGGTACCTTCTCCTCTTGGCAGAGAATGATCTCCCGCCTGTGCACCCACGGCCCCATCACTCCTTACCTGCCTTCCTCCATGCTGCAGACCAAGAAGACTCAGGTCTACATCAGCGAGGAGCTGGCTGCTCCCTTCGAGTGCTGGGAGAAGGTCGGCTACTAAGCCAAAACCTTACTTACAGAACCAAAAAGCGGAGGCTACGCCTCCGCTTTTTTTATTGGATGCATACCAGAATGTTTTAACATGAGCTTATCCGATTGGGCTCCATTGCCCGGTCGGATTTTTCTTCCGCAAGTGTTGATGTGAACAGAAAAAACGGAAAATAATTACGAAAATGTTTCGTTGCGTAGAACCTTGATATTCCTGTGGTTATCTTTTATAATTTATCAAGGATGATACCTATGGGTATAAACCATAAGATTTTACAAAATAACGGTAAGGGAGTATATGCAATGGCCAAGCTGAGAGAAAAAACGTTTCTGACCCCCAATGACAAAGAAATCTTGGGCGCAGATGATGCTGTTTCTATACAGAATGCCATCGATGCTGCTTCGGAAAACGGTATTAATAAGGTTGTAATTCCTCGCTACAACAAGCGCACCGACAGTTGCGTGTGGGTCATTTCCAAAACACTGCGCATTCCTGCGGATATGATGCTGGTGCTGGATAACTGCCGCGTGGAGCTGGCAGAGGGCTTTTCCGGCCCCATGTTTTCCAATTCTCGGTGTGAGGAAGAAGCCGGCAAGCTGATCGCCGGAGAGCAGACCAACATCCGCATCCGTGGCAAGGGTGTGACAGTGCTGGCAGGCAACGGCGCTATGCTGAAATTGCACAATGTCCGCAACTTCACTGTGGAAGGTTTCCGGGTGGAAGGCGGCTGCGGCAATGCACTGTCCCTCATGTACTGCTCTTATGGTAAGGTCTGCAATATCGAATTTGCAGGCGATTGCAGTGCGGAAAACCAAAATGGTATCGAACTGCGCTGCGGCTGCCACGATGTTACCGTGGAGAATATCACCGGCATCGTAGCCGGCCATGTAGTCAGCATGGTTGCTGAGGCAGGCCCGGAGCTGGAACTGCCCGCTCATGTGATGGGCGTTGTGGTGGATGTGCGTAACATCATTGTTAAGAATATCAAGGCCACCTGCTGCGGCAGCCTTGTTAAGCTTTTCAATCAGGACGGCTTGATGCTGTACAATGTTCTCATTGAAAGCATTAGTGATACCTCCGCCGACTACAGCCGGAACCGGCCTTTCAGCGCCGTGATGATCGGCGATACCGAGGCAAAGGCCAACGTCCGTGCTGCTCTTCCCGGTGAGACCAAGAACATCACTGTGCGTAATGTGTTCACCTGTGGCCGTTACGGTGTGGCCGTTTGTGGCACGCTGACCAACACCCTGCTGGAAAGCATCCATGTCCACGGCGATTGCGAATATGCTGTTGCCACCATTGGACAGGAACCCACCAAGCTGATGAACCTGCTGTGCAAGGGTATCTATTATAGTGTTGAGCAGCGGAGCGGTGAAGAAGCTCTGGCAGCAGCCCAGTACGAAGGCAGCGTGCTGTCCTTTGAAAACTGCGAGGGTGAGCATATCTGCATCCGGGATGTATTCGCCAATAAGGCTGCCTGCTTTGTAAAGGCTGCCGGCGAGATCACCATCGACATGACCTGCGCCAAGGCGGACGAACTGGGCGTGGCTCCGGTCTGCGCCGATGAAAAGGCCAAAGTGACCGTGAAGAATGTAACAGTAAAGGAGGCGCAGGAATGATCAGACTGGATATTACGCCCAATGATGCCGATTTGATGGGCAGTAGCGATTCTGAGTCTATTCAGAATGCTGTCGACATGGCAGCAAAACTGGGTGTGAACAAGATCACCATTCCCCGTTACAACAAAAGAAGCGACAGCTTTGAATGGGTCATCACCGAAGCCATCAAACTTCCTTCCTACATGGTAGTCGTGCTGGATAACTGCCACCTGACCCTGTCCCGCGGCAGCTGTTGCAACATCTTTGTTAACTCCAATTGCTATACAGAATTGGGAAAGACACTCGATGGCGAGCAGCTCGGTATTAAGCTGCTGGGCGAAGGCAATGTGACCCTTGACGGCGGCGAGCATAACGGCCTGTTCGAGCGGAATCAGAAGCAGTACGGCTTCCCCTCCGTTTGGAACAATGCGCTGGTGCTGTTCCACAATGTGAAGGACTTTGCCATTGAAAATATCCACTTTGCCCACCTGCGTTGGAAGGCCGTTGTTCTTCTGTACGCCCGCCACGGCAAGCTGCAAAACCTGAGCTTCATGGAGTACGAAAATCAGCCGGGTCTTCCGGATCTGGGCTGTGTCGATGTGCGTTTGGGCTGTAATAATCTGTTCATTCAGGATATCAACGCCAAGTCCAGCGCATCCGGAATCACCCTGTGGGCCACCCAGAAGGACCTGCAGGATCACGCCGCTGTCCGTGGCAAGCCTATGGACATCAACGATGTGCTCATCCGCAACCTCACTGCCGATGCCTTCCGTGGCAATGTAGCCGCCATCTACAATGATGACGGCTGCAATATTTACAACATCCTGCTGGAGGGCATTATGGATGCCTCCCGCAGAGAGACCAAGCATATGCCCAATGCCATTGTGGAGATCGGTAACCCCACTTTGACGGTTACCGAGGGCGAGATCTATAATATTACTGTCCGCAATGTGGCTTCTCGATCCCGCGCGGTTACGCTGTTCAACGGTCGCATAAAAAATGCTTCTTTCTACAATCTGAAGACCTTCGATGACGGCATCCGTGCAGTGGCCTCCGGTAAAAATGCCCAGCTGGAAAATGTGCTCTTTGATGGCATTTTCTACTGCTGCGATCAGGACGATATTACTTACCAGCGCGCCCGCAGCAAGAGCCAGTATAAGGGTGTTGCCATTGAACTTACCGGTGTTGCCGGCAAAAATGTCTGGATGAAGAATGTGTTTATCTCCAGAGTCAAGGATGTGATCCGTGTATCCGGCGCAGAAAATGCAGACTTCACCCTTAACATCGAAAACCTCTATGCTGACGATTACGGAATGTTTGCCCAGATCGGTCCCAACTGCACCCTGTACATTGATGGGGAAGTGCAGCAGTCCCGGCAGTAAGAGGGAGGAATAAATATGTTGAAACGGAAAGAAAGACCTTATTTTACTCCCAATGACCCCGAATTCATGGGCAAGGATGACTCAGAGTCTATTCAGAATGCGGTGGATAAGGCCGCGGAGCTGGGTGTGAATCAAGTGGTGATCCCTCGGATCAATGCAAGAACCGGGGAGGAGGCTTGGTATATCCAGCGCACCATTAAGCTGCCCTCTAACATGACCATCAAGCTGGATAACTGCTACATGGAACAGAAGCAGAGTGCTTACTGCCAGATGTTCACCAATACCCTTGCCCACGAGCAGGAAGGCAATCTGCCGGAAAACGAAGAGCATGATATTCAGATCCTAGGTATTGGCAATGTGACCTTGAGCGGCGGCAAGCCCAACGGTCTGCTGGAACGCACCAGCCGCAGAAACGGTCTGCCCAGCATTTGGAAAAACCATATTATTTATTTCCACAATACCCGTAATATCGTTATTGAGAATATCCGTGTCACCCATCAACGCTGGTGGGGCATCACGTTCCTGTTCTGTCGCTATGTCCGCCTGTCCAATATCGATATTTCCGTCATTCCCCATGTCTCCAATCAGGATGGCATCGACCTGCGCCGTGGCTGCAACAACTTCATTATCGAAAATATCACCGGCCGCTCCGGTGATGATACCGTGGCCCTGACCAATATCTCCAATCCCTTCGAGGAGATTTGGGCGGTGGAAGGCCGGGATCCCGATACCCACGATATCGTGATCCGCAACATCAAGAGCGACTCCAACTACTGTTTCCCCCTGCGGCTTCTGAACCACGACGGCAACCGGATGTATAACATCAGTATCGACGGCATCTACGATGTGTCCCAGCCGGAAAGACGGCAGAAGCCCGGCGCTGCCGTTTGTATCGGTTCTGCCCTTTACTGGAGTCACCGCCCTGCAAAGTTGGGTGAAACCCGCAATATCTCCATCAACAACATCTCTTCCCGTGGGGAAGTGGCAATTTTGATCAGCAACAATTTGGCAGATTCCTATATCTCCAATGTCAAGACCTTCAGCGACAATACGGATGTCATTAAGACACTGGGGCCGGTTGCAGAGCTGAAAAATGTTGTGATCGATGGGGTATTCTCCAATACCAATCAAGTGAACATGGCGGACGATTCTCCTTACCCGGAACCCATGGGCAGTATCCTCAATTTTGAGGAGGCTACCGGTGGTGAGAATATCGTGGTAAGAAATGTGTTTGCCAAGAAGCTGGGTGTCGGCTTCAAGCTTGGCAAAAATGTGAAGGTGGAAGCGGAAAATATTCATGTGGAAACCCTTGGCACTATGCTCCGGAAGGGGGAGGGTTGTTCCCTCACCTTGGACGGCCAAGAAGTAGAATAAGTAAAAGCCGTGTGCATCTGCACACGGCTTTTGCTGCCTATAAATATGTAGGGCATGGGCTTTACGCACACTGTGTTTTTTTGGAGGGGGGGTGATTCCACCCTCCAAATGCCCAAACGCAGAAAAAGACCAATCCAAAAGGATTGGTCTTTTTCTGCCAAAGGCGGGCAATAAGGTGCATAAACATAGGTGAAAACGAAGAAAAGGTGCGCTAATTCCGGCGAAATAATTTCTTCATTCTTTCAAAAAGTGAAAATTCCTTTGTGTGAATACCATTTTCGGGGAAAGGCTCGTCCAACACCCAAGGTAAATCAATACCATAAATAGTGACAGTAAAATAATTGTCCGTATTCTGCTCGTTTGGAACATACCAATTGTCAATAACTATGTTGATAAAAAGGCCTCCGTCATACATATCAATTTCGTACTTATCAGATTCTAATATTTTGCCGATTACTGTGTAAGAAACAAAGTGATAGTCAATATGATCTTCGACAGCGCAAGAGCCGGTTTCGTCTGGCCTTTCAATCAGTAAACCTAATTCGGCAAGGAATTCCTTTAGTTTAGGAAATTTCTCTGCGATTTGGGCATAAAGATTACGATCTTCGTTGCAATCGCATAATGTGTGTTCTTTGGAATATTTTAAGGTTTCCTCCACATCTACGTCCAACACATACCCGTGCTTGCGTATAATCATGTTGCACTCTCCTTGAGCGTTTTACAACTCGCAATCAACATTCTTCTGATTCGACCGCAGAGATTTCTATATTTTTTATAGGCATCCTCGTCAATACTGTTCGTATTGAATAGCAATTGCAACCACCCTTCGGTTTCACTACACTCTTTTAGAGCAATCTCAAATTTAGAAAGCATATCTGCCTTGCTCTGTCCGTAGTTCGCTTCACGGATATTGGCATAAACACTGCTCGAACTTTTACGGATTTGAAAAAGAGTGTTAGATGGCACTTTTATGTTTTGACAAAGCAATTCTATTTCTGTTGCAAGCTGTTCGGAATACATCAGCAAATAATTTTTCGACACACAACCACTCCTTTCAAGAGAATTATACTACTTTTCCGTGAACAAATCAAGGCGAAGCCTTGTATATCATCAATTCCGTAGGAATTGCATATCATCCGCAACTTGTTGCGGTATATCATCAACACGAAGTGTTGTATCTCATCAAGCCGCAAGGAAATGCACGCAGACGCGTGATGAGATACAAGGTCGGCTTGCCGACCTTGATGATATGCACCGCACTTCGTGCGGCGATGATATGCCAAGCCTGCGGCTTGGATAAAAAAAGAACGAACTTTTGGTAGACAAAAGTTCGTTCTTTTTTGGTGGGGGATGGTGGATTCGAACCACCGAAGGCATAGCCAGCAGATTTACAGTCTGTCCCCTTTGGCCACTCGGGAAATCCCCCATATTCAATTGCTCTGCCGTCTGCTTGGAGCCGGTAGACGGACTCGAACCCCCGACCTACTGATTACAAATCAGTTGCTCTACCAACTGAGCTATACCGGCGGCTCAAACAGAACACGCTTATTATAGCCATGAAGGGTAGGTTTGTCAAGATGTTTTTTCGCCTTTTTATAATTATTTCCTTTTATTGCGGTTGGATAAGTTTCCTTGACATTATTGCCCCCGGGCGGTACAATAAATAGTTGAAAAGGAGGCGTTTTTATGAACTTTATGGAAATTGCCAATGCCCGTCAATCCTGCCGCAGCTATGACCCGGATCGCCCTGTGGAGCGGGAAAAAATTGAAGCGATTATGGAAGCCGGCCGTCTTGCTCCCTCTGCCTGTAACGGCCAGCCTTATCATATTACCGTCTGCACCGGTGAAACTGCGAAAGCGGTTGCCAAGCACACGATGGATCCTGTTTTTAAAATCAATAAGTTTGCGATGGATGTACCGGTGATGATCGTGATCTCCGACAAACCCTATGTCAAAACCGCTGCCTACGGCTCTCAGACCAAGGGGATCAACTATCGCAGTATCGATATGGGCATCTTGGCATCCTACCTGACCGCGGAAGCTGCGGTACAGGGGCTGGGAAGCTGTATTTTGGGTTGGATCGACAGTGATCCCATCCGGGAGATCTGCCATCTGGACGGCCCTGTACAGCTGGTGATCAGTCTTGGTTATCCCGGCCCTAAGGATAAGCCCCGGGATAAGGTCCGTAAGGATATGGCCGACCTCGTGACTTATCTGTGAGGATGCCATGTATACAAAAGAACAGTTAAAAGACCAATTAAAAGCCATGGGCATCCTCCCAACGGATACGGTGGTGATCCACACTTCCATGAAAGCCATCGGCGAGGTGGAAAACGGACCGGATGGCGTTCTGGATGCTTTCTGCGAGTATTTAAAAGACGGTTTGCTGATTGTGCCCACCCATACTTGGGATGATGTAACCCGCGACAATCCCTACTATGATGTTCGGACCAGTATTCCTAACATCGGCTTGATCCCCCGCAGGGCAGCGTTCCGCGCCGGCGGCATCCGTTCTTTGCACCCGACCCATTCTGTTTGGGCTTGCGGCGCGAAAGCGGAGGAATTTATCCGGGGTGAGGAACAGTCTGCATCTCCTGCGCCGGTGGGTGGCTGTTGGGATCGGATGGCGGATTGGCATGCAAAGCTGCTGCTGATCGGCGTGACCAACACCAAGAACACCTTCATCCACGCCGTCGACGAGCGGGCGGACTTGCCGGACCGAATCTGCCCCAAGCCCTTCCGGGTGACCGTTACAGATTGGAACGGGAATACCCGCTCTTACGATATGAAACACCACGGCTGCTCCCGCACTGACGATATTTCCCTGTACTACGGCAATTTTGAAAAGCCGCTGGTAGAAATGGGTGTTCAGACCTTCGGCACTTTTGGCGATGCCCAAGTGCGGATTCAGGATGCCATGGCATGCCGGGAACTGATCATGAAGATCTACAGCCGTGCCACAGAGGATATTTTCCCCCAGCATGTGCAGATCCCTGAAAATTGGTATAAAGATTAACTATGAGGTGACGATATATGGATAAGAAACTTCACGCGGAGACTTTGTGTATTCAGGCAGGCTACACCCCCGGCAACGGCCAGCCTCGTCAGATCCCCATCATTCAGAGCACAACTTTTAAGTATGCGACCTCTGAGGATATGGGTAAGCTGTTTGATTTGGAGGCAGAGGGTTATTTCTACTCCCGCCTGCAAAATCCCACCTGTGACATGGTGGCAGCCCGGATCGCGGCGCTGGAAGGCGGTACGGCCGCGATGCTTACCGGCTCTGGTCAGGCAGCGAATTTCTATGCGATGTTTAATGTTGCTTCCTGCGGCGACCACATTGTAGCCAGCACCGCCATCTACGGCGGCACCTTCAACCTGCTGGGCGTTACCATGAAGCGCATGGGTGTGGATGTCACCTTTGTAGATCCGGATGCCTCTGAGGAAGAGCTGCAGGCAGCCTTCCGTCCCAACACCAAGGCAATGTTCGGTGAGACCATCGCAAACCCCGCACTGACGGTTCTGGATATTGAAAAGTTTGCAAAAGTTGCCCATGCCAACGGCGTGCCGCTGATCGTGGACAATACCTTCGCCACGCCGATCAACTGCCGTCCTATAGAATGGGGCGCTGACATCGTTACCCACTCCACCACCAAGTATATGGATGGCCACGGTGTCGCTGTGGGTGGTTGTATTGTGGATAGCGGCAAGTTCGATTGGACAAAGTATCCGGAGAAATTCGCCGGTCTTTGCACGCCGGATGAAAGCTACCACGGTGTGACCTATACGGAGCGTTTTGGATTGGCCGGCGCATTTATCACCAAGTGCACCGCCCAGCTGATGCGGGATCTGGGTTCTGTCCAGTCTCCCCAGAGCGCGTTCTATCTGAGCTTGGGATTGGAGAGCCTGCCTTTCCGCATGAAGCAGCATTGTGCCAACGGTCAGGCTATTGCAGAATTTTTGCAGAGCCATCCCAAGGTGGCTTGGGTCAAGTATTGCGGGCTGAAGGGCGATCGGTACTATGATCTGGCGCAAAAGTATATGCCGAACGGCTCCTGCGGCGTGATCTCCTTCGGCCTTGTAGGCGGCAGAAAAGCGGCCGAGACCTTTATGAAGCATTTGAAGCTGGGCTCTATCGAGACCCACGTAGCGGATTCCCACACTTGCTGCCTGCATCCGGCCAGCGCCACCCACCGGCAGATGACTGATGAGCAGCTGGATGCCTGCGGCGTTGGTGCAGATCTGATTCGTTTGTCCTGCGGTTTGGAAAACGCGCAGGATCTGATTGCAGATCTGGAACAGGCCATCGCACAAGTGTAATGAGGCATTTATTGTGCTGACCGTTACTGCTGACGATATTATGCGTGCCCCATGAATGTGGGAACCGTTGTAATATTGACCGAAAAGGGGGGTTAATCACACCCCGGATTGTCAGCACCTACAAAAAATAGCAAAAGCGCAAAAATGTACTTGCAACGGTGGACACATGTTGCTATAATGTGGACATTGTTCGGGTAAAGCATGGTGTTGACACGGCATTGTTTTCTTTATTTCGAATATATGGGACAAGAGGCACCGCCAAATGGCGGTGCCTCTTGTGCGTTATATCACTTTGGTGAAGGACTTCTTTGGGTGTTTACTAAGCGCAGATAAATTCAATGGGGAGGCAGTGCGCTGCTCGCCTGTGCCGGTGCTTTTTGTGGTATTTGTCGCCTTTGGGCGAGAAATTATCGGGTTTTCCTGCCAATTTTCTTGACAAAATGCGGCGGAAATAGCATAATATCAAACTGTGTGCTTAAAATGGAAATAAATGGAAACAACCGGTCTTATTTACATGAAGGAGAGTCTTGCGTGAAACGGTTTTTGAGCTTTGCTTTGGCGTTTTTGATGTTCTGCGCAATGCTGCCCCAGCTTCCTTTGGATGCCTTGGCGCAAACCTATATAAAGAATGCTTCGCTGGTAGACGGCAGTACATATTCCCGGAAATATGCGGACAAACTCAATAACATTTTCCGTGGCGAGGTCAGCCTGTTCAGCAATACCACGGCAAAATTCCCCTTGGGAAAATCCTTGAATAATAACAAGGTGTATTATATTGCCAATGGCGCGATTGGTGGGTATCAGTGCTATATCTATGCCCAAGCGGTCTATTACTATTTGTTTGGAGATGTGGTGTACCACGGTGACGGTTATAAGTATTGGTCAGATTCTAAAAAAGTGCTGACCAATAAGAAAGCCGTGTCCTATGATCTGCTGCTGCAATCCCATGTGGGATTCGGCGCATATGTCCGCACCACAACCAATTCCAACGGCTCCTATAATAGCGGAAAGGGTCACTCTTTTATTATTCTTGGTTATGATCAGGAGGGAATTACCTATCTGGAGGGCAATGGCGATGGCCGTGGTCTAGTCCGGATCGCTGTGAAAACATGGGATGAGTTCAACAAGACAATGCTGACCTCCAAGGGACGGCGCATTTGCCACATTGTGCAGTGCAATGCTGCGATTTGCGAGCATGAAGCCTTTGACGAGGTGGGTGTGTGTACCGTTTGCGGCATGGAATTTGACTACGAAAGAACACTGGATGCGGACAGCGCCGGTAGCTATACGGCTTTGGAAAATGGGATCTGCCTGACAGAAAAACCTTATGGTGAGGCAAAGGCGGTGTCTTCCCAACTGGAGAAGGATACCAAAGTGAAGGTGCTTGGAACGGTTACCAACGGCTTTGGACAGGCTTGGTATCAAGTCCTTTTGGGGGAGGTTACCGGTTATGCGCCTGCGGATCTGTTCCGTTTGCTTCACTACGGAGACCAAAATATCCGCTGCGATGTGACTTCTCCGGCACAGGGCGCTACTGTGTCAAAAACAGCAGGTGCGCTGAAGGGTAAAGTAACATCTGAGTATTCTCTGCAAGAGGTTGTGGGGTTGCTGGATGGAAAAATCTTTGCGACGGTAACCCTTGGGGATGAAAACGCGCTGGTGCTGGAAAAATCCGCGATTTCGGAAAAGCTGAATTTTACAAAGCTGGCGCCCGGCGGACATACTTTGGAAATCAAAGCCCGGGATATTCACCGGGAGGAATTGACAACCGTTTGTGTAAGACAGTTTGCTGTTAAGGGCAGCGGACTCAATGTGAAAGAGCCGGAAAAACCGGTGCTTTCCTATGCCACGGAAGAAAAGGGCGACCGCCTTACTACCTTTACATGGGCACCCACGGAAAACACCACCCATTATGCCATGACCATCGAGCGGAAGAATACGGATGGAAAATGGATGCCCTACGAGCAACTGCGCTATATCGACAGCGGCATTTCTATTGCCCTTCCGGTGGGCCGGTATCGGGCGGAATTGCGGGCTTACAATGCCAATGCATGGCTGCCGGAGGGTACAGATTGGCTGCATACCTTGGCGGATGATGTGTACTTGACGGTGAACTGCTTCCACGATTATGAGAGCGTGGATACAGTGGATGCCACCTGCACCGGCAGCGGTGTCCGGACGCATACCTGCACAATATGCGATTTTGCCTATACCCAGCGGATCCCCACCACCGGACATGACTATGTGAACGGTTGCTGCAGTGCCTGCGGCGGGGTTGCGCCGGGGATTGTGGAGGCCGGGGCCTGTACGGAACTGGTAAGCTGGTCGGTGGATTCTGACGGCATCCTGCGGCTTTCGGGTGATGGCGCTCTGGAAGATTTCCTTCCGCAGGGGGCGCCGTGGAGCAGAGAGGATATTGCAACGCGGATCTGCGGCGTGATCGTGGAAGAGGGCGTGACAGATCTGGGGCAGTACGCTTTCGGGGATATCCAGCCGAAATGGATCTGCCTGCCTGAAAGCCTTACAGGCATTGCAGCGCATGCTTTTGAGAATTGCGCGGGTATGAACCATGTGCTGTATGCAGGCACGGAGCAGGCTCGAAAAGCCATTGCTGTAGGAGAAAATAACGAGCCTTTGATGGAAGTGCCTGTTTGGCATTATAACGCTGCCGATGATATTTTGACCCAATTGCAGGCGTGCACCGTGAAAGGCTTTTACTGCACCCTTTGCGAAGTGTTTTTGACCCAAGCTGAGGGGAGCGGACAATGCAATTACCTGCCGGACCATACGGTAGATCCCACCTGCACAGAAAAGGGCTATACCGTGTATGTATGCCCTGCCTGCAACGGTACACTTTTGGCCGATCATGTTCCGGCACTGGGTCACCGGTATGCCCCGAAGGAAGTTGCACCTACCCTTGTGGAAGACGGATATACCGAATATGTGTGTAACGCCTGCGGCGATTCCTACCGAAAGGCTTATGAGGATGCTAAGGGTTTGCCGGAACCCCGGATCGCCATTAAGCCGGATGGGAAGACCGGTAAATTGACCCTGACATGGAGCCATGACGGGGAAGCGGATCGATATGAGATCTACCGTGCCACCAGCAAAAAAGGAAAGTACAGTAAAGCCGACTCCACGGAGCTTGCGGTATGGCAGGATCAAAAGGCTTCTATTGGAAAGACTTACTATTATAAAGTGAAGGCTGTCTGTACAGCCGATGCCAGCCTCAGCAGTGGCTACAGTAATATCGTGTACGCAGCAACCAAGTGCGCCACCCCTGTTCTGGAAACGGCATCAAACACATCTTCCGGCAAGCCTGTTTTGACTTGGTCCAAGATTACCGGTGCCAAAAAATATGAGGTCTACCGGGCAACCTCCGAAACCGGAAAGTTTAAAAGAATCACAACCACTACGAAGACCACCTATACCGATTCCAAAGCTTCCGCCGGCAGCCGGTACGTTTATAAGATCAGAGCGATCGCGTCTAAGAGCGCCGGCAACAGTATCTATAGTAATGTTGCTGCCTGTTGGGCAAAATGCGCCCGGCCTTCCGTTACAGTTAAGATAGATACGGTTACCGGACAGCCTAAGGTGAGCTGGAAGAAGATCACCGGCGCTGCCTCCTATGAGATCCTGCGTTTTGCAGACGGCGTGCAGGTGGGGGAAGGGATTTCCCTGAAGACCACCAGCTATCAGGATACGGCAGCCGAACCGGGGGTTAGCTACAGCTACAAAGTAAGGGCAATCGGTAAAAAGGCGGATGCTACCGGTGCATACGGACAAAGCAAGCTGGCTACAGCCACCTGTGCGCAGCCCAAGAAGCCAACTGCCAAGCTGGATCCGGAAACCGGAAAACCGGTGGTTACATGGCGTGCAGTGCCGAATGCTGACGGCTATGCTGTTTATCGCTCCACCAGCTCCAGCAGCAGGAAATTCAAGATCCTTCCGGATGCGGAATGGGAGTTCACGGAAAATGGCGCATTTTTTACAGATACGACCGCAAAGAAGGGCAAGACCTACTACTATAAAGTCATTGCCCTTTCCGGCAAAACCAAGAGCATCCAATCCGGCTATGTAAAGATCAAGAGTAAATAAAAAGCAGCCCGGCGGTTCACAGAACCGCCGGGCTGCGTTTTGTGCAGTGGTTGCTGAAATAATGATAGATAGGAAGTGATTTATGTGGTTTATACGATCAAACAGATCAGACCGTTGGCCCCATCATTGACGATCCGGCTCAAAGTGCCCCGGAACTTATCCCGCACATCCTCCGGTGTCCGCAGCAGCTTGCTGGTCAGACCTTCCTGCACCAGCGCATAAACGGACTTTCCGAAGATGTTGCTTTTCCAAAGCTGATCGGGGTCTTCTTGAGTCAGATAACCGATCAGGTCCTGCGATTGTTTTTCGTCGCCTACCATGGGGCTGATCTCTGTGTCGATATCCACACGGAGCATGTGGATGGAGGGGGCTCCGGCTTTCAGTTTTACCCCATATGTGCCGTTTTTCCGCAGGATTTCCGGCTTTTCCAGCTTCATTTCCTCTGCTTGCGGCATGACAACGCCGTAACCGGTGGCTTTGACCGCGTTTAGTGCATCGGATATTTTGTCGTATTCCCGCTTGGCCTCGCACAGGGAAGTCAGGATCCCCATTAAATCTCCCTCGTTTTTAATGGACGTGCCGGTTTTGGCGCTGAGGATCTCATAGAACAGTGTTTCCGGGAAGGTGAGGGCGCAATCCACCGCGCCGGTGGCCAGATCCACATGACGGATGGAAAAATCCAGCACATCTTCCAGTTGCGTCAGCTTTTTCAGGATCGGCTCAGCCAGCCCCAAAGCGGAGATCTCCTCGTACCGGCGGATCAGCGCCTCATATAAAGCTGCCTTCACCGGATGGTCTGCTTCCAAGGTATCCATCCATCGGGGCAGATGTACCCGTAGCTTTTGGATCGGGAAGGCATATAGAAGCTCTTGCAGCAGCTGGCGGATGCCCGGACCGTCCAGTGCCTGACAGTCCGCGGCCACCGCTTCCAACCCGTGGTCTTGCCGCAGTTTTTCCTGAACAGCCTGCGCTGCCGAACCGTTGGGATCTACCGTGTTTACGATCACCAAGAAGGGCTTGCCGGTAGCCTTCATATCGGCAATGGCCCGGTTTTCTGCCTGAACGTAATCTTCCCGGGGGATGTCCGTAACAGAGCCGTCGGTGGTCACCACCAGCCCGATGGAGCAGTGTTCCTGCATGACCTTTTTTGTGCCCAGTTCTGCGGCCTGCGCCATTGGAATCGGCTGATCGCACCAAGGAGTCGTGACCATACGCATCTGCCCGTCTTCTTCTGCGCCGACGGCGCCGTTTACCATATATCCCACAGAGTCGATCATCCGGATGCGCATTTTTGCAGTGTCATCGGGGCAGATCTCCACCGCTTCCTCCGGGACAAATTTTGGCTCGCTGGTCATAATGGTTTTTCCGGAGCCGCTTTGGGGCAATTCATCTCTGGCTCGATCCCTGCGGTAAGGGTCGTCGATGTTGGGGATGACCAGTTCCTCCATGATCCGCTTGATAAGGGTGGATTTTCCGGTGCGTACCGGCCCAACCACACCAATGTAAATATTACCGCCGGTCCGCTTTGCGATATCTGCATAAATAGTTTCCATAGGCAGCCTCCTTTTCTTAATAGCACAGTATGTCCCTCGATAAAAAAATAGAACTCTCCCACAGATATTTTTAAAAATAGTATTTGACAAATGCCATAAAACCCTATATAATGTCTAGGCACGACTATGAAGAGGGGGATACTATGCATCTGGGTCTTAAGGATATCATCCATACCCCGGGAGCCAAGTTGTCTTTTTCTGAGCGTGTGGATCTGAGCGATCTTCTGTTTGGTACATGCTATCCTGTGAAAGAGCTTGTTCTTGCAGCCGGTACGGTGCGGAATACTGCGGATGTGCTGGTGATGCAGGGCACGATCACTGCCCGGATTAACGGCGTGTGTGACCGTTGTGCGTCAGACTTTGTGCGGGATGTGCAGATCCCCATCGATGTGGTTTTGGTGGAGGAACTGTCCAACGAAGACAGTGAAGATGAATGGGTGTTCCCGCTGGAGAATGACGCGGCAGATCTGGAGGATATTGTACGGACGGTGTTCGTGCTGAATATGGACTCCAAGCTGTTGTGCTCGCCGGAATGTAAGGGTCTGTGCTGCCGCTGCGGCAAGAACCTGAATGACGGTCCCTGCGGTTGTCAGAAAGAGCTGGATCCCCGTTTTGCTGCTTTACGGCAGCTTCTCGATAAATAATTAAGAAATGCTGTTAAAGCAGTTTGACCAAGGAGGTGTCATCCATGGCTGTCCCTAAGTGTAAAGTGTCCAAGGCCCGCCGCGATCAGCGCCGGGGTTCCAACTGGAAGCTGTCCGCCCCCAGCGTTGCGGTCTGCTCCAAGTGTGGTGAGCCCGTCATGCCTCACAGAGCTTGCAAGGCTTGCGGCAACTACAACGGTCGTCAGGTTCTGGCTGCCAAGGCTGACTAAGGCAGGAAAAATGCGTAAGCGCAGAGGAAGGCTTCTTATTAGCCTTCCTCTTTTTCCGTATTTGGGAAAAATAAAATAAATTGTAAAGCCTTGTTTTTTTCATTGATTTGCAATGAAAAATGTGTAATAATATAAAGTGATATTTTGCAGGCATAAGTGCCTCTTGCTTTTGAGAAAGGAGTGATTGCTGTGGCCAAACCTTTGGTTGCTATTGTGGGCCGACCCAATGTGGGTAAGTCCATGCTTTTTAATAAATTGACCGGCCACCGTACCTCTATCGTAGAGGATACCCCCGGCGTGACCCGGGACCGGATCTACGGCGATTGCGAATGGTGTAACCGCACCTTCTCTTTGGTAGATACCGGCGGTATTGAGCCGGGCACGGAAAATGACATGCTTAAATTCATGCGCCGTCAGGCGGAGATCGGTATTGAGCTGGCAGATTGCATCGTCATGGTCACGGATGTTCGCTCCGGTGTTACCGCAGCGGATCAGGATGTGGCTACCATGCTTCGCAAGTCCGGTAAGCCGGTGGCGCTGGCAGTCAACAAGTGTGATTCCGTGGGTCCTGTGAATCCGGATGTGTACGAGTTTTATAGCCTTGGGATCGGCGACTTGTTTGAAGTATCTGCTATCCATGGCCACGGTACCGGTGATCTTTTGGATTGGTGCCTTGAAAACATGCCGGAGGAAGATGCGGGTGAAGACGAGGACGAGGTGATCAAAGTTGCCATCGTCGGTAAGCCGAATGTAGGTAAGTCCAGCCTGCTGAACCGGATCTTGGGCGAGGAGCGGGTCATCGTTTCCGATATGGCCGGCACGACCCGGGATGCCATCGATTCTGAGTTTGAGAATGAGACCGGTAAATACTGCTTTATTGATACGGCGGGTATGCGCCGTAAGAGCAAAGTGGACGATCTGATTGAAAAATATTCCAACATGCGCACCATCAATGCCATTGAGCGGGCGGATGTATGCCTGATCCTGATCGACGCCAATGACGGTGTGACCGAGCAGGATACCAAGATCGCAGGTCTGGTCCATGAAGCCGGTAAAGCGGCCATCATCGTAGTCAACAAGTGGGACGCGGTGGAGGACAAAGAAACCAATACCATGCGGGATAAAGAAGCCGGTGTTCGCAACGGCTTGAGCTATATGACCTATGCTCCTGTGGTATTTTTGTCGGCATTGACCGGTCAGCGTGTGGATAAGCTGTATCAGGTGATTCAGGATGTCCACAAGCAGAATACCAGCCGTATTACTACCGGCGCACTGAATAGCGTTCTGGCAGAGGCTACCGCCCGGGTACAGCCGCCTACGGACAAGGGCCGCCGCTTAAAGATCTACTATATGACCCAAGCCAGCACAAAGCCGCCGCATTTTGTCATTTTCTGCAATGATGCCCGGCTGTTCCACTTCTCCTATCAGCGGTATTTGGAGAACCAGATCCGGGAAGTCTTCGGACTGCAGGGTACCCCGGTGCGGATCACCATTCGCCAGCGAGGGGATAAGGAGGAGTAAGCCATGTGGCTGTTTATTGGGCTGACTCTTGTGATCGGCTATTTGCTGGGGAACCTGAACGGTGCGGTTTGGGTATCCCATCTGATGAAAGATGATGTTCGTACCCATGGCAGCGGCAATGCAGGGCTGACCAATTTTATCCGCAGCTACGGTGCCCACCATGCGCTGCTGGTGGTGGCGGTGGATGCACTGAAAGCGGTTGCTGCCTGTGGTGCAGGATTCTTTTTGCTCAGGCCCTTCGGCATGGAGGCAGAAGGGACGGCACTGGGCGGCTTGGCAGTGATGCTTGGCCATATATTTCCTGTATTTTTAGGTTTTCACGGGGGTAAAGGCATTCTCAGTGGCTTTTTTGTAGCGCTGATGATGGATTGGCGGATTGCGTTGCTGATCCTTGCGGTATTTGCAGTTGCTTATTTTGCCACCGGTTATGTGTCATTTGGTTCTGTGCTGGGCTCTGCTGCTTTTGGCGCTGGTTTTGTGCTGTTCCATTATAACAACCTGACGGTGATGCTTTGCGGTCTGTGCATGAGTCTGCTGGCTGTATTTATGCACCGGCAGAATATCGCCCGACTGATAAAGGGCGAAGAAAGTAAGACGGATCTTTTCAAGAAATAAAAGAAAGAAGATTGAGCTATGAAACGTCGAACAAGAAAGAAAAAGCAATTAAGCCCGCTGTATATGATTATGATCTACACGCTGGCGGTGCTGTTTTTGGAGATCGTGTTCCAAGCAGCTACCACAGAAACGGTATTTACCGGCATTGTGTATAAGATCATGTTCAGCTTTGCTTACGGCACGGTAGGCTATATCCTGTGCTCTTTGTTCAAAAAGAGAAAGATCAATGAGATCATCACCCATGTTTGGCTGGGTGCCACCACGGTGATCTATATCGTACAGTACCTGATCTACAAGCAGTTTAAGCAGTTTTACGATATCAACACCATGACCGGCGGCGCCGGCGATGCCCTCACCAGCTATTTCGGGGAATTGATGCACCTGATCTTCATTCAGGGCGGCCTGTTTATCATGGCGCTGATGTGTGTTCCTTTTGTTGCCAATCTTCTTTGGGGCAAGCGGGTATTTGCCTTTAACGGCATCAGCTGGCGTAACCGCGCCATGTCCGCTGCCACCGGTGCCATGGTCCACATTCTGGTGATGCTGTTTGTTCTGCTGCATCCGGTGAACGGACCGGTGTATAACAAGCAGTATAATTTCCAGTCCGCAGTGTCTACCTTCGGTCTTGTAACCGGCCTGCGGTTGGATGTGCAGCATGGTATTGCACCTGCAGATCCGGATTTTGAGCATACCGGCATCCCTGTGATCCCGGATGTGACCGATCCGGAATCTACCGAGCCCGGTGCCACCGAGCCTACGGAGATCGTCTACGGTGACAATGCCATCGATCTGGATACGCTGATGCAGAAGTCTGCCAATTCCAAGATCAAAAAGCTCAATGACTACGTCAAGACCCTGACCCCCTCCAAGAAAAATCAGTATACCGGCCTGTTCAAGGGTAAAAATCTGATTTTCCTCACGGCGGAGGCTTTCTCCGGTGAACTGATCGATAAAGATCTGACGCCGACACTGTACCGGCTTGCCAATAAGGGTATCCAGTTTACCGATTACTATCAGCCTGCCAGTGCCGGTACTACCGGCGGCGAGTACCAGAATATGTTCGGCATGCTGCCTACTGCCGGCGGTAAGTCCTTCAAAAACGCCGCAAGTAACTATAATTACTATACGGTTGGTAATTGTGTGGGCGAGGGCTATTACGGCAAGGCCTACCATAACAACTCCTACACCTACTACGATCGGAACAAGACCCATACCAAGATCGGTTACTCCGACGGCTTTATGGGTCGCGGCAACGGTATGGAAGAGTTCGTGCAGAAGAAGTGGCCTCAAAGTGACTTTGAGATGATCAGCGGCACGTTCGAAACCTATGTGGACAAACAGCCCTTCAATATTTACTATATGACCGTCAGCGGCCACAGTAACTATGGCAAGTCCGGCAATGCGATGACCAAGCGCCATTGGGACCGTGTGCAGCATCTGCCTTATTCCGATCAGGTTAAGGGTTACTTTGCCTGCAATCTGGATCTGGAAGATGGCTTGGCCCATCTGGTGAAGCGACTGGAAGAAGAGGGGATCGCCGATGATACCGTCATCGTCCTGTCTACTGACCATTTCCCCTACGGTCTGGACTCCGATGCGGCGCTGGGCAATATGCCTTACCTGTCTGAGCTTTACGGCTATAATGTGGATGATTACTTCAAGCGGGATCACAACCGGCTGATCATTTGGTCCGGCTGTCTGGAGAAGATGGATCCCATCGTGGTAGATGCGCCCACCTTCGGCTTGGATATTCTGCCTACTTTGTATAACCTGTTTGGCACGGAATTTGATTCCCGCCTGATGGTAGGACGGGATGTACTCTCTGACGCGCCTGCACTGGTGTTCAACACCAATTATGACTGGAAGACCGAGTACGGCACCTATTATGCCAAGAACGGCAAGTTTGTGCCCAAAGACCCGAATATAGAATTGCCTGAAGATTATGTCAAAACCATGAAGGCAGTGGTTAAGAACAAGCGCAGCTATTGTGCCGGTGTTCTGGATAACAACTACTATAAATATCTGTTCAAATAATACAACACCCCCGGCGGTTTTTACCGCCGGGGGTTATGTATGACGCGAACAGAATTCTTCAGTAAATTCCAATTTGTCGAACAGGTTCCAATCTATATTGTAGGGCGGGGGCTCTGCTCCCGCCGCTCTGTTGCAATAGCTTTTGACGGCGGGACCAAGGCCCCGCCCTACATGGTTGTATGATAAACAGACCGAAAAATCAGAATTTTCCTGTTGGGTTTTATTAAAACAAAAAGCGGCATTGCACTTGGCAATGCCGCTATTAGTTGCTGGGAATTACACCGCACGCTCAACCTTGTTGGAACGGAGGCATCTGGTACAAGCGTACACATGGCACGGAGTACCGTTGACAATGGCCTTCACCCGCTTCACGTTGGGCTTCCAGGTACGATTGGAACGTCTGTGGGAGTGGGAGACCTTAATACCAAAGGCAACGCCCTTACCACAATAATCACACTTCGCCATTCACTGCACCTCCAATCCGCATGATGGCTCACGAAAATTGCGCCTTTAACACGCGCTAAGATATAATAGCAGAGCTTGCGAAAAAAAGCAAGTCTTTTTTACAAAAATTTTTTATATTTATAAAATAATGTTGATATTACCCTTTCGGGTAGGTATAATGAAGGCAAATACCCCGGGAGGTATATTATGTTTGATATTCGAAGTGTGCCGCTGAAGACCCTTGTGGAGGAATTTCAGTTGGAGATCGCCTTTGCGGCGACGGATTATGAGCAGGTCCGCCTGACTGTGGAGGATGTGGCAAGACCCGGTCTGCAGCTGGCTGGCTATTTTGATCATTTTGAACCGATGCGCCTTTTGGTGATGGGCAATGTGGAAGCCAGCTATCTGCAAAAGCTGGATCCTGTGGAACGGGCGATTATCTTTGACCGCCTGTTTGCTTATAAATTTCCTGCCATGCTGATTGCTCGCAATATTACCCCGGACGATCAGTGCATGGAAATGGCGAAAAAGCACGATGTTACTATTTTGCGCAGTAAAGAGGCCACCAGTACCATTGTGTCCACCATTATTGCTTACCTGAAAGCAGCGCTGGCACCCAGCATCACCCGCCACGGCGTGCTGGTGGAGGTCTATGGTGAGGGCTTGCTTCTGGTGGGCGACAGCGGCATCGGTAAAAGCGAGACGGCGGTGGAACTGCTGAAGCGTGGCCACCGGTTGATTGCGGATGATGCGGTGGAGATCCGCCGGATCTCCGGAAACATGCTGGTAGGCACAGCGCCGGAAGTGATCCGCAATTATGTGGAATTGCGGGGCATCGGGATTATCAATGTGGCAAAGCTGTTCGGCATGGGCGCGGTCAAAGCGGAAAATGAGATCAATCTGGTGGTCAATATCGTTCCGTGGAAACAGCAGACGACCTATGACCGCTTAGGCCTTGACGAGCAATATACGGAAATCCTAGGAGTCCAGATTCCTATGAATACCATTCCGGTTACTCCCGGCCGTAACTTGGCGGTGATCTTGGAGGTGGCGGCCATGAATAACCGCCAGCGGAAGATGGGTTACAATCCTGCGCTGGAATTTACTCAGCAGATGGATCTGCACAAGCTGCAGCGGGAGCAGTCCTTATGAAAGAATTTATAATCGGGAGCAACGATGCAGGGCAGCGGTTGGACCGCTTTTTGGCAAAGGCAGTGCCTTTGCTGCCGGCATCCTTGGCGCAAAAGTACATCCGCATCAAGCGCATTAAGCTAAACGGTGCCCGGGCAGAGCGGGATACCCGCCTCAAAGACGGGGATGTGCTGCAGATGTACATTAATGACGAGTTTTTCGATAAGCCCCGGGAGGATAATGCTTACCTGACGGTAGCTACACCAAAGCTGAATATCGTTTATGAAGATGACCATATCCTGCTGGTAGATAAGCGGCCGGGTCTTGCGGTGCACCCCCACGACGGTGCGGAGTATGGACGCACCTTGATCGACCATATTCAGGCGTATCTGTACCAGACACGGCAGTGGAGTCCTCGGGGTGAAAATGCTTTTACCCCGGCACTGTGCAACCGGATCGATCGCAATACCGGAGGGATTGTGATCGCCGCGAAAACTGCGGAAGCGCTCCGGGTCATGAATCAAAAGATCAAGGACCGGGAGCTGGATAAGCGGTATCTTGCGATTGTGGAAGGCGTACCTAAGCAACCAAAAGGGAGCTTGAAGGGGTATCTTTTCAAGGATGCCAAGAAAAATAAAGTTTTTGTTACTGATACAC
This sequence comes from Oscillospiraceae bacterium, assembly GCA_017398725.1. Lineage (GTDB taxonomy): Bacteria > Bacillota > Clostridia > Oscillospirales > Oscillospiraceae > Faecousia. The sequence continues at coordinate 37,381 of JAFQFA010000024.1, read as the reverse complement.
CCCAGCCCGGGTCCAAATCCTGCCAGACCAATTATGTGACTTTGGCAAAAAATCAAGGATTATCACTGGTGGAATGTGAATTGATCACCGGCCGCACCCATCAGATTCGAGCACAGTTTGCCCATGCAGGACACCCACTGCTGGGAGATGGTAAGTACGGAAAGCTGGATAAGCGGTATGACCGGAATTATCAGGCGCTGTATTCTTACAAGCTGACATTCCGGTTTCAGACGGACGCGGAAGGACTTGCCTATTTGGATGGCAAAAGCTTTCAAGTGCAGGAAGTGGATTTTGTGAAAGAGTACTTTCCCAATGTCAAAATATAAACAAATCAGCGGCACCGTTTCGGCGGTGCCGCTGATTTTTACAATATTTCCGTAATCGTGCCGCCGCCAATGACGGTATTGCCCTCATAAAGTACCACGGCTTGGCCAGTAGTGATGGCGCGCTGGGGTTCGTCGAAGATTACCCGGGCGAACCCATCCGGCTCCGGATAAACCGTTGCCCATTGGGGAGTGTGCCGATAACGCACCTTTGCAAGCACCCGGATGGGTTCTGTCAGGGCAGGGAAGGGGAACCAGCTCCAGTTGTCAGCCCGCAAGGCGGTCCGGAACAGGGCTTCATTGGGACCCAGTGTCACGGTGTTGTTTTCCATGTCCTTGGCGCATACATAAGCCGGTGCGCCCAAAGCGATGCCTAAGCCTTTTCGTTGCCCGATGGTATAACCGGCAGCGCCCTTGTGCCGGCCGATCACATGTCCTTGAAGGTCCAGATAATCGCCCTCCGGATAGGTTGCGCCTCGGTAGCGCTCCATAAATGCAATGTGATCTCCGTCGGGGATGAAACAAATATCTTGACTATCCCGCTTCCGGGCGTTGATAAAGCCTTGTGCCTGCGCGATCTGCCGTACCTGTTCTTTGGTCAGTTCACCTAAGGGGAGTCGAACATGGGCTAGTTGCTGCTGATTCAGCCCGGCAAGAAAGTAGCTTTGGTCCTTGTTTTCGTCCAATGCTTTCTTTAGAAGGAAACGGCCGGTAGCAGGATCTTGTTCCACCCGGGCGTAGTGACCGGTGACCAGCGTGTCATATCCCATTTCTAAAGCAAGGTGTAAAAGTAGACCGAATTTTATGGTTTTGTTGCATTGATAGCATGGATTCGGGGTCAAGCCCGCTTCATATGCGGCCACAAAATGCTCTGCCACATGAGCGGTAAAAGCATCCTTGCCGTCCAGTAAGGTGAAGGGGGTATCCAGCTTTTGCGCAATTGCTTTGGCATCGGATGCATCATCGTTCGGTTCCCGGCCCAATAGTGCCCGGCTGCACATCTGCATATAAGCACCCATGCAGGAAAAACCGGCTTTTTTCGTCAAAAAAAGAGCCACAGAACTGTCCACACCGCCGCTCATCGCTACCAATGCTTTTCTTTGCGTCAAGCAGATCGCCTCCTTTTTCTTAGTTTTCCCTTATAATAGCATATTTAGTCTGCAAATGCAATTTCTTCTACAACATATTGAAAAAAACGGCAGAGGAAACGAAAATTATGTAAACCAAAACTGTTAACGATTGTTTCCAAAAAATTCCTGAATATGGAAAAAAGCGCATGTATTATAAGGTTTTTTTAGTTTGTGAAAGTTACAAAGTGTAATAATTTTTCAAAAAAAGGTTGCAATAACGGAATAACTCTGCTATAATACACTGGAAATACATGCGAAAGGAGCAAACTCTGTGAATAAGAGGATCATCTGTCTTATCTTAACAGTGGTGATGACACTGGGTATTTTCTTTGCAAATGCCCCTGCTGTCCGGGCTGCAAATGAAGAGCCTGTGCGCTATACCATCAGCCAAGCTGCTGTTGATATGCTCAAAGAGTATGAGGGCTTCCGCAGTACGCCTTATTACGATGTTTACCACTGGTCAATTGGCTATGGTACCAGATGCCCTGATGACAAAGTTGCTTACTACCAGAAAAACCCCATGAGCAAGGAAGAAGCGGAAAAAAAGCTTCGTGACTATACGACTATGTTCGAAAAGTCTGTCTACAGCTTTGCGGACAAGAAGGGCATTACGTTATCCCAGCAGCAGCTGGATGCGCTGGTCCTGTTCTCCTACAACTGTGGTTCTGCATGGACTTCGGAGAAAACCGGCGTGTTCCATAATGCTATTGCCAAGGGCGCTACCGGCAACGAGTTGATTTCCGCCTTCTGCATTTGGAGTGCTACCAAATCCGGCGGTCGCAGCACCGGTAAGCTGAAGCGCCGCCGTTGCGAGGCGAATTTGTACCTGAATGGTGTGTATTCCACCAAAGTTCCGTCAAACTTTTGCTATACCCTGTTTGATTTGAACGGCGGCGTGTCCAATTCTTACTTGGTTCAGGGTTACGATTCAAACCTGACTGCAGAAATTACCGTGCAGACTACATATAAGGGTTATACCTTTGAAGGCTGGTATACTGCCACCAAGGGCGGTCAGAAAGTAACCGTTCTGGATGCAGATACCAACGGAAAGACCCTGTACGCCCGTTGGCGTGCGGATGACGGCTCTACACCGCCTGCACAGCAACCGCAGGGCATTGAAGTGACGGTTACCGGCGAAGGTGCGCAGCTGCGCAAAGGTCCCGGCGCTACCTATGCCGAGATGGACGGCACAGCACCTTTCGGTGAAAAGATCGTCATTGAAGAAACTGCGCCTGTGGGCGATGTGCTGTGGGGCAGATTTGGCGATGCTTGGATGGATCTGAGCTATACCGACTATCAGGCTGTTCTGGATTCTATGAAAGAGCCGGTCCTGTATAAGGGTAAGGTCAAGGTGGATAGCACGCTGAATGTTCGCAGCGGCCCCAGCACCGGCTACGGCATTGTGGCCAAGCTGAAGAATGGCACTGTGGTTGAGGTTTTTGAGGAAAAGACCTCCGGCTCTACTGTTTGGGGTCGGATCGAAAAGGGTTGGGTCAGCCTGAAGTATATTAAGGTTATCGAGGAAGAACCTGAGATCGAGACACCTGTGCAGCCCGAAAATCCCGGCACCACTCCGGATGTGAATGAGAATCCTGATATCAACGAGAATCCCGATGTCAACGAGAATCCCGATGTCAACGAGAATCCCGATATTAACGAGAATCCCGACATCAACGAGAATCCCGATGTCAACGAGAATCCCGACATCAACGAGAATCCCGATATCAACGAGAATCCCGATATTAACGAGAATCCCGATGTCAACGAGAATCCCGATATCAACGAGAATCCCGATATCAACGAGAACCCCGATAATAACGAGGATCCCGAGGATAACCAGCAGCCGCAAGCGCCTGCCAACCCGGCTCGTACCGGCGTGGTCAAGACCAGCGGCGATCGCCTGCGTGTTCGTAAGGCGGCCAGCACATCTTCCAGCATCGTTGCCTATTTGAACAATAAGCAAAAGGTAACGGTTACGGAAACAAAGACTGTTGGTAGCATTACATGGGGCAAGGTTGAAAAAGGCTGGGTCAGCATGGAGTATATCAAGCTGGATCCGCTGCCTGATACCGAGCAGGATACCGAGACGAAACCTGAGGAAAAGCCCGCGACGATTACCGGAACGATCAAAGTCAGCGGTACACTGCGGATCCGCAAGAGCGCCGGCACCAGCGCATCTGTGGTTGGTTACTACAGCAATGGCGCAAAGGTGACGATCCTTGAGACCAAAAAGGTCGGATCCACCACATGGGGCCGTACCGCCAAGGGCTGGATCAGCATGGATTATGTGAAAGTTACCGATACCGGCAGCGGTAGTCAGGATACCCAAGAGCCGGCTGCCAAGACCGGCACGGTTACAGCCAGCCGTCTGCGTGTGCGCAAGAGCGCCAGCACCAGCGCCAAGATCGTAGCATATTACGATAAGGGCGATAAGGTAACCATTCTGGAGACCAAAAAGGTCGGTTCTACCAAGTGGGGCCGTACCTCCAAGGGCTGGATCAGCATGGCGTACGTTAAGTAAATCAAAAAAGAATGGCGTGTTACCCAACACGCCATTCTTTTTTTATTCGGTTATGAGGGGGATGCCGGCGTCTTCCAGCTGTTTTATAAAAGCGGTTGTTTCGTTTGGAGAAGCAGGAAGATAACATGGCGGGTCCAAATCCAGCAATTTCCATTTTGCCGGGCTGCAAGGGGAGTAGGGATCTGGCAGGATGCCTTTGCAATGATGTAATGACTGGTATAGTGCGGCCAGACCAGCGGCGTAATCGCTGTGCATGTTCACATCAGGGATCAGCTTGCAACGAAGATGGGTTTCTTTTCCTGCTTCATCCAGCTTTTTTAAGTTAGACAGCAGAACGTCCAGCTTGGCACCGGTGTTCTTTTTCATCCGTACCGGATCTGTGTCCATGATCCGGAACACAAATAGGTCGGTGTAGGGTAAGATGGCAGGGATCTGGCTGGGATAAAAAGCGCCGGTGGTTTCAATGCAGGTAGAAATGCCTTTTGCCTTTGCTTTTTGCAGTAGTTCCAAAACGCCTTCGTGCTGCACCAATGGCTCACCGCCGCTTAGAATCAGCGTGCTTTGACATTGGGAAAGAATTGCGTCGGGGCTCATTGTGCGGGAAGCCGGGGTGAGGCAGCCGGCAGGGCAGGCATCGGTACAATCCATACAGCCAACGCATTTATACCGATCGATCACATGCTGCCCGTTGACGAAATTATGGGCATCCAAACTGCATTCCGGGAAGCACATCATGCAGCTGACGCAGCTTTCCACATCGTAAAGCAGTTCTTTTTTTGGCTTACGCACCTCGGGGCGGTCGCACCATCCGCATCTTAAAGGACAACCTTTTAAATGCACAGTGGTTTGCTGTTTGACCCGGTCCTGTAGAATCTTCGTTACTTCCAATTTCATAATATTACCCTAAAAAGTAGTCCATTGCCAGCATCAGACAAAAGCCCAGCATTAACGAATAGGTGACACCCCGGGCATCGGAATGATGGGTTTCCGGAATCATTTCATCGCTGATGACATACAGCATGGTGCCACCGGCAAAGGCAAGCGCAAAGGGCAGAATTGCCGCAGAGACAGAAACGGCAAAGAAACCTAACAGTGTACCCAGCACTTCGATCACACCGGTAGCCATGGCACATAGGAACGTCCGCTTTGCGGACATGCCGGCAGCCAGCATGGGGGCAATGATCACCATGCCCTCGGGGATGTTCTGTAGGGCAATACCTGCGGCGATGGAAAAAGCATGGGCATTGTTTCCGGTGCCGAAGCTGACGCCGGCGGCAATACCTTCCGGTAGGTTGTGGATGGCAATGGCCATCACAAAAAGCAGCACTTTGTTCAGCTTTTGGGCGTTATCCGGATGGGCTTCCTGATCCACACCGGCAAGCCGATGCAGATGGGGCACCAGCTTGTCCAGAATGTTCAGAAATACAGCGCCGCACATGAGACCGATTACAGTAACCGGCAGGGCGGCGCTGCCGCCGTATTCCAAAGAAGGAAGCACTAAGCCGATCACAGCAGCGCACAGCATCACACCGGCGGCAAAGGCCAGTACGATATCGCTGAATTTATGGGAGATCTTTTTAAAAAGAAAGCCAAGGATGGAGCCGATCACAGTTGCGCCGCCCACACCCAAAGCGGTGAGTAAAACAATTTTCATATGCACATTCCTCCAAGACTATTATAGTTGTCCCGGAAGCGGATGTCAATTTTAAAAACAAGCCGAAAAGGTTGGAAAATCCACCGCCACCACTTGCTTTTTTTGCCGATTGTCGGTATAATAAACTGATTCAATTTAACTATTTTGCAGAAGAGGTTTTGCTGTGTATTTAAAATCTTTGGAAGTACAGGGCTTTAAGTCTTTCCCGGACAAGACCCTGATCCGTTTCGGTGACGATATCACCGCCATCGTAGGTCCTAACGGCTCCGGTAAATCCAATATTTCCGACGCCATTTTGTGGGTAATGGGCGAGCAAAGCACCAAGACCCTCCGTGGTGCCAAAATGGAAGATGTGATCTTCGGCGGTACCCAGAAGCGGGCGGCGGTAGGTTTTGCGGAGGCTACCCTGACCTTGGACAATGCCGACCGCGCGCTGCCCTACGATTCCGACGAGGTGATGATCACGCGCCGGTATTATCGCAGCGGTGACAGTGAATACTATATCAACCGCCAGTCTGCCCGTTTGCGGGATATCCATGAGATGTTTATGGATACCGGCTTGGGTCGGGAAGGCTATTCCAATATCGGTCAGGGCCGTATTGACGAGATCCTGTCCCTGAAAAGTGCCGACCGCCGTGAGATCTTTGAGGAAGCTGCCGGTATTTCCAAATACCGCCACCGTAAGGAGGAAACCGAGCGCAAGCTGATGCACACCGAGGATAATCTGCTGCGCATCGGCGATAAAGTGTCGGAGTTGGAGTTGCAGCTGGAACCGCTGAAGGTGCAGTCTGAAAAGGCAGTCAAGTATCTGGAGCTGAAAGAGCAGCTGCAGGGCGTGGAAGTGGCGGTCTGGCTGGACACGCTGGAGCGGCTTTCCGCCGCAGCAAAGAAAGCGGAGGAGGATTATGCTTCCGCTACCTTTGTTAAGCAGCAAGCGGAAGAGGACCTGAATCGTCTCTATGCCCAGTCAGAGCAATTGGGTGCAGAGCTGCGCCATAAGGACGAAGAACTGGAAAGCATCCGCGGCAATGTCAACATGATGGAAGCCACCTACCAGCAACTGGAAGGTCAAGTGGCGGTGTTGGAAGGCAATGTCCGGAACAATAACGATAATATTGCCCGCATTGAAGAAGAACTGCAGGGGCAGGAAGATCGCAGCGGCGGCATTGGCCAGCAGCTGGAACAGACCCGGCAGCGGATCACCCAGATCGGGCTGGAACTGGATCAGAAGAAGCAGGCGTTGGAGCAGCTGCAGCAGGAGCTTGCGGCGATGACTGCCAATGCGCAGGGTATGACCCGCCAGTTTATGGAGCTGCGGACCACCCAGAGTAACCTGACGGCGGATATCGCCGGTAGGGAAGCGGACGTTCGGGCGCTGGAAACGGCACTGGAAGAAAGTGACCGGCGAATTGCCCAGTTGCGTTCGGATCTGACTGCCGGAAAAGAGCGGCTGGCGGATGCCCGCAAGGAAATGCAAAGCTGCACGAAGCAGCTGCAGGCAGCGCAAGCAGAGGTTACTGCCGCCAATAATACCATTGCCGGCTATGATCTGCGTCAGGCAGGACGGGTCAAGCGCCGGGATGAATTGGATCAGCAAAAGCGGGAGCTGACTGCCCAACTGGAAGGCGTTCAGGCAAAGCTGAAGGTTTTCCGGGCAATGGAGCGGGATTATGAGAGCTATCAAAAATCTGTGCGTCTGGTAATGCAGCAGAGTCAGCAGGGGGGCTTGCGAAATATTCACGGACCTGTTTCCCGTCTGATCCGCACAGATGATGAATATACGGTGGCTATCGAGATCGCCCTTGGCGGTGCCATGCAGCAGATCGTGGTGGATACAGAGGCCGACGGCAAAGCTGCCATTAACTACTTAAAGCGTACCGGCAGCGGTCGTGCCACCTTCCTGCCCGTTTCCGTGATTCGGGGTAAGGCATTGAATGAAAATGGCTTGGAAGCCTGCCGCGGCTTTGTGGGTATTGCTTCCCAGCTTGTCAAATGCGATAGCCGCTACAGCGGTATCGTAGAGAACCTTTTAGGGCGTACGGTGATTGCGGAGGAGATCGACTCTGCCATTGCCATGGCAAAGAAATATGCAAACCGGTTTAAGATCGTAACGTTGGACGGTCAGGTGATCAATCCCGGCGGTTCTATGACCGGTGGTTCTGTGAATAAGGAAGCCGGTATTCTGAGCCGGGCCAATGAGGTGGAAAAGCTTTCCGCACAGGAAAAGAAGCTGCAGACGCAGCTGACTGCCTGCGAGCAGCAGTTGCAGGAGGCCCAGCGGTCTGTGGATCAGGTGGAATACCAGATGAACACCGCCCGGGAACAGCTGCGTGAAGCGGAAGATCAGGTTCTGCGGCTGGAGGGCTTGGAAAAGCAGCATGAGATCATGGTCAAAGCCATTGATGATGCTTGTGAGGCAGCCCAGCGGGAGAAGGATTCTCTGGATGCACGAACCGGTGCGGATCGGCAGCGGATGGCAGCCCAGCAGGCAAAGATTCAGGTCTACCATGAACAGCTGGAACAGACCACGCAGCAGATCGCGTCCTTGGAAGGCAGTCAGGAAAGTGCCGCGCAGGCAATGAGCGCAGTGACGGACCGGATGACCGTGCTCAGGACCGATGAAGCAGCCTTGGAGGCAGAGAAGAATACGGCCCAGAACCATATTCAGGATCTGGAGCATCTGCGCAGTGCCATGGAAGGCGACCGTTCCAACAAGCTGGCGTTGATGGAAACCATCCGGCAGGATAATGCCCGTCTGGAACAGCAGCTGCAGCAGCTGCGTACCCAGCAGCAGGATAACCGGACGGATACCCAGCGGCTGCGAAAGTCCATGGAATCTGCCCAGCAGCAGCGTATGGATGCAGAAGCTGCCAAGACCCGGGCAGAACGGGAGTCGCAGGAAAAGAATAAGGACATTCTTACCATGGAGCGCTCCTGCGCCTTGCTGGAGCAGAAGAAAATTACCACTGCCATGGAAGAGCGGCAGATCATCGATAAACTTTGGGACTCCTATGAGCTGACACCCGGTACTGCTGTGGAAAAGCGGGGGCAAATCGAATCGGTGGCAGCCGGTAACCGGCAGATCGCCGATCTGAAACGGAAGCTTTCCGCTTTGGGTACGCCGAACTTGGGCGCCATTGAGGAATACGCCCGTGTCAACGAGCGCTACAGCTATCTGGTTTCCCAGCGGGACGATGTGCTGACATCCAAGCGGGAGCTGGAAAGCATTATCCGCAATATCACGCAGGAAATGACTGCGATTTTCGTCACTGAGTTCCAGAAGATCGACCATTATTTCGGGAAGGTCTTTGAGGAAATGTTTGGCGGCGGCAAGGGTCAGTTGATTCTGGAAAATCCGGAAGAGCCTTTGACCTGCGGCATTGAGATCCGGGTCCAGCCTCCCGGAAAACAGGTCAAAACCATTACCTTGCTTTCCGGCGGCGAGAAAGCCTTTGTGGCAACGGCACTGTACTTCGCTATTCTGAAAGTCCGCCCCACGCCTTTCTGCTTGCTTGACGAGATCGATGCGGCGTTGGATGACCGGAATGTGGAGCGGTTTGCTTCCTATCTGCACAATTTGAGTAAGGATACCCAGTTTATTGTGATTACCCACCGCCGGGGCACCATGGAAGCATCCGATGTGCTTTACGGCGTGACGATGCAGGAGCAGGGCGTCAGTAAGCTTTTGCGGCTGGATCTGAATCAAATGGAGCAGTATTTGGGCATTATGGAGTAAAGTGCGATTGCACGAAAGGAGTTACTCTATGGGATTTTTTGACAAGATCAAAGAAGGCCTCAGCAAGACCCGCAACGCCTTGGGTGGCACACTGGGCGGCTTGTTTAACGGCTTTTCTGAGATCGATGATGATTTTTACGACGAGTTGGAAGAATGTCTGATCCTTGCCGACTTGGGTGTGGACACTGCCTTAAAAGCAGTAGAAAGCCTGCGCAAGACGGTAAAGGAACAGCATTTGAAAACAACGGAAGAAGCCAAAGCAGCATTAAAGCAGATCTTGGTGGAAATGCTTCAGGTGGGAGACCCCGCTTTGAATCTCTCTACTACCCCTTCCGTGGTGCTGGTGATCGGCGTGAACGGTGTGGGAAAAACCACAACCATCGGTAAGCTGGCTACCCAGCTGGTGGCACAAGGGAAGCAGGTCCTGCTGGTGGCGGGAGATACCTTCCGCGCTGCAGCGGCAGACCAATTGGAAATTTGGGCAGAGCGTTCCGGCGCAGCCATTGTGCGCCAGCATGAAGGTGCGGATCCGGCTTCCGTGGTTTATGACGGTATCCAGTCAGCCAAGGCAAAAGGCGTGGATGTGATTTTGGTGGATACCGCAGGACGCCTGCACAATAAGCAGAACCTGATGAATGAGCTGGGTAAGATCTCCCGGATCGTAGAGCGGGAATTGCCGGATGCTGCCCGGGAAGTGCTTTTGGTGCTGGATGGCACCACGGGGCAGAATGGCTTGATTCAGGCAAAACAGTTTAAAGAGATCGCCGGTGTTACCTGTGTGGCACTGACCAAGCTGGACGGCACTGCAAAGGGCGGTATCGTCATTGCGGTAGCGGATAGCTTAGGGCTGCCGGTGAAATATGTAGGTGTCGGTGAAAAAGCAGAGGATCTGATGGCCTTTGAGGCGGAAGCCTTTGTGGATGCACTGATTTGATTGCAGGAGAAACTATGAAAGTCGTTTTAGCAAGCAAAAATAAACATAAATTGGTGGAGATCAGTAAGATCACGGAAAAATTCGGTTTTAAGCTGGTGCTCCAGTCTGAATTGGGCGTAGATATCGATGTGGAGGAAACCGGCACGACCTTTGAGGAGAACTCTCTTTTAAAGGCCCGTGCTGTGATGGAAGCCACCGGCTTGCCTGCATTGGCAGACGATTCCGGTATTGCAGTCGATGCATTGAACGGGGAACCCGGGATTTATTCCGCCCGTTACGGCTTTGATGAAAGCTTGGACGATTGGGGAAGATTGGAACTGCTTTTGAAAAATACCGAGCATGTACCGGATGGTCAGCGACAGGCACAGTTCGTGTGCGTCATCAGCTTTATCACGCCGGAGGGCAAGGTGATCCAAGCCCGCGGTGAGATCCATGGAGAGCTGACCCGGCAGCCTGCCGGTGAAAACGGCTTTGGCTACGATCCCATCTTCTATTATCCGCCTTTGGGAAAGACTACGGCGGAACTGAGCCCTGAGGAGAAGAACAAAGTTTCCCATCGGGCCAATGCACTGAATCTGTTTTATGAGAAAATGAAGGAGGCAGGTTATGCTGACAAGTAAGGAGCGCGCGGAACTGCGGGCGCAGGCAAACACCTTGGAAACCACGCTGATGGTGGGGAAAGACGGTGTTACCGAAGCGGTGATCGCCGAGGCGGATAACCAGCTTCTTTCCCGGGAACTGGTAAAAGGAAAAGTTTTGGAAAATGCCATGATGAGCCCCCGGGAGGTCTGCGATGCCATTTGCGAAGCTACCGGCGCAGATGGTGTTTCGGTGATCGGTACAAAATTTGTGATCTACCGGTTCAGTGAAAAGTGTCAGGCAGAGCGCAATCAAACCGGCCGAGCCAAGCGCAAGCCGGAAAAGGTGAACCCGGTGCGTAAGGGTGCGCAGGCGCGCCGTCAGGCGGCGAAGAAGGTGCGGGAGCAGCGCAATGAATACTTCCGCCAGCAGGCCATTGAAAAGGCCATCGAAAAGAACCGGGAACGGCAATTGCGGGAAAAGGAATAAGAGGTTTATCCGTCCAAAGTAGGGAAGGAGCGTATCCGTGAAAGAAAACGGCGTTGATGTTTCTGGGGGTATGATTCCCCAAATCGATGATGTCCGGCAACTGCTGGCAGAAAATCCGGCTGTGGAAATTTCTGCTGAGGATCTGCACAGGATGCTGTGCTTCGATTGTGCGGATGAGCTGTTACCCCCCGGGGCGGCAGACCGCATCCGAGCCAATGGTGCCTACAATTGTCGCGGACTTTCCATGGAACAACTGGAGCAGGTGGTCATATCCCTGCTGAAGCCTTCCAGAGTCAGACATGTCCTCGGGTGCCGGGATGCCGCCATTGCCCTTGCAAAGAAATGGGGCGCGGATGAAACCGATGCCGGGCGGGCAGGTTTGCTGCACGATATTACCAAGGCGTTGGACGGTCCCCTGCAATTGACATTGTGCCGGGCCTATGGTACAATGTTGGACGATTTTTCCAAGGAAAACCCCAAGACGCTCCATGCCTTAACAGGCGCACTGGTAGCACAGCGGATCTTTGGAGAGAATCAGGCTGTGGTGGAGGCGGTCCGTTCACATACCACCGGCAAGGCAAATATGAATCTTCTGCAAAAGATTATCTATGTTGCCGATTACATGGAGCCCAACCGGGATTTCCCCGGGGTAGAGGAGCTCCGGGAGCTGGCTTTCCGGGATATTGATCTTGCGTTAAAGACCGGCCTAGAAATGACGATTTCCATGCTGCGGCTGCAAAACAGGGAGATTTCCAAAGAATCTCAGGAAGCATTGCAGTGGCTGGATGAAAGGATGAATAAAACATGTTAACAGCAAAAGAAGTGGCCTATGAAGTCACCAAAGCCCTCGATAGCAAAAAAGGCATGGATATCCGCCTTTTGAAAATCGACAAGGTCAGCACATTGGCTGATTATTTCCTGATCTGCACCGGTACTTCCAATACCCACGTTAAGACACTATGCGATCATGCAGAGTACACCTTGGAGCAGCTGGGCGAGCCGATGCTGGGCCGGGAAGGTCACCGGGGCAACAGCTGGGAACTGCTGGATTTCGGTTCCATCGTGGTCCATGTGTTTACGGAGGAGGCCCGCGAATTTTATTCTCTGGAGCGGCTGTGGGCGGACGCGGAGAATGTAGATCTGAGTGAGATTATTATCGAAGGATAAAGGAAGGATAAGAAAATGATTTACGACCATAGTGCGGTAGAAGCCAAATGGCAAAAATACTGGGAGGAGAATCAGACCTTCCACACCGATGTGTGGGATTTTTCTAAGCCCAAATACTATGTATTGGATATGTTCCCGTATCCTTCCGGCGTGGGCCTGCATGCGGGCCATCCCGAAGGCTATACCGCTACAGATATTATGTCCCGTATGAAGCGGATGCAGGGCTTCAATGTGCTGCACCCTATGGGCTATGACTCCTTTGGTCTGCCTGCAGAGCAGTATGCTGTTTCCACCGGCAATCATCCCAACGGCTTCACACAGGAGAATATTAAAACCTTCTCTGCACAGCTGAAGGAATTGGGTTTTGACTATGACTGGTCCAAGTGCATCGCCACTTCCGACCCCTCTTTCTACAAATGGACCCAGTGGATCTTCAAAAAGCTCTATGAGGCGGGCTATGCCAAGCGGATCGAAATGCCGGTGAACTGGTGTGAGGAATTGGGTACTGTCCTTTCCAATGACGAAGTCATCGACGGCAAATCCGAGCGTGGCGGCTTCCCTGTTGTGAAGAAGAACATGATGCAGTGGGTCATTGACCAGCCTGCTTTTGCTGAGAAGCTGTTGGAGGGGCTGGACGAGATCGATTGGCCCGAATCCACCAAAGAGATCCAGCGCAACTGGATCGGCAAGTCTACCGGTGTGGAGGTGGACTTCCAGCTGGTGGGCGGCGGCGCGTTTTCCATTTACACCACCTGTATCGAAACCATCTACGGTATTACCTTCATGGTTCTGGCCCCCGACGGCAAGATCGTGCAGGAGCTGATGGATCGGGTGGAGAATAAGGAAGAAGTCCTTGCTTACATCGATGAATCCGTGAAAAAGAGCGATATGGATCGCACCCAGCTGAATAAGACCAAGTCCGGTTGCCCCTTGAAGGGTGTCTATGCCATCAACCCTGTCAACGGCAAACAAGTTCCTGTGTTTATCGGTGATTTCGTGTTGGCCAGTTACGGTACCGGCGCGGTCATGGCGGTTCCCAGCCACGATCAGCGTGACTTTGAGTATGCACAGGTCCATAATATTCCTATGATTCAGGTCATTGAAGGCCGGGATGTTTCCGAGTGCGCCTTTGAGAAGCAGGATTATCTTGGTAAGGGCTGCAAGCTGATCAACTCCGAGGAATTCACCGGGTTGACCGTGGAGGAAGCCAAAGAGGCCATTACCTGCAAGCTGGAAAAGCAGGGCGTTGCAAGAAGAAAGAATAACTACCACTTCCGCGAGTGGATCTTCGCCCGTCAGCGCTATTGGGGCGAGCCGGTTCCCTGCGTATATACCGAGGATGGAAAGACCGTGTTCCTGCCGGATGAAGAGCTGCCTTTGGTCCTGCCGGAGCTGGAAGACTATAAGGGCCGCAATGGTCAGGCACCCTTGGAGAATGCAACTGAGTGGAAAAAGTACGACCAAAACGGGATCAAGGGTATCCGTGAGACCTCTACTATGCCCGGCAGCGCCGGTTCTTCTTGGTACTTCATGCGTTATATCGATCCCCAGAACGATCTGCAGTTCTGCGATCCCGCCCTTTTGAAGCACTGGATGCCTGTAGACCTGTATGTGGGCGGTCCTGAGCATGCGGTGGGCCATTTGATCTATTCCCGTATCTGGAACCGGTTCTTGTACGATAATGGCTTGTCTCCTGTGGCAGAGCCCTTCAAGAAGCTGGTCCATCAGGGTATGATCTTGGGCGAGAACGGCATCAAGATGGGCAAGCGATTCCCGGAGTTTGTGGTCAATCCCAGCGATGTGGTTCGGGAGTACGGTGCAGATACCCTGCGCCTGTACGAGATGTTCATGGGCCCGCTGGAAGTGTCCAAGCCTTGGTCTACCACTGCGGTGGCCGGCGCAAAGAAGTTTATCAACCGTGTTTGGAATTTCTTCACTGAGAGCGGCAATATTACTGATACCGATGATGGTAAACTGACAAAATTGTACCACCAGACCGTGAAGAAGGTCACCTCTGATTTCGAGGTGCTGGGCTTTAACACGGCGATCGCACAGATGATGGTCTTTGTCAATGAGGTGTACAAGGTTGGTACTTGCCCCCGTGAGTATGCCGAGGGCTTTATCAAGATGATCTCCTGCATTATCCCCCATGTAGGCGAGGAGATCTGGCAGGCGTTGGGCCATGATAATACCATTGCTTACGAGCCTTGGCCTACCTACAGCGAGGAAAAGTGCAAGGATACGGAGATCACCATGGCGGTTCAGGTCAACGGCAAGATGCGCGGCACCGTGGATATGGATGCGGATCTGGATAACGATACTGTGATCGCCAATGTGCTGGCGGATGAGAAGATCGCTCGTTTCTTGGAGAAGAACGGCGGTTCCATCGTCAAAACCATCGTCGTCAAGAACAAGCTTGTGAACCTGATTGTAAAGTAATCTGTAATTTCTAAAATCACAGAAAAGATACTTGACAATCGGGGCAAATCGAATTATAATATTTAAGCCCGAGAATTGGGCCCTGAACGCATCCAGGACTTAGCCGGATGCCATCGGAGGGAGGGAAAACCATGTCTGAAATTCGCGTCAAGGAAAACGAATCTCTGGAGAGCGCTCTGCGCCGTTTTAAGCGTAGCTGTGCCAAGGAGGGCGTGATCGCTGAAGTTAAGAAGCGCGAGCACTATGTCAGCCCCAGCCTGAAGCGTAAGCAGAAGTCTGAAGCTGCCCGTAAGAACAAGAGAAAGTTCTATTAATTTTCCCTCTTGCTAATTGTGCGCAAATCCCCGCAGACAACGTCTGCGGGGATTTCTTTTTTAAGTACTTAAAATAACCATTTTGCGGTGATCGAAGCAACAATGAATCCGGTCAAATCCGCGATCAGTGCTGCCGGCAGGGTGTAACGGGTCTTTTGGATGCCGGCTGCACCAAAATAGACACTGATCGTATAAAAGGTGGTTTCCGTTGATCCCAGCATGATCGCAGCCGTACGCCCAATCAGAGAATCTACTCCGTATTGAGCCATCAGATCCGCCCCCACCGCCAGTGCGGCACTGCCGCTGATGGGGCGAATCAGCACAAGCATTGCGGTTTCGGGCGGGATGCCGAACAGGGAAAAGAAAGGGGATAACCAATTGCTTAAGATCTCAATGGCACCGGAAGCACGTAGCATCCCCACGGCGGTCAGCAAGAGAATCAGGCAGGGAAGCAAACGAACCATGAGTTTTAACCCGTCTGCGGCGCCGGAAAGCATAAGATCGTATGCATTTTCCTTTTTGCGCAGGGTGGCTGCAGCTGCGGCAAACAGCAGGCACGGTACAATATAATCAACCATTGTGCCATACCTTTCCCATGATCCAAGCAGCCGTTAAACCCAGCCCCGCAGAGCAAAAACTGGTGATCCAAACAGCCGGTAAGATGTCAAAGGGAGTTTGGCACCCCTGTGATACCCGTACAGCAGCCACCGTGGCCGGGATCAACTGGATCGACGCGGTGTTAAGTACGATCAGCCGGCACAGCTCGTTGGTTGCATAATCCTTTCCTTTTGCCAACCGTCGTGCTGCTTGAATGCCCATTGGGGTGGCGGCGTTTCCAAGCCCCAGAAAATTCGCACAGATATTGGCGCTTAAATAACCGGCTGCGGTGATATCTGTTTTTGTGGAAGGGAAGACCCGGTGCAGCACAGGGCGCAGCAATCGGGATAAAAAGGCAGTAAAGCCGGCGTGCTCCATTAATTTCCCAACTCCGGACCATAAGCTGATCGCGCCCGCCATAGAGATGGCAAGTGTAATTCCGTTTTGCGCTCCTTTTGGAATGGCGGCAGCCAGTGCGCTGCCTTGTCCGGTTACGCAGGCAAAGACGATACTGATCCCCAAAATGCCGGTAAAAATCCAACTCATCACCAACCAAACATCACCTCTACAAGAGGTTATGACGGCGCCTATATAAAAATACACATTGACATATTCTGCTGCGGTATTTTATAATAATCCCGGTGATGAAATATGTTGATCGTTCGTATCCAACAAAACTGGCTGCAAAGCGCCGGCTCCTGTTTGTCCAGAGCGGTGCCGAAATACTATAATTTCTTTCATTTTATGGGCCCTGCGCAGATCCCCGTTAACGGTGAAATGCTCTGCACAAAACCCAATGCCTGCATTATATCCCGCCCGATGCAGCACCGGGGCTTCTATTTTCCGGAAGACACCAGAATGAACTGGACCCATAACGATGTATCCATAGCGCCTCTTTTGGAGGAGTATGGGCTTCCCATCGGCGAAGTGTTCTATCCCGCTAACCCCAGTTTTATTACAGATATGTTCCGTAGAATGAAACGGGAATTTTATAGCGACAACCTACATAAAGAGCGCCTTTTGGATGGCTATATGGAGGAACTGCTGATCAAACTGTCCCGATCTATCCATGAGGATCTGGGCTGCGGAAGTGTCAACAGTAAGGAGGCAAAACTGCTGCAGGAGCTTCGTTTGGAACTGATGAGCAAGCCGGAACAAAACTGGACGGTAGAGCAAATGGCAAAAGAGGTATCTCTGAGTGCCTCCAGATTCCACGCGGTATATAAGGCAATGTTTGGCGTATCCCCGGTAAAAGAGTTGATCGGTGCCAAGGTGGATCAGGCAAAGACCATTCTGCTGATGGATCGGGATGCCACAATGCCTGCGGTAGCGGAAAAGCTGGGCTATAAAAACCATTACCACTTTATCCGTCAGTTTAAAGCCGTTACCGGCATGACCCCCGGCACTTACCGCAAAGAAAACCGATAAATCGGAACTTGAATATGAAAAGAGCTGTCTGCAGTGCAGACAGCTCTTTTTTGTTTACTGCTTACTTTGCGGGGTAAGAAGAGGGGGTGACTTCCCAAGGGGATTTAATGGCGTTGTTGACACATTCGATAACGACTTTCCGGTCCTCGTCGGTCAGCTCGACCGCGATGGGCAGATCGTAGCTGCTCACGGGGCCTACGTTGATCTCGGTCAATTCTTTGCCGGTCAGGATAGACCAAAGGGTATAACCTGCAATGACGCGGCCCAAGTTGTTCAGGTGATAGGTGTCCTTGGTCAGCGTGTCGCCGAAATAGCTGGTGCGGGCGTTTTGGACAGCAGTACCGCTGGGGATCAGTGCATCAAAAAGGCCGGTGGGCAGGACCTTTTCTTTGGCAGCCCGCAGGTTTTCCTGATACATAAACATCTGGTCGCTGTTAAAAACGTTATGGAAAACGGCTTGGTCTGTATCCTGCTGGTAAGCCCAAAGAACATTCCACACATAGCCGACGGTAGGTGTTTTCTTCGTTTCCTTGATATAGGCCATCAGCTGTTCTACATAGTTGCTGTAGGTGCCGAGCTGACCGGACTGGGACGCGCCCTGCTGGGTAAAAATGATATCCCATGCTTCATCATTCAGGCCCTGTGCCAAGCTGACATTTTCCATGGTCTTCCATACGCCGTCGGTAGAGCTGATCTTTGTGTAACGATAAGCGTTGGCGTTGGACTTGGCGTTACCAACATGCATTTCCAGAGAGCAGCCGCTGATATACAGACGACCGACGATGATCTCGGTGGCACCCTCAGCCTTAGCAATGTCATACAGAAGCTGGGTAGTGTTCAAACCGAAGCTGCTGGTGATTGCCAGAATTTTCAGCGTTTTGCCGTCACACAAAGGCGTGTTGGGATCTTTGGCGGGTTTCGTAGAGCCGGTGGTCTCGGTAGAGCCGGAGATTGCTGCCTGACCGCCACAGGCGCAAAGAGAGAGCATTGCCACAAGGCTCAGTAAAATGGCGATGATTTTTCTAAAGCACTTCATGATGTATCTCCTTGTATTGTAGGATACTCTCATTATAAAGCGAATACAGGAAAAAACAATGTATAATCCTGCTTGCGAATTGACATATGCTACTGCTGTTTCGATAGAAACGGAGCGCTGCCTTTTGGCAGCGCTCCGGCTTTATTCAAGGGATAAGGCGGCTTCGTAAACTGCATTTTTCGGCAAGTCCAGTTCTTGCGCAGTTTGCTTTACCGCATCTTTACGGCTCATACCGGTGTCCATCAGTTCTTTCACCCGCTGCGCAGCATCCACGGTGGTGTGCACTTCCTTAGGGATGGGCTGTGCACCGGCTACCACCAAGACAAACTCGCCCTTAGGCGGCTGCTGGGTGTACAATTCGATGGCACCGCCCAATGTGGTTCGAACCACCTCTTCATGAAGTTTTGTCAGTTCTCGGCACAGGCTGATGGGACGCTCCGGACCGAATACCTGCGCCATGCTCTCCAAGGTGGCCAAAAGCTTGTGGGGCGCTTCGTAAAAGATCATGGTTCGCTGTTCATCTATTAGGGATTCCAAATGCTCCCGCCGGCTCTTCTTTGCGGTGGATAAAAAGCCTTCAAAGCAGAATCTGCCGGTGGCCTGCCCGGAAATGCTCAGGGCTGTGATTACCGCACAGGGGCCGGGGATGGCGCAAACGGTGATGCCTGCTTCGGCGCATTGCCGAACCAGCTCCTCTCCGGGGTCGGAGATGGCGGGACTGCCGGCATCAGAGACCAAAGCGCAGGTCTCACCTGCGAGGATCCGCTGTACGATGGCTTCCCCCTTTTGGGCTTTGTTGTGCTCGAAATAACTGATGAGGCTTTTCTTTATATTCAGATGGTTCAAAAGCTTCAATGTTACCCGGGTGTCTTCTGCGGCAATAAAATCCGCCTGTTCCAAGGTTTGACGGCAGCGAAGGGAGATATCTCCTAAATTGCCGATGGGGGTGGGAACCAGATATAACATGCCCGCCATGGAAAACCTCCTAATGATAAAGGGAATGATAATACGCAGAGGCTTTGCCGTCTGCTTCATAAAGATGCTGTTCCTGCCAAATAAGCCCGGGTTTTGCGCCCTTGCGGCATTGTAAAAGGATCAGGCTCACCGGCCCGTCCTTCCGGTGGCGCAGCAGCTGCAGCACCTTCGGCTCTAAGCTGTACTTGGCAGCAAAGCCACAAAGCTCCGCCAGCCGTTCCGGACGATGGACCAGAAAAAAGTCACCGCCCCATTGCAGTGCCCAAGCGGCAGCGCGAAACAGTGTGTCCGGGGTACAGGTCTGCTCTTGCCGTGCAGGCCCATGGAGGGCACTGGCCGGACCCCCTGAAAAATAGGGGGGATTGGATATGCAAATATGGAAAGAACCGGCTTTTACGGTTTTTTCGATCCCGCTCATGTCGGTGCATATACTGCTATAGCGATGGCAGATACCGTTGCGTTGGGCATTGACAAGGGCCGCGTTATGGGCAGTTTCGTTTATTTCGATGCCCACCACGGAGCAATCCGGATAACTGGCGCAAAGAAGCATGCCCAGCGTGCCACAGCCGGCACCCAGATCCAATACCCGGGCGTTACGGGGCAGCTTTGCAAAGGCAGAAAGGGCAACCGAATCGGTGCTTAAAGGAAAACAGCCTTCCGGAATCTCAAGGGCATAGCCGTTTTGCAAATATTCCATAATGAACTCCTATGAAAAAAACTGCCTGCGTACCGGAACACCGGGCGCAGGCAGACAGCAAAATCGGAGAATCACTCTTCCACGATTGCTTCAACAGGGCAGTTGTCAACGCAGGTGCCGCAGTTAACGCAGACATCAGCATCGATGACGTACTTCTCGTCGCCCTCAGAGATGGCCTCAACGGGGCAGTTCTCAGCGCAGCTGCCGCACTTGACGCAAGCATCGGTAATCTTGTAAGCCATGATTTTCCCTCCAATGTATGTATAATTTCACGCCGATATACGGCGCAAGTCTATTCTAACATGCATTTTTAAAAATGCAACACTTTTTTTAAAGCCGTATAAAATTTACCCCCCGGGGGGAGAATCTCTCGGTATAGCACAGGGGGGATGTACATGTATTTCAGCGCCGGCGCAAAAGCGCTGATCCGCCGTTCTGCGGCGCAGGCGAAAAGTCTGGGACATAGCTATGTGGGCAGCATCCATTTGCTGCTGGCGTTGCTGGAAGATGGGAAGGCGGGAAGACTGCTGCTTTACCGAGGCGTGGACCCGGTTTTGGTCCGGGGGATCGTTTGCGCCCTTTACGGCAACGGAACGCCCGGTCTTCCGTTGCCGCAAGGGTTTTCCCGGCAGGCAAGACGGATATTGCGCCGAGCCGTAAAGGAAGCGCAGAACCTGCACTGTCGGCAAATTGAGGAGCAGCATATCCTGCTGGCGCTTTTACGGGCGGAGGATAGTGCGGCTTGGGAGGTGCTATGCATAAGCGCGGAGGCACCGCAGCTGCTTTTCAGCTATGTGGCGGAACATGCGCAGGAGCAGATGGATATATTGGGCAAACGGAAAAAGGAGGCGGTTCATACGAAACTTTTGGAACAATTCAGTGAGGATCTTCTGCAAAAGGCGGGCACCATGGAGCCGGTGATCGGGCGGGATCGGGAAATCGAAACGGTGATCGGAATCCTGTGCAGAAAGAATAAAAACAATCCGGCACTCATCGGGGAACCGGGGGTGGGCAAAACGGCGATTGCCGAAGGCTTGGCGCAGCGAATGGCCGCCGGCGCTGTGCCGGAGCAGCTGAAAGACAAGCGGCTGATCAGCCTGAATATGGCAAATCTGGTGGCAGGCACCAAATATCGGGGCGAGTTTGAAGAACGGCTGCGGGATGTGCTGGCGGAGATCCGCCGTTGCGGGGATGTGATCCTGTTTGTGGATGAAATGCATACCATCGTGGGAGCCGGTGCGGCGGAGGGCGCCATTGATGCTGCCAATATTTTTAAGCCCCCTTTGGGGCGGGGAGAACTGCAGGTGTTGGGCGCCACCACTTTGGGGGAATACCGGAAGTATATAGAAAAAGATCCGGCGCTGGAACGCAGGTTCCGTCCGGTACTGGTGGAAGAGCCGGATGAAACCGCCACAATGGCGATCCTGCGGGGATTGCGCCCCGGCTTGGAGCGGCATCACCGGATCCAGATCACCGATGATGCCCTGCAGGCGGCACTGAAGCTTTCAAAACGGTATTTGCCGGAATTGTTCCTGCCGGATAAGGCGATCGATCTTTTGGATGAAGCGGCATCCCACGCTCGGATGGAGCAGGCAGGCAGTGCGAAATCCGGTGCTCGCCGGGAGTTGGAAAACCAGCTTCAGGAAGCGATTCGGGAAAGCCGTTATGAAACCGCAGCTCAATTGCGGGATAAAATGAACCGGATCGCAGCCAGATCCGATTTGCGTCGAGGGAAAGGGGTCGGCGCAGGGGATGTGGCTTGGGCGGTCAGTGCCAGAACCGGCATCCCGGTGGGGCGGCTGACAGCGGATCGGCGCCAACAGCTCCTTTCTTTGGAGCAGAGCTTGGGAAATGCGGTGATCGGGCAGACAGATGCCGTGACGGCGGTGGCAGATACGGTGCGGCAAGGACTGTCGGGGCTTCATGACGGCCGACGGCCGGTAGCCTGTATGCTCTTTGCCGGCCCTACCGGCGTGGGGAAAACAGAGCTGTGCCGTGCCTTGAGCCAGGAACTGTACGGCAGCCGGGATGCGATGCTGCGGCTGGATATGACGGAATATATGGAAAAACAATCGGTATCCCGGCTGATCGGTGCGCCTCCGGGCTATGTGGGTTACGAGGAAGGCGGCAAGCTGACAGAGGCGGTCCGCCGCCGGCCTTACTGTTTGGTGCTGTTGGACGAACTGGAGAAAGCCCATCCGGATGTGTCGGGGATTTTGCTGCAGATCATGGAAGAAGGGGAACTGACGGATTCTACCGGCAAAAAGGTGAGTTTTAAAAATACCATTGTGGTCATGACCTCCAATCTGGGCGGGCAAGTGCGCTCGGAAGGATTAGGCTTCAATCCGGAGGGGAAGGGTGGTCAGATCCGCAAGGCCTTGGAGCAGCATTTTACACCGGAGTTTCTGGGCAGACTGGACCGGATCGTTACCTTTTCAAAATTGGATGAAAAGGCAATGCACAAGATCGCGGATAAGTATCTTGGGGAGCTCGGCAAACGGGTCACGGAAATGGGCATGCAGCTGGTGCTGCCGGATGCACTGTCTGCTACATTGATCTGCACCCAAAATCCGGGGGGCGCCCGGGATCTGCGGCGGTTGGTAAGGGACCGGGTGGAGTCGCCGCTTGCGCAGTATTTGCTGCATTCCGGCAAGCGGACCGGACGGGTTTTCGGCACACTGGAAGATGGGAAAATAACGTTTTCTTCGTGAATTTTAGAACAAGCGTTCTAAAATTCGATTTTTCCGGAAAATTCCTGTATTTTTTTCAAATTTCCTCGAAAAAAATATTGATTTTTGGAAATCAATCTATTATACTGTCAGTAAATGGAGCAAAATGGTAGCAAAGTGGAGCAAAATGGAGTGAGGTGAGTACGATGATCGGAAAATATCCTGCAAAACTGGACGATAAAAACCGTTTGTTTGTTCCGGCGAAGCTGCGTGGCGAGCTGGGGGAGGATTTCTTTGTAACACTGGGTGTCAATTGCGGTCATCGCTGCCTGACGGTGTACACCGCCGAGGATTGGCAGGGTCTCAGCCAGAACTATAACGCCCTTCCTATTTCCCAGCGGGGCGCGGCTACCAGCTTGATCTTTATGAATGCCAACCAGTGCAGCCCGGATAAGCAGTTCCGGTTTGGTCTGAGTCAGTTTCTGCTGGACTATGCCGGCATCGGCAAAGATGTGATGATCGTAGGCCGGGCAGGGCAGGCAGAGATCTGGGATGCACAGGAGTTTGCGGCCTTTGAAGCGGAGAACCTTTCCCCTGAGAAGCTGCTGGCTTCTTTGGAGGCAATCGGGCTATGAGTGAATTTCACCACGTTTCCGTTTTGCTGGAAGAGTGCATAGAAGCCTTGGCGATCAAGCCGGAGGGGGTCTATGTAGACGGCACCTTAGGTGGCGCAGGCCATTCCAGCCGAATCGCGGCAGCGCTGACCACCGGTACACTGGTGGGCATTGACCGGGATCCCGTGGCGCTGAAGGCGGCTTCTGAACGGCTAATGCCCTTTGGAGAACGGGTGAAGCTGGTCCATTCCAATTTTTCTGATGTGGCGCAGGTGCTGCAGCAATTGCAGATCCCGGGCATGGACGGAATGTTAATGGATCTGGGGGTGTCGTCCCCTCAGTTGGATGACGGGGAGCGGGGCTTTTCCTATATGGCAGACGCACCGCTGGATATGCGCATGAACGGGCAGGATCCTTTTGATGCAGCGCAGCTGGTCAATACTTGGTCTCAAGCTGAGCTGAAGCGGATCTTATATGACTACGGCGAAGAGCGCTACGCTCCGCAGATTGCAGCGGCCATTTGCCGCCGCAGGGAGCAAAAGCCTATTGAAACCACATTGGAGCTTGTGGATATTATCCGCTCGGCGATGCCGCCGGCAGCCTTGCGGGAAAAGCAGCACCCGGCAAAACGAAGCTTTCAGGCTATCCGTATTGCAGTCAATGACGAACTGGGAGCGGTGGAACGGGTGATGAAAGATGCGATTTCCTTGCTCAATCCCGGCGGACGGTTGGCAGTGATCACCTTCCATTCTCTGGAGGACCGGATTGTAAAAAATGCTATGGCGGAAGCAGCCAAGGGTTGCACTTGCCCGCCGAGTTTTCCGGTATGCGTATGCGGCAAAAAGCCACTGGTGAAGATCATAAGCCGCAAGCCGATTGTGGCATCGCAGGAAGAACTGGACCGAAACCCCAGATCCCGAAGCGCCAAGCTTCGCATATGTGAAAAACTGTAAAAGAGAGGTAGATACGATGGCACGGCAATTTGATGTTCAGTATATTCGTTCTTATACGGACGGTACTGCAGCCCGTAAAATGGAAATGCCGCAGCCTCGTAAAACTGCGCATAAACGTACTGCCAAGAAGATGAAGCGGATCGTTTTGCATATCGATCCTGTTGCCATTTTGGGCATTGTGATGGCAGTGCTGATGCTTGTGCTGATGAGTGTCGGATGCGTCCGGCTGCTCAGTGCGCAGCAGGATATGACGGAAATGAATGCTTATGTGCAGATGCTCCGTCAAGAAAATGTCCAGCTGCAGGAAGAATATGAAGCCGGCTACGATCTGGAAAATGTCCGGCAAACAGCAATGGCCTTGGGTATGGTTCCTATGGATCAGGTGCAGCAGATCTCCATTCAGGTAAACGTGCCCCAGCAGGCACAGCCTGATGGATGGGAACAGCTGCGGGTTTTCCTTGCCGGCTTGTTTGCATAAATCGTATTTCGACCGATACACTTGAATAAGAGCTGCAATGGGCGGCGAGGGATTCCCTTGCTGCCCATTGAAAGGTTGATAGGGGAGCAATCAAAATGCCCTCCGAGTGGAAAGGTCGGGATCAAATGGCTTCTAAAAGGAAAAAACAGTACCGCCGCCTTCGGGCCGATACCGGTCAAAAACGAAGGATCATGCTGTGCGGTGCGGTTTTTGGGTTGCTTGCTTTTTTGCCGCTGGGTGTCCGGCTTTACGATCTGATGGTGGTCAATTACAGTTATTATGCCCGTCAGGCGTTGCGCAATCAGACCCGCACCACGCAGCTAAGTGCTGCCCGTGGGGTGATCTATGACCGGAATATGAATATTCTGGCAGATTCTGAAACGGTGGAAACGGTATATCTGGACCCTCATGAACTGAAACAGTCCGGAGCGGATCTGGATGAGATCAGCCGCGTGTTGGCGGAGCTGTTGGAACTGGATCCGGAATGGATCCTTGCCCAAGGGAAGGACCTTTCAAAACGGTATAAACAGGTTGCTGCCGGGGTTGAAAAGGAAATTGCAGGAAAGATCCGGGAATATATCAACGGGGAGAAAATATCCGGCATCCACTTGGAGCCCAATGCCCGCAGAGTGTATCCCTTTGGGTCTTTGGCGGCGCAGGTGATTGGCTTTACCAATGCTTCCGGTCAGGGTGCAGAGGGAATTGAAGCGGCCTATAACAGCTTTTTGGAAGGCGCTTCCGGAAAGGTGATCACAACCAAGGGCAATAACGAAATGGATATGCCCTTTTCCTATGAAAACTTTGTTGCATCGGAAAATGGATGCGATTTGGTGCTGACACTGGATGTGACGGTGCAGGCCTGTCTGGAAAAACAGATGGCTGCTGCGATCGACCGATACGCCGTGCAAAACGGCGCGTTCGGTATGGTCATGGAGGTCAACACCGGTAAAATACTGGCAATGGCCACCTTGGGAAGTTATGATCCCAATGCTTATCTGGAGATCATGGACCCGAAAGCCAACGCCCAGCTGGAACAGCTGCGGCAGAAATACATACAATTGCCGGCTTCATCGGCAGAATATGCAGATGGCCGCACGGCATACCAAAATGCCCTGCAGGCGGCCCGGCTGAAGCAGTGGCGCAACCGCTGTATATCTGACGGCTACGAACCCGGTTCCACCTTTAAGGTGCTGACCATGGCGGCGGCACTGGATTGCGGTGCCATCGACCTTGATACAAACTTTTATTGCCGGGGTGCGGAGCAGATCCCGGGCCGGGCGCAACGGCTCCACTGCTGGCGCTCTACCGGTCACGGCGGGCAGAAAACGCCGCAGGCATTGCAAAACTCCTGTAATCTTGCCTTTGCCCATATTGCATTGAAAATCGGCGGAGAGCGCTTTTATGAGTATGTGAAAAACTTTGGCGTTCTGGAAAAAACAGGCATTGACCTGTCCGGTGAAAGCAAGGGCGTGTTTTTCGATCAGGCGTTGGTGACGGATACAGATAAATGGGGAACTGCCTCTTTAACCTCCGGTTCTTTCGGGCAGACCTTTAAACTGACACCCTTGCAGCTGGTGCGTGGGATCTCCGCGGTGGTCAACGGCGGTGTACTGATGGAGCCTTATATTGTTTCAGAGGCCATTGACCGCAGTGGAAATACCGTTCTTTTGCAGGAGCCAACGGCAGTGCGGCGGGTCATCCGGGAGGAAACCTCCAAGGTGATGTGCAGTTTGATGGAATCGGTTGTTACGGAAGGAACGGCAAAGAATGCAAAGGTGGCAGGCTTCTCAGTGGGAGGAAAAACCGGCACCAGCGAAAAGATCGATGTATTTGATGCCAATGGGCAGCGGGTATTGGATAAAATTGTTTCCTTCGTAGGGGTTGCGCCCATGGACGATCCGCAGTATATTGTATTAGTAGCACTGGACACGCCGTCAAGAACAACGGGAATGTATATTTCCGGCGGCGTTATGGCAGCGCCTACCGTCGGCGCGGTTCTGGCGGATATTCTGCCATATCTGGAAGTGAAGCATAATTATTCCCAAGAGGATCTGCAAAGCCGGTTGATCCCGGTGGCGGATCTTTCCGG
Source organism: Oscillospiraceae bacterium (assembly GCA_017398725.1). GTDB lineage: Bacteria > Bacillota > Clostridia > Oscillospirales > Oscillospiraceae > Faecousia. The sequence goes on along the minus strand of JAFQFA010000024.1, from coordinate 10,559 downwards.
TATGACCGGCAAAGAAGCATCCGGCGCCTTGCGACAGCAGGGGCTGGAGGCGGTGCTCCAAGGTGACGGTGATACGGTAACTGCGCAGCTGCCGGCGGCAGGGCAAAGCTTGCCGGGAGGCAGTCAGGTGCTGGTGTATATGGGCCTGCAGCCTGCAGAGCAGATGGTGCGCGTGCCGGATCTTTCCGGCATGACCCGGCAGCAGGCATCGGATGCAGCGGGGCTTTTGGGGCTGTATATACTGCCAAAGGGAAACACAGAGGCATCCCCCTATGTTACGGCGGTGGCACAATCCCCGGTTGCCGGGGAACAGGTGCAAACCGGTACGACCGTGACCGTAACATTTACAGATACAAAGACAACACCCTGAAAAGGAGATTACTTATGAAGCTGAAGGATATTCTCAAAGATATTGAAGTGATCAAGCAGACCGCAGATCCGGAGCTGGAGATTGCGGATATTACCTATGATTCCAGAAAGGCGACTCCCGGCAGCTTGTTTGTGGCGGTTACCGGCTATGTGACCGACGGCAATCTGTATATCAGCAAGGCGCTGGAAAAGGGCGCAGTGGCAGTGGTGACGGCAGTAGAGCCCAAGGAGAATATCCCTTATGTACTGGTATCTTCCGATCGGATGGCGCTGGCACTGATGGGTGCGAATTTCTACGGCCATCCTGCGGAGGCAATGACCCTGATCGGCGTTACGGGCACCAACGGTAAAACCACCTCTACACTGCTTTTAAAACATGTTTTGGAGCAATGCAAAGGTGCGAAGGTGGGCCTGATGGGCACTATGGATAATATGATCGGACAGGAATCCGTACCGGCCCAGCGAACCACACCGGAAAGCCTGGATCTGCAGGCGATGTTTGCCAAAATGCGGGATGCCGGCTGCAGCTATGCCATTATGGAGGTGTCCTCTCATGCCATTGCGTTGGATCGGGTGGGCGGCGTGCATTTTGATCTGGCTGCCTTTACCAATCTGACCGAGGATCATCTGGATTTCCACAAGACCATGGAAAACTACTGCGATGCCAAGGGCACCCTTTTTGAACGCAGTGATAAGCATGTTGCCAACCGGGATGATGTATGGTATGACCGGATTTGCAGCCATACGGACAAAGCGGTGCTGGCTACCTCTGTTCAGAGTGAGGAAGGGTTGCACGCCAAGGATCAGGAGCTTTTGTCTGATGGGATCCGTTTTACTGCGGTTTACGGCGATAAGCAAGTTCCTGTGCAGCTGCCGATTCCCGGCAAATTTACGGTTTACAATGCTTTGACGGTGTTGGGCTGTGCCATGCAGCTGGGAATCAGTTTGGAAGATGCGGCGCAGGCGCTGCGTACCGCTTCCGGCGTGAAGGGTCGGGTAGAGGTGGTTCCCACCCCCGGTAAGGAATATACGGTCCTGATCGACTATGCCCATACGCCCGATGGCTTGGAAAATGTGCTTTCCTCTGTTCGAGGCTTCTGTAAGGGTCGGCTGATCAGTGTGTTCGGTTGCGGTGGCGACCGAGATCCCATCAAGCGCCCCATTATGGGCCGGATCGGTGTGGAGCTTTCGGATATTGCGGTGATTACCTCGGATAATCCTCGTACCGAAGCACCAATGGCAATTATTTCCGACATCCTCAAAGGTGTGGAAGGTACAGAAAAAACCTATGAGGTCATCGAAAATCGTCCCGCTGCCATCAGACATGCTATGGACATTGCGCAAAAGCATGATATAATTGTACTGGCCGGCAAGGGTCATGAAACATATCAGGAAATAAACGGCGTCAAGCATCATTTGGACGAGCGGGAAGTTGTCGCCGAATACTTGCTGGCAGAATCGAGGAGATAACATGGGTAGAATCACCCTAGAGCAGGCTGCCCGCTGGTGCGGCGGACAGATCGATCCCAAATATAAAGAGGTTGCCTTTCTGGGCGCCACCAACGATACAAGAAAACTGGAACCCGGGCAGCTGTTCATTGCGCTGCAGGGTGTTCGTGACGGTCATGACTTTATCCCCGCAGCCTTGGAAAAAGGCGCCGCGGCGGTGCTGTGTACCCATTGCGATGGGGATTATCCTGCAATCGTGGTGCCGGATACACGCTTGGCGCTGGGGAAAATCGCCAAGGGTGAGCGGGAGCGTATCGGCATGAAGGTGGTTGGCATTACCGGCTCCGTGGGCAAAAGCACCACCAAAGAAATGGTAGCCACCGTTCTCGGTGCTACATACCGTGTCAGCAAAACGCCGGTAAATCACAACAATGATATTGGCATGCCTATGTCGATTCTGTCTATGCCGGAAGACACCCAAGTGGCGGTATTGGAGATGGGCATGAACCATTTCCGGGAAATTGCCTACCTGAGCCAGATCGGTCAGCCGGATATTGGTGTGATTGTCAATATTGGCACCATGCACATTGAGCATCTGGGCTCTATGGAAGGCATTTTGCAGGCTAAGCTGGAGATTCTGGAGGGTATGCAGCCGGAAGGGAAACTGATTCTTAACGGCGACGACAGCCTGCTTTGGAATCTTCATAAACAGCCTCAGAATCCCACAGTTTATTTCGGCCAGCGGAACACAGAGTGCGCGGTGGTCGGCAAGGATCTGGTCCAGAGTGAAGGCATGCTTCGCTTCCGCGTCCGGGCGCAGGGGCAGGAATCCTTTGTGGAACTGCCTTTGGAAGGCGCGCATTATGTAGCGGATGCCTTGGCTGCCATTGCGGTGGGATTGGAACTGGGCGTGGATATGCAGACGATCTGCCGGAATTTGGCAGGTTTCCATACAATGGCAGGTCGGCAGGAGATCCGGGAAGAGAAAGGGATGACCTTTATCTGCGATTATTATAATGCAGGTCCTGAGTCTATGGCTGCGGCACTGGCGGTTTTGGGCAATAAGTCCGGTCGCCGCATTGCGGTCCTTGGCGATATGCTGGAACTGGGTATGTGTACGCAGGCGGAGCATTACAAAGTAGGCCGAATCGCAGCGCAGAAGGCGGATTTGGTCTTTGCCTACGGTCCCAACAGTGTTCGGGTTTTGAACGGTTGCATTACCGGCGGCATGCCGGAGACGAAGGCCCGGGCGTTTACCGATCGGGAGCAGCTGGTGTCTATTTTGCAGCAAATGGTCCGGCCTGAGGATACCATTTTGATCAAGGGTAGCCGCGGTATGCGGATGGAACTGATTTTAGAGCAGCTTCTTGAGAAGCTCTAATTTGCGGAGGAAGAGAAAATGACTAGAATTTTGATCACGGCGGTAGCCGGCGGGGCGCTGAGCGGCGCTTTTGGTTTGATCTTGCTGCCGGTGCTGCGGGCCTTAAAGGCCGGTCAGTCTATTCGTGAGGTGGGACCTACTTGGCATAGCTATAAAGCAGGTACTCCCATGATGGGCGGACTGATGTTTATTTTGGCCGCCGTTGTGTGTATGACAGTCAATGCTTTCACCATGACCAGCTATACTGCTTTGTATACCCTTGGTCTTGCCCTTTGCTTTGGTCTGATCGGCTTCTTGGATGATTTCTTCAAGCTGAAATATAAGCGCAATCTTGGCCTGACCTCAGCCCAGAAGGCAATGCTGCAGGCAGCGGTGTCTGCGCTGTATCTGTATCTTCTGTACAAGCAGGATGCATTGAGCTGTGATCTGTTTATTCCTTTTGTGAATGTGTCCTTTGCCATTCATCCGCTGGTTTATATCTTCTTTGCCATGTTTGTGATGGTGGGCACGGTCAATGCTGTCAACATCACGGATGGAGTGGACGGCCTGTGCGCAACAGTGACGATCCCCGTGATGGTGTTTTTTGCAGCGGCGGCTGTGGCAATGGAGCGCTTTGATCTGGCACTGTTGCCTGCTGCCTTGACCGGCGGCTTGATTGCCTACCTGTTCTACAACTGGCATCCTGCTAAGGTGTTTATGGGCGATACCGGATCTTTGTTTCTGGGCGGCATCGTCTGCGGATTGGCCTTTGCACTGGATATGCCTTTGATCTTGGTGCTTGTAGGCTTTGTTTACTTTGTGGAAACCCTGTCCGTGATTTTGCAGGTTACTTACTTTAAGCTGACTCACGGAAAGCGGATCTTTAAGATGTCACCGATCCACCATCATTTTGAAATGTGCGGCTGGAAAGAAGAAGTGATCGTTCTGGTGTTTGCCGGTGTGACCGCCGCTTTGTGCGTCGTGTCATGGTTTGGAATCCGCGGCATGATTTAAGAAGGGAGCTTTATGGCAGCAGGGAGAACTCTGTATGCCAAAGAGAACCGCTGTTTCGGAAAAGCCGGAGCAGGCGTAGATGGGTTGTTTCTTGGAATCCTGCTGCTGCTTCTGGCGGTGGGTCTTACCATGCTTTACTCGGCAAGCTTTGCCCAAAGTCAGTATGATACCGGCTATACGGTATCTACCCGGTATCTGCAAAAGCAAGGTGCCTGCGCAGTGATCGGCCTTGCGGCTATGTTCGCTTTGAGCCGCATTCCGCCGGGATTCTGGCTCAAAGCGGCGTGGCCTTTGTACGGTGTCAGTATTTTGCTGCTTTTATCGGTGCTGCTGTTTGGCCAGTCTGTGAACGGCGCCCGGCGGTGGATCAACATTGCTGGGCTGCAATTTCAGCCCTCTGAGATCGCCAAATTCACAATGATCTTGCTGTTTGCCCGGCTGACCACAGGGTTTGGACCGGATGCAGGGCTGTTTCGCTACGGCGTTTTGGGCTTCGGTGGGGCGTTGCTGGGGATCTTGGTTCCGCTGGCGCTGGAAAAGCATCTGTCTGCCATTATGCTTATGGGGTTGGTGGCGGTGGTGATGATGTTCGTAGCCGGCACAAAAACCAAATGGCTGCTATCAGGTGCTGCGGCAGCAGGCATATTTGTAATCATCTATATCAGCTTTATGGGTTATGCCGGTGACCGTGTCACGGCATGGCTTCATCCGGAGCAGGATCCGGGGGATACCGGTTATCAGATCCTGCAATCTTTGTATGCCATCGGCTCCGGCGGCGTTTTTGGCAGGGGCTTGGGCAAAAGCAGGCAGAAATATTTGTACCTGCCTTTTCAGTATAACGATTATATCTTCGCGATCATTTGCGAGGAGTTGGGGCTGGTTGGCGGCCTTTTGATCATGGGGCTGTTTGCTTGCCTGATTCTGCGGGGCTATTGGATCGCACTGCGCAGCACAGACCGGTTTTCCACAGTTCTGTGTGCCGGGCTGATCACACTCATCGCGGTGCAGACGATTCTTAACCTTGGTGTTGTGACCAATTTGCTGCCTTCAACCGGCATTGCCTTGCCCTTTTTCTCTTACGGCGGAACGGCGCTGGCGGTGAATCTGGGAGAGATGGGGATCGTTTTAAGTATCTCCCGCAACCGGAATAAAACTTTACTACAGGAGGACCTGTTATGAATGTGATCTTTACCTGCGGCGGTACCGGAGGACATATCAACCCGGCCATTGCAGTGGCAAATATTTGGAAGGAGCGCCATCCGGACAGTAAGATCCTGTTCATTGGCGCAAAAGGCCGGATGGAAGAACAGCTTGTTCCCAAAGCGGGATTCGAACTGTTCACCATTCCCGCCTCCGGCATGTCCCGGGGCAAGGGCTTTTCTGCCTTGACCCATAATCTGCGTGCGATTTCCTATGCTTTGCAAGCGGTTGGCGCCTGCAAGAAGATCATCCGGGAGTTTAAAGCGGATGTGGTGGTGGGTACCGGCGGCTATGCCAGCTTTCCGGCTCTGTTTGCCGCCAGCCTGCTGAAAATTCCAACTTGCGTTCATGAGGCCAATGCTATGCCGGGTCTGACTACCCGGATGCTTTCTCGCCGGGCTACCCGGATGCTGGTCTGCTTCCCGGAAAGTAAGAAGTATTACAAAGACCCCTCCAAGGTGGAGGCGGTGGGCATGCCTGTGCGTGAGGAATTTGTGTTCACCCGGAAAGAGGATGCCCGGGAAGAGCTTGGGCTGGATCAGCGCCCCTTGATCGTGTCTGCTTTCGGTAGCCTTGGCGCAAAGGCCATGAATGAGGCAATTGCAGATTTGTTTGCGCTGGAGCAGGCGGCAGGTTATCCTTATCAGCATATCCACGCCACCGGCAGCTACGGCTGGGAGTGGATGCCTGAGAAGGTGGCAGGCAAAGGCGTGGATCTGTCCCGAAATGCGGGCATCACCATGCAGGAGTATATATACAATATGCCAACGGTGATGGCGGCCGCAGATGTGATTATCAGCCGCGCCGGTGCATCCAGCTGTAATGAGATCGCGGCTTCCGGTACGCCCTGTATCCTGATTCCCTCTCCCAATGTAACAGATAATCATCAGGAGAAAAATGCCCGGGCGCTTTCTGACAACGGGGCGGCGGTGTTGCTGCTGGAGCCGGATTGTACTGCGCAGGAATTGTTTGCGCAGATCAAAGGGCTGTTGGAGGATCCCCAGCGGTACAGTCAAATGTCTGCGGCTTTGCTGAAAATGTCTGTACCCGACAGTGCGCAGCGCCTGTGCGATATTATCGAGCAGTGTGTAAGGAGCTAAAAATATGAGTACCAAAGATAAGAGCCGTCCGGCAGGGCAGAAAAGACCCCCACGGCGGCGCCCAGCATCCCGACCGGCAGCATCCCGCACCGGACCGGATGTGGTTTATACCCAGCCGGGTCCTTTTAACCGCAATCGTTTTTTACTGCATTTGATCAGTATTGTTGCAGTGGTGCTGGCGCTGGTGTTCGGCATGAGCCTGTTCTTTACAGTGAAGCATGTGGAAGTGGCCGGCATGGAAAAATACACCCCTTGGCAGATTCGGGAAGCCTCCGGTTTGAAAGATGGGGAAAACCTGCTGGCGGTCAGCGAGGCCCGGATCAGCAATCAGATCGAGCGGAATTTGCCTTATGTTTCCAAAGTCCGCGTGCGCATTGAGCTTCCGGATACGGTGCATATTTATGTTGAGGAATTGGATGTAGTATATGCGGTTGCTTCTGGGGACGGCCAGTGGTGGCTGATGCGCGCTGACGGACGGATCGTGGACAAGACCAGCGCTGCGGAAGCAGAGCGCTATACGAAGGTAAGCGGCGTGCTTTTGGCAGAACCGCAGGTTGGTGAACAGGCGGTAGCGGCGGAGGATGCCCCGGAAACAGATAACCCTGACGGCGAGACCACACCGGTCACTGTCAAAGGCAGTGAGCGGCTGTCTGCGGTGATCTCTATAGTGGGTTTTTTGGAGAGTAACGGCATTATCGGTAATATTTCCAGTATAGATGTTCAAAATATGAATGATCTGCAGCTTTGGTACGGCACTCGTTTTCAGGTACTTTTGGGAGATTCCACAGATCTGGCGTTTAAGATCGCCTCTATGAAATCTGCTGTTTCCCAGATGGGTGATTACCAAAAGGGTGTGCTGGATATCAGTTTTACTGTAGATACCGGAAGCGGGAAAAATGAAGTGATTTATACACCGTCGGCGTAAGGTCGGAAAAACCGTTAATTTTTTCCCGAAAAAACAAGAATTTCTATTGACCAAATCCGTTTTTCGGGGTAGAATATACAAGAAGCATTGTAAATTTGGCAGGATACGCCTTGCGGTCCTGCACGATACATAGGAGGAAGAGAAATGTCTGAAATGGAACGCGTTGTTAAAATTAAGGTAATTGGCGTGGGTGGCGCCGGTAATAATGTTATCAACCGCATGATCGGTGCGGGTGTCGACGGCGTGGAATTTGTCGTCATCAATACCGACAAGCAGGATCTGAATAAGTCCGTTTGTAAGAATAAGGTCCAGATCGGTGAAAAGCTGACCAATGGCATGGGTGCCGGTTCCAAGCCGGAAATCGGCCAGAAGTCTGCTGAAGAGTCCCGCGCTCAGATCGCCAAGGTTCTGGAAGGCGCTGATATGGTGTTCATCACTGCCGGTATGGGCGGTGGTACCGGCACCGGCGCTGCTCCCATCGTGGCGGATCTTGCCCATGAGGCAGGCATCCTGACTGTTGGCGTCGTGACGAAGCCCTTCAAGTTTGAGGGTGCCAATCGTATGCGTCAGGCTGAGGAAGGCATTGCCGCTCTGGGTGAAAAGGTCGACTCCCTGATCATTATTCCCAATGATCGCCTGAAGTACGTTACTGACCAGAAGATCACCTTTGCCAACGCTTTCGGCATCGCAGACGATGTGCTGAAGCAGGCTGTTACCTCCATTTCCGAACTGGTGGGCGATGCCAGCAATGTGATCATCAATCTGGACTTTGCTGACGTTTCCGCTGTTATGAAGGATGCCGGTCGGGCACACATGGGTGTCAGCACCGCTTCCGGCCGTGAGAAGGCTGAGCAGGCTGCTCTGACTGCCGTTTCCAGCCCCCTGCTGGAGACCTCCATCAATGGCGCTACCGGCGTGCTGGTCAATGTGACCGGTTCTTCCGAGCTGACTCTGGACGAGGTAGAGACCGCTGTGGGTATCGTGCAGGAAGCTGCCAACCCCGAAGCAAACATTATCTTCGGTGCAACTTGGGATGATACTTTCCAGGATGAGATGCGGGTCACCGTTATCGCCACCGGCTTTGAGCAGAAGGAGCAGGCTCCCGAAGCAAAGACCGGTAAGACCGCCGATACCAGCGAGATCGACGATATCTTCAAGATCTTCAACCGCTGATGATTTGCTGATACAGCATCCCGGACAAATGCTTGTCCGGGATGCTTTTGCGTGAGGTGCTTTTATGGATGCTTACCATGCTTTGGCTTCCAGCTATGACCGGCTGACTTGGGATGTGGATTACGCCGCTGTGGTGGATTTTTATATGCAGATCCTGCAGCAAGAAAACTTGTCTCCCCGGACGGCTGTAGATCTTGCCTGCGGTACCGGCTCTGTGGCAATGCTGCTGGCACAGATGGGCTTACAGGTTACCGGCGTGGATATGTCGGAGGACATGCTTTGCCAAGCCAGCCAAAAGGCGATGGATGCGGGATTGCCTATAACCTTTGCCTGCCAGCGGTTAGAAAAGCTTTGTCTGCCCCGTGGAGTGGATTTGGCGGTATGCGCGCTGGATAGTCTGGACTATATTACCGACCCGGAGGATTGCCGCCGTGCCATTGCCAAGATCTACCGGTCACTGAACCCCGGCGGATGCTTCATCTTCGATGTAAATACCCCCGAGAAGCTGCGTGCTATGGACAATCAGGTGTTTTTGGATGAGGATGAGGATGTGTACTGCGTTTGGCGAGGCACATTTGATGAAACCACCAATATCTGTACCTACGGCATGGACCTGTTCCAAAGGCAAGGAAATGGGTGGCACCGCAGCTGGGAGGAACATCGGGAGTATGCCTATTCCCAACAGCAGCTGATGGCGTTCTTGAAAGAAGCGGGCTTTACATCCATCCGGGTGTACGGCGACCGGCGGCTGGAAGAACCAAACAGTGTCGACCAGCGTATTTATTTTAAAGCGAGAAAGGGAAAAATCCTATGAGTGACTATTTGGTTCGCGGCATGAGCATGGATGGCTTTGTGAAGGTCGTAGCAATCCGCTCCACCGAAATCGTGCGCCGGGGTGCGCAGATCCATAAAACAGCGCCCAATGCCACAGCGGCCTTTGGACGTGTGCTGACAGCTGCTTCCATGATGGGCAATATGCAGAAGGTGGAAAATGGGTCCATGACCTTGCAGTTCAAAGGCGACGGCCCCATCGGATCCATCGTCTGCGTTTCCGATCCTACCGGTAATGTCCGGGGCTATGTTTATGAGCCCAATGTGCCGCTGGTGGAAAAGCATCCCGGTAAACTGGATGTGGGCAGCACGGTGGGTAAGAACGGCACTTTGACTGTGATCCGTGATCTGCAGATGAAAGAGCCTTATGTGGGCTCGATCCCGCTGGTGTCCGGTGAGATCGGCGATGATATCACCGCCTACTTTGTGCAGAGTGAGCAGATCCCCACCGCCTGTGCCTTGGGTGTGCTGGTGGACCGGGATTTAAGTGTGAAAGTAGCCGGTGGCTATCTGATCCAGCTTCTGCCCGGTGCCCCCGAGGAGACCATCGACAAGCTGGAAGAAGGGATCCGTCGTGCCGGTGCGGTAACAGCAATGCTGGATGCCGGCTTGACGCCGGAGGATATTCTCGGGCAGGTTATGGGAGATCTGGGCGTTTTGTTCTTGGAGACTACAGAAGTTTCCTATAAATGCTATTGTGACCGGGAACGGGTCACTGCCGCGCTGATCAGTTTGGGCAAGAAAGAACTGCAGCAGATCGCCGATGAAGGTAAGGCGTTTCCGGTGGAATGTCAATTTTGCGATACCACATATACCTTCACACCGGAGGATATTGAGGAAATTCTGAAAAAGGTTTAAAAAACCCATATAAATGGTGGGAAAATAACGGTTATTTGATAAAGAAAATTCTTATCAAAAAAACGAAAAAAATGCTTGACAAACCATGCTTCCTTAGTTATAATGATACCCGTCGCTGGGGTCAACCGCCTTGCGAACGAGGGGAGCATAGCTCAGCTGGGAGAGCACATGCCTTACAAGCATGGGGTCACAGGTTCGAGCCCTGTTGTTCCCACCATATTTGGCCCGGTGGTGCAGTCGGTTAGCACGCCAGCCTGTCACGCTGGAGGTCGACGGTTCG
>JAFQFA010000023.1 GCA_017398725.1 Oscillospiraceae bacterium | reverse complement strand
TGTCATGAGGGTCCACCTGTTCCCATCCCGAACACAGAAGTTAAGCTCATGTACGCCGACAATACTTGGCGGGTGACTGCCCGGGAAGATAGGTAACGCGAACACAAAAACCTCGCAGCTTCGGCTACGAGGTTTTCTTTTTATTTAATAGGAAACGGCTGCCGCAAGTAAATTGCAGCAGCCGTTTTTTGTCATTTGCTTTTGCTTCTCTTTTGCGGATCTGCATATATCCCTACATACAATACTGTAAATATAATGAGACATGCCAAACTAATTTTCCAACCAAGAGAAAAGGCTTTGTTCTCATATTGGAAGCAGATTTTATGTTGGCCTTCCGACAGCGTCAAGCCAACCATGGCATCACCCACAAGTACCGGCTCCACATTCTTGCCGTCTACAGTTGCAGTCCAGTTTCCATCCTGCGGGATCGAGGTGTATAACACACCGGATTCTGTGCAGTTGATGTTTCCTTCGATTCTTGTGTTTTCGAATTTTGTAAGATCCAGCGTTGCACTTTGCAGATAATTGTATGCATCTGCAAAAGCCTGTTCATCCAACACACCGGCATGGATGGAAATATTGCCGGATTCTCCCTTTTTACATGTCAGATGGATCTCGATCACATCGCCGGGGATAACTTGAGCAACAGAAAGGGTTTGTGGGATACTGTAGCTTTCGCTGTATAGCTCTTCCTGATTTTTATAAACGGTAAAACTGTTTTTCTTAGATAGATCCAAGTCGATACAAACAAGCCCTTCCCGATCTGCTGCATAGGTGTAGATCAGTGTTCCGTTGACTTTCTCATCGGCAGTGTAGGCACAGTGTCCACTCTTTGTTCTGGAGCGGATTGTTACATCTTTTGTGTCAATGGAAAGCGCGTCATCAGCCATAAATGTCCATACATCCCGGGAGATGCCGGTTGCTGTTTTGATAAGTTGGTTTTGGAATAGAAAAGCGTTATTTGATGCATTGGAGAAATCTAAATTGAGAATCTGATTTTTTACCATAAAACCGAGCGGAAGATATGCTTTGTTTTCCAAAAGATGAACCTTTCCCGATTGTGCTACATCCTCAAAATAATTATTTTCTTCCACAAGGTCCTGCCGTTCCAGCATATACTTAAGATTTAGGAATAGATTTGCAACCGGTGAGCTTTCCTCAAAGCAATAGCGGTTGTAGGTGTTTTTTGCGCCGTATCCCAACGCCTCCATAAACTTGGTTACCCGGACATTGGCAGAGCTGGTAAAGGTGGAAATGCCGTTATATCCATTTAGTGCGCCGTCATTCAAAGTTTGGGAATGGGTGGTTTCTGTTCTGTAGAACAGATTGTCTTTTTCCCGGTCTTTCATACTTTGGATTAACGCAGCAGTATGCTCTGTACCTCTTGGGTAATCCGTCACAACTGTTCCGGTGAAGTTGATTCCAAAATTGAGAATGTTCAGGCTTAATTCCAGCACCATGACACCGACCAAAAGCATGGAGCTGATCTGATATCTTGCGACGCGTTCTTCGTCGATAGACGGACCGGTTACATTGGCTTCCGTTTGTTTGCCCTCAAGTGATAAGTGCGGGAGCAGAAAAACAACAAAGTATAGCAGTAAGAATACACCGTTATAGGTCCAGTACGCTACATCCGGCTTTTCTATGCAGAAAACCAAACCTACGCACAGTGTAATAGCGGTAATCAATTGCCAAAGTTTAAATGTTTTTCGCAGCAAATAAGCCCTGTATGCCATATACAGGAGAACAAAGCTGGAAAGAAAGCTAAATCGGTATGGGATCATATTGGTGAAATGGAATCCATGCCAAATATAATCCAACTGACGGATAATGAAGCTAAGATTAAAGAAGATCAGTAGGGCGATACTGCAGAACTTATCCCGAAGCTTGACATGCTTGCTTGTCAGAAACAGGACAGCCAAGAGATTGGCGACCAAGCCGCAATAAAGGTTGGGTAACCCCTCTTTGAAAGTGGGTTTGATGCCACCATTCATATTGCCGGCAACCTGCCGCATGGCATCAAGCAAGCCTTTCCAAGTGTTCTGGTCTGCGATATTTAGCTTAAAACCGGTGGGGAATTTATTTACACTGGATTGTGTAGTTTGCAATGCGGCAAAGGCAGGAAGTTCCATAATTGCAGTCATACCGATGGCAAGAATAGAGAACAGCGCAATTCTGCCCAGATCGCGGAAAAATTTCTCAAAGCTTTCCCAACGGCAGATTTGGTAGCAAAAGAAAATCAATGCCACAAAAATACATGTGAAAAGGCCAATATAATAATTGGAGAAAACAGAGAGGAACAGAGTAACGGTATATAGAAACACTTTTTTCTCTTTTAAGAGAGAAAAAACACCCAATACAACCAGCGGCAGTAGGGCAAAGGTGTCCAGCCACATAATATTCCACTGGTAACCCATTGTCCATGCACATAGCGCATAGAAGCAGCCGAACAAGGGGAGCGCAATCGTACTCTGGCCATATAGCTTCCGCAGCAAAATGGCGAAGAATAGGCTGGCAAAGCCTAGTTTGATTGGCATTAACAGGGAGAAATATTCTAAGGTCCAACCTTCCGGGATCAGAACACTCAGAAGATTTAACGGAGAAGCGAGGTAATAGGAAATCAGCCCAAGATAGTCCATGCCCATACCCACATCCCAACTATAAAGCAGGCTCTCGCCACTAAGCAGAGCCTTGCGGAAAGCGACGAAGAATGGGTAATATTGATGATACATGTCGGAATAGAGCATAGAGACAGATCCGAACGGGATAAACCCCCGAACGGCCATCATGATACACATCCCAATAACCGGCAAAATAAAAGCAATCGCCGGATATAGCCACGATATATTTGTTTGTTTTATTCGTTTCATGGCAAACTCCTAAAAAATGATTAAACTTAGTGTATCATAATTATTCCCATGGGTAAAGGGATAATGATAAATTCAGGGAAAGAAAAAATCGGGCTGATGCATTTTGCATCAGCCCGAAAATGATGGAGATTAGATTTCAACATCCAGTTTGGAAACGACTGCAGCGCAGCGAGGGCAAAGACCCTCGGAATTTGCGTTGGTAGAATGCATCCAGCAACGGGGACATTTCTCACCCCGTGCTTCGGTGACACCGATGGTCAGCTGGGGCAGATTGCTGCCGGCACCAACGGTAGCACCCTCAGCAGGAGCTTCCCATGCACAGGAGGAAACGATGAAGATTTCACTCAGGTTAAGACCCTCGCATGCTGCTTTCAGCGCTTCATCATCGGTCTGTAGGCACACATGGGCCTCCAATGCCTTACCGATCCGCTTATCAGCACGGGCAATTTCCAGAACGCCGTTTACATCCTGACGGAGCTTCATAACAGTATCCCACTTTGCCATGGTTTCGACGTCCAGCGAATATGCGCAGAAGTCTTCAGGCATCCGGTTCAACAGCACATTGCGCACATCATCGGTGCTTCTATGGGGCATAGCCTGCCAGATCTCATCACAGGTAAAGGCAAGAATGGGGGCGAGCAGAGTGGTCATAGCATCCAGAATCAGGAACAGAGCGGTTTGTGCAGAGCGGCGGCGCAGACCGTCCTTTTCCTCACAGTACAGCCGATCCTTCAGAATGTCCAGATAGAAGGAACTGAGTTCCACAACGCAGAAATCATTGATGGCATGAGAAATTACATGGAACTCGTAATTCTCATAGGCCTTGCGAACGGTAGCAACCAGTTCGCCCAACTTGGTCAGTGCCCACTTGTCCAGCTCTTCCAGCTGGTCAGCGGGAACCAGATTGTTGGGATCAAAGTCATTCAGGTTACCCAGACAGTAACGGGCGGTGTTACGGAACTTCAGATAATTCTGGGCGATCTGCTTAAAGATATCCTTAGAGCAGCGAACATCCACATGGTAATCGGAGGATGCGGCCCAAAGGCGGACGATGTCCGCACCAAAGTCCTTGATCAAGTCGGCGGGATCGACACCGTTGCCCAAACTCTTGTGCATAGCGCGACCCTGACCGTCCACAACCCAGCCGTGGGTCAGTACTTGCTTAAAGGGTGCGCCCTGATCCAGTGCGCCAACAGAGGTCAGCAGACTGGACTGGAACCAACCACGGTACTGGTCGGCACCTTCCAGATACACATCCGCCGGCCACAGCGCGGGGGTGTCCTTCATCAGGGAAGCAAAGTGGGTAGAACCGGAGTCAAACCAGCAGTCCAGTGTGTCAGTCTCCTTAGTGAAATGCTTGCCGCCGCAGTGGGGGCAGGTAAAGCCTTCGGGGGCCAACTCCATTGCTTCCTTCTCAAACCAGATGTTAGAGCCATGCTCGTCAAACAACTTGGAAAGCTTTTCAATGGATTCGGGGGTGGAAACGGGCTTGCCGCAGTCTTCACAGTAGAACACGGGGATAGGCAGACCCCAACGGCGCTGACGGGAGATACACCAGTCGGCACGCTCGCGGATCATGCTTACCATCCGGTCACCGCCCCAAGCAGGGAACCACTGCACATTTTCAATGGCGGTAACAGCCTGATCTTTAAAAGATTCTACAGAGCAGAACCACTGGGGGGTAGCACGGAAGATAACAGGCTTCTTGCAACGGTCATGGTGGGGATAGGAGTGGACGATCTCTTCGGAAGCGAACAGCGCGCCGGTTTCCTTCATATCAGCCAGAATGATGGGGTTGGAGTCCTCGGTCTTTAAGCCTGCGTATTTACCTGCGTAGTCGGTATGACGGCCGTAGTCGTCCACAGGAACCACCAGTTCCATACCGTAACGCATGCAGGTCTGGTAGTCGTCAGCACCAAAGCCGGGGGCCGTGTGGACACAGCCGGTACCGGAATCCATGGTTACATACTCAGCCCAGACAAGACGGGAGGTCTTATCAAGGAAGGGGTGCTTAGCCAGCATGTTTTCGAAGAAAGCGCCGGGGTAGGTGGCCAAAACCTCATAGTTTTCAAAGCCACCCATCTTCATAGTCTTTTCCATCAGGGCTTCCGCCATGATATAGGTCTCGCCGTTATCGGCCTTGACCAGAACATAGCTGTCCCGGGGATGTAGGCAGATCGCCATGTTGCCGGGCAGGGTCCAGATGGTGGTGGTCCAGATCACGAAGAAAGTCTTACTCAGATCAAAGCCAGCCAGCTTGCCCAGATCGTCGGCCATGGGGAATTTTACATATACAGAGGTGCAGGGATCATCCTGATATTCAATATCCGCCTCTGCCACAGCGGTGGCGCAGAAGGGACACCAAGTTACCGGCTTCAGACCCTTGTAGATATAGCCCTTGTCAAACATTCTACCGAAGACTTTGACTTCCTGTGCTTCAAAATGCTTGTCCATGGTGCGATAGGGCTTCTTCCAATCGCCTACAACACCCAAGCGCTTGAAGCCGCCCATCTGCTTCTGAATGAAATCCTCAGCAAAATCTTCACAAGCCTTGCGGAACTCGGAAACGGTCATGTCCTTGTTAAGCTTGCTCTTGGATTTTTCAATGGCGCGTTCAATGGGCAGACCGTGGTTATCCCAGCCGGGGACATAAGGGGTGTAATACCCCATCATGGCATGGCTGCGAACAATAAAATCCTTCAAGGTTTTGTTCAGGGCGTGACCCATATGGATGTAGCCGTTAGAGAAGGGAGGGCCATCGTGGAGAATAAAGGGGGGCAAACCCTTATTCTTTTCCAACATCAGAGCATACAGATCCTGTTCCTGCCAACGCTCCAACATGCCCGGCTCTCTAGCGGGAAGACCGGCCTTCATGGGGAAGTCCGTCTTGGGGGTGATGATCGTGTTCTTATATTCCATTGGAATACCTCCGTAAATAATACATAATAAAATGCACCTTTGTCTCGTCAAGAGACAAAGGTGCATAATAACCTCTGCGGTACCACTCTTGTTCCGGTTTCCCGGCGCTCAAGTACGCTGTATCGGGCGTGCCCGGCGCAGCCTACACCTAGAAAGGTTCGGTGCGCAGCTCCAAGGGGATATGCATCGGGTCCTGACTGCCTCGCACCAACCGGCAGCTCTCTGGATCGGGATTATCGATACACTTGTCCTTGTCATTGCTTTTCGTTATTTATTATCGGGATCATAGTTTCTGCCAAATTGCAGGTTCGCAAACTTGCTGGTGGTGGTTTCGGAAGCAGGATGCCGGGGCTCTGCCTTGGGGGCGGGTTCCTCGGTGGTGCCCACCAGTGCCTGAATGTTGGCTTCGATCTCGCTGGCAACATCATCAGCGGCAGAAGTGCGTCTGCCGGTTTCGCTGCGGTCGAAATCAAAAGCGGCGGTGGCTTGGCTTGGGGCAGGGCGGTTTGCTTCCTTGATCCGGTCCAAAGCCTGCAGGCAGCTGCGAATCTGTTCCTTGATCTCGTCAATGCGGGCGGTGGCAGCGCGTTTTGCTTCCTCTACGCGGGCATTTTCGGCGGCGATCATGGCATCTGCATTTTTGGCATTTTCGGTGGCGGCAGCATTGGCATCATTAAGCATTTGCGTGCACTTAGCTTCTGCTTCCTTGACCATCATATCACAGGTTTTTTGTGCGTTGACGATGGCATCTTTCATGCTGGCTTCGTTCTCACGGTACTCTTCCAGCTTGGTCACAAGGGTCTTCATCTTGCTTTTCAGCAGGGCGTTCTCCTTGTAGAGCGTTATATAGTCTTCAGTCAGTGGCTCCAGAAATTCGTCAACAGACTGCACATCATAGCCGCCAAAGGTGGCACGGCTGAAAGATACTTGTTCGATCTGCTGCGGTGTAAACATATAATTTCCTTTCTGTGTAAAGCTTAGATGTAGCTTTCAATCTCAGACTGGATGTTTTCCAGATCACCCACGACATCCATGTTATGGGGGCAGAACAGATAGGTGGACTGGGCGATCTTTTTAACACTGCCATCCAGTGCGTAAACACTGCCGGAGAGGAAATCTACGACGCGACGGGTCAGGGCCTTGTCCACATTCTCCATGTTCAGGATCACGGCCTTCTTTCTGCGCAGTTCGTCAGCAGCGCGGGCTGCATCGTCAAAGGTTCTTGCGTGGAACAGAACGACCTCCTGCTTGCCGGAGTTCATATTTACGACCTGACCGGAAAAACCGCTGACGGGAGTAGCGGGAGCGCTGGCAGGAGCGGTGTATTCAGCCTGATCTTCTTTGGTAGTGGAGAAGGGAGAGGGGCGGCGTCTGCGAACAGGAGCCTCCTGAGGTTCTTCTTCGTATTCGTCAAGCTCGTCTTCGTATTCGTCGTACTCCTCGTCGGAATAGGGTTGGGCAAACTTCTTCACATTGTCCCAAAAGCTCATATGTCTGTTTCCTCCTGTATGTTTGAAATCATTTTTGATTGGATTTACTGTAATCCCGGGCGCCAAAGATCGCAGTGCCGATGCGTACCATGTTGCTACCGAGGCGGATGGCATCAGCAAAATCATCAGACATACCCATGGATAAAAATCTTACCTCTACATTATCGTATTTTTTTGCCGTTATGTCAACAGAAAGGTTGTACATTTCTTGAAAAAATTTGTCATTTTCCCCCGAATTATGGCAAATTGGGGGGATGGTCATCAATCCGAGAACATGAATGTGGGGGTAATTGGCAATTTCGGGCAATAGGCTGTACAGTTGCTCTATGGAAAAACCGGATTTTGATGATTCACCGGCAATGTTGATTTCCAGCAGAATGTTCTGAATCAATCCCTGTCTGACGGCTTCTTTGTGGATCGTTTCCAACAGGTGTACAGAATCCACACTTTGGATCAAATCAACTTTGCCAACCACTTGGCGCACCTTATTCGTTTGCAGGTGGCCGATAAAATGCACAGTTGCCCCATCGTATGCATTTTGGGCCAGCTTTTCCGTCAGTTCCTGAACGCGGTTTTCACCGCAGCAGGTAATACCGGCGGCAATGGCTTGACGCACCTTTTCGGCAGTGTTCATTTTTGTTGCAGCGCAAAGGGTGATGGTTTCCGGATCTTTGCCGACACTTGCGGCGGCATTGCGGATCTGCTGGTAAATAGCAGAAACATTTTCGGCAATAGGCATAGTTTTCTCCTCAAAAAAAGAAGCGACGAAGCAATTGCTCCGTCGCCCAGTTCTTTATGCCGGTCCAGATGCGGCTTTCAGAGGTCGGATGGGGGCTAAGGTAGAGATGGCATGCTTGTAGATCATTTGCTGCTTGCCGTCAGTGACCAGAACCACCACAAAGCTGTCATAGCCGGTAATGGTCCCCCGGAGCTGGAAGCCATTCATCAGAAACAGGGTCACCGGAACTTTGTCCCGGCGCACCTCGCTGAGGATGGCATCCTGTAATGTGAGTTGATCAGACATATGTATTCCTTCTTTCTGGGTTTATGATTGGATACATAAATCTTATCATGATTCAATTGTCGATTTCCCAAAGAACCTGTCGTGCTTTCGCAAGAATTTCGTGGATTCCATCGCCGTCTTCTCGGGTCAGCCAATGCATGGCGCTGTTGCGGCGAAACCATGTCAGCTGCCGCTTGGCGTAATGGCGGGATGCCTGCTGGACGTGGGAAACGGCGTCTTCTATAGAGCAACGGCCGGCCAGTGCATCCAAAAATTCTTTGTAGCCGATGGCTTGCATAGCGGTGCATTTTTCACTGATGCCCCGGGCCAGCAAGGCTTTGATTTCATCAATCAAACCGTCTTGAAGCATTTGCTCCACCCGCCGGTCAATCCGGTGGTAGAGTGTGCTGCGGTCTGCATCTTCCAAGCCAATCCAAAGAGGATGGTATCGGGAAGGTAAGGCTTGGGTTTCTAAATTGTGGGCAGTCATGGTCTTACCTGTTTCGTAAAACACCTCCAAAGCCCGTAGGATTCGCTTCCGGTCCGCTAAATGCAGCTTGGAAGCAGCTTCCGGATCAATGCTGTACAGAAGATCCAGCATAGCCTGCATGCCTTGCGCATCTGCTTGCGCTTCCAGCTTTTCCCGCATGCCGGTAGAAGGGCAGGGGGCAAAACGATTGCCCCGGATAAGTGAATCCATATAAAGTCCTGTGCCGCCGGCAATAATGGCGGTTTTTCCACGGTTGAGAATATCTTTGATAATGGGATCGGCCATTTCGCAATAGCGGCTGACAGAGAATTCTTCTTGGGGATCCGCAACATCCAGCATGTGATGCGGAATGCCTTGCATCTCCTCTGTGGTTGGCTTTGCTGTGCCGATATCCATGTGGCGGTAGATCTGCATGGAGTCGCAGGATACCACCTCGCCGTCCAACTCCTTGGCAAGCGCCACGGCTAGCGCCGTTTTTCCGGAGGCAGTAGGACCGGCGATGCATATGATATTGTCCATAAAGGGCATCAACTCCGTTTGAATTCCTTTTCCAAATGCTTCTTGCTTAAACTGATGCAGATGGGGCGGCCGTGGGGACAATGCTTCAGGGATTCGTCCTCCATCACTTGCTTAGCAAGGGCCAATAACTCTGCCTCAGTGGTTTGCCAGCCGGCTTTAATGGCGGCTTTACAGGCAACTGTGTGGAGCATTTCGTCTCGTACGGTGGTTTTACTTTCCCGGCGACCGTTTGTCAGATCAGCCGCCAAAGCCGCCAGTGCATCGCCGGCAGAATCTGCAGACAGATCCATAGGCACTTGCCGGATCAATACAGTATTGTCGCCAAACTCTTCAATCTTGAAACCAAGTTCCTCCAGAAGCGGTTGATTGGTCAAAAGGGCAGTAGCTTCTGCGGGACTGACACGGCAGGAAACGGGCGATAAAAGCGTTTGGCTGTTGATAGCTTCCTGATTTGCTTTCAGCTTTTCGAAGAGGATCCGTTCGTGGGCGGCGTGCTTGTCGATGAGGTATGCTTCGTCGCCTTGTTCCACGATAATATAGCTGCGATAAAGCTCACCAACCATACGCCAAGACTCCGTTTCCGGCATGGGTAGCTCCTGTTGCTGAACTTCCGACGCAGGTTCCGGCAAAGGCGGAAGGGAGGGGGCTTCGTTGCGTATTTCCTGCTGTGCAGGAACACTGGGGGTATAAGGCGCGGGGGTCTGCCGTTCCTCCCTGAGCGGAGGCAGCACCATGCGCTCAACGGCAGCGGCGGTGGCAGCAGCGGCCATCGGCTTTGGTTGGGGCATATCTTTTACTGCCGTAGAGAATGTCTTAAATTCTGATGCAGTCATGGTGCGGAAGAAGTTTTCCTGTTTTGCCTGCGGCTTCGGCGCAGAGGTCTGGGGCTGCTGCACGGCTGCCGGGGCATTGTTACTTGCTTTAAACCGGACATCCGGGCGGTCGGATGATTTGTTCAGCGCCCCGAGAATCCCGTAATGTACACAGTCAAAAACAGCTTTTTCATTCAGAAACTTTACCTCAGTTTTAGCCGGATGTACATTCACATCCACCGCGTTTGCAGGTAAAGTCAGATGCAGAACGCAGGAGGGGAACTTGCCCACCATCAGCTGATTGCGATAAGCTTCCTCAAAAGCGGCTACCAGCAGCTTGGAATGGACAGGCCGCCCGTTTACAAAGAATGTTTGCAGACTGCGGCTGGGGCGGGCATTTGACGGTTTAGAGGCAAATCCTGTCAGATGATATTGTTCCCATACAGAATCCACCGGTACCATAGCACCGCTTTCGCGGCCGTAAACGCAGTAGACCGTAGCTTCCAAGTTGCCGTTACCGGGTGTGTTCAGGATCTCTTTGCCGTCCCGTAAAAAACGGAAGGAAACTTCCGGGTGGGCAAGGGCCTGCAGTTGCACTGCGGCGGTTACCCGGCTGCCTTCAACGGAGTCGGACTTCATGAATTTCATTCTGGCGGGGGTATTAAAGAATAGATCCCGGATGATGATGGTGGTGCCTTGGGGGCATCCGGCTTCACACTGCTCTGTAATATTGCCGGCTTCCAGAGACAAACTGGTGCCAATGGCATCATCAGCGGTTTTGGTGATCAGATCGATTCGGCTGACAGAGGCGATTGCCGCCAAAGCTTCACCGCGGAAGCCCATAGTGTGGATGGCAGCCAGATCATCAGCGGTGCGCAGTTTGGATGTTGCATGCCGCAAAAATGCGGTTCTTGCGTCTTCCGAAGCCATGCCGCATCCGTTATCGGTTACACGGATAAAGGTCATGCCGCCGTCGCGGATCTCTACAGTTACCTGCGTGGCGCCGGCGTCAACGGCATTTTCGGTCAGTTCCTTTACCACGCTGGCAGGTCGTTCTACCACCTCACCGGCAGCAATCAGATTGGCAACATGGGAAGACAGTTGTATAATTTTAGGCATGAAATCACCTCATAGCCAAAACGGCCATTGTATTGACCGCGGTGTGGATCAGAATCGGGGTCCAGATCGTGTCGGACATTGCATACGCCCAAGCCAGACACAGACCTGCAGGAATATACTCTAAAAGACAAAGTAAAAGATGTAAAGGCGTGTACAGGCCAATATAGCCCACAACATGCAAAGCAGCAAAGGCTACTGTGGATATAGCGTAAGCCAGTATACGGCTGCGGTTATACAGCCCTGCAAAGATCAAACCTCTGTAAAGTACTTCTTCGGTGATCGGCACCAGCAGAGCGGTGCCGATAAACATCAGTGCAAATTCATCGGTCACCATGGTGGAAACGAAAGAATCGTTCACATTATAAAATTCAGGATAAATTGCACCAATGGCGTAATGGATCATTGCGGACAGAAAAGTATAGGCATAGTACGCACCCAGCGCGGTCAGCAGAACCTGCAATGGCGCTTTTAGTGCGATCTTACCGTTTCTCAATATAAAGTGGCCGAAGATCACAGCGACGCAGGCAAAATTGATGCAGAAGAAAATAAAATTCAGCTCCGCGTCGGAGAGTCCCCATGCAAAAATCAGATTGCAGGTTGCAAGCACTGTGGGGATCACTAAAAGTTGTAGCGCCAGATAAACACAGCCCCATACCTTTTGGCGAGTAGGAATTGTAACGGTCAGTTTCTTCATAGCATTTGTTTCAGCTTATACAGTTCGTTCATGGCTTCGATGGGAGTCAGGGTTTCCACACTGAGTCTTTGCAGGGCATCGCAAACTTGTTGGGAGCGCAGATCCATCATGCTGATCTGATCGTCAGCTTCCTGCGCCTGCGCTTTATGGACCACAGGACGATCCTGTGTTTCCAGCTCGGCAAGGATCTGTCTGGCACGGTTTAATACCGTGTTAGGCAGACCTGCAAGTTTAGCTACCTCGATGCCATAGCTGTCATCTGTGGCGCCGGGTACGATCTTGCGCAGGAAGATCATTTTATCGCCCCGCTTTTTGACAGCGATATTATAGTTCTTTACATTGGGCAGTTCATCTTCTATGCTGCTCAATTCATGATAATGGGTAGCAAAAAGGGTCTTTGCGCCCAAATGTCTTGGGTTGGCGGTGTATTCCAGAACGGAACGGGCAATGGCCATGCCGTCATAGGTGGAAGTGCCTCTGCCGATCTCATCGAGGATCAGCAAGCTTCTGGCGGTAGCGTTTTTCAGAATGGACGCCACTTCGGCCATCTCTACCATAAAGGTGGATTGCCCGGAGGCAAGATCGTCGCTGGCGCCGATGCGGGTAAATACCCGATCCACAATGCCGATCCGGGCGCTGCGGGCAGGTACGAAAGAACCCATTTGGGCCATCAGAACGATCAGCGCCACTTGGCGCATGTAGGTGGATTTACCGGCCATATTGGGACCGGTGATGATGGATACCTGATTATCCGCAGAGCCCAAGTGGGTGTCGTTGGGAACAAACAGAGAATCACGCAGCATTTGCTCCACGACCGGGTGTCTGCCGTCTGTAATGGAGATCTCGTTATCCAAGGTGATCTCCGGCTTGCAGTAGCCCCGCTTTGCGGCAACGACAGCCAGCGAGCAAAGGGCGTCGGCGGTGGCGACGGCGGCGGCAGAGGTCTGTACCCGACCGGCTTGCAGTGCAAGATGCTCCCGCAGCTGGGTAAAGATCTGATATTCCAGCGCAGTGAGGCGCTCTTTTGCGGTAAGTACTTGGTTTTCCAGATCTTTCAATTCTTGGGTAATATAGCGCTCACAGTTGGTCAGGGTCTGCTTGCGGATGTAGTGATCCGGAACCTGAGAAACAAAGGATTTGGAAACCTCGATATAATAGCCGAAAACCCGATTGTATCCTACTTTCAAGGTGCGAATTCCGGTGCGTTCTTTTTCCGCAGCTTCAATGGCAGCGATGGTACCGGAGCCGCCTTCCATAATATCCCGCAAAGCATCTGCCTCGGGGTTGGCACCCTTGCGGATAATGCCACCGTCCCGAACAGTCAGCGGGGGATCGTCGACAATGGTGTTTTCAATCAGACTGGCACAATCGCTCAGAGGATCAATGGCCTGTGCCAGCTTTTGCAGGCTGGCAGATTCCAGTTGCTGCAAGCCGGCTTTTACCACCGGAAGGGCCCGCAGGCCGCGGGCAAGACCCAAAAGCTCACGGCAGTTAACACTGCCGGTAACGATCCGGGACATGACCCGTTCCAAATCGGTCACATCTTTCAGCGCTTCTACCAGTTCACTGCGGCAAACGGTGGCACTGACCAATTCTTCCACAGCGCATTGCCGGCGGCCGATCTCGGCGGCATCTAAAAGGGGCTTTTCCAGCCAACTGCGGAGCATACGGCTGCCCATGGAAGTTTGGGTCTTATCCAGTACCCACAGAAGGGTACCCTTCTTTTCTTTGGAGCGCAGGGTCTCTGTCAGCTCCAGATTCCGCCGTGCATCTAGGTCCAGCTCCATGAACTTGCCGGTGCTGTAGTATTGGAGCTGACGGATGTGCTCCAGCTCATTCTTTTGCACAAACTTTAAAGTCTCCAGCAATGTGCCGGCGGCAATGACAGCTGCAGTGTGCCCGGTAAGACCAAGCTGAGCCAGCGGGGTGTGGAAATGGTTCTCCAAAAGATTCTGGGCGTTGTCAAAATCGAACTGCTCCGGCTTTCCCTCATCTACACAGCAGCTGAGGCGGTGGAAAAGCGCATCGTCTAAGGTATCGGCATTGCTGCCCGTACCACCACGAATTACCTCAGAAGGAGAGAACCGTCCCAGCTCGGAGGCTGCAGCGGAGGCATCGGCGCTGGTAGTTACAAAGAACGCGCCGGTAGAAACATCGCAAAAGGCGAGACCGAATACATTCCCGTCGCCATAAAGACAGCCCATGTAGTTGTTGCGGCCCTCGTCCAGCATACAGCTTTCTGTTACAGTGCCCGGTGTTACGATCCGGGTGATATCCCGTTCCACAATGCCCTTGGCTTGGGAAGGATCTTCCATTTGCTCGCAAATAGCCACCTTGTAGCCCTTGGCAACAAGCCGGGCAATGTAGGAATCCACAGAGTGGTAGGGAACGCCGCACATAGGGGTTTGGGCTTCCTTAGGCTTGTTCCGGTCACGGGTTGTTAGAGTCAGATCCAGTTCCCGGGCAGCCAACTTGGCATCTTCGTCAAACATCTCGTAAAAGTCGCCCAAACGGAAAAACAGGATGCAGTCCTGATTGCGCTCCTTGATTTGGTTATACTGCCGCTTCATAGGGGTGAGTTCTGTCTGTTCAGCAGCCATGATAATTCAATCCTTTACTCTATATTTCCGGTAAGACTCCAAGTGTTGGAGCCGGTGATCTTAATGTCCATAAACTGACCGATCCATGCCGGGTCGCCGGGGAAACGGACAAGCCGTCCGCCTTCCGTACGGGCGGTAAGCAGATCTTTGTCTGTGCCGTCAACCAAGCAGCGGACAGTCTTTCCTACATAGGCTTCGTGGATCTGTTCGGAAATGCTGTTTTGCAGGGCGCACAGACGGTCAAAGCGCCGGTTCTTTTCTTCCTTTGGGGTGGGGTCATCCATGGATGCGGCAGGGGTTCCCTGCCGGGGGGAGAAAATAAATGTAAACAGCGCGTCGTAACGGACAGTTTCGATCAATGAAAGGGTTTCTTCGAATTCTTCCTCGGTTTCTCCGGGGAAGCCGACGATCACATCACTGGTCAGCACCAGCGAGGGCATAACCTCTTTGGCGTAATCGATCAGGGAAAGGTAATGAGGCCGGTCATAGTGCCGGTTCATGGCTTTCAGCACCCGGGAAGAACCGGATTGGAAGGGTAGATGCAGCTGCTTTGCAATCTTGGGATGGGCAGCCATGGTGTCGAAAAGCTTTTTGCCTGCATCCCGGGGATGACTGGTCATAAACCGAATCCAAAAATCTCCCTCAATGGCGGCGATTTTTGAAAGCAGATCGGAAAAGTCCAGACCTTCATCCAGATCCTTGCCGTAGGAATTGACATTTTGCCCCAGTAGGGTGATTTCCCGAACACCGGAGGCGATCAGCTCCCGGCACTCCCGTAAAATATCTTCACTTTTCCGGCTGCGCTCCCGTCCCCGAACATAGGGAACGATGCAGTAAGTGCAGAAATTGTTGCAGCCGTACATAATAGACACCCAAGCTTTAAGACCGTTATCCCGCAGTTGAGGAAGACCTTCTGCAATAGAGCCGGTTTCATCTTCGGTAAAATAGATCCGTTTGCCAACAAAAAGCACCCGCTTCAGAATTTCCGGAAACCGCCATAGATGGTGGGTAGAAAATACACCGTCAACGTGGGGAAAGCTTTTTTTGATCCGCTCTACAACATGGGTTTGACCTGCCATACATCCGCAAAGAAAAATCTTTTGCCTAGGGTGACGGCGCTTGGTGTGGGTCAGTGCGCCCAAATTGCCGAAAACACGCTGCTCCGCGTGTTCCCGTATGGCGCAAGTGTTCATCACCACCACATCCGCGCCTTCGGCACAATCGGTCATGGCATAACCGCATTGACTTAAAAGACCCCGGATTCGCTCGGAATCGGCCTCGTTTTGCTGACAGCCGTAGGTTTCCACATAAGCCAGCGGGGTGATATTCTGTTCGTGCCAAAAGGCATGGATATGATTGCACAGATCGAGCTGGTGATCCAGTTCGTTCTGGGGAATAAACTTTGTTTTGCTGCCCATAAAGCTGCTCCTTAATGTATACTAACTCAATAATAAATAATAACATTATTTTCGCTTTTTTGCAAGGGGCACTTGCGGATTTGAAAGGAATGTAAACAATGCGCAAATTGCTTGATTTTTCCTGTAAATCATGATAAAATCAACAAGTCTATGCATATAAAGGGGATGAAACCAATGAAATGTAAATTTTGTGAAGCTGAGCTGGAAGAGGGCATGACCGTATGCCCTGCATGCAATGCCTGCCAGAGTGAAGAGTCTGTGCAGCAGGAATCTGCGCAGGATACTGTAGAGACTTCTATGGAGGAAACGCAGGAGGAAGTGGCAATGCCTGCTGAAGAGGCCGCTGTTGCCGAAGAGACCATTGCGGATGAAGAGACAGCGCCGGTGGAAGAACCCGCTGAGCAAGTGTCCGACGAGATTCCTGCGGTGGTGGCAGAAGCGAAGCCGAAGGCTAAGGTCAAAGCTTGGCAAGTGATCGTCGGTGTTTTGGCTAGTCTGGTGGTGTTGGCGGCGCTGGCGATTGTTTTGCTGACTGCCTTTGGCGTGGATCTGCGCCCCAAGGCGAATGATATCTTCAAAAAAGAGACTTATACCGTCAGCGATCAAAAAGCGATCCGTGCAGGTGATAAAGCGGTTGCAGAGGTCAACGGCGTAAAGCTGACCAACACCATGCTGCAGATGTTCTACAGAATGCAGGTTTTGGAGTACCTCAATGCCAATGCGGATTATATCAGCTATCTGGGTATCGATCTGGAAAAGCCTTTTGCGGAACAGCCCAGCTACGAAGATGAGACACTGTCTTGGGAGCAGTTTTTCCTGAAGTCTGCCTTGGAAACTTGGTACAATTATCAGTGTATCTATTCCTTGGCAATGGAAGAAGAATATGTGCCTTCGGAAGCTTTGGAAAAGAGTTTGCAGGAACTGCCTGCAAGTATGGAAGAGCTTGCTAAAGATGAGGGATTTGAGACTGGCGATGCACTGATCGCTGATCGTTTTGGCGCAGGCTGCACCATTAAAGATTATGAAGCTTATTGCCGTATGTATTATGTCAGCGCTGAGTATATCAATATTACGCCCTCTGCACAGCAGCTGGAGGACTACTTTACCGCCAATAAGGATATGTTCGATCAGTACGGTATTGGTAAGGATAGCGGCGCGATTGTCAATGTGCGCCATATTTTGGTTTGCCCGGAAGGTGGCACCACAAACGAAGAAACGAAGGAAGTCACTTACTCCAAGGCGGAGTGGGAAGCTTGCCTTAAGAAGGCAGAAGCCATTTACAACGAGTGGAAAAACGGTGAAGCAACGGAGGAATCCTTTGCTACGCTGGCTACCCAAAAGTCTGAAGACGGCGGTTCTAATACCAACGGCGGTTTGTACACCGGTATTACCAAGGATACAAACTTTGTAGAGCCTTTCCTGAACTGGTGTATGGATGCAAGCCGTGAGGTCGGCAATACCGGCATCGTAAAAACCGATTACGGTTACCACATTATGTTCTTTGCCCACAGCCAGCCCCAGTGGGAGTATTACGCAAACACTTACTATTTGAGCGAATACACCACCCAAAAGGTGGAAGCTGGCCGCGCCAAGTGGCCCATGGAGGTCAACTACAAGCAGATCGTTCTTTCTGAGCTTCACTTTGACTAAGATAAAAATACCCCCCGGCGGTTAAACCGCCGGGGGATCGTTTTTTACATTCTGGTTACTTGCAGCATGGCATCATACAATGCGCAGAACTTCTTATACTTGGCTTCATACAGAGCGTGATTGACAGGCTCAAACCGCTTGGTGAAGGAAATGCATTTTTCGGAGGCATCCTCAAAACTTGCAAATACGCCGTCAGTAACAGCACCGATGATGGCACAGCCTAAGCAGGCGGCTTCTTTTTCGGCGGGAATTACCACGGGAAGACCGGTAATATCTGCTTGCAGCTGACACCAAATGGGGCTCTTGGAGCCGCCGCCGGTGGCAATGATATGGCGGATCTCGGTGCCCTTGGAACGGATGTGATCGCAGTTTTTGCGGAGCATGAAGGCCACACCCTCCATAACGGCGCAAGCCATATCGAACACATCGTTTTCCTGCCGCAGACCGAAGAATGTACCGGATGCGTCTACATCAAATTCCGGAGAGTTGGTGCCAACCAGATAAGGCAGGAAGATCAGGTTGTTTGGCAGTTTTCGTGCAGACAGCATTTCGTTCATTTCGTCGTAAGTGATGGTGCCCATGCAGGTGCGGCGGAACCACTCCAAGGAGACACCGCCGGATTCGGCAACAGGCAGCATAATATGGGTGTCGGGGCGGAAGCCGTAGTGCATAGCAATGCCGGAATCCCGGGGGGCGGGCTCAGCGGACATAGTGGTCAGTGCCATAACAGTGCCGGTAGAAAGGGTCATGCCGCCCAACTGCACATTGCCGGTGCCGATCATGCCGGTGAAGTGGTCCAGCGTGCCCAGATTCACACGGGTCTTTTCGCACAGACCTGTGGCAGCTGCACAGGCGGCGGTCAGTTGACCTGCCACGGTGCAGGGCTCTGCCAAGGCGGGGAGCTGCGCAGGGCAGATGCCGATGGCATCCAGCATTTTCTGCCAGTATTTCTTTTCGTAGATGTCGAAATAGAAGGTGAAGGTCGCAATGGACATATCTGCCAGCATGTTGCCGGTGAGCTTGTACACCACAAAATCCTTCAGCATCATATATGTACCGGCGTTCTGGAATACCTCGGGCTTGTTGTTCTTCAGCCAAAGGATCTTGGTAGCGGGCCAAGTGGGAAGAACAGCCATCTGGCCGGTCACTGCTTCAATTTCGGCAGCGCCAAACTGTTCGCTCAAAGTCGTGCACTCATCCACGCTACGCTCGTCCATCCAAGAAATGGCGTTCATCAAGGTGTTGCCGCTTTTGTCCACAACGACCAGAGATTCGGCCTGACCGGTGAGGGTGATCTGGGAAACCTGATCGGCAGGGATTTTGTTGGTTTGGATCATGGAAGCGATCAGATCTGTCAGATTCTTGAAATAACAGTCCGCATCAAATTCTACAAAGCCGTTTTCGCGGGTGTAATTAACAGGATAGCTCTGCCGGTCTACCAGCTTCATGTCCTGCGTATAAAGGGCTACCTTGATGTTGGTAGAGCCAAGGTCTACGCCGATATAATACATAAAGTACCTCCTGAAAGTGGATTTTGGTCAATCATAGCATATTATGCCGGTTCTTGCAAGCAAGCAGACGGAAAATTTACCAAACAGGCTGGATGTCTTTGCGCAAAGGCAAGGTGTTGAATATTTCCCGGGTAATATGGCGGTATTCGGCAATGTCGGTTGTTTTCCGCAGCTGCTTACCCAGCTTATCTGCGTTCTCGAATTTGCACAGCATGTGATGCCAGTTTTCCTTCATACGGAACATGGCGTTTCTTGCACCGCCGAAATTTTCTATGTACTGCTCCAAAAGTGCATCGTGAAAAGCTTCCAGTATCTGCGCGTCGCTGCCGCCGTCCGTGAGCAAACCGGGGTCGGCAATCAAAGCTCTGCCAAGCATTACACTTTCCACTTGGGGATAGCTCTTGCGGATTGCTTCAATATCTGCTTTTGTGCAGAGATTTCCGTTGTAGCAAAGGGGATTTGTGGTGTCTGCCAATGCTTTTTCAAATACCGTTTTTTCTACCGGTCCGTTGTAGAATTGCGCCCGCACCCGAGGATGGATGATCAGTTCGCAAATAGGGTATTGGTTAAATATCTGCAATAGGCGGTCAAATTCTCCCGGTTCGGCAAAGCCGATTCGGGTCTTCACGGAAAGTGCTATGGGACAGCGATAAAACACTTCATCCAGAAAACGATCCAGAGCATCCGGATCTTTCAGCATGCCGGAGCCTTTTCCTTTGGCAGTCACTGTGCCGGAGGGGCAGCCTAAGTTTAAGTTGATCTCCGTATATCCGAGGTCGGCACATTGCTCGGCAAACCATAGAAGATCCTCGGAATGTTTGGTTAGCACCTGCGGGATGCACACATAATCCAGCTGATCTGCAGGGGGCAGTTCCCGTTGCTCCTTGGGGGTCAGCACCCGATGGGCGGTAGGGGATATAAAGGGGGTGTAGTACCGATCAATACCGGGAAAGAATTTGTGATGTAATCGCCGGTAAATTGCGTCGGTAAGCCCTTCCAATGGTGCAAAATAATATCTCATGGCATATCCTCGTTAAAAAGGGCATACCGCCGGATGGGGTATGCCCTTTGGCATTAGATTTCCATGATCACAGGCAGGATCATGGGGTTGCGTTTGGTAGTCTTGTAAAGGTAACCGCTCAGATCGTTCTTGATGGCAGATTTGATAGCTGCCCAATCCCGGACCCGCTTTCTGCTGCAACGATCAATGGCTTCCATCGCCACCTCCCGCAGTTCTTCCATCAGATCTTCCGATTCTTTTACATAGATGAAGCCTCTGGTGATAATGTCCGGACCGGTAATCAGCGAGCCGTCTTGGGTAGACAGGCTGACGCATACAACGATCATGCCGTCTTGGGCCAGATGCTTTCGATCCCGTAGCACAACACTGCCTACATCGCCTACGCCGGTGCCGTCTACAAAGACTTTGCCGGCAGGTACAGTGCCGGATACCTTCATAGTTTTCCGGGATAGCTCAATTACATTTCCAAGTTCGGCAATGCAGACATTTTTGGCAGGCGTACCCATTAAAGTGGCTAACTTGCCGTGGATCTGCAGATGACGCTGCTCGCCATGGACCGGAATAAAGAACCGGGGCTTTGTCAAGGCGTGGATGATCTTCAGTTCTTCCTGACAGGCGTGACCGGAAACGTGCAGTCCTTCGTTCTTTTCGTAAACCACCTCAGCGCCTTTGCGGTAAAGCTCGTTAATGATTCTTGACACAGCTTTTTCGTTGCCGGGGATCGCGGATGCGGAAATGATGATCCGGTCTCCACCCATAATATCCACCTGCTTGTGGGTGGAAAATGCCATTCTGTACAGGGCGGACATGTTCTCACCCTGCGAACCGGTTGAGACGATCACGATTTTGTTTTTGGGGAGATTCTTGATGGTAGCCAGATCCACAATGGTGCCGGCCGGCACCTTGATATAGCCGAGTTCCTGTGCTACCTTCAGCATATTTTCCATGCTCCGGCCGGACACGGCAACTTTTCTGCCGTAGCGGTGGGCGGTTGCCAGAACGGCTTGAATGCGGTGCATGTTGGAGGCGAAGGTGGTAACGATGATTCGTTGATCGCAGTTTTTAAACTGCCGGTCCAGACCTTCTGCAACAATGTTTTCACTGGGGGTATAGCCCTGCCGTTCCACATTGGTAGAGTCGCACATCAGTGCCAGAACACCCTGATTGCCCAGTTCACCCAAACGGGCCATATCCAGCATGCCGTCCTTAGCGGTGGGATCGATCTTGAAGTCACCGGTCATAACCACAGTGCCGACAGGGGTGTGGATAGCAAAGGCTACAGCATCGGCAATGGAGTGGTTTACATGAATAAATTCTACGCTGAAGCAACCGGCTTTTACCACGTCGCCGGGCTTGTGGGTGATCAGCTTTACCTTATCCGCGATCCGATGTTCTTCCAGCTTTAGCTTTACAAGCCCGCAGGTCATCGCGGTTGCGTGGATGGGGCAGTTAACTTGCTGCATGCAGTAGGGGATAGATCCGATATGATCTTCGTGCCCGTGGGTAATGAACATGCCCCGCAGCTTTTTTTCGTTCTGGACCAGATAGGAAAAATCGGGAATTACCAAATCCACACCGTACATTTCTTCGTCCGGGAAACCAACGCCGCAATCGATGACGATCATATCACGACCGTATTCCAAAACGGTGATATTCTTGCCGATTTCGTCTAATCCGCCCAAGGGGATAATCTTCAGTTTTTCAGCCAATTCAAAACTCCTTTCAAAATTCGCTTCTTTCGGTAAAAAACCAGTAAGAAGCATGCAAAAAGCAGGCAGCCGAATGTACTCCGCACAGCCCTGATTCGCCGTTTGGAGGACATAATCGCCCGCAAAACCTGTTTAAATGAATCCTTGCGCAGACCTACTGTCTGCCGCCTTGCCTACCTAGTATACCACATTTTCGATAGGTTGTACACATTTATTTTTCTCTATTCCCCGACAGATGTCGACCTGCGGTACAAAACCCGGCAGGAAACCGGAAAAAACTGTTGCTTATATTATTGTAATTTGCTATAATGAACAAAATATGGGCTCATAGCGACATCACCATTGCATTTAGGAGGTGTATTGTTTTGAATAAGAAGCTTGGCCGTGCATTAAACGGAGACTTTTGGGTTGTTTTTATTTTGCTGTTCTTGTTTACGGTAGTGACTGCTATTATGGGGCATTATCTGATTTCTTTAGCAGAACTGATCATTACAGGCGTTTCCTTTGCGATCTACATCATCTATCGTACGTATCGAAAGCGGGAGCTTTATACCTTTGTGCAGAAATATACAGATGCCTATGCCGGCACCACTGGTGCAAAAGCACCGTTCCCCACGGCGCTGATCCGGTTGTTTGATGGGGGCATCGTCTATGCAGATGATGCATTTGTTAAAATTACCGGCCTGCAGGACAGGCTGAAGACCCGCCTCATCAGCGAGGCACTGCCTGCATTCAACAGCGATTGGCTTACTGCTGGTAAGCATGAAGCGCCTTACGATGTGACTTTGCAGGGACGCCGTTACCGGATCCACGGAAGTATGATCCGCGGTGATGATCCCAATACCACGTATTTGGGCTTGATTTATCTTGCAGATCTGACGGAGCTTTATCAGGTGCGGGATGAATATATCCGGTCTCGTCCGGTGGTGTCCATTATTTTGGTGGATAATTATGACGAGTTAACAAGAAACATGACAGAAGCTGCGATTTCTGCCATGAACGCAAAAATCAATGATGCCATCTTAAAATGGGCTGAGGATTACCACGGACTGCTTCGCCGGCTGGAAAAGAATCGATTCCTGCTGATCACGGAAAAACGGGATTTAAAGCAGGCGGTAGAGAATAAGTTCTCCCTGCTGGAGCAGATCCATGAGATCACCAGCCCGGCAGGTGTGGCGGCATCCATTTCTTTTGGTTTGGGCGTGGATGCGGCTACCTTTGAAGAGGGGTATGAGTTTGCCGCACTGGCGATTGAGATGGCCCTTAGCCGCGGCGGCGATCAGGCTGTTGTGAAAGACCGTTTGAACTTCCATTTCTATGGAGGTCGAACCAAAGAAACAGAGCATAGAAGCAAGGTCCGTTCCCGCGTGACGGCCAACTCTCTGATGGAACTGATCGGTCAGAGTAGTGAAGTGTTCGTGATGGGCCATAAAAATGCGGATCTGGACGCAGTTGGCGCAGCGGTGGGTATCGTATGCCTTTGCCGTAAAAAGGGGAAGAGCGCTTATATCGTGATCGATCAGGATAACAATGTTTCGCAGGAGCTGATCGGCCAGATCCGGCAGGTGCCGGAGTATAAAGGCGTTTTCATTTCTGCCCAAGAGGCGCTGTTGCGTTGCGATAATCGCAGCACGCTGGTTGTTGTTGACACCAACCGTCCGGATCAAGTGGAGAGCAAAGCGCTCTTAGAGACGATTTCTAGGGTCTGTGTGGTGGATCACCATCGCAGAGCTGCGGATTATATCACGCCGGTGGTGGTGAACCTTCATGAGCCCTATGCCTCCTCCGCTTCGGAACTGGTCACAGAGATTCTGCAATATGCAGTCGAGCGGGATGACGTGCTGCCGGAGGAAGCCAAGGCGCTGATGGCAGGTATTTTCTTGGACACCAAGAGCTTTAACGTTCGTACCGGTGAGCGTACCTTTGAGGCAGCGGCATATCTAAGGCAGCTGGGCGCCGATACGGTGGAGGCGAAAAAGCTTCTGCAGAACGACTTCCATGACACCATGGAAAAATACCAAATCATTAAATCTGCCCGACTTTACGGTCAGGAGATCGCCATTTCTGCGCTCAATAACGCTACCTCCCGGACTTTGGCAGCCGCCGCGGCGGATGAACTTTTGAACATTTCCGGAATTTCTGCATCCTTTGTGTTGTATCCGGACGGAGATCGTGTGATTATTTCCGCCCGCTCAATCGGCAAAGCCAATGTGCAGGTGATTTTGGAGCCTTTGGGCGGCGGCGGCAATTCCGCAACCGCAGGCGCGCAGATTCCTGATTCCACAGTGAAAGAGGTGCTGGATCGGCTGTTGGAATCGATCAATCAGTATTTTGAATCGTAAGGAGAACCGATTATGAAAGTTATTTTGTTGCAGGATGTGAAAGGAAAAGGCAAGAAGGGTCAGCTGTTGGAAATCTCCGACGGCTATGCAAGAAACTTCCTCCTGCCCCGGAAGCTGGCGGTAGAAGCAACTGCCGATGCTATGAACACTAAGAAGATGAACGATAAAGCGGCAGCCGAAAAGGAAGCCAAGGAACGGGCGGAGGCTTTGGAGATTTCCAAGCAGCTGCGGGATACTGTGCTGGTAGTAACCGGCAAGGGTGGCGGTGCCGGACGTTTGTTTGGCTCTATCACAAATCAGGAAATTGCGGATGCTCTGAAAGCCAAGACCGGTATCGCATTGGATAAGCGTAAGATCGTCGTTGCAGATCCCATTAAGAGTGTAGGGACTTATACAGTCCAGTGTAAGCTGGGCTACGAGATCAGCGCACCGCTGACCGTGAAGATCGAAGAGGCTTGATTTCAAGAGTAAGCTGAAGAAAGGAGACCGCGCATGGATGAAGAATTGATGGCCCGTCAGCTGCCCCAATCTACGGAGGCTGAGCAGGCGGTGCTGGGTTCGATCCTGATTGACAGCCGTTGTCTGACGGATGTGATTGGCATCGTGCGGCCTGAGGATTTTTATCTGCGGCAGAACCGGGAGATTTATGAAACCATTTATACCATGTTCAATTTCTCCCAGACCATTGACCCTGTTACCGTGCTGGATAAAATGCGGGAATTGGGCTACTACAAAGAAAACGATCAGGAAAACTCCCGGGATTACATCCGTCAATTGATGGAGATCACCCCCACAGCTGCCCATGCAGTCCGTTATGCCGGCATTGTGCGGGACAAGGCAATGCTGCGGGGCCTAGCGGATGCGGCAACGGATATTTCCAAAACGGTTATGGAGCAGGTGGGTACACCGGCAG
Source organism: Oscillospiraceae bacterium (assembly GCA_017398725.1). Classification (GTDB taxonomy): domain Bacteria; phylum Bacillota; class Clostridia; order Oscillospirales; family Oscillospiraceae; genus Faecousia. The sequence continues at coordinate 15,911 of JAFQFA010000023.1, read as the reverse complement.
AGATTTTGGAAAGTGCGGAAAAGAAGATCTATGCCCTTCGGAAAGGCGAACGGGGAGATTCCTTGGAGCATATCGGTACGACTCTGCACAGAGTGTTCGATAACCTGACGGAATTGAGCCAGTCGGATTCTGCCATCCCGGGCTTGTCTACCGGCATGCGGGATTTGGATGCGAAGATCAACGGTCTGAACCGTTCCGATCTGGTTCTTTTGGCTGCCAGACCGGCAATGGGTAAAACCGCGTTTGCCTTGAACCTGTGCCTGAATGTGGCGAAAAAGTACAATAAGACCGTTGCAATGTTCTCTTTGGAAATGTCAAGAGAGCAGCTTGCAATGCGCCTTTTGGCCATTGAAAGCTTTGTGGACAGCCAGAAAATGGCAACCGGCAAGCTCAGCGAGGACGAGTGGAGTAAGCTTTGTATGGCGTCTGCGGCGCTGAGCCAAACGGACATCCGTGTGGACGATAATGCGGCCATTACCGTGGCGGAAATGAATGCAAAATGCCGCCGTGTTGAAAATCTTGGATTGGTCATCGTGGACTATTTGCAGCTGATGAACGGCTCCGGCTATGGCAAGGGTGGCGACAGCCGCGTGAATGTGGTTAGCGATATTTCCAGAAGTCTGAAGATCATGGCGAAAGAACTGAATGTCCCGGTGGTTTGCCTGAGTCAGTTGTCTCGTGGTCCGGAGGGTCGTACGGACAAGCGTCCGATGCTTTCCGATCTGCGTGAATCCGGCGCTATTGAGCAGGATGCGGATGAAGTTCTGTTCTTGTACCGTGACGAATATTATAACCCCAACTCTGAGGATAAGGGTGTTGCGGAATGTATCGTGTCCAAGAACCGTCACGGTGAGATCGGCACAGTAAAACTGCAATGGATTCCCCAGTACCAAACTTTTACAGACCGGGAGTGGAAGCATGCTGAATAAGCTTCTTTCCTTTGCGCGCAGCGAAAATATGTTTTCCCATGGAGATCGTGTTGTTTGTGCGGTTTCCGGCGGCGCGGATTCTGTGGCACTTTTGTTTGCAATGTATTTGCTCGCCCCGAAACTGGGTATTACACTGGAAGCTGCCCATTTTAATCATGGTCTGCGGGGAGAAGAATCCGACGCAGATGCAGCCTTTGTGCAGCAGCTTTGCGATCGGCTGGATATTTCTTTGCATATGGGGCAGGGGCGTGTGGTTGCCGGTAAAAAAGGATTGGAAGCCGCGGCGCGAAATGCCAGATATAGCTTTTTGGAGAGTCTTTCCGGCAAAATCGCCACTGCACACACCGCCGATGATAATGCGGAAACGGTGCTGATGCACTTGGTTCGAGGGACCGGACTTAGGGGTCTTGGCGGAATTATGCCGATCCGGGGAAAAGTGATTCGGCCGATGCTGACGGTCACCCGGCAAGAGGTACTGGCGTTCTTAAATGAATACCATTTGTCGTGGCGAGAAGATAGCTCCAACGCAAAAGACGATTTTCTGCGCAATCGCTTACGCCATCGCGTGATGCCTCTTCTAAAGGAGGAAAATCCCGGTATTGTTCAGAATCTTTCCAAGACGGCATTGCGCTTGCGGCTGGATGAGCAGCTTCTGTCGTCTATGGCAGAGTTACAAGATCCCACGGTGGAAGATTTGCGGCGGTTACCGGATCCTGTAAGAACCCGATGGATCGTGTCTTTCTTGCGTGAAAACGGTGTTCCGGAACCGGAACAGAGCCATATTTCCTCCGTGGAAAGTTTAATTTTTTCCCAGAAGCCTTCCGCTTCCGCGGATTTGCCCGGCGGTGTCCGGGTTGCCCGTCGCTATGACCGGCTTGCAGTGGCAACGGAACCGCAAGAACTGACGAAGCAGGCATTGACGGTGCCTTGCGCTGTGGAGGTTTCCCATGCGGGCATTGTGGTGCGGGCAGCAGAAGCACATCAGTTATCTAAAGAACCCCACTGTTTTGCAGTATGCCCGCAGGGAACGCTTTGCTTGCGGGGGAGAGAACCGGGAGATACCATTCGATTGCCCGGCGGCACGAAGACACTGAAAAAACTGTTTATCGACAAAAAAATCCCCGCGGCAGACCGCGCAAACATTCCTGTCATTGCGGACGAACGGGGTGTGCTCGGAGTTTACGGCGTAGGTCCCAATCTGGATCGTATTGCCGATACATTTCCGGCAGTAGAGATTTCTTTCGAAAAGATATAGATGGAGGAATGACTAGCGATGCATCAGATCAAAGAAGTGCTTCTTTCGGAAGCCCAGATTCAGCAGAAAGTTATGGAGCTTGCCGGGCAGATTTCTCGGGAATATGAAGGTAAGGACCCGGTGTTTGTGGGCGTTTTGAAGGGCGTTGTCATGTTCTTTGGCGATTTTGTCAAGCGCGTGACTGTGCCTTGCCAGATTGATTTTATGTGGATATCCTCTTATCAGGGCTCCACCACTACCGGCAATATGTGTGTCCGCAAGGATGTTTCCGCTGACTTGAAGGGGCGGCATGTGGTGATTCTGGAGGATATTTTTGATACCGGCAATTCCTTGGAGTTTACCTATAAGCATCTTCTTTCCAAGGAGCCTGCTTCTTTGAAAATATGCACCTTGCTGGATAAGCCGGAGCGGCGCAACCCTGCAGTTACCGTAAAACCGGACTATACCGGGTTTGTGATTCCCAATGAATTTGTTGTGGGTTACGGTCTGGACTTTAACGAACACTACCGCAATTTGCCTTTCGTGGGCATTTTGAAGCCGGAAGCATATCAATAAAGACACCTTAAGGAGATACGGATTTGAACAAGCGCAAAACGATTGCACCTATTATATATATTGTAATCTTGGCACTGGTCTTTAGCTGGGCGTTGGGATTATTTGGCGATGGGACAGATGGACTTACTTATTCTGAAGTGGTGTCGCTGTTTCGTCAGGAACAGGTGGAAAGCTTTACGGTAGAGGGCACAAAGATACAAATGCATCTGCGCTCCGCTTATAAAGGGAAGACAAAGATCGTTGCCCAGCTGGGGGATGCCGAGCAATTCCGCCGGGAAATGTCTGAAACCATCATGGCCCAGAGCCAGTCCGGCGTTTTGACCAGCTACCATTTTGTTCCGCAGGCAAAAACATCGCCCTACGCTTATGTGTTGCCCATCATTATCGCGGGCGGTGTTCTGCTGATTTTGTGGATGATTTTAGCAGGACGGGCCAACAGCAACAATCCAATGAATAATTTTGGAAAAGCGCGAACGATCAACGGCCTGCCCGCTAATAAAAAGGTGACCTTTGCGGATGTGCAGGGCGTGGACGAAGAAAAAGAGGAATTGCAGGAGGTGGTGGATTTTCTCCGGAATCCGGAAAAATTCACCAAGATCGGCGCCCGTATTCCTCACGGTATTCTGCTCTCCGGCCCTCCCGGCACCGGCAAGACCTTGCTGGCCCGTGCGGTGGCAGGGGAGGCGGATGTGCAGTTTTTGTCCATTTCCGGCTCTGATTTTATGGAGATGTATGTGGGCGTGGGTGCAAGCCGTGTTCGAGATCTGTTTGATCAGGCAAGAAAAATGGCACCGTCCATTGTGTTCATTGATGAAATCGATGCTGTGGGCCGTAAGCGCGGCTCCGGCTTAGGCGGCGGTCATGACGAACGGGAGCAAACCCTGAATCAACTGCTGGTGGAGATGGATGGCTTTAGCCATACCGACGGCGTGATCGTGTTGGCTGCTACAAACCGGGTGGACATTCTCGACCCGGCCCTGCTCCGTCCCGGTCGTTTCGATCGCCAGATCCGTGTGGGTCGCCCGGATGCCAAGGGGCGCGAGCAGATTCTGAAAGTCCATGCGAAGAATAAGAGTCTGGATGAATCCGTGGATTTGAAAACCATTGCGCTGGCTACTGCCGGCTTTACCGGTGCGGATCTAAGTAACCTTTTAAATGAAGCGGCCATTATGGCTGCCCGGGATGACCGGACTGCCTTCAGTATGCGCGATGTCAACGATGCAATGATGAAAATTCTGGCAGGTCCGGAGAAACGCAGCCGCGTCACCCTGCGGAAGGATCTCTACCTTACCGCTGTTCACGAGGCCGGTCATGCCGTGGCGATGTACAGCTTGCCTACCCATGATCCGGTGCACCAGATCTCTATCATTCCCAGAGGGGATGCAAACGGCCTGACATGGACGCGTCCTACGCAGGACAGCACCCACCTGACCCGTAATGAAATGTATGAGCGGATCGTGGGCCTGTTGGGCGGACGGGTGGCGGAGGCGCTGTTTCTGAATGATATTTCTACCGGTGCCTCCTCTGATATTGACCGTGCCACGAAACTGGCGCGGGACATGATTTCTCGCTACGGTATGTGTGAGAAATTGGGAACTGTTTCCTATACCGGCGGCGATGAACTGTTTATCGGCAGAGATTATCAAAGCACAAAGAGTTATTCTGAGAAAGTGGCGGCTACCATCGATGATGAGGTAAAATTGCTCATCGACCGGGCGTACGATCAGTGCAAAGATATTCTTGAGCAAGATCGGGAAAAGCTGCAGCAGGTGGTTGATTTCCTGATGGAGCATGAAACGATGAGCGGAAAGCAATTCCGCAATTGCATGGAAGGGGAGCCGGTGGTCGACGGGGAAGAAAACGCCATGTTTGACCAAATTTCCTCCCCGGATGCACCGGAGAATATGCATTAAAGTGGAAATCGGGAAAAAACAAAGATTTTGAAAAAAATATACTAAATATTATAAAAAGTTTTGCTTGATTTATAGACAGATTATGTTATACTTATTAAGTAAAACTCTATATGCGTATATCTCTAAAATGCAAAAACGCAAATAAACAGTTTGGAGGAGCATGAATGAAAAAACTTATGAGCCTGCTGCTTGCTGCAGCAATGATCATGTCTCTGGGCGTTACGGCCTTAGCTGTTGGCGCGCAGACCAACGCACCCGCCTACTACGAGCTGATCGAAGATGGTGAGGAAGGTGTCGAGTTCGACCACCTGTTGGGCGCTTTGGAACCCTCTGCAGGCGTTAAAGTCAGCGGCGCAACCGAAAAGGTTGAGAACGTTGAGACTGAAGGCCAGATCGTTACTGTTAAAAATGAACTGCCCTGCAAGGCTGCCTATTTTGACGGTGAAAAGTATGTTGCGATCACCGCAACGGCTAATAGCGACGGGACATACTCCTTCGAAGCACCTGAAGATGTAACTGAGGTTCTCCTCGCAGTTAAGGGTGACAAGGATGGCAATGGCACTGTTACTATGCTGGACCAGTTGGCTGTCGCAAAAAGCCTGTTGCTCACAACCCATCCCGCATATGCGCCGCTGACAGCTGAAGAAGCTGTTGCTGCGGATGTGGACGGTAATGGTGTTACTATGGCAGATATGCTGGCTATTGCAAAGAGCTTGCTGTTAACATCTCACCCTGCCTACAAAGCACTGGCGTGGTAAGATTGTATTTTACTGCATCTAATAATGCAATCAAATAAATATTCATGAAGAGGATGAGTAATATGAGAACAAAATGTGCTAGAAGAATTTCTTTGGCGCTGGTGTTGGGTATGCTTCTTGCAATGCTCAGCATGAACGCATTTGCTGCTGACAATTTCTATGAGAAGCTGGATGCCGTGGATGCAGCAGTCGATCTTGATGGAACGAACGCCGGTACCGTTACGGTTACCGTTGTTGGTGTCGATGCTATGGATATTTACGGCTTCACAGGCACTTGGGACACCGCTGAAACGGAAGGCACCGGCAAACTGACCTTGACCGGTATTGCTTCCGATGTGATGAATTTCACCGGCATGAACTATGCTGATGTCGCTTCCGGTAAGGTATCTTGGTCTGATGCTACTTTTTCCGCTCCCGCTGTTGTTACCAGTGGCGCAAAGGTTTTGAAAGCCACCTATAGTGTTGCTGCTGACACTCCTGCTGGTACTTATACTGTTCGTTTCACTAACACTTTCTTGTGCCCTACGGACTTCGGCTTCTATGAAGTTCCGACATACTACACCGCTAAGGTTACTGTTACCAGACCTGCTGCGCATGTTTGCTCCGGTACTCTGACTACTGGTCAGGCTGCTACCTGCACCACTGACGGCTGGAAGGATTACTACACCTGCTCCTGCACCAAGCTCTACAGCGATGCTGCTTGCACCACCGAGATCACTCTGGAAGCATGGAAGACCGGCGCTGGCAAGATCGCTGCCGCTCATAACTACGGTACTAAGATCGCTGCTCAGCCCGAGGTCCACACCCCCACCGAGCTGAAGGCTCCCGTTGCTGCTCACTATTTCTGCGACAAGTGCGAAACCTACTTCGACGAGAATAAGGTTGAGACCACTTTGCCTGCCCTGACCGGTGCAACCCCTGAGCATACCCTGACTCCTGTTGCTAAGGTTCCCGCTACCTGCACCACTGACGGTGTCAAGGCATACTACACTTGCTCTTGCGGTGCCTTTGAGGATGCTGCTGCAAAGAACCACATTGCCGATCTGGACGCATGGAAGACCGGCGCTGGTAAGATCGCTGCCGCTCATAACTACGGTACTAAGATCGCTGCTCAGCCCGAGGTCCACACCCCCACCGAGCTGAAGGCTCCCGTTGCTGCTCACTACTTCTGCGACAAGTGCGAAACCTACTTCGACGAGAATAAGGGCGAGACCACTCTGCCTGCCCTGACCGGTGCAACCCCCGCTCATGACTTTAGCAAGCAGTACGGCTACAAGGGCGAAGATGGCCATGCGAACACCTGCGAATGCGGCCTGAAGGATGCTGCGAATATTGCTCAGCATACTCCCGACCGCGCAGAGCCGACCGAGACTGAGGCTGTTCGGTGCTCCGACTGCGGTTACATGATCACTCCTGAGCTGGGCCATACTCATAACTATGGTACTGAGTGGAAGTCCGACAGCAAGAACCACTGGAACGAGTGTGGTTGCAACGATAAGGCCAACGTCGCTAAGCATAAGGATGCCGACAAGGATGGCTTCTGCGACACTTGCCAGTACGAGGTTGGCATTGCTACCAATCCTGAGACCGGTGACAACAGCAGCATTGTTGTGCTGGTTGCCCTGATGACTCTCAGCGCTGCCGGTGTTGTGCTTGCAGTTGTTGGCAAGAAGAGATTTGCTGTTAAGTAATTTCCGGTAGCTAACAAAATCTAATTATTGAGTCGGTGGCGGATTTCCGCCACCGACTTTCTGTTACTTAAATATTCAACTTAAGAAGATCAAGAAAAAGCAGGCCGGCGGTTTTGAAACCGCCGGTCTTTTTACATCGCTGTGCAAATGCTGCTGTTTGCGTTTTCTTCTGCTAGCAGCCTTAGATCATGCTGCACTATGGTTTGTATACTGTGTGCGGGATTAGTAATTGGCACGATCAAAAAGCTAATTTTTAATATATTCCATTGTTTTGCTGAATTAAAATGGGCATGCTTCGAAATATCAAAAATTACTATCTATCATTTACTAAAATCTATAACAAAACTTAAATAATTATGATAAAATATTTGCAGTAAATATGTAAGGAGCGATACACATATGTCTGATTTAAAAATTGGTTACGGTAAGTGTGATATTACCCCGTCTCTGGGCTGCTTTATGCAGGGCAACCCTAACCGTCGTCAGGTTGAAATCATTCATGACCCCTTGTATGCACGATGCGTCGCCTTTGAAAACGATGGCTTGGCTGTCTTGATGTATTTTGATGTTTGCGGTATTCCGCAGTATATTTGTGACCCGATCCGGGAGTTTGTGGCGAATAGTTTGGGCTGCGAGGCAAAGGATATCTTTGTGGCTGCAACCCACACCCATACCGGACCTAATTTGAATAACGGCTTATTCCCGAAGGATGAAGCGTATATCGATAGTCTGAAGCACTATGCAGCCCGTGCAGCCCGCACCGCTGTAAATGACCTGCATCCGGCACAAATGTACTATAATAACGACGTTCTGCCGGATATGACCTTTGTCCGTCGTTTTCGGATGAAGGACGGCTCTGTGCTCACCAACCCCGGTGTCGGCAATCCCGATATTCTGTGTCCCATGACGGAAGCGGATGATACCATCCGCCTGCTGAAAATCACTCGTGAGAGCGCCGGTGACATTGTGCTGGTCAATTTCCAATGCCATGCGGATGTGGTCAAGAAAATCGATGATCAATTTGCAATTTCTGCGGATTATCCCGGTGCCGTATGTAAAGTGCTGGAGGATGCGATTCCCGGCGCTGACTGCATATATTGTAATGGTACTGCCGGTGATCTGGTGCAAAGCAATCAAATGATGGTTTCTGATTGGAATACCCGTTGCTGGGAGCATGCCCTGCATATGGGGCGCAGTATCGCAGGTAAGATTCTTTCTATGTACTCCAAGGCGGAACCCATCAACGCCGGTCCGGTTCGCGCCATGGAAAAGCGGATCGATATTCCGCTGAAGGTCCCCACTGAGGAAGAACTGGAACGGTCCCGGCAAGTGGTGGAAGATTATAAAAGCGGAAAGTTTGTTCTGCGCAAAAAAGCCCCCGGTGTTATGCTGGATATTACCAAACTTTATGAAGCAGAAATCCTTTTAGGCTTGGGTAAGAATGCGGTGACCCCAAATATTTGTGTCAGTGCTTTCTGCGTGGGTGATTTTGCGGTGGCCGGCATTCCCGGTGAGCCCTTCTGCGAGATCGGCAAGCGGATTCGGGCAGGCGGACATTTCCCGGCGCAGTTCACACTGGGCTTGACCAATGGCAGTCAAGGCTATTATCCCACACAAGATGCCTTTGAGGTGCAGGGTTATGAGGCCCGGACATCTAGATTCAAAGCGGGTGTCGGTGAACTTTTGGCAGATACCGCGCTGGAATTGTTAGAAAAGCTATCTTGCGAATGATTTTGAGGAGTTGTCGGTACAGCTACACACGCGCAAAATCTTAAATGTGCGGATTTAGCATAAATACTGTTTTGAATTGTAATAAGTGTTCTCTTTGGGTGAATCTTGACGGTATTTTACCTGTGTGCTAAGATTTATATGTGAAATGTTACATAAAGGAGCGACGACTATGAAGAAAATTTTATCTATGATTTTGGCTGTTCTGATGCTCGTCAGCCTGTGCGCCTGTGGTGGCGGCAATGGCGAAAGCACCGGCGGTCAGGGTGAAACAGCTACATTCCAAGTTGGCTTTGGCCGCGAGAATATTACTCCCTCAGAGCCTGTTGCACTGTCCGGCGGTGGTGATCCCAACCGTATCCACACATCGGTGATTGATTATATTTATACCACCTGTGTGGCTATCACAGATGCCACCGGTAAGACCGTTCTGGTGATCACCAGCGATCTGCAGAGCACACCCAACAGCGGTACTTATAAGACTGCGATCCTTACTGCAGCTTCCGAAGCCACCGGCGTTCCGCAGGAAAATATTCTTTTGTGCGCAACCCACAACCACTCCGGTCCCAGCCAGTCTGAGTCCAAGCAGGGCGGTACCGAATTCAAGAAGGTCTACACTGCAGGCATTTCTTCTGCTTGCAAGAAGGCTATGGAGGATCGCGCACCTGCAACCATGTCCATTGGCGAGATCAAGGCCGATGGCTATGTGTTCCCCCGCCACTATCTGATGAAGGATGGCACCTATGCCGGCTCCAGCTATGGTAACCTTGTAGAAAACATGATCGATAAAATCGCTTATGAAGGCGACAGCACGCTGCAGATGGTGCAGTTTAACCGCGAGGGCAAGAAGTCCATTTTGATGATGAACTTGGGCGCCCATGCTACTTATTTCAGCAGCACCAGTATCACAACCTTGTCCACCGATTTCCCCGGACCGCTGCGTGAGCATATTGAGGGGAATGCCGATGTTTTGGTCGCTTATTTTATCGGCCCTGCCGGTGACCAGACGCCTAGAACCAAGTATGCCCCGGAGGACCATGGTCTTGACCACAGAGCTTATGGCGCAGCTGTCGGTAAGCTGGTTGTGGATGCACTGCCGACTTTGAAGTCTGCCAATACCGGCGATATTAACCTTAAGCTTATGGAGCATACCGGTAAGACCAATTATAACGGTGTTGACCGCTATATTGAAGCGAAGGCGATCTATGATATCTTCCTGAAGGATGGCTACTCTGTGAGCAATAAAAAGGCAAAGGAAGCCGGCTTTGTCAGCGTATATGACGCCCGGTCTATTGTGACCCGCTCCCAGCTGCCTCCCACTCAGCAGATTCCCTTGGGCGCACTGACGATTGGCGATGTGTCCTTTATCTTTGCATCCTTTGAAATGTTCAGTCAGACCGGTGCCTATATTCGGCAGGAGTCTCCCTATGATATGACCTTTATCTGCACACTGTCTCTGGGTAGCCATGACTACATTCCTTCCGATAAGGGCTTTGAGCTGGAATGTTATGAGGCATATACTGCCCATTTTGAGCAGGATACAGCTAAGAGTATTGCAGATCAGTACATTGCTACCCTGAAGGAAATGAAGGGCTAATTTGAATGATATGCCGCGCACAGGGCGACCTGTGCGCGGTAATTACTGAGGTAATATAATATGGATAATATTTTGAAAGTTGGCTTTGGCCGGGAAAAGATCACGCCTACTATGGAAGTATATATCTCCGGTGGCGGAAATCCCAAGCGGATCTCTACCGGCATATTGGATGATTTGTATATCACCTGTATTGCCATCACGGACTCTGCCGATCGCACAGTGTTGGTGTTCACGGAGGATATGCAGCAGGTTTCCTCTCCCTTTATCGATCCCGGTGTGGAAGGCGTTGTGGAGGCAACCGGTGTTGCAAAGGAGAATATCATTATTGCAGCCACACATACCCATTCTGCGCCCGGTCAGCACCTTGGTCGGCATAACATTACTCCCTTTCAAGAGATTTATACCAAGGGTATGATTCAAGCGGCGGTTGCTGCTATGAAGGACCGCTCTGCAGCTGTGGTATCTGCCGGTACTACCCATGCGAAGGGGTTGGTGTTTGTTCGCCACTACCTGCTGGAGAACGGTACGTTTGCCGGTTCGGCATATGGTGATTTTAAATCCGCTCCCATCAAGGGACAGGTTTATGAAGCGAAGGATATCGTACAGATGATCCGCTTTGACCGGGAAGGGAAAAAGGCCGTCTTGATGATGAACTTGGGCGCACATGCTACCTTTAACGGCAACATCAAACTCACCAATATCTCTGCCGACTTCCCCGGACCCACCCGTGAGCATATTGAAGCCAATTCTGATTGCTTGGTGGCATATTTTCTTGGCGCTGCCGGCGACCAAGTGCCTCGATCCCTCTATGAGCCCATTGATCACGGCTTGGATTATATCGGTTATGGTCAGAAACTGGGTCAATATGTGCTGGATGCACAGCCTTCCATGATTCCCGCTCAAGCCGGCGACCTGCAGCTGCGGCGCTGGACGCTGACTGCGAAGGCAAACAAAAACGATATGGACCGATTGGCGCAAGCCGAAGAGGTCTATGATGCCTTTGTGGAAGGCAGTTATAAGCTTGCAAATCCCTTGGTGAAGGAGTATGGGTTTGTTAGTCCTTATGAAGCCAGAGCGATCTGCATCCATTCCAAGCAAGGCGAAACCCGGGATGTCCAGTTGGCAGTGCTTACCTTTGGTGATGTAGCGATGACCTTTGGCGCTTTTGAAATGTTTGGCGATAACGGTGTGGATATTCGCGAAAAATCCCCCTATTCCACTACCTTTGTGGTATCTCAGGCAATGGCTACCAACGATTATATTCCTGCACCCATCGGCTTTAAGCTGCGTTGTTACGAGGCCTATTCCAGCCACTATGCTCCCGGTACGGCTGAGCGGATCGCAGAGGACTATATCCGCGTATTGACAGAATTAAAGAATAACTGATAAAACGGCGTACAGATGATCTGTACGCCGTTTATCATGTTTGTGCAAACTAAACAAAATAGGTTTCGGTTTTTTGGCGTTGAAATCCGATGTTTGCAGGAAAATTTCATACTTTTTATTGTTTTCTATGCTATAATGTTACTGGGAGCAAAAAAGCCCCCCGGTAAAGGAGCTGTTATGAATAATATCCTGTTTTTCTTAACCCCAAAGGCCATGTGTTCCTTTGTATATGATGATTTTACCATTCGCCAAGCCTTGGAAAAAATGGAATCTGCCGGGTATACCGCATTGCCTATTTTGAATAAGCGAGGGGAGTATCGCGGAACGCTTACAGAGGGTGATCTGCTGTGGTCTTTAAAAAATATGTGCTATATGGATATGCGGCAAGCGGAGTCCAGAAAGATCATGGAAATTGAACGCAAGCGCAATCACATACCGGTCCGGGTCACGGCAGATATGCATGACCTTGTACAACGGGCCAGCACACAGAATTTTGTTCCGGTGGTGGACGATAAAGATGCTTTCATCGGCATTGTTACCCGGGGTGCAATTATTAAATACTGTCAGCAGATGCTGTTATCCGAGAATTAAATCAAAAACCGGACTTTTGAACAAGTCCGGTTTTTGTTGCATTTGCGCCGGTTTTCTGTTAGAATATACACAGCTATGGATCGGAGGACGATTATGGAAGACGAGAAGCTGAGAAAACAGATCGGGGCAAACATCGTTTCTTATCGGAAAAGAAGCGGTTTAACGCAGGCCCGTCTTGCCGAAAAATTGAATTATTCTGATAAAGCTGTTTCAAAGTGGGAGCGGGGAGAATCTGTCCCGGATGTATTGACTCTGACTCAACTGGCGGAGCTTTTTGATGTGTCAGTGAATGACCTTTTGCAGGATCCAAACGCATTACCCGATCATTTGGGACGCGTCGAGCGTGTTATGGAGGCGGCTGTAGAAAAGACATTAAAGCGCAAAGCGAACAAGACCATCATTTTGCTGCTTTCGTCTACTTTGGTTTGGTTTGTTGCACTGCTTATTTTTGTGGTTTTATCTATGCTGGATATACCCAAATCTTGGATCGCGTTCCTGTATGCTTTACCTGCGAACGCGATTGTAATGCTGAGTCTTCGCTCTGCTTGGAAGGACTTTCGCTGGAATCGGGCACTGATTTCCATTATTATGTGGGGCGGCTTGGCAAGCCTGTTTGCATCGCTGATGGTCTTCATTGACCCCGCGCTTTGGACAAAGCTTTGGCGGTTGTTCCTTCTTGGCATTCCGGGGCAGGCGGCGATTTTGCTTTGGTTTGAGATTTATCGCAAACCCCGGAAGGAGAAAACGGATGAATAAGAAAGAGCTTCGTAACCAGATCAAGGCGGCAAAAAAGGCTATGACGGAGGATCAAATCGACCAGCTTAGCGCAGATCTTTGTCAGCAATTTTTAAACACCGACGAATACCGAAAAGCTAAAACCGTTTACGGATATTTGCCCTATAACCAAGAGGTACGCACTTGGGCGCTGCTGGAACAGGCTGTCAAAGACGGGAAAACGGTTGCTGTGCCTAAGGTTTACGGGGATGAAATGCGTTTTATTATTCTTTCGGATTTGAGCGATGTTGCAGCCGGCTATGCAGGAATTCCCGAACCGGTTGCGGATGGACCGGTAGCGGACGACCCCGATGCACTGGTGCTGATGCCGGGTCTTGCCTTTGACCGGGAAGGACACCGAATCGGTTACGGCGGCGGTTTCTATGACCGTTTTTTAGAATGTGAACCCAATCACCCCACAGTGGCACTGTGCTATCATTTTCAGCTGCTGGACCATTTGGATACCGAGGAGCACGATATCCCTGTGGATCGCGTCCTGTGGGCTTGAGGAGACAGAGTATGCATATTCCAAACGGTACCACTGCGCAATTGGAGCTTGTGACTTTTCGGCAGGCACTGGAAGCGGCAGATACACCCAATGATCATTATGATGTAAAAAAGTGGCTCTATGCTCCAAACTTTTATTCTGAATACCGGTATATTCTTGGAACCCGGGGAAAAAAACCGCTGATCTGCATTGGAATCAATCCTTCTACAGCCAAGCCGGATGATCTGGATAATACCTTAAAATCCGTGGAGCGGATCGCTTTGGGCAACGGCTTCGATAGCTTTATCATGTTCAATGTTTATGCCCAACGGGCGACTGACCCGGATCACATGGAAAAGTTCTGCAATATGGTCCTTCATCGGGAAAACATGAAAGCTTTTGATTACATACTTTCCATTTCAGAAAAGCCGTCGGTTTGGGCGGCGTGGGGTACGATTATTGAAAAACGGGACTACCTTGCTGACTGCGTCCGGGATATGGTCACAATTGGAAAAGAGCGTGGCGCTATGTGGTATTGTGCCGGTGCGGTAAGCAAAAAGGGACACCCTCACCATCCGTTGTACCTGCGCAAGGATGAAAAAATGAAGCCCTTTGATATAGATGCCTATTTGGCAGGAGTTTGATATGGCAAGCTGTGAATGCGATACCTGCTGGTATTTTGACTATGATGAGGAGTACGACGAGTACTACTGCATGATGGATCTTGACGAGGATGAACTGTACCGGATCTATACATCCCCGACAAATCATTGTCCGTTTTACCGGCAGGGAGATGATTATACCTTGGCGAGGAAACAGTGATGGACAGGTCTACTTTCCAAAAAATAGAAAAATATATGCTTTCCTGCATGGAGGATAGTGCGCACGATGCAGAGCATATCTACCGGGTGCTTTCCAATGCCGTGGTGATCGCCCGGGAGGAAACCGGCGTGGATTATGATATTTTGATCTGTGCTTGTTTGCTCCATGATATCGGTCGTCCGGATCAGATTCGGAATCCATCCCTTTGCCATGCGGCGGTGGGCAGCGAAAAGGCATACCAATTTTTGCTAGGCAACGGATTTGATTCCGCTTTTGCCACAGCTGTCCGGGATTGCATCCGTACGCACCGGTTCCGGAAAAACGACCAGCCTGAGAGCTTGGAAGCAAAGATTTTGTTTGATGCGGATAAATTGGATGTGGTCGGTGCTGTTGGTATTGCCCGAACACTTGTGTACAAAGGAACGGTTACAGAACCGCTCTACACCCGCCGTCCTGATGGAGGCATATCTGACGGAGCAGGGGAGGAGCCTCATTCCTTTTTTCAGGAATATCACCGCAAGCTAAATAAGCTCTATGATCGCTTCTTTACAGCCGCCGGCCATCGTCTGGCACAGGACCGCCGTGCCGCAGCCCAAGACTTTTATAATGCACTTTATAGTGAAGTCACCGCCCTAGACGAGGAAGGTAAGCGCGCACTCAATGAAATATTGCAATAAAATATCCCGGCTCGTTTGAGCCGGGATATTTCTGTCAGAGCAAATTACTTGCAAGCTTCTTCCACAGCAACAGCCACGCTAACGGTCATACCGACCATGGGGTTGTTACCTGCGCCCAGGAAGCCCATCATTTCCACGTGAGCAGGCACAGAGGAAGAACCGGCAAACTGTGCATCGCCGTGCATACGGCCCATGGTATCGGTCATGCCGTAAGAAGCAGGACCGGCAGCCATGTTATCGGGATGCAGGGTACGGCCGGTGCCACCGCCGGAAGCCACGGAGAAGTACTTACGACCGGTCTCCATGCATTCCTTCTTGTAGGTGCCGGCAACGGGATGCTGGAAGCGAGTGGGGTTGGTAGAGTTGCCGGTGATGGAAACATCAACACCCTCGTAGCGCATAACGGCAACGCCTTCGCGGACATCGTCACAGCCGTAGCAGTTAACGGCAGCGCGCTCACCTTCGGAGTAGGGGATGCGCTCAACGATCTTCAATTCGCCGGTGTAGTAGTCAAACTGGGTCTTCACATAGGTGAAGCCGTTGATCCGGGAGATGATCTGTGCAGCGTCCTTGCCCAGACCGTTCAGGATAACCCGCAGGGGCTCCTTACGAGCCTTATTAGCGGAACGGGCAATACCGATGGCGCCTTCCGCAGCGGCGAAGGACTCGTGGCCGGCCAGGAATGCGAAGCACTTGGTCTCGTCACGCAGCAGCATAGCGCCCAGGTTGCCGTGGCCGATGCCGACCT
>JAFQFA010000022.1 GCA_017398725.1 Oscillospiraceae bacterium | reverse complement strand
GCAAGGGAATGCTTTGGATTTATGTGAGTTCTGCGATTCGACTTATGATATAACTTTACTTTTGGGGCCGATGTACCACCTTTATACTGCCGAGGAACAGCTAAAGGCTATGAGTGAGGCAATAAGGGTAACTAAAAAAGGAGGTATCATCTTTGCTGCTTATTGCGGAAATGATGCAACAATCATCCAATTTGCATTACTCAAGGGGAAAATAGTTGAAGAGCCATATACACATTTGATTGATGATTCCTATAAGTGTTCTTCAACCCCCGAAGAAATATTCCAAATGCACAGAAAAGAAGATATAGACCTTTTAATGTCTAACTTCAATGTTGAAAGATTGCACTTTATTGGAACAGATATGATTTCTCATTATTTTAGAGATAAGATTAACGAAATGTCGGATGATGTTTATAGTAGGTATTTGGATTATCATATGTATATTTGCGAAAGAGCAGATATGATTGGAGTAAGCAATCATTTCTTGGATGTTTTTAGAAAGCTATAACATTGTCAAATTCCAATATGTCGAACAGATAAAAGCAGCCGCCTCCGTGATGGAGGCGGCTGTGCTATTTGTGTCATGTTGGGGTAATCACCTTGCGACCGCAGGAGACTTGCGAGTTTGCTTTTTACGTGTTATACTAAAGGAAAATGAAGGCAAAAAACACCGATTATGGCAGAGATATTTTGGCTAACAAAAGTCACGAGAGAGGTAGACACTAATGAATATTACTTTTTTGGTTGGTAATGGTTTTGACAGGAATCTTGGCCTTAAAACAACATACTCCGATTTCATTAAGTGGTATAAGAAAACCCCTCCTAAAACAGACACTTTGAAGAAATTCCGAGAATACATTAATGATAATGAGGAATTATGGTCTGCAGCAGAGGAAGAATTGGGAAAGTATACCGCACAATTCGATGCGGGTGCAGGCGCTGCGTTCTATGAGTGCCATAAAGATATTTGCGAGCATCTCGCTGAGTACTTAAAAGGTCAGCAAAGTAAAGTTGAGCACCAAGCAATTATTGATGAAATTGAAAATGCTTTTTCACAGTTAAAGGCTCTTACTTCACCTTTTCATACGCAGGAAAAAGCTGTGTTGGATGCTATTTATTCTAATCACAAAAGCGGAAATGTTGTTTTTAATTATATTACCTACAACTACACCGACACGCTTGACCAATGTCTTGAAATAGTTAGAAAAAAGCAAGGACTCCTAGGCTCACATAGATACAATAATAACATCCACAATCACGCAGTCGGTGCGATTCATCATGTGCATGGCACAGTAAATGCGCAAATGGTCTTTGGTGTTAATGACAAGTCGCAAATCACCAAGCCAGAAATTTTTGACTGTGAATACGGTGATTTGTATGAGGAGCTTTTGATTAAGCAGCAGGCCAATCAAGGGTATCAAGAAAATACCGATGCGAAAGCAAAAAAACTTCTGGATGAAAGTCATATTCTGTACATATACGGAATGTCCATAGGTGCTACCGATAAATTATGGTGGGAGCGAGTTTGTACTTGGCTTGCAGGGAGTTCTGACCGTCATATCATTTTCTTCTGTTACGAAATGCCAGCAGCAGGGGTTATCGAAACAGACCGCAAAATTGCAGAACGGATAGCTCGGCGCAGAATAACACAGTATTCACAAATGGACGAGCAAAAGAAAGAAGCAATAGAAACCAGAATACATGTTACCAATGTGAACCTTTTCCAAGGGCTTACTAATGTCGCAAAGGATGCCGCTGAGGAATACTTAGCCGCCTCCAAAGAAATCCGAGAAAAAGGAATGGAAGAGATTGTTGCTACAGTTTTGTAATCTAAAATAGCAAACGCAGCCGCCTACGATAATGTAGGCGGCTGTACTGTTTCGTGTCATGTTGGGGGCAAAATGTGGTTGTTTTCAAAAGTAGTATGCTAGTAGTACGAACGGGGTTAAAACCTCGCAAACCCTGGTATTCGTTTGCATAGCTTGGCATCCGTTACCTGGCGAAAAGGTTCCCGTGGCAAACAAATAGAATTTTAATCATAAAAACCCCCACTTTCGTAAAAATAGTATATCACAGTTAGGGAGCTATTGCAATCTGCAGTGAGGGCAGTGTTTGGGGATTGATTTGCAGAGTCGCTTTGTTTATAATAAAAATATATAGGTCGATAGGTCATGATTTATAAAAAGGGAGGTTCCTATGTCTGCCCAAGAAATCGGAATTTAGCGGGGAAAGCCAATGAAAATCGCAATTATCGGATACAGCGGCTCGGGGAAGTCTACCCTCGCGCGGTCGCTGGCAAGTAAATATCAGCTGCCTGTCCTGCACTTTGACACCGTCCAGTTCCTGCCGAACTGGGAGGTTCGAGGTGACGAGGAAAAGAAAGCCATCACAAAAGCCTTTATGGACACCAACGACCGCTGGGTCATCGACGGCAACTACTCCAAGCTGCTCTATGAGCGGCGCATGGAGGAAGCGGACACCGTGATTCTGCTCCTGTTTAACCGCTTTTCCTGCCTGCTTCGGGCATACCACCGCTATAAAAAGTACAAAAACACCACCCGCCCGGATATGGGACAGGGCTGTAATGAAAAATTCGATGTAGAATTTATGAAATGGATCTTGTGGAAGGGCAGAACAAAGCAAGCAAGGCAGCGGTATCAGAATGTGATCTCGCAATACCCCGAAAAAGCCGTGGTGATCAAGACACAGCGGCAGCTTGACCGCTATCTTCTAAGTATCGGCGAAGCCTGTTCTGCTTGATGGCAACCCCCCCGGGGGCTTGCGTCAGCAGGTTTTTTCGGCTAAAATGCAGGAAACTGCCAATTCAGAAAGGATGCTCCCCTATGACCGCTTTGACCCCCGTAAAACGGCTCAGCCTCTGCGCCATGTTCATCGCCCTGTGCTATGTGATCCCCCTTGCGTTCCACCCTTTTGGGTTGGGCACGGTGCTGTCTCCCATGCACATCCCCGTGCTGCTTTGCGGCAGCATCTGCGGCGGCGGTGCCGGGTTTCTCTGCGGCATTTTGGGCCCGGTGCTTTCCAGCCTTCTCAGCGGAATGCCTCCTGTGCTGAAGCTGATCCGCATGATCCCGGAGCTGAGCATTTACGGTCTTGCGGCAGGTCTTGCCATGCGCGCTTTCCGAACCGGTCACACCCTCGCGGATCTGTACATCAGTCTTATCATCGCCATGCTGGCAGGCCGAATCGCAGGCGGCATCGCCACCGCTGTTTTCTACGCTGCTACCTCCGGGGTCTATTCCCTTTCCCTTTGGGCAACAGGCTACTTTGTGGAGGGGCTTCCCGGCATCGCGTGCCAGCTGCTCCTTGTGCCCACTTTGGTGTTTGCTCTGGAAAAAGCCCGTCTGATCCCGCCCAGATACCCAAAAACACTTGATTAAGGAACGATTATGGATAAAAAAACCGTTGCCGAATTTTTTGACCGCTGCGCCCCATGGTGGGACAAGGATACGCTCCGAGACGAGGAGCTGATCAGCACCATTCTGACCAACGGCGGCATCCGTTCCGGCGTTCATGTGCTGGATGTTGCCTGCGGCACCGGCGTGCTGTTTCCCGACTATTTGAAGCGGGGTGCCTATGTTACCGGCATCGACCTTTCTGCGGAAATGGTCAAGCTGGCAGCTTCCAAATACCCCGATATCTCTGTGATCTGCGGCGATGTGGAGGAGACTTCCTTTGACCGGCAGTTCGATTGCGTTATGGTCTATAACGCCTTTCCCCATTTCCCCGACCCGGAAAAGATCATTGCGGTGCTGGCAGAGCTGGTCAAGCCCGGCGGCAGATTATCCGTTGCCCACAGCATGAGCCGCGCAGCCCTCACCGACCACCACCAGCGCGCCAGCGCCGTTTCTGTTGACCTGCTCCATGAGCAGGAGCTGGCAAGGATCTTCAGCCGCTGGTTTGATGTGGATGTTATCATTTCCACCGACCGGATGTATCAGGTCGCCGGTGTCCGCCGGGACGGCAATTCCCACAGCCACGGCGGTGTATCCCACGCCCACAGCGGCGGTCATTCCCACGGTGAAGCCGCTTCCATGGAGGAAATGCTGGCACTGATGAAGTATATGGTCGGCCACAACGACGCCCATGCCCAAGAGCTGGCGGAGCTGGCAGACCAACTGTCCAGGGCAGGAAAAACCCGTGCCAGCCGCCGGATCATGGACGCAGTGGCAGATTTCGATGCCGCCAACACCCGTCTGGATTCGGTACTGCAGGAACTTTCAGAAGAAAATCCATAAATCGTAAACGGCAGCAGGAACTTGTTTCTCCTGCTGCCTTTTTGTGCCTTTTTACCATATTTATACATCAATTATTAGTCGTAATGCCCATACTGTTCTTCTTGACAAGACAAATGTGCTTCACATATACTATAGAATGGATGAAAATTTTAATATGGATGGTGTTTTTATGAAGGATCTATTGCATCGGATCACTGCGCTGGCAGTTTTGCTGGCGCTGCTGCTGGGGTTGCTTCCCGGCATCTCCCTGCCCGCCCACGCTGCCACCGCCCGACAGATGGAATCGCTGGATCGGGGACTTGTGGCAGTCAAGACGACCGACGGCGTGTTCCTTTCCTGGCGGCTGCTGGGAACGGAAGCTTATGCTACCGGCTTCAATGTGTACCGGGACGGCACGCTGATCGCCTCCAACATCACAAACAGTACCAACTTTCTGGACACCGCCGGCTCCTCCGGCAGCAGTTATATGGTTCGCAGCGTGGTAGGCGGCAGCGAGGTGACCCAATCGGACAGTGTAAAGCCATGGGGGCAGAATTATCTGGATGTACCCCTGCAGAAGCCTGCTGACACCACTCTCAACAACACCGCTGTGACTTATGCCGCCAACGACGCCTCTGTTGCGGATGTGGACGGCGACGGTGCTTATGAGATCATTCTCAAATGGGATCCCTCTAACTCCCAAGACAACTCAATTTCCGGCTACACCTCCAATGTCTATGTGGATTGCTACGAGCTGGACGGCACCCTGCGCTGGCGGATCGATCTGGGTATCAACATCCGTGCCGGTGCCCACTATACACAATTTATCGCCTACGACCTCAACGGCGACGGCAAAGCGGAGGTTGCTATGAAAACCGCCGACGGAACCGTGGATGGACAAGGCAAGGTGATCGGCAACGCAGACGCGGATTATCGCAATTCCAGCGGTTATATCCTCAGCGGTCCGGAATATCTGACTTTGTTTGACGGAAGGACCGGCGCAGAGCTGGTGACCGTGGACTATAATCCTCAGCGTGGCACCGTATCCTCATGGGGTGACAAGTACGGCAACCGGGTAGACCGTTTTCTTGCCGGTGTCGCCTATTTTGACGGTAAGACCCCCAGCTTGGTCATGTGCCGCGGCTACTATACCCGCTGTGTCATCGTCTCTTACGAGTACAAGGGCGGTACGCTGAATCAGGAATGGATCTTTGACTCCAACGCCTCCGGAAATTCCGCCTATGCCGGTGAAGGTAACCACAATTTGAGCATTGCGGATGTGGACGGTGACGGCTGCGACGAGATTGTCTACGGCTCTGCGGTAATCGATAACGACGGCTCCGGCCTGTATGCCACCGGTAACGGTCACGGTGATGCCCTCCATGTAGGCGACTTTGACCCCACACGCAGCGGTCTGGAGATCTATCAGGTCCATGAGGAAAAAACCTCCGATATCGAGAGCATCCAATTCCGTGAGGCAGGCACAGGCAAAACCATTTGGTCAAAAAAGCTGAGCGCGGATATTGGAAGAGGTCTGATCTTAAACATTGACCCCGATTTCTACCCCTATGTAACCTTGGCATCCAACAGCAATTTCTACACCGCAGGCGGTACGGCTGTGACCAGCAGCATTTCCAAGCTGGGCATCAACTTTGCCTCCTATTGGGACGGGGATCTGTATCGGGAGGGTTTGGACGGAACCACCATCCGCAAATGGGACTATGTCAACGACAAGGTGGTCACTGCGCTCAGCGGAAGCGATGTCCATTCCTGCAACGGCACAAAATCCACCCCCAGCCTGTCCGGTGACATTCTGGGTGATTGGCGGGAAGAAGTCATCTGGCCTACCTCTGACGATACCGCCCTGCGGATCTATACCACCACCGATATAACGGCTGAACGGCTGTACACACTGATGCACGACAGCCAGTACCGCACCTCCATTGCATGGCAGAATGTTGCCTACAACCAGCCACCCCATACCAGCTACTACATCGGACCGGACATGCCTACCCCAACCCAGCCCAGCCTGTATACCGTCGGCTCTTATACACTGGCTGTTCCGGATGGCAGCCAGCCCGAGCCCACCGAAGCAACGCAGGCTACTCAGTCCACCACTCCCTCCGGCGGCGGCACGGTTACCGCCGGCAGCTATGTCCATAACTTCACCGAGAACGACAAGGTCAGTGACTTCTACACCATCAACGGTAACCTGACCAAGGATCGGGGCACTGTTACCTACAACGGTCTGTCTCTGACCCAAGGTCTGAAGATGGAATCCTCCACCACCATCACCTTTACCGCGCCCTCTGCCGGTACGCTGACTCTGGTGTTCGGCGGCAGCGATACCGCCTCCTCCGATCAGTTCAAGCTGAACGGAACCTCCACCTCCATCAATTCTTCCTTCATCTACACCGGAAGCATTGCTGCAGGCAGCTACACCATCACCAAGGACGACACCTGTACGCTGTACTACATGGTCTATACCCCCGAGTCCTC
>JAFQFA010000001.1 GCA_017398725.1 Oscillospiraceae bacterium | reverse complement strand
GGCGGGGGCTTGCTCCCGCCGTTTGGTGCGTTCTTGTATACGGCGGGAGCAAGCCCCCGCCCTACAATAATTTTACAAATTACGCTGCGGGTCTGTAAACGGACGGAGAGTATAATGCCAAAAATGAAAACTCCTCTGCAAGATACAGAGGAGTTTTTCTTGTTATTTCGTTAATGTGTCTTCCTTGCCGCGGTACACCACAAATTTACAGAAAAGGAACTCCAGCACAAAATTTGCCAGCATGGTCACAATTAAAATAACAAAATCGTTTGTCCCAAAGTCTTCTGCCAAATTGCCCAGATATGTCGACAACGGTGTGAAGACCAAATAAAAGCCAAACACCTTTGCCATCGCCACCGGCACATTTGCAGCGGATTTGAAGGTATATCGCCGGTTAAGCGTGAAGTTCCACAAAATCGAAAGCACTAGTGAAATTAAATAAGGAAGCCAATAATCCTTTATGAAGATTTCGAGTAATGCAAAAGAACCAATTTGAATCACACCGGCAGAAACGGAAAACAGCGTAAATTTTATAGCTTGCCAGAATTGTTTCTTGTTCTCTTTCATTTTACAACAATTTCTCCCGATTTATTTTATACAACGCCTCTGCGTGTTACAAAAATCGCTTCCACCTGACCGAAAATATCGCACTGCGCTTCGATCACGTCCCCTTCCCGCAGGTCCGTTTCCACGCCCAAAGGACCGTTGCTGGAAATATCGTATACCTTGCAGGTAGGCGTCATCACCATGGAAACAGAAGGTCCGCTGCGCCCGATCCGCTTGACGCTGACCATGCAGCCTACCAGCCGATCCACATACCGGCCTTTGTGCATGACCGAACCGCCATAGACGGTTTTGGAATCATAAACCTGTTCGATCACATCATTATTGAGCTTCAAACCCACCAGCTGGGTGGTGGTCTTGCTGTCCAGATAGTCTACCAGCGCCTTATCTTGGGTGCGGTAAGTCTTAAGCCCCTCTTCCCCGGCTTTGATCAAGGTGATCTCATACCACCCCTCGGCGTTGGGGGTACGGGTAGTCACCTTAAAGGCAGACTCATAGCAGTTTTTAGGATAGATCCGGAACACCGGAACATCCAGAAGCCGCTGCTGTATATAGATGGCTACCGGTGTGCCGTCCACATCTGTCCACATATAGACCCGATCTCCCACCTGCAGCTGCTGGACCGCTTCTCCGGCCCGGCCATCCCGATAAGCGCCCTCGCTGACATCATAGATGCCGCAATCGGCAGGAACCTCGGTGGTGTAAGTGGCTGTGGAAGCACCGGGATTCACCAAAGACACCATATTGCCCTCCACAGAACGAACCGCATAACCGGCATAGATCTGCACACCGTGGGCGCCAATCCGGATATCACGCACCTTGATAATATATCCTTCCTGATCAAAGGAGAAACAGAACGCCGCCTGCGTATCGGAAGCATTATCAATGGTATTAACCAGCTTGACATCTTTACATTTCAACGTTTCCACACTGCCGTTATGATAAAACTCGATGGCGTAAACCCCAGCTTCATCCGGAACCCGGGCAGTGCGCTTGGTGGTATTATCCCACCGCCGCTGGGTGCGCCAGTAGATATTGGCACTGCCGGAACGGGCTGTCACAAACACATGGGTGATCTGACCCCGCTGATCGGCGTAAGCCACAAGTGCATCGGTAAGGGTCAGGCTTTCTGCCGTTGCCTGCTTGCCCAATTCCGGAATATCCGGCATCACATCGTAGATCTTGGTCTTTTTCGTCAACTGCAATGTATAATCCATGCCGTTGAGGGCCATGGAGCCGTTGGCATGCACGGTATAGCCGTCCGTTTTCTTAATGTGGAGCTTTCTTGCCACCGGTGTCAGCCCCTGCGGATCAGACACCCCCGTAACCTGCCCCTGTCTGTTCAATTCCAGACACATCAGGTTGCGCGCATCCATCTTCTCTACCAGTTGCCGGTCTGCCACCGGCAATTCCAGCACCTCTCCATCGCATGCGACGCGGATCCAATAGATCCCGTTCCGGTCCGGCTGGCGGTCATCACGGCTGTACTGCATTCGGTCAATGTTCCAGTACAGTTTTTCTCCGCCCATACCGGTCAGCACCAGCACCAGTGCCGCCACCAGCGCCACAACCGCTGCAACGGCAGGGATCAACCATTTGCGGCGTCTGCAACCGCAATCTTTCTTTTCATTTTCCATCGATCAAGTTCCTTTCAAGGAATTTTCACCATTGTAACAGATTTCCATCCGGTTGTAAATTCCAATTTATCGAACTGTTCCCCAATCATATCGTAGGGCGGGGGCTCTGCTCCCGCCGCTCTGTTGCAACGGCTTTTGGCGGCGGGACCAAGGCCCCGCCCTACATGGTTATATGATAAACAAACCAATAAATCAGAATTTACAGCAAAACGCCCCGGGCTTCCCGGGGCGTTTTTACAATTATGCATCCGCCTCTTCCGGCGTCTTTTCTATGTTCAGCGCAGCTTCCATATCCACAATAAACTGCTTTGTCATATCCGATACGCTACGCTCATCGCTGAGGATGTAGCCGATCACATACTGCTCCGGACTATCCAGCGGCACGCTGACGATATCGCCTTTGTTCAGTGCAGAAGGCATAATGCCGGTACCCACCGTATAGGCATCGGTGATCAGCAGCACGTTCATCAAAGTAGCCCGATCGCTGATCTCAATGTGCTTATCGATATAGGCCGCATCTGTCAGTTCTTCGGTAAAATAGGAGCTGTTATGCTCACCCTGCTCATAGGAAACATAGGGGTACTTTTTCAAATCCTCATAAGTCAGCCGCTGCCGGTCTGCCAAAGGATGATCCCGGTGGAAGAACACATGGGGCTTGACCGTCAGCACAGAGGTAAAGGTCAGCTTCCGCTTATTCAAATACCGGCGCATGATCTCCATTGCGCTTTCCTTAATGGCAATCACACCGATATCACTATAAGCCGTTTCCACGGAACGGATCACGTTATACGTTTCGATCTCACGAATAGAGAATCGATAGCTGTCACTGTCGGTCTGCTGGAGCATCTTGCCGAAAATATCTGCTACAAAATCATAATGCTGGGTGGCAATATAAAGCTTCTGCTGGATATGCCTGCTGGAGTAGCGCTCTGCCACAAAATCACTGTTTTCGCAGATCTGCTTGGCGTACTGGATAAACTCCGCACCGGCATCCGTCAAGCTGGCGCCGTTGCCGGACCGATCGAAAATCTGAATGCCCAACTCCTGTTCCAGCGTCTTAACACTGACGGACAAGGAGGACTGGGCAATAAAAAGCTGCTTTGCCGCCTTGCTAAAAGACCCGGATTTCGCAATTTCTAGCACATATCTGCACTGTTGTATGGTCATATAGGCGTTCTCCTTCTATCTTGGTTATTATATTATACTAATGCAGGAGCTTGTTTGCAAATAGATAAAAACTATAGCTATCGTTCAAAATAAACTGCCCCGCATTTTATAAAATTAAATGCGTAATTTTAGAAAATTATATTCCACTGTCTATTCTGTATGATATAATAGGTTTATCTCAATACAAGGAGAGAAATCTATGACATTAAAAAAGATCCTATGTCTGTGTCTGTGCGTGTGCGTACTGCTGCCGGTGCTTTGCAGCTGCACGAACGCCCCCGCTTCCAATGAAACCACCGCATCTCCCACCCAACCGAAACCCACCGAATCTGCCGAGGAGGCGAACGCTTTGCGCATTATGATTTTAGGCAGCAGCCGGTCTGTGAATACATTCCACCTGCTGTATGAGGTATTTAAAGACCAAATGCCCGATCGGGAGATCACCTTGGGCATTATGTACTACAGCGGCTGTTCCATGTCCATGCACACCAATTTCATCAAGAAGAATCAGCCGGTTTACGCCTACTACCGCAACAATAAAGGCTACTGGGAAATTACACGAAATACCAATATGGAATACGGTCTGCGGGATCAGGCATGGGATGTGATCCTGCTACAGGCCGGCACCGGCGACTTGTCCGACAACATGAATGAGCCCTGCCGGAAATTCCTGACCGAGTATGTGGACAGTGTCGTTACCCACCCCCACACCTTCTGGTGGCACACCACATGGTTTAACTCCACCGATCCTGCACTGTACCAGAACGCAAACACCACCCTGAAGCCCGAAAGTATCGATCAGGTCAAGCAGTTGACCGACCAGATCGATGCCGCCAAAAAGTATGTGCTGGAAGATCCTATGTTTGAAGGCCGCATCTGCTCCGGCACCCCCATGATGTACGCCCTGAAGGAACTGAAGATCCCCGAAACAGCCCTTTATCGGGATCACACCCACCTTTGCGACTACGGCTCTTTGCTGGTGGGCTACAGCTGGTATGTCCAGTTTACCGGCAAGCCGGTGACCCAGATCAATTTGGATGTGATTCCCCAGAATCTGCGAATCGAACAGCATCAGTACTTAGGAGATCTGCAGATCACCGATCAAATGAAGCAGGAAATGATCCAAACTGCCCAGTACACACTGGAAAATCCTTGGACCATTCCCGGACAATAATAATCAAGTGCGCAGCGGAGAATTTCCGCTGCGCACCTTTCATTTTGCCCTTTGCATTTGACTTTCCGGTCCCCTGCGTGTACATTAAAGATAGATCGACACAGAAAGTACACACCCTTTGTGGTAATATACAGGCAAAGGAGGGATGGCTATGGATTACAAAATACTGATCGTGGAAGACACCCCCCAGCTTCGGCAGGTTCTGCAGGATTATTTTATCAGCAAAGGGGATCTGCCCACCGCCACCCCGGACGGACTCACCGCCTTGCAGATCGCAGAAACCGAAGCCTTTGACGGCGTGCTTTTGGATATTATGATGCCCGGGCTGGATGGACTTGCCGTATGCCGTGCCCTGCGGAAGAAAAGCGATGTGCCCATTATTTTCCTCACCGCCCTGTCTGACGAAGAAGACAAGCTGGAAGGCTACCGGCTGGGAGGCGACGATTATGTTACAAAACCCTTTTCCATGGCAGTCCTGTATGCCAAACTGACGGCGCTGATCCAGCGCTGCCGGGGCTCTGTCCGTCAAGGGGACACCTTGACCGTCGGCCCCATCCGGCTGCAGCTATCCGCGAAAAAAGTCTTTGTGGAGGACCGCCCCATCAGCCTGACCCCAAAAGAATATCGGCTTTTGGAGCAGCTGATGCGCAACCGCAACACCGTCCTTTCCCGGGATCGGCTTTTGGAACTTTGCTGGGGCTATGATTACGAAGGTGATGCCCGGGCGGTGGATACCCATATCCGCCGTCTGCGGGAAAAGCTGGGGCCTGCTGCCGGCTTGATCCGCACAGTGGTCAAAACCGGCTACTGCTTGGAGGTACCTTATGAAAACCGATAAAACAGTACGCCTTTACCCGCTTTTGAAGCGGTATATCACCCTGCCCGTTTTATGCCTGTGGCTGTTATCCATGAGTATTCTGACTTGGGCGGTAGGCAAAGATTTTTACAATCAACTGACAGCGGGCGCGTCTAACTGGGCATCTTACAACGCGCGGGAAGACACCTATCCCCTGCCGGGGGAGCTTCGCTACAAAGTAATGTGGAACCTTCGCAGCAGCTACGGTTATTTCGGCGGCGAACCGCTGCTGCCGATCGTACTGCCACAACTGCCCGAAAGCCGTAGCAGCAATGACTGGCTCTGGGGAAAGTGGTTTCTTATGTACGGCTTTCAGGCCAGCTTCGGGTTTTATGACCGGAGCAGCATGGAGCCCATCTTCACCGGGGACGGCACTTATTTGGTGTTTTCCTACAGTTACGCCCCGGCACAGGATCGGCAAGGGTGGGCCTATATCGATGTGGATGATCTGCCCAACAGAGAAGATCTTGCCAGAACCATCAGCGATTCTCCCAACGGATCTATGACCGTGATGGCTTGGCCCCTGAAACTGACCGGCCGGCTGGAGGGAGACCGCTTTTATCCCCAGCAGATCTGTGGTGCAGAATATCCTTTTTCTGTGTATTACGAAGCCCCCGCGCCGATAGAGGATGCTGTTACCTTATACTGCATCCCCGGCATGTCGGATCTCTGGGGCTGGCGCTGTGACCCGGGCCCGGGCTTTTTCTGGGAAGGCACATGGTATGACGACCCGGCAGAGCTTTTAAACTGGCCCGAACGGGCAGAACAGATATCCGGTGACTACAACTTCTTTAACAGCTTGATCCTTGAAACCGTAGCCAATGACGATTATGTGGCACGGGGTGTCATCCATTGCTCCCCCTGCCTGTACGCCATGGCCCGGCTGTGGCCGGTGTATCTGGTAACCGGACTTATTTTGATTATTTGTCTGGCTGTTCTAAGAAAACGGCTGCGGCAGAAGCTGATCGAGCCCTTTGAAGTCATCGACGAAGCTTTCCGCCGCAACCGCACAGAGCTTTCGGATTTTGCATGGTCACCGATCTGGGAACTGCAAAGCCTCGGTAACCACTTCCATATTGCCCAACAGGAACGGCACCGGGCGCTGTCGGAAGTGCAGCAGCTGCAAACGGCCTTGACCTACGCAAAAGACGGCGAGGAAAAACGCCGTCAAATGGTCAGTGCCCTTGCCCATGAACTGAAAACCCCGTTGGCAGTGATCCACAGCTACGCGGAGGGCCTGCAAGAAGGGATCGCGGCAGACCGGCAAGCACACTATCTTTCCGTGATCCGTCAGGAAACGGAAGCGATGGATGCTATGGTGCTGCAAATGCTGGAGCTTTCCCGGATGGAAGCCGGCAAAGTACATTTAGAACCGGAGCAGTTTTCTTTGACGGCGCTGACCGCCGGCATTGTGGAAACGCTGCAGCCTTCTGCTCCGGACCGGCTATTGCAACTGGATTCTCCCCAGAATATCACTGTCACCGCGGACAAAGTAAGGATCCGCCAAGCGATCACCAATCTGGTGACCAATGCCATCAAATACGCCCGGGGAGAAGGACCTGTGCAGATCAAGATCTTCCGGCGGGGGCTGAATGCCTACTTTGTGATTGAAAACCCATGCCCACCGCTATCCCAAGACACCTTGGAAAAAGTATTTGACAGCTTTTACCGGGCAGATGCCGCCCGGGACCGGAGCGGCACCGGCTTGGGACTTCCCATCGTTAAGGGCATTATCACCCTCCATCGGGGGCGGTGTACGGTGCGCAATACTTCCACCGGTGTGGAATTTTCCTTCCAGATCCCCATGTAAGCATACACGCCAAATGGGGCGTTTGATTCTCGTTATGAGGTGATCTTATGACCAACACCCTTTATACGGAAGCCGGTGCTTCCCTTGCCGCTACGCCTTGGGAGCATTACCCCCGCCCGCAAATGCGTCGGGATAGTTATGTAAACCTAAACGGCACATGGGATTTCGGTGTCAGCCAAGATTCCACGCCGATATATGACCGACAGATCCTCCTGCCCTTTTGCCCGGAAAGTCCTCTCTCCGGTATCTGCCAACACTTTCCGGAAGGGACTTGCCTTTGCTACCGCAGAACATTTATCCTGCCGGAAGGATTTCAGAAAGGCCGGGTACTGCTGCATATCGGCGCTGCTGATCAGATTTTGGTATGTTATGTAAACGGGCATAAAATTGGCGCACATGCCGGCGGTTACGAAGCCATCACCTTTGATATCACCGATGCGCTTGGCAACGAGAACATCTTGGAATTGCGCTGCATCGACGATCTTAATGACCATGCCTTCCCCTACGGAAAGCAATCTTTGAACCGGGGCGGCATGTGGTACACGCCGGTTTCCGGCATTTGGCAAAGTGTTTGGCTGGAATCCGTTCCGGAGGAATACATCAGAACGCTAAAAATCGAAAACCGGGGCAACAGTGTAGCCATCGCCATCGACCCGGCACTGGATGGAACGGTCACCGTGGCAGGATTGGGGCAATTCCCGCTGGAAAACGGCACGGTCACCCTCACGCCGGAAGATCCTAAGTGGTGGAGTCCGGAAAATCCTTATCTTTACGATTTTACCGTCACCACCGCGCAGGATCAGGTGGAAAGCTATTTTGCCATCCGCACCATCTCCAGCACGATCATTGACGGCATTCCCCGGCTGCTGCTCAACGGAAAACCCTATTTCTTCCACGGTCTGCTGGATCAGGGCTACTGGCCCGACGGTATTTTTACGCCCGCCTCCCCTGTGTGCTATGCACAGGATATTCTGCAGGCAAAAAAGCTGGGTTTTAATACCCTGCGCAAGCATATTAAGGTGGAAGCACAGGAATTTTATTATCAATGCGACAAGTTGGGCATGCTGGTATTTCAGGATATGGTCAATAACGGTCCCTACAATTTCTGCCGGGATACTTTGCTGCCCACCTTTGGTCTGCAAAAACCGGATGATCGGCATATGCACCGAAACCCGGACCACCGGAAGCGGTTTTTGGAAAGCATGGAAGCCACTGTTTGTCAACTACGCAATCACCCCTGCATCGTCTATTGGACGATTTTCAACGAAGGCTGGGGGCAATTCGACAGCGATGCTGCTTATGACCGACTCCGGCAGCTGGACGACACCCGGATCATTGATTCGACCTCCGGCTGGTTCCGTCGGAAAAAAACCGATGTGGAAAGTCTGCACATTTACTTTGACTTGTGGCATCGGCTGAAAAAAGCAGATAAGCCCCTGCTCCTCAGTGAATTTGGCGGCTATACCTATCCGGCGGAAGGTCACCTATTCCATCCGGACAAGGCTTACGGCTACAAAACCTGCAAAACCCCCGCAGCTCTACAGGCCGATATCGAAAAATTGTACCGCACCCGCATCCTCCCCGCCATCGAAAAAGGTCTGTGCGGCGCGATCTACACCCAGATCAGTGATGTGGAAGAGGAAATTAACGGACTTTTAACCTATGACCGGAAGGTATGCAAGTTAGCCCAGCCGGTCATGGCACAGCTTGCCGGTGAGCTGCAAGCTGCCATAAGAAAGCCATCGCGTTCCAATAAATGAGTATTTACTTTTTGGGGGGAGGATCCAGCAGGCGATACAGTTCGATTGCCCCCAAACTCAGCGGCGCCCACAAGAGGCTGTAGGGCAGACAAATCTGCCCCATGAACTGCATCGGCATATCCCGGTAATCCCATACATTATAATGCCGATTGAAGATCAGTCCCGTCATTAGCTCCACGCCGGTAATGATCCCGGCCCCTGCCAATGCCCGAACCGGCAATGGCAGAGGTCGGTTTCTTAACCGCCCCAACAGCACAAAACAACTGCCCCCCGCCAAAAACATACTGCCATGGCTTCTGCCTCGCCACACGAGTTCCAGCCCTACATAAGCCGCTCCGCCCAATGTAAACAATGCGGTTTTTTTCAACGCACCCACCGTACATCACCTCAACACCATATTTCCCAAAAAATTCTTGAAAAATACCTACATTTCTCTTGACAAAACACACCCCCTTGGATATAATAACAAAGCTGATTTCGGCATTTCCGGAATCTGCTGACCAATATGGCGGCGTAACTCAGTTGGTAGAGTAGCCGGTTCATACCCGGTATGTCACCTGTTCGAATCAGGTCGCCGCTACCAGGCCCGTTGGTCAAGCGGTTAAGACACCGCCCTTTCACGGCGGTAACATGGGTTCGATTCC
>JAFQFA010000021.1 GCA_017398725.1 Oscillospiraceae bacterium | reverse complement strand
CTTCTCCTCGTCCATGGATTCCTTTCTTATTGTAAACCTATAACAAACACAACCAATGCAGTAACACAGAGAACTGTCCAGCTGATGTACCGCCCCGCCAACTCCCAATCAGAAGGCTCTAAATTGTCTGCATTCCAAACCCGGAACGAAAGGTGCCAGCGGAACAGCTCATCCGCAAACAGTATAGAAATCGCATTGATCAGACAAATAAATACGGCACTAAACCAAGCAAATCCAACGCCTTTATGCGTTAACTCAGGTCCATGCATCAGTTCCAAGATCTCAGAAACAGTTGGTTCAAACGGATCCACAACATTTCCGTTTACATCTCTCTCGACGCCGTTGCTATCTCCGTATGTAATGACAACCATATTGTCAGTAGTTCCGTCTTCACTTTCGAGCCAATAGAAATCGCCCATATCGTAGACACCGCCACGAAAGATAATTTCATCGCCACTCCGAAGCTCTACGCCGGTCATACTCTCCGCCATTTGCGAATCCTTTGGGACGGCTGTCGGATCCTCTTTAGCTGTATAAGGGCCATAGGTTTTATCGCCACGCTGTAAGGTAACTGTTTTATCTTCAGTTACTGTAAAAGTCGCTTGCTCTCCTTTGAGTTTTCCGGAGTATACCGTATTCCCATTTTCTTGGTGAGGAACCAAAACAGCATTCTTATATTCATACCCAACCTTCGAAATAGTCATAGGATACAGAACCGCAAAAAGCAAAGCCATGACAAGCATAAGTATCAGAATGCTTTTTTGATAAAGGTTCAGATTATTTATTCGTTCCATATGACGCTCCTTTCAAAGTCTCTCAAAACCTAAATACCGGGTTCCCTGGAATGTCAAATTACCACGATCTCCTTCGATCAGCATGCCGAACTCATGTCCGGCCATGTGCAGCTCCATTCGGTCGCCGCTTTCTACCTGGAATGTCACATAGTATGTAGTGGAGTGAGTCGTGTGGTGCATTCCGGTACCACCATGATTGTGGTGATGATGGTGTGACACATTGGTCCGCTTTGCCACCACGGTAGCCGGCACAGTCAGTCTGGGAGAATGATTATTCTTATTCCACTGGCTGATGCCCTTCACAGCTATAACGATGAACATACCAATTACCAGAACAAACACCAGCGTGAACATGATTCCGAAAATCGTGAAGCCGGTTCCAAATCCGGGAAATCCAAAATCATAAAAGCCTAAGCTATTGCCCATACTCATTTCTCCTTCTTATCTGTTGCCGGAGCAACGCGAACCTCAATTCCCAAAGCTTTTGCATAAGCAGGATGCTCCTGCAGCTTTTCCATTAGCCGGATAGCCAAGATGCGTTCTTTTACACTCATAATGATCCCGGTCCTTTCTTTGGTATATCACCATTCTATAGGGATCCCACTAGAAAATACAGGACTGGATCAGCGAAATAAGCAGTCTATTTCTCTCATAGCCGCAAATTAACCTTCCATCGATTGCAGGTTTTCTTTGTATGCCCGGTACTGCTCCGGGTCAATTGCGCCGGTGGCCAGCATCCGTTCCGACCAAAGCTGCAGGGTCTCCACAGCAACAGAGATCTTCTCCAGCTGCTCCTGAATGGCAACGAAGTCCGCCAGCTCATCACCGGAGATCTTGCCGTCCACGGTGATCTCAATCAGACGGTCCTTTTCTTTCTGCATGCTGTTTAGAGAAGCCAGCATCTCCAGAATGATCTGGGACAGATCCTTAACCTTGATCTCCGGCACATACTGCGCTCCAATGGGACACTGTTTGGCACAATAGTAGTTACACAGACGGGGCTGCTTATATTTCTGTGCCATAAGCAGCACTTCATCCGGATGGGGCATCGTTCGATCATTCTCGAT
Source organism: Oscillospiraceae bacterium (assembly GCA_017398725.1). Classification (GTDB taxonomy): domain Bacteria; phylum Bacillota; class Clostridia; order Oscillospirales; family Oscillospiraceae; genus Faecousia. Next base: position 10,580 of record JAFQFA010000021.1, on the reverse strand, counting down.
CTTCTCAATACGCTCAGGAGAGAGCGTTTCCAGCAATTCACTGGCAGTCTCTCTGGTCAACTTCAAGCCCTCTCTGGTAGTCTGGTAAGGACTTTTATTTTCCTTCGTTGATGCTCTTGCCATATAATAATCCTCGCTTTGCCGTATATTACCGAACAATACCAATGTTGGTGTGCAACATAACAACATAGGTAGTTGCCACCATACTGATCGATCAACAGATTTTTTCTTATTTTATCATCTTATGGGCATGAGCACAACATATTTCTCTTTGATCGTCGAAATGGGGCAAATAAACAGTTATAATTATAGGCTGTAATTACATCTTATACTGGCGCACAACAGCAATTTCTTTCTCATAGTTTTCCACCCATCTCTTCAGCAATATTTGTTATTTGAATCAGTCCCTTTTTCTCCCGGCGTTTAGCATACTCCAGGAGATTTCTTGAATTGCTGGCACCGTGGCGCACAAAGCAAACAAGCCATTCGCAGCTATCCACCATAAGCTGATTCGCCTTTACGATTGCAAAAGGCCGTGGTGTCTTCTCCAAGCCTTCCGGATAATATGTCCCATCATAACCGGGAGGTTTTTCAACAGGTCGCTCTGCAGGGTGATACGGCAACACTAACATTAAGGTTATATCCGGATACTTCTGCTTGACCCGCTTGACAGCTGTGGCAGCTATCTGGTCAAACCCACCATATCCGCCCACATAAAAGTAGCGAACCCGTTCTTCAATTATGAGCCTTTCGATTTCCAATTCCAGTCTGGGGAGTACGCTCTCATTGGCCTCACGATGGCCTATAAAGAAACAAGAATTCATCATTATCCCTCATCATATCTGCAAAATCGAACATGTGGACCCGTTTCAGTCCCATTGTATCACAATAAACTCATAAAATAAACCCAGATGGACCAATTTAAGTCCTAAGAAGGGGGTTGACTTTATGGAACAGAAGATTAAGCAAAATGATCGGATTGGTGAAAATATCCGCAAAATCAGAAAAATGAAGGGCCTCGGACAAACAGACTTGGTAAGAATGCTCCAAATCGACGGCTGTGATATGACCAGAGAATGTCTTGTTAAAATTGAACGTTGCACACAACACATTCAGGTCAGCCAGCTCCGTGCTATCCGCAAAGCATTAAACACATCTTATGACGCACTTATTGACGGTACTGAAGAAATCGAGACTACAGCTAAATAAATGATTAGAGGATGCAGCTACTCCAGCCGCATCCTCTTTTTGCTGGAAATGTAACTGTTTGTTATGCCTGCTGGGTGCACCCGCTGGAAGCATTAACAAACCAAGCAATCAGAATGATTGGAAAAATACTTTGATCTGTTTTACCCGTAGAAAACATAGATGTAGTACCAATCTCCCATATCGTCAGTGTGGTTGTATTCAACCAAGCAATTTACTCGAACCAAACCAATGATACTCTCAATCAAGGTCGGTGAATAGCCCTCAGAGAACCGGCTGTTCAATTGATTCTTGGTTGCGGATACCAAATCCTTTGCTGCAGCAATACCGACTTCATTGGTTGAGATAGGTCTATAATCCGGACAATAGTATCCAGAATTGCTTTTGTTCAAGCTGTTATCTACCACAAATCCAAGAGAAACCGCATAGGAATTTGCTTGTGCGGTGATTTGAGATGCATCAACTACCTCTTTGGGTTGATCCATCTCCTCTATTTCTGGCGCAGTAGGCTGTGTAGGAGCTGTCTCAAGAGGTGTGGTCGGCGCTGGTTTTGTTTCCTCAGAAGGTGGTGAGGAGGTGGTTAGATTTTCAGTTGCCTGCTGGGGTGATTGGGTTTCAGCAGAATCAGTCTCACCTACGGCTCCAGCCGGCTCGGTCCCTTCAGTGCTGTTTTCAGATGGATCTAGCACAGTGGGTGTAGGCAGCGTCGAATCTGATGTCACCGGGCCCGATGTAATGCCTTCAATGGAGTCGGAAGGATCAGTATGAGTAGCCTGGTCTTTAGAGGTCTCGCTTATGTTGAGATCCGGAGTATTTGTAGTATTCTTATCTGAATCTCGGATAGTGCAGCCAACCAACACCAAGCTTAGGATCAAAGTGATAATTACAAGTTTACGCATAAGTATTTCTTCCTTTCTTTTTTAGATTAAACTGATTCAACCAGATGATCTTCTGGTATGGATTTCAGACTATGAAGTCTTGTTGGATGATTTCTTCTCAACGCCCCCTGTGTTGAGAGTTTTTCCTCTATGTGCCTGCTCTGTCCACCGAAAGTGGCACAGTTTAGAAATCGGATTTCCCTTGGGGTACAAGGCTTTTTCATACTTTCAAACTGTGCGGAACGCCTCCACGTTATTTTTAGCCGGTTTTGGTACGATTTTTAAGCCCAAAAATGAGGATTACACACATAATTCCACGCCCTACTCAAGGTATTTGGCGGGGGGATTACACGACTGGACGAGCTCCTTCTTGGCAACCACACAAACCGCCTTTAAGAGCCTCTCTATCTCCTGGATGACACTATCCAGTTGCGAACGAAAATATGATTTCTCCGACATGTAGCTTACTCATATCTAGGTCAAAAGAAGGGCTCACGTCTGCAAATGGGTATACTATCCCCTTGTCAAAACCGGGTGCTCTCTTATAATTACCCCGGCAGGCATTAATACAGTTCCTACTATTCTTACAGTTCCTACAAGAGAAAATTACGCGCGCGTTATATAGGGCAGAATGTGCAACGCTAATTTCAGGCCCATTTTGAACAGGCGCAGTTTCCCCATACTGGTTTTGTTCACGCTCCTCCAGTGCTGTGATAACACGACGGCTCTTCCAAGCAGTATATCGGTTACCTCTTTCATTGACCGTACCCTCGGTATGCGTATTTTGGGCACGAATGAGTATTTCGTGGAAAATACTTATAACGGTTTCTTTCTCCGGCATCTGGATCTTATCGCAGGTAGGATAAAACTGGCTGTAGATCACACAGCCGTAGGAATTAGGCAAACGGTAGAGTTGGAAACAAGTTGGATGCTTTCTGAAAAAACGCCACACCTTGGTCTTCTCCCAGCCCCAGCGGTTACCCAATGTCTCCAAGGTCAGCATAGAGCCATACTTGCCATACTGGATCACAGGCGAAAGGAATGAAAATGCATTGCCATAATCACGGAACACAGTGTGACACCACAGGTCTAACCATGCATCTGCTTCATCGAACTCATATTTCTTCTCAGCAAGACGCTCGGTAATATCTCTGGGCATGCAAATAAACCCGTGTCCGGGCGTGGCATATACAGCACCGTCCATACATTCCTCGCCGCTACACTCCATCACCCAATCGGTGATTCGGTAAGTAAGCAGCTTGGTTTCACGATCCAGTGTATAAGTCAGGTATCCCAGCGTCTCCAGATGGTCCAGTATCTGAAAGGCTTTTGCGCGGCTTCTGACACCCAGAATGGCTTTTACACCCACAATGCCGCCAGCCCACATTCCGGGCTCTACAGGGTTCTTATGGCCGCAGTAGGTGCCGATTCCCTTGCGGAAGGCAGCACTCTCTGCAAGCTTCAGCCAGTAGCCCAGCCGTCCTTTCAGTTCGGGCATCTCTTTCCGGGGCAGTTTGACCCACTTGTACTTCCGTAAACATTTCATTGCATTTTCTCCTTTCTCGTGATATAAAAATAGCAGCTCCTGTGGTTAACAGGAGCTGCTTGATAGTGTCGCTGATATGCTTATGGTGACGGTCGAGGATTTTGTGTTTTGCTAATATTTTGCTAATGGGACTGTATTGTATTAGCAGGATTGGCTGATATTGGTCAACACGACTTGTATAAAATAGTTCTCGGAACTTTGTATTTTGTGGTACTATTCCGAACTATTTGGAACAATTTGCACCCGACGGATTCGACCAGTGCTTTCTCCTAAGGAGGGGGTCGGGGGTTCGAATCCCTTCTGGCGTGCCAAAGGCATCGGAAGCGCAAAGCTTTCGGTGCTTTTTTCTTGACACGGCGCATACATCGCGTTACGATGTATTACATAGAGGGATACATTCTATGGATGTTCAGTTAAAAAGGTGGCTGTTGGATATCTGTGTATTGGCAGCCATCAAGGAGGATGCATAATGGCTAATCACAGGAAAATATGGCTTTGGACAGCCGTTTCTCTTGTTCTGATCGGTTGTTTCCTTTTTGGGGGTGTAATGGCCGCTCATCATTGGGATTTCAGCCAATTATCAGCCAACTATTACGAAACGAATACCCACATAATAAGCCAACACTTTCATTCCATATCCATTGATACCGATACCGCCGATATAACATTTATTCCTACCGAAGAAGCAAGCAGCTCTGTGGTGTGCTATGAACGGAAAAATGTAATCCATACAGTGACGGTAACGGATGATACCCTTGAAATCAAAGTGGTGGACTCCAGAAAATGGTATGAACATATCGGCATTCACTTTACAGCCCCGAAAATCACCCTCTATCTTCCGGAAAGCCAATACACAGCGCTATCTGTAAATGAAAGCACCGGAGACATCGAAATACCGGATGCATTTCAGTTTGTACGCGCAGATCTGCGGTTAAGCACAGGGGATGTCCGCTTTGAGGCATCCGCCTCAGAGACGGTCAATATTAAAACAAGCACCGGAAAGATCCTTGTTGAGAATATATCCGCAGGCGCACTGGATCTTTGCGCCACAACCGGTGCAATTACCGTTTCGAATGTGGTCTGCGCAGGGGATGTAAAAACAAACGTTTCCACCGGAAAAACCGTCTTAAACCATCTGTCCTGTAAAAATCTAACAGCCGACGCAACCACCGGAAGTATCACTTTAGAAAATGTTGTTGCGGAAGAAAAATTTACGATTTCCACTGACACTGGGGATGTCCGCTTCAACGGTGCGGACGCAGGGGAAATTTCCGTAAAAACAGATACCGGCGATGTTACGGGAAATTTACTTACTGACAAAGTATTTATTGCCCATGCAGACACCGGCAAAGTGCGGGTCCCTCACACGACAGCCGGCGGAAAATGCGAAATTTCAACAGACACCGGAGATATTATGATCACGGTAAAGTGATCGTTGCAGCCGCAAAACAAATGCCACCCAAATCCATTGGGTGGCATTGATCATTTATTGCAGGACTTTTTCCCATGGAAGGATCTCCGGCCAGCCGGTGGTATCGAAACAATCCCGCACGCAGGCGCAGTAATATTCCAATTTCTTCCGCATAGGGCCGCTTTGGAAGGGGTAGTCGTTGCCCACCATGGATTGCTCCCAGATCGTTGCCCGATCCTCTGTAGGATAAGTGCAGGCATAGGAGGACATGAAGTATTTATCATTAAAGTTCCAACGGTCGTGGTGCAACGCATAGGTCATATCATATTCAAATCCCTTGGGATTCATGGCTGCCCAATTTTCTTCACTATAGAGAGCTTTCTCCCGATGCTCTGCATCCCATTGCAGGCGGCGATCGATCACATGAGAAAGTTCGTGATGGAAGGTAGTATCGGTGACAATCTGCGCGTCTGCCACAATGATGTAGCGATCCTCCAAGGGCTGGGCAAAGGCGGTTATGGTACCGGATTCATCCTCCCGCAAAGGTTCCAGCTTGCCTACAATAGAAAACTCCAGCGACTTAATGGTGTTGTACCGCAATTGTTTAAAAAAGCCTTCCGGATACTTGCTCAAGGCCTTTTCCAGTTCCGTCAGCGCAGCGTTAATGGCCTGCGGATCAGTCACAGACACCGTGTTGAAATTTTCGTACTTTGTCAGGCACTGATCTGCCACCAAAACGGTCACATCAAACCGCTTTGCAATGTTCTGCGCCCGTGCATAGACGGCCTGCTCCGTTGCGTTCCCACCGGGCAACCTGCCTGTAGAGTACGGGTACAGCGCTAGATCCTCCCCCTGCCCCGCCTTGCTCACATCCCAGAATGCCAGTTTGGAGTGATAGATTGGTTCCCCTTCCATTTCGTCCGTATCCGGCACATTCTGAGATTCCGTATAGATCAAAAAGTAACCGCCCCGGCTAGGATCCCAAACCATATCATCGCCGGTATAGGCGGTAGGACCAAGCGCATTCATAGGCAGCTGAAACCGGCTGATCAGCTCACCCTGTGCAGTATAAAGTCCGGTATAGCCGGTAGTATAGTTCCTTAAAAGGATCTGGGCCTGTTCTGTTAGTATACAATAGGAATTGGGGCTGGTAAATACCCGCATATTCCCCTGTCCGTCCCCAAGCAGATTCGTCTGATCGTCAGAAAACAGATTCGACAGCCATAGCCCGCTTCCCGGCTCATAGCTACACAGGCTGCCCTCTGCCGGAAGCTCCGCGATCTTTCCGGATGCCAAATCCAACAGACCGGTGCGGGCTATCTGCGTCTTGGCATCCACATAACAAAAAGCGATGACATCTCCTCTTCTGCTCCGGACCGAAACATCGCAATTGGGAGGCAGCAGTTGCTTTTGTGCTCCACTTGTTAAATTATAGCAAATAATACCGGTATCCCAACCCAGTTCATAAAGAAACTTAAGGTCGGGAGAAATGTACCATTCATTGTAGTTTTCGGGGAATGTAAACTCCAGTGTGCGCTCTAAGTTGCTGTTTAAGAACCAAACCTTTCCGCCGGGAGGGCTGCAAAGGCATACCGTATCCCCATAAACCTGCGCTGTAGCATAGCCTTTGGACAGGATTTCCGCCTGATTGACCACCTGCCCCAGCCGGGTATTTATACGGTGTAAAGTCAGCCGGCAAGCCTCCGGCCCTTGATAGGTGGAAGAAACCAGCAACAGATCGCCCTGCAAACTGTAAAGATTAGGTTCTACAGGCGCTTCCGGCAGATCGATACAAGTATCATAAATCGCCCCCAGCGAATCCAGCGGCAGCTTATGGTCCAGCGCATCCGGTCCGGATGTCTCCCCGGGCAATGCAGAAAAATTTGCGCAGCCACAAAGCAAACAAAGGAAACATATCACAGCCAGCAATCTTTTCATCGCGCACCTCCATTGATTTGTTACTTTTATTATACATCCACAATTTCGATCCCGCAACAGAAAAAAGCCGCCCGGGAATCATTCCCGGGCGGCCAAAAATCAACATTATTGTCCTTTATGCGCTTTGAGCATATTGATATACTCATAGCCGATCTTTTCGGCAGTTCCCTTTTCCACATAGCTGGAATATGCCTCATAGCAGCCGTAGCCGTAGCCCCGCTCATCGGGGAAATAGCCATTGTAGCCATTGGCGCAGGTGAGCACAAAGGTCATATCGTAAGGAGATTCAGTACGGATGAACCGGCCGGTAGAGCTGAACATTTCGCCGGAGAAGATGGCGAAGGATACATCACCGGCAGTCAAAACATTGATATTGACAACTTTGGTCTTGGGCAAAGCGCCGTTGTTAATGATACTGCGGCACTCGTAGATACTCTTAAAGCCCTGCTCTCTTGCGGCAGCATTGGCAATTTCATAGCCGGATTTCTGGAACAGCGACCACAGTTGGCTTGCCTCGGCAGCCTTGCTGGTATCCAGCACATTCTTACCGGCAGCAAAATTCACCTCTGTCAGCTTTACAGCGCCGCTGGCCACAGGGGTCATATTCTTTAAGGCATCTACAACATATTGGCCAAGCTTTTGACCGTATTCCTTATGACCCATATTATGCTGGGCCTTGGGATCTCTGGTGCTGGGGGTCTGGTCGCCGGCAGCACTCATAAAATAAGCTGCGTGGCAGTCAGCATTGGCAGATACATAGTCGCGGGCAGTACCGGGGAAATCCGCAGACAGCTCTGTGGTAACCGTGCTGCTGTAGAAAGTGGCATGTGCGCCTAAATTGAACAAGACGATATCCTTCTTGCCGGCAGCGCCCCGGGCAAACTTGATGATCTGAATTGTCTCATCACTGGGATAGGCTTGCTCTATGATCTCATTGGGGACCAACTTGCCGTAGGACGGGCCGGCAACAGATCCATCCAGCATATTATAGTGACGGACAAAAACAAGACCAGTGCCCTGTGTTTCGCCAATAAAAGTCTCGGCAGGCGCTAAGTCCTTCATGGCATTCTTGCCGGCAGTGATCAATGCCGACTGGAAAACACCGCCTTGGAAGGCGCTGATACCGGTATGGCTCATAACATGGGACGGAGAACTGTGGTCATGGGTGCAGGAGAGCATGATATTCTCCACAGGTACGCCGGTTTCCCGGGAAATATTTTGCTTTGCGCCGCCAATGAAGGCGGTTGTCAGGCATTGCATATCAATCGTGTACAGAAGCACCGTGTTGGTGCCGTCGGAAAAGGCAATGCAGCTGGCCGTCAGATAATCCAGAGCACCGGTGGACAGACGGTTGGGGTCTTCACCGCCGGCAATGGTAACGGTACCCTCGGGCATCATATTGGATTTGCCAAAGCCCACCTGCATAGCGGCAGACTGGCTATCCTCTCCACTGCCGGACCCGCCGCATGCGCACAGGCCCAAGATAAGTGTCAGGGATAACAGCACACAAATCAGTTTTTTCATAATGAACCTCCCATTTTCTATGGATCAAACCCGGTACCGGATAAAACTTGGCCCGGCATTCTGTTTTTATCATACCATACCGCACCATTAGAGTCAATGCTTTTTTGCTGTTTTTACTATTATCGCGCATTTTTGCCTACCCAATTTATATGTTTTTGTCTGTAATTATTTTATAGCGCCAAAACACGCCATTTTCTGCCTTCTTTATTTTTTTAGATTGTGGAATAAAAAACACCGCTTTGCAAAATGCCTGTTCCGGCAGTTGCAAAGCGGTGATATTTATTTATGCACAATCAGATGACGATCTGTGCCAGAACATCCTTCAGCTTCTGTGCGCTCAGCTGCAGCTTGGCTACTTCCGCATCGGTCAGAGGTGCCAGAACCTTACCGCGAACACCATCACGATCCACCAGATTCAGCACAGACAGGCAGACATCTTCCACGCCGTATTCGCCATGCATCATGGTAGAAACCGTCAGCGCAGTGCCGGCATCGGCATAGATGCACTTACAGATGTGGCAAACAGACATGGAAACGGCATAGAAGGTAGCGCCCTTATTCTCGATAATAATGCCGCCGGACTTCTTCACATAAGTCTCCAGCTCTTCGTAGTCGCTGGTCCACTCGATCTTATCCTTATCGGGAGAGATCTCAGCATACTGATCCACATGGGTGTTGGCGATGGTAGCCAAAGACCAAGGCACGAAAGAGCTGTCGCCATGCTCGCCGTAAACGCTGGCGTGGACATTCTTGGGGCTGATATAGAAGCGCTTGGCCAGTTCAGACTGCAGACGGCTGGTATCCAGAATGGTACCGGAGCCGATCACCTGCCGCTCGGGCAGACCGGAAACCTTGGTAAACACATAGGTCAAAATATCAACAGGATTGGAAACGATGATATAGATAGCATCAGAAGCATGGGGCACCACATTGGCTGCTACCTGCTTCAAAATATTGACATTGGTCTGTGCCAGATCCAGACGGGTCATACCGGGCTTTCTGGGCATGCCGCAAGTGATGATCACGATATCAGAACCGGCAGCATCCTCGTAAGTGCCGGTGCGGACAATCGCAGGAGAATGGAAGGGAGCGCCCTGATAAATATCCATGGCCTCGCCCTTTGCCTTCTTTGCATTCACGTCCACCAGCAGGATCTCGGAAGCAACGCCCTGAATCATCAGGTCATTGGCGATGGTTGCGCCGACACTGCCGGCACCGATCACAGTAATTTTGCTCATCGTTATATCTCTCCAATCAAAAGCTTTAATTGACTGTTGGAAAACGCCGGGAATCACACCCAAGCAAATTCTCCGTCATTGTAAAACAGTATAGCATAGCTATCAGTAAAAATCTACTGACAAATTCATAAAAAACACGCCTATTTTTAAGTGGTGTTTCCTGTTAATTTGTATAAAATTATCGATATGATCAAACCGATAAGCAAAAACCGCCCTAGAACCACCTCTTGGGTGTATGAAATCATAAGCGCGGTAAAAGCCGCAATACCGATTCACTATATACTTTCCAAAAATCCAAAACGGGAGTTCCAGTGAAGCGTGAAAAGTGAATAGTGAAAAAGTAAAATCCCGAACGCTTACGCATTCGGGATTTTTGGAGGTACCGGCCAGATTTGAACTGGCGAATGAGAGTTTTGCAGACTCTTGCCTTACCACTTGGCCACGGTACCATATGAAATAAGGAACGCTGAGCGTTCCTTATCTTTTTTGGAGCGGGTGACGAGGCTCGAACTCGCTACCTCCACCTTGGCAAGGTGGCGCTCTACCGGATGAGCTACACCCGCATCTCGGTTCCCTTTTGGGAACCGTGGTGCCTCCGGTCGGAATCGAACCAACGACACGCGGATTTTCAGTCCGCTGCTCTACCTACTGAGCTACAGAGGCATGTTGAGCAGAGCAATAAGCTCTGCTCAGATGCATTATATGGCGACCCGGAACGGACTCGAACCGTCGACCTCCAGCGTGACAGGCTGGCGTGCTAACCGACTGCACCACCGGGCCAAATATGGTGGGAACAACAGGGCTCGAACCTGTGACCCCATGCTTGTAAGGCATGTGCT
>JAFQFA010000020.1 GCA_017398725.1 Oscillospiraceae bacterium | reverse complement strand
CCTCATAACAACTTCTTCTCGTATCTCTATAGGATACTTTTTCATGCCTTTCTTACCAGACATAATAACACCCCCTGATGTAGTTATTATCCTACATCAGGGGGCTTTTTGTCTATTGTCCGTTTTTACTGGTTCAGTTCAATCGACGGCTGCTTTTTAAAGGCCTAAATATTTTAGTAGCTCCGCTGCGGAGGCGGTATCCTTGCCGGACACAGCGGCATTGGTCTGCAATTCCCGAACCCGGCGGCCTACATCGCCCCGGCGCAGAACGCTAAACCAGCGAATCACCTGATAAACTGGGGTCAGCCACTTATGCTTCTCCAAAACCGGATGCTCCGCTTTCAAGTATTTATAGGGCAGGAACACCCGCCGCAGAAACACATACCGCAGCTTGCCGCCGGCTTTGGCCTGCCCCAAGGCAGCTCTGTTTTCTTCGCCACCGTATATATTGCCTCGCAAAATATACCGATCCAGCCAGCAAGTCTTTTCGTCCATAGGCGCACCGGAAAACCATGCATCTGCCAGTTTTTCTGCCGCCTGTGCGAATTTCAGAAGGCCGCCTTCCTGTAAAAGGGCATCCCGGGTCTCTTTATTAAATTCCATTTTGCGGTTCATGATCCAAATATCCAAAAAGGACCGGACACCGCAGCCGCCTACCTCAAAATGCTTTGCCATATGGGCCATATGGTAAAAGTAGAACATGGCATCAGACATTGCCATGTGCCAAGGGCTTTCTCCAACAGGTGCGGCATCTTCCCAAACCCGGGCAAGCACATTCCGGGTGGCATTGCCGGCATAGCGCTCCTGCACAGTATCATAATGCAATTCCAGCGCCGTTCCGCCGGGAGAACGCAAAAACACATCATGGTCACTTTTGCCGTTGCCATGATAATGGAGCTTCTCTTTCAGAAACGCCACAGCCCGGTCCAGATCTTCCTCCCGCACCAGAATATCAATGTCGCAGCTGGTGCGCATCCATGGCTCCGGATAGAAGCTGCGCAGCACCGAGCCTTTCAGGGGAATAAAAGGGATCTGCGCCTGCTCCAGCACGGCACAGGCCTGCCCCAGCTCATACTCCAGCTGCACATACCGGCAAATCGCCTGCATGGCTGCGTTTTTCAGCTTATTAGAAGCCTCATCCTGCCCCAATAATCCCAGTTTACTCAGCGCCTGTCCGGCAATATGTGCCAAATCGTGCCGGGCTGCCAATGGATAAAGTTTTTCCAGACACTCCTTAGAAGGAGCATTTTCTATGTCTGCCGCCACGCCGCAAACCTCTGCGCGCAGCAAGCCAATCAGCAAGCTCGATTCATCCATGCTCCTTCTTCCTTTCTGTTAATCTCTGCGGAACAAATCTCTGGTATAGACCTTTTCCTGCACATCGTCCAAGCAGCTGTCATACCGGTTGGCAACAATGGCATCGCACTGGGCCTTGAAGGATTCCAAATCATTTACGACTTTGCTGCCAAAGAAGGTCGTGCCGTCTTCCAAGGAGGGCTCGTAGATAATAACCTCTGCGCCCTTGGCCTTGACCCGCTTCATCACGCCCTGAATAGAGCTCTGGCGGAAATTATCGGAATTGGCCTTCATGGTCAGTCGGTACACGCCGATGGTCACCTGTTTCTCGTTGCCGGGATCGTAATCCATATCCTCGTGATAGCCATAGTAGCCGGCTTTCAGCAGCACCCGGTCGGCAATAAAGTCTTTCCGGGTGCGGTTGGCTTCCACGATAGCCTCGATGAGGTTCTCCGGCACATCCTTGTAGTTAGCCAGCAGCTGCTTGGTGTCCTTGGGCAAGCAGTAGCCGCCGTAACCGAAGGAGGGGTTATTGTAATGGGCGCCGATCCGGGGATCTAAGCAAATACCATCAATGATATTGCGGGTATTCAAGCCCTTCATTTCCGCATAGGTATCCAGCTCATTAAAGAAGCTGACCCGCAGGGCCAGATATGTATTGGCAAAGAGTTTCACTGCCTCTGCCTCGGTAAAGCCCATAAACAGGGTATCCACATTTTCTTTGATCGCTCCCTGCTGCAAAAGGCCCGCAAAGGTTTCGGCAGCTTTCATCAGCCGGGGATCTTCGGTAACGGTACCCACGATGATCCGGGAGGGATACAGGTTATCGTACAGCGCCCGACTTTCCCGCAGAAATTCCGGGCTGAAGAGGATATTTTCACTACCGGTCTTTTCCCGGATGGACTTGGTAAAGCCTACGGGAATGGTGGATTTAATGATCATGATGGCATTGGGATTGACCTGCATCACCTTCTCGATCACAGACTCCACCGCAGAGGTATCAAAATTATTCTGCCGGGTGTCGTAATTGGTGGGTGCAGCAATCACAACAAACTCCGCATCCTTATAGGCTACATCCGCATCCAAGGTTGCGGTGAGGTTTAAAGACTTGGTCGCCAGATATTCTTCGATCTCGTTATCTTGGATCGGACTTTGCCGGCGGTTGATCATATCCACCTTTTCCGGGACAATGTCCACCGCGGTGACCTCATTATGCTGCGCCAGCAGCACTGCCATAGACAGGCCTACATAACCAGTGCCTGCAACTGCAATTTTCATTTTAAGATCCCCTTATATTCCGTTTGTACTTTTTCATAGCTTTCTAAATTGCCGATATCATACCGGCTGCCGGGCATTTCCATAGCATACACCGGTGTCTGGGTGCACAGCCATGCAATATAACTGCCGGGGGCATCGGTGCCGCAGCCGGCGTTAATGCCCTGTTCCACCAACCGGGCATCGCCTTTGGTGTAGTAGTAAAAAGGCGGGCAGCACCAATGGGTTTCCGGGTTGGGAGATTTTTCCGTCATCCGCAAGATCCGGTCATTTTCGTCGATGGTAACCACGCCGCATTTCAAAAGCTTTTGCTCGTTTGCCTCATAATAACGCATGATGCAGGAGGCGTTTTTATCCTTGGCGTAGCGGATAAAACGAGTCAGCGAAAAGTCCAGCAGATTGTCGCCGGCGATCACCAGCATATCATCATCCAAGCCCAACTTTTCGATGGTGAACTGGATATCTTTTACGGCGCCCAAGCGGGTCTCGTTGCTTTCCGTACCGTCATCCACCACGGTGACTTTCTTTTTATCCTTTGCCCAAGCATCAAATTGGTGAGCAAATTTATGGTTGGAGATAACAATGTATTCGTCCACTTCCCCTGATTGTTCGATATCATCCATCAGCCAATCCAGAATGGTTTTCTCCTGCACCTTTAAAAGGGGCTTAGGGAAATTTTCGGTCAGGGGGTACAGCCGGGTGGCGTAGCCTGCCGCTAAGATCAAACATTTCATAAAATCACCTTTTGGTTGCGATGTTTCATGAGATTTCCACGGCTGCTGACGCAGCCTCGCAATGACAACAAAATCATTTATCTATGCAAAATGCCGTTGGCACTTTGGCAGATATGGACGGAGTATTTTCCTTCCAGCTGGGGGAAGGCTTTTAAGTACGCTTTCGTAACAGCTTCCCGAATGGAGTCTTCAAAGGTCGGGTCGATCAGTGCCATACAGCAGCCTTTAAAGCCTGCGCCGGAGAAGCGACCGCCGTAGATGCCGTCGGTTCTCGTCATGATCTCGTAGAGCTTTTTCAGCTCATCGGAGCCGGTTTCCCAGTTATAGATGGAAGATCTGCCGCTTTCAAAGGACAGACGGCCGTATTCTTCCAAGTCACCCCGCCGCCATGCTTCCGCGCCCTTCTGGACACGGAAAAACTCGGTATACCAATGCTCTGCCCGCTTGGCAAAGTTTTCGGGCAGCTTATTCTTATACTGCAGGTAAGTTTCATAGGGTACATCCCGCAGGTTGGTTTCATTGAATTTGCCGTACTCCATGCCGGAATAGGCTTTTAGGGCATAAGCGGCGCTGCGGCACTCGTCCACACGCATATTGAATTTAGAGCCTGCCAAGGTCCGCTCGATGCCGGAGAAGAAGATGGCGATCTTATAGGGCTTCATGTTGGGGCTTGTGGGGATCAGCTCATAGCTATCGTCCTTGGTGTCCAGATACAACAGATGATCCTGCTTGGAATAAACCTCGCAGGATTGGTCCAGCTTACCGCAGGACACGCCCACATAGTTATTTTCCGCAGCCAGTGCCGTCAGGATCAGCTCCTGCGGCTCTAAACGCAAATCGTTCACATCACAAAGGGCGGTCAAAAAAGACAGAATAACCGCCGCAGAAGAAGAAAGACCGCCGATGGGCAAGCTGCCCTCGATGACACCGGACAAGCCGGTACGCAGAGGATATCTTTGATTTAAAGCGTCTGTTGCGCCCCGGAGGTAATCCGCCCAATCATTTTGCTTCTGCTCGGGAACTGCGCTCACATGCCACTGGGCCCGCTTGTCAAATTGCAGGCTCATCAGCTCCACTACGCCGTTTTGCTTGGGGCTGTAGGCGATATGGATGCCCTTATCAATGGCAAGGCCGGTGATCTTGCCTAATTGGTGGTCAGAGTGGGCACCGATGGGGCAGATCCGGTAGGGGCAGAAAGAAACATTCTGGGGATCTTTCTTATAGATCGTTTGAAATACTTCTACACATTTCATACCGCATGCTCCTTACGCATTTTGATGTAGCGCCAAAGCCAAAAAAGCAGCCATGCGCAACCGAGTCCAGCCAAAGCGCCGGCGAAATCCAGCACTACATCCGTCACCAGACTGCCCCGTTTTGTAAAATGCTGGATATACTCATCGATCACTGCCACCGAAAGCACCAAAAGGATGGGCATGGACACGAGTGTTTTTTTCAGATATGCGCCCAAGCTGACAGCAAAGCCGGCAACAAACACGCCCAAAGCAAAAAACTCCACCACATGGGCAAGTTTACGCACAAAGTCATGAAATACCGGTTTTTCAATCTTCTCCTGAGGATCCAGCACCGGCCGCAAAGACTCTGCCACCGGAGCACTCTGGTCGGCCGACTGCTCTACGGTTTTCAAAGAATTTCCCCAGATAAAACAGATCATGAGCAATGCCATCAACGCAAATGCAATTACTTTTCGCATGTATAACCAACCTTCCGGTATACTTCCTTATGCCATATAGAATTCCTTGTACCACTTGGCGAAGCGGCGCAGGCCTTCCCGGAGGGAGGTACTAGGTTTGAAACCGAAATCCCGCTCCAGATCGGAGGTATCCGCAAAGGTAACAGGCACATCGCCGGGCTGCATAGGAACAAGTTCCTTATGGGCTTCAAAATCATAATCGACAGGCAATACGCCGGCAGCGATCAACTCCTGCTGCAGGATGTCCACAAAGTCCAGAAGGTTCTCAGGACTATTGTTGCCGATGTTATACACCCGGTAAGGCGGGATGGGCAGGCCGTCCTCGCCGATTTTCTTCTCGGGTGCATTGCACATCACATGCTTGACGCCGGTAACGATGTCATCCACATAAGTAAAGTCCCGCTGACAATTGCCAAAATTGAAGATCTGAATGGTCTTCCCTTCCCGCAGCTTATTGGTGAAGCCGAAATACGCCATATCCGGGCGGCCGGCAGGTCCGTAGACGGTGAAGAACCGCAGGCCGGTGGAGGGAATGTTATAGAGCTTACTGTAAGCATGGGCAAATAGTTCGTTGGACTTTTTGGTGGCGGCATACAAAGATACCGGGTTGTCCACCTTATCCTCGGTGGCATAGGGCACCTTCTTGTTGGAGCCGTAGACAGAGCTGGAACTGGCATACACCAGATGCTCCACGGGATAGTTCCGGCAGGCCTCCAAGATATTATAGAAGCCGATGATGTTGCTTTCGATGTACACATCCGGGTTGGTGATGGAATACCGGACACCTGCCTGTGCCGCCAGATTCACGACCACGGCAAAGCCGTACTTTTGGAACAGCCCGTCCACCAAGGCTTTATCCGCCAAACTGCCTTTGACAAATTCCCACTTAGAGGCAGAATGCTTCGCCGCCTCCTGCACGATCTCAGTCAGTCGATATTCCTTGATGGACACATCGTAGTAGTCGTTCATGTTATCCAGACCGATGACGGTCACCGGCTCGACGGTGCGCAGCAGCTCCAGTACCAGATTGGCACCGATAAAGCCGGCCGCACCGGTGACCAGAATGGTCTTGTTTTTCAAATCAATATTGGGTGTAAGCATATTTTCCTCCTACACTTCCAAGCAATCATATTTTCGCTTTATTTCTATTTATAAGTTCCATAAGCAACTTCTTCAGCTTAATAAACGAAGGATTTTTCAAAGCAACCGACAATCCCACATAGATGATGACCCCTGCCAGAATCTGAATCACAAGCTTCATCAGCATGGGCATAGGAATGGTTCCGATCAAAATCACAACGACCGCCATTGCAATCGACATAAATGCAGAGGGCAAATAATCCCGAGCCATCTCCCGGAAACCGTAACCCAAATATTTCCTAACCCAAATCATTTGGAGGCTCACGCCAAGCATCATCACCGCAATCTGGCTGAGTGCAATCAGTATTACACTGTTAAATGCGAAGACTGCCACAAACAACAAGCCTAATGTCGTGAGAGATGTAAGGGTTTCATGTATCAGGTTCAAATTGCTTTTCCCCAGTGCCAACAGCGATTTTTGAAAAATCGTGCTCAGGCTTCTGGTAACATATACAAGACACATAATCCGCAAAAATGGGACGCAGGGCATCCATTTTTCCGTTAAAACAACTTGTACAAATGTGTCGGCGACTGCGAAAATACCAAGCACTGCAGGCGTCAAAATGTAGCTACTCACACAAATAGCATCCCGCATCAATTGCTTGACCCTGCCAACATTAGACTGATTCTTTGACATCAGCGGAAAAAGAACATTTCCCAAGGAGGCAACAATATCTGTCACCAAAAGAGAGGGATACTTTTGGCCTTGATTATAATGGGCCAGATCAGCGGAAGAGAAACGCTTGCCAACCAGCAAGGTGCGAATATTGTCCCGAATGGTGAATACCATAGTTGCGCCAAGCACTTTGGCACCGTAGTTCCAAAGCTGTTTGACACTTTTCCATGATATCTCCAATTTTGGCTTCCACGCAATGGTACAGAACAACACCAGTGTATTAATGACGGAAAGGGATATATACTGTGCCACCAGCGCCCATATTCCAAAGCCGGAGAGTGCCATGGCAATGCCGACTGCCGCAGATACAACAGATCCACCTACAGAAGAATAGAACAGTTTGCGGAACATCATGTTTTTCTGCACATAGGCATGCTGCACGGAATTGAACGCCGAGAAAACAAATTTAATACCCATAACCCGAATAATGGGGGTCAATTGGGGCATTGAATAAAATGCACTGACCAGCGGCGCACTGAGGAATAAAACACAATAAACAACAAAAGACACAGTTATACTAACCCAACAAATAGAGTTGAAATCAATTTCCTCTGTCTCTTTTTTCTGCACCAGAGCATTGCCGAAGCCACCCACAACCAGCGCATCGCCAATGGTGATAAATACTGTGACGATAGATATGAGACCATAGTGATCCGGGGATAATATGCGGGCAAGGACAATTGATATCAACAGAGTAATTGCTTGTGTCATAATGCGTGCAGCATAAGACCAACCTACCCCTGAAAGTATGGACTCCTTTTGCGAAAGCTTTTTTTCACTGTTCATTTATTTGATCACATTCCTAATCCATTTTTTAATATTCTTAGGCAAAATACCAGACAGCCGTTTTTTTATCAGCGGGATATGCAAGCCATTTACTATATTGTTCTTCGCAATGTCCCGCTTCAAGGCTCTACGCGCGGAAGAAACATAATCTCCGCTATTCAGATAGTGCTGTATAAAGACTTGTCTGCCGGCATGGGGTACAGACGGTGCGCGCAATTGTTTCTCATAATCAAAAGCTTCCCCGGATGGTCGTTGGTGGCAAAGAATTCTGTTCTCCGAGATCAGCGCACTCAGCAGTTTCTCACCTTTTTCTGAGGACACGATCATACAAGAAACAGAATCCCGCGGGTACTCAAAAGGTGCCAATCTTCCTAAGCCACTAAAATCGGAAACGGTCATGTCGCCCAAGCGTTGCTTCGTTGCATAAGCGCAGTGGTAACAATTCTCGCGGTAAGAAAGCGCTTTATGATAGCCCAACTGGTATACGTCGTTTGCATGTACCTTCGCATGATAGAACGGTTTCTCATTCTGATAAAGGGAAAATACAAATTGATTTGTGGCATATCTCGGATCTCTGAAAAATAGTGCATCCGCTCTTTTTTTGCGCTTTTTTTCTATGCACGCAACATGTTGCTTCAGATAAGTATCCGGACAGACACCGTGACAAACAATATCCACCAAGATCAGATTATCAGATCGATCTCCCAAATAATTCAGCACTGCCGCAGCCTGACACGGTAGTGCCGGCAATATAACTGTCTTTCCGTCCTTAATGTACCGCTTGACTGACATTAAGATCCGGCCGATGTCCGTATAGACATACTTAGAATTACGGCATCGCTCAATGTCTTCACGGGTTTTGATTTCGATATATTCCGCCGTTCCTTCCGGCAAGCTGCACACACCAAAGGTTTTATACCCCTTGATTAGCGCGTGCTCATAAATTGCTGTAGCAATGCCGCCGCTGGCTGCATTTTTTCTCTGTTCGTCGTCAGCATTCCATGCGGCATACACTGTTCCCTTGGGCAGTTTCTCCGGTGGCGTAATTGCGGGACACGTTTTCCGGCACAACCCGCACTGAACACATTTGTCATTTTGAATTTTAGGATAATAGCACCCCAACTCATCCTGCACCATCTGTATGCATTTCTTGGGGCAGTTCGCTGCACATGCACCACATGCCGTACACTGATCCGGTCCGACCAAGGTCATTTCTGTCATAATCGCAACATCTCCGACAGCACTTCCACAGACTTTGCTCTGAATGTCTGCATTTTTTCCTCTACCTGTTGATAATCGGCAGGCGCATATTCATGGATATCCATTGCGTCTGCGCAATTTTTCTCCACGCCCAAACGTTTAGCCAGCGACAGCACCCGATCGCTGTGCGCTCGGGTGTAGAACACAAAGTCCTTGTGGTAATACAAGGCAAACAACATGCCATGATAAGACGCCGTAAACACAAACTTCGCATTGCGTATCAAACCGACAAATTCCGCCAGAGAACTGGGCTTTTCTGAGTGTACACCCTTCGGGGGCAGTACAGCATAATTAATATAGCGCACTTTCAGACCATGCTCCCGGGCATAACGCTGTGCGTCTTTCATGCTTTTTCCGTGGTTATCCTGAAAATAAACCAGCACATAGTCGCTTTTGTATGTCTTTGGCTGTAAATACGCATCCCATTGTTCAGCCGTCAGAAGCATAGTGGGATCGCAAACCCAGTTTGACTCCTGCCCGGAAAGCCTGCGCACCCATGCAACCGCCTTTTCCTCCCGCACAGCAATGCGGTCAAAATCAGATAACAGTGCCGCGACGCGCTGTGTATCAGACAGCCCATCGTACTCACCTACAGAAGACGCAAACGCAAGCTTCTTTACCGGTGCTTTTACAAAATCAAGGAAGTAGTTGTAGTCATCCTTGGTAATATCCAACCCCCACACGATATCGCTTCCTACCATGATCTTATCATAGAAATCATTGGCCTGATGAATCGTGTCCGGCGTATACGCCGGACTGATTTTCGTGTTGCGCTCCAGAAAGCCCATCAGCTTCTTATACTTTTTGATAATAATCGGCTGATAGAGAAAACGTTTTGCAATGCTGCGAAGATTCCATGACGACGGACCGGTAATTTCTTCCCGGCTTTCGATTGCAGGGCAGCGATAATCGATCAACTCATATTCATGACCCAAATCCGCAATCTTTCTGCACAAACCAAACGCCTGCAGGCACGAACCGAAATTCGACGTCCTATGAAATGTGATTACGCCCACTTTATTCATAAGTATCCTCCACTCTTCGCATCAAAACACATCTGAACCGTTTATTTATTATCAGCGTATTCCTGCAATGTCTTGCCACAATAGCCCATTTGGCTCACATAGGCAAAATAGCTGTCCAAAACTTCATACATCCGCTCAATCACTTCCGGCGTCTTAAAGTAAATACTGCCACCGGGCATCAATTCTGAGGAATGGATCATAAATTCTAAGTATTCTCCATTTCCCTCTTTTATAACACGCTCAGACAACCGCTTCATCGGTTCTGCGGACAGACGAATCGGGCGAAGCCACATCTCATCGCCCAACAACACATTCTTCAGCCGGTTACGGATTGAGCGCCCACCAAAATGATGAATTCGACGCGTCGTCATTGGGATCTCCAGAATATCCGGATGAATTCTGTACGGTGTCTTAGGCGCACGGCGATAATCATTTCCGCAATTGGCTGAACAACCGGGAATACCGGACAAATCCAATCCCGGCGTAACGGAGCAATCAATTTGGATTCCGTTACGAGCCAGAATGTCAAAATAATCAGCATTGGTTGCCCATCTGCCGGCACGGTGGGATCGGATCGGCATTTCATAGCGTTGCTGCAGCAGCTCCATCATCGTTGCAACCTTTTGCTCCATAACTTCCGGGGGATACTCCGTAATGTAGGGATTTCCTCCAAAGCGGTTCTCCATGGGATGCTCCGGCGGCGTGTTCCATGCGTGCAGGTGCATACCGATCTCGCACTGCCCATCCCGGGCTTTTTCTGCGGAATACTGTACCCACCGGTCATCCTTCGCCATTTCATAATTGGTCAGATACACCGGCTTGAAGCCGTATTTTTCACACAGCTCCTGAAAACGGGGAATATATTTCGTATTCTCTGTTGTAATCTCCCGCCCGGGTTTCCAGTGCCACAGGTCGTCGCCCTCAGTGTCCACTGTTATGAGAAAGCTCTTCATCCTTTTCCCCTCCTGCCTTTAATGCATACACACCGGCCGCATAGGGCAGCATCAACATCATGGGATTTAAAAATTGGATTGACTGCACAAAAAACACCACGGCAAGAAGCGGCAGCCAATAAATCATTGCGCATTTCTTTCCTTTGCAAGCTCCCCACACCGACCCGACCAAAGCGATCATGTATACAACGAAGCCAACAAGGCCGCAGCACACCAAAATCTGCTGTGTGCCGTTGTGCAAGGAATTAATTTCACTGATCGCACGGTACTGGGTGACACCCATGCCAAGCAGAATATACCGGATATTTTTCGAATATATATCCATATATTGGAAGAACAGCTCCACTCTTCCGTTGCCGCCCTCCACATCTGTGTCTTCCAGTCGGGTTGTGATGCCGGCAAGCAATTCCGGATTCTGATTGAAATATACAACGGCAACAGTAGCCAACACAGCCAGTACGAGCAGCAGAGTCAAAAATTGCTTTGGGCTGCGCAGCTTGCTGGCAGTATACAGAATCAGAATAATAAATACAGTAATGATCCATGTTCTGGAAAGGGTAAGAAAGCCTGCAATAATACACACCAACAGGCCTGCCAGCCAAAACAACTTTCTCTTTCCTATGCTTTGGTCAACAAACAGCAAACCACAAGCAAAACCAGCCGCACTATAATATGCCAAGGAATTTGCGTTTACGTTAAGTACCAAACCTGTCCCTTGCTGCCAATGTGTTTGACCGAAACGGAACTGGCCTTTTTCAAACAGTTCAAGCCAGTTATCGGGGGCTTCTTGCAAGCCGGTAACAATGATAACTCCGCAAAGCAATATCGTGCCTAGAAAGAACATACGCACGCACATAAGATTGTCTATCGCTGTGTCATCATATATTAAATAGAGCAAGATGCTGGCAAAGGAAACATACTGGACAATCAACGTCAAATTCTGATTGGGATACCAAAAACTGGCCACCAGTTCCAACAACATCAGTATAATAATTGAGAGTAAAAATTTTAAATTTACTCTCTCCTTTTTGAAAAGCAGTAATCCCAGTGCGCAAGGCATGATATATGTTCCCGGCAAACCGCATACCAGCGGCAAGATGAAGCATACCATGTGCACCATCACTTTGTACTGCGCCACTGCCATAAAAAGGACAATATACACCAAAAACAGATATTTTGAAATGGAAACATCCAAAATATCACGCAGGACCAGCAACATACTCAGTCCTACCGCCATAAGGATCAATAGGTTTCGATCTTTTTTTGCCATTGCAAACCTCGCTAGTTAACACATTTGCTTATAAATATCTTCATACGCGCGGGCCATCGCCTGAGAAGAATACCCCTGCACAAGTCTGCCGGAGGCGTGCTGTCTTGCGGCCGCCTCTTCCGGCGTTTGCCTGTAGATCGTCTCAATCGCTTGGTACAGAGCTTCTTCATTGTTATCCGGTACAAGAATCCCGTTATCCTGAACCACGTCCCTAAGACCGCCTACATCTGTAGAAACTATGGGCAGTCCCGCCGCCATTGCTTCCAACACGCAAAGAGGCATTGCCTCCCTGTGGGAACACTGGACATACAAATCACTTACCGCATAGTAATCTTCTGTATTGGAAACATTGCCTGTGAGGGTTACTGCATCTGCCACATTCAGTTCCTTTGCCAGTTGGGCAAGTGCGCCATGATTCGGGCCATCTCCCAAAAGCAGCAATTTTACATTGGGTTCTTTTTCACGCAAACGGGCAAAGCATCGGATCAACGCCGCTTGATTTTTATTATCATCCTGTCTTCCCACATGAATGATGGTAACGTTTTCATGGGCGCTTCTATAAAAACGGTCTAAATCTATACCGTTATTTACAAAAACACATTTCTTGTCATCCAGCCCAAAATACGCTTTGACCGCCTTTGCATTTTCTTCAGATACCGCTACCAGTCTGGTCTTTCCTTTGCGTAGCGCTTGCCTTACAAGCTTTTCCACTTTTGCCGTAAAAGCTTTTTGAGGGGTAGTATGCACAGTGATCACCAAGGGCTTTCCGAACAGGATGCTCCAAATCGCACCAAACCCATTTCCGCCCAGATGCGTATGGACCACATCCGGTTTCTGCTTGCGCAGCGCTTTCAGCACCCGAATCAGCGAACCGGGCGTAATTCTCCCCGTTTCAGTCAGGTATGTGACCGGAACCAGCTTTTCCACCGCCGCTTCCAGCGCATTGTTCTTTTTTGGGGAACAGCAAAGTACATTAACGCAAAACCGGTCAGTGTTCATTTTCTTGATCTGTTCAAAGACCATATTTTCCGCACCGCCGATTGCAAATCCGCCTAAAACGATGCTTAAGCGTGTTTTTTTCATTTCCAACACCCCAATAAGCTATTTTTGTTTCCGCTATTCTTCAATATACCGGTCTATAAAATCTTTCCATTCCCGGAAGATTTTTTCCGGGGTGTAACGCTGGGCATCCGCCCGGGCTTGGTCGCCCATTTTCTGGGCAAGCTGGGGGTCGGACAACAATTGATCCAGCGCTGCAGCCATGGCTTCTTCATCGCGCACCGGAACAAGCAGACCGTTTTCCCCATCCCGGATCAACATCTCCGGCCCGCCGCAGGGACACGCCGTAGAAATGCTGGGTACGCCCACAGCCATCGCTTCCATCAAGGTGTTTGGCATACCTTCATAATTAGAAGAAAGCACGAAGACACCTGCTTTGGAATGCACCTCGTGGACTTGATTGGTAACGCCCATTAGCTTTACCCGCTCCTGCAGCCCCAGATCTTGAATCAACTGTTCCAGCATTTCGGCGTAATCGCCTTTTCCGTAAATAAGAAGATTCTGATCCGGATGCTTATCCGCAATTCGGCTAAAAGCACGGATCAGCATAGCGTGATTCTTCTGGGCGCTGAGTCTGCCTAGACAAACCACGTGCTGTGCGCCTATTCGTTCCGTTTTAAAAAAGGATTCATTCACATCATTGAAAATAATTGCTGAGCGCTTCTGCAGTTTTTCGGGGAACCATGCTTGGGCCTGAGCGGTCTGGAATACGCAGCCGTCGGCTCTGGGCATAATATATTTTCCAACAAAACGGCCAATTTTTCCACCGTACTCTCTGTTGGGATCGTTACGCACAGATACAACGGTCTTGACCGGCAAGCCGGACGCCGCCAATATTGCCCGAAAATTCGGCTCCTGCATGAATGAGATCAGCACATGGGGTTTGATTTTTTTGCACAGCTTTCTCAATTTTGCGATTCTGGAAATATTCCGCATCAAACGGGACTGGCTTAATTCCCGTTCTTCCAAAGAATATCTGTGAACCATTTTATCCACAGGGTATTCACCCTCCACGGGAAAGGATGTCACCAAGTGCACCTCATAACCGGCACGGGAAAAATGGTTTACCAGCTGCGACATGACACGCTCTGCACCACCCGTACTGATCATGTTGATATAAAACATCAGTTTTTTCGGCTGCATTATGATCACTCCTTCTGCCAGCAAGTGGTCGGCCTTACTTCTGGTATGCGCCGTTCAAAGTTTCACAATAGCTTTGCGCATCGTTCATATCCCGGGATCTTTCCAAAGATGCCTCGCTCATCGCCTTGTACAGTTCCTCCGAAGAAAGGATCTTCAGGCAGGATTCCGCCAAAACATCATCATCGGTATGCAGATAGCCTGTCTGTCCGTCTACCACCAACTCGCACAATCCGTCCGTCGGTGTGCTAACAATTGGAACACCCAGTGCCATTGCTTCCAGTGCACACATCGGCGTTCCCTCAAAGCGGGAAACCATCAGCATCAGCTTTGCATCATGCAAAAGTTTCAGCGGATTTCCGCAAAAGCCCAAGAACGCCACATTCTCTTCAATGCCAAGGCGCTTGCATTCGGCCTTGGTGACCGCTTCCAGTTCTCCATTGCCTACAACTGCCGCTTTCAGATCCGGCTTTTGCTCTGCAATTTTAGCCAAAACCCGCATCAACCGCTGGGGATTCTTCTGGTAGCTCATACGGCCAAGATATACAATATCATAGGAATACGCAGCGCTATCCTGCGCCATTCGGCGATACACCGCATCCAAGTTGATAATATTATATAAAACCGTACTTTTATGCCGCAGCAGCTTATGGAACCGGTAGCCCTCAAATGCGCTTTGAGAGACCCAGAAAATATGTCGTGCTTTCAAGGCTGCCAAGTAATAACCGATGGATCTGGCGTTTACCTTGCGGGAATCCACCGCATTATTATGGAAATGAGAAATCAGCGGTATTCTCCCGCAGGCCAATGCCGCCAAGAAGGTAGCGCCCCGGTCGTGGGCATGAATGACATCCGGTCTTTCCTCCCGGATAATTTCTCTCAGGCCGGCGACCGACCAGTTTTCTATAGGAACAAAGGTCACGCACCGATCCTGCAGCGCTTTGCGGATCTGACCGTCCGGGCTGCAATACACCATTTCATATTGAGGATAGGCGCTCATCATATCAATGATTTGGCACGCCACATTTTCGGCACCGGAGAAGTGATTCGTTTGTAACAAATGCAGAATCTTCATAACTTATATTCCCACTTTCCTTTTGTTTCCGGAAAATCGTTCAAAAATCAAACAGACAAATACAGCTCCAAAAGCTGTGCGTTAATGGCATCCTTGCTCATCTGCTCCAGCGGGAGCATGCCCTCCGCGCAGGCTTTTGCGGCCTGCTCGCGATCACCCACTTTGGAAATGGCTTTGATCAGCCCCTCCGGATCGCCGGGTTGGAAGCGGAAGGCTTCGTTGATCAAATCGCCATTACCCCGAATATCGGAGCAAACAACGGGGATTCCGGCAGCCCGGGCTTCCATCACAGAAACCGGCAAGCCTTCCCGGTAGGAGCAATGGATGTACACATCGGCAGTTTTGCAAAGCTCCGCCACATCCCGACGGAAACCCAGCAGATGGAACTGCTTTTCCAAGCCCAGTTCTTTTGCCAACTGCAAAAGCCGATCCTGCCAACTACCATTGCCTGCAATCATATAGTGCATATTCGGGTCGTTCAGCCGAGCCATTGCCCGCAAAACCACCTGATGATTTTTATTTTCATTGAGTTCACCCACGGACAGCAACAGCCGGGCCTCCTCCGGAATTCCCAGCTCCCCCCGTTTTGCGGCGGGATCTACTTGGGCATTGGCGAAATTCTCTACATTGATGCCGACACCGGGCATATAGCATACTTTCTTCGCCCGCAGTTTCTTCTGCGCCAAAGCATAATCCTGCCCGTTAATGGTAATAAGTACATCCGTCCAACCGGCGCAAAGCTTTTCAATTGGATAGAATATCAGCCAGTTTTTTAGTGGTGCACCCTTATAGAAATGGAAACCGTGAGCCGTATAGAACACTCTAACGCCCTGTTTCCGGGCTTTCCGGCAGGCGACCCGGGTGCAGGCTGCCGCAACAGGGGTGTGGCAATGGACAATATCATAACCTTGCCCCTGCACCAGCTTTTCCAGCTGCTTGATTGCCCGCAGGTTTCCTTTGTTCAGGGGAGAACGGGAAAAGTCGATTGGATACACTGCGCATCCCAGTTCCCGGAAATAGTCCAGTGCGTTGCTTCCTGCGCTTTCGTGTGTCGCAATATCTACGGTATGTCCCGCCTCGATCAGCTCACGGATAAAGCTCTTGAAAAAGGACATCGTTCCACCAATTGTTGTTACATACAGTATTTTCATAACACACTCACGGCTCGCTCTTCTGTTTTTTTCGCATCCGCAATAATTTTCCCTATGTTTTCATAGCCAAGTCGCTGGGGTGTTCTGCCTTCGGCCCGCATGCTTCTGCCTAGCGCCACCGTTGCGATCTCGATCAGGGCGGTGCAAATGGGGGTAGGCACATTCAGCGCTTTTCCCAATGCCTCCAACATGACCAGTCCCTGCGGCACATCCTCGGAAATATAGCGGGAATCCACCTTTGTGGGGCCCTTGGCTCTGGTGGGCATTTCCGCATAATTCAGGAACACTTCTTTGGCATCAATACTCTCGTCCAGAGAATTGCGGTATTTGCACGCCTCTACATAAGGTAGCCGCTCAAATCCCAACGCATCCAGAACATCCATCTTCTCTGCGTCCAGCGCTTCGAGGATTCGCCAAGTTGCCGGATTTTCCCGGGTATATGCCTCGTGATACATGCAAAAGTCCCCATGGGATTTTTCAATACGGGGAATGCTCATTACAGAACCCACAGTATGTACGATCAGATTGGGATTGTGCAGCGCCGCCTCTACCACAGAATCCAGATATACAAGGCGCTCATCCAGCTGATCCAGCTTGGCGATTGCCTCTTCCCTCCGGTAGGCGGGATATATGCCAATGGGATTTCTTACATTGCGGAAGCCCACACGGAAATGTCCCGGTTCTGTGATGCGTCCATCGATAAACGCACTCTGGGCTTCTGCGATCATGATCTTCTTGTCAGGGCAGTACTTCAGCACATAGGCCGTGGAAAGATAGCCGGGATTAACCAGCAGAATCTGATCATCTTCCAGATGGGGCGCCACCCTTTGAATAAGCTGCTCATGGTAATTGGACTGGGTATTGATAATAACGATCTGCATACCCTTTACGGCAGCAACATCACGGGTAACCTTGTGAATATAGGCAGTCTTCACCTCGCCAAATTCATGCAGGGTCATTTCCCCATTATGTTCCAGCAAATAATCATAATTTTCATCATGCATTGCATGAGAGGTTTTGACAACCGTGACCTCATGCCCATGCATGGTCAGGTCCGCTGCAAGGGCGCAGCCGGCATTTCCCGCTCCTAAAATTGCAATCTTCAATGTAAAACTCCCTCTGTTTTCGAAAAAACCTTTTGATCTAATGTAACCCGTAGCAATTGTCGCAAACACACCGGCGGTCAAATCCGCTGTTGACGGTCAATTCTGAGCAGTTTCCAATGTCCGGGTGATAAAATATTCTTCCAGCACCTTCTCGGTCAGATCACCAAAGGTAGGCCCGCTGGTGTTCTGATTGGCGCCGGGACAGGTGTTGTACTCAATAAATACGGGATCGTTGTCCACATCCACAGACATATCCCAACCGATCAGCTTAAAATGTGCCATACGCCGGTGGGCTTTCTTGACAGCGTCCACCACCCGCTCAAACTCCGGAAGCCGAATGCCCGCAAACTTGATGCCGGTGCTGGTTTCCTCTACCCATTCGGCCTTTCTGTTAACCGCCTTGTCGTTCAGGCTGCCGTCGGCCTTGATGGCGCAGGCATAGCCGCCGGCTCCCACGTTATCCACCTTGGAATTGGGTGCGCCAACACGCAGAATGCAGGACAGCACATGTACCTCACCCTCAAAGAAGAAGGTGATCACCCGCATGGTGTTCAAAGAGGAGGGGTTCAGCTGGGAAAGTACCGGATGCTGCTTCACTGCAGCCTGCAAAATAAAGTTTGCCTTCATGCCGTCGAAAGCAGCTTCCACAGACGCTTCCGTAGCTGTTTCCTTGGTGAAGAACTGAATCAGGCGCCCCTCTCCGGTGTCAATGGAGGGCTTGATCAAAAACTCATCCTCAAAAGCCAGCACCATCGCAATGGCTTGTGCCTTGGTGACGGGATTCATATCCGCATCATAATAGACACCGGCGATGTTTTTGCAGATGGTTTGCGGTCTTTTGATATCCGGGATCCACACATCGTGGTAGCACTTGTCCTCGCCAAAACGCCGGAACTGAGAGTTGCTGAAATAAGGAATCAGCTCGCCGTAATACAGATCGTCCGGAATATATCTGGGATCCACCTTTTGCTCCCGGTTGGAGTAGATCTTGTACCATATTTTACCCGGCTTATAGCCGTACTTTTTCCAGTAGGGCAAAACGATCTCTTTGTATTCCTTGTCGCAGGCAAAGCCGCCGTTCATACGCTTTAGGCGCAGCTTCGCTTTCCTGCGGTTATTAAATTTTCTAAAGGTAGCTTCGACCTTCAAATCAAGATCGTCCCATTTTTTTCTAAAGCCGCTTCTCATACGCCATTTCCCTTTCTGATCATCAGTTCGTTGTATTTCATCATGTAGATACCCTCTTCATAGTTGCCGATCTGGGGGGCATTTGCTTTTCCGTTCAAATTGTTCAAAATCAATGTCATGTGGTCGCAACCGGACTCATAGGCATGGGGGTAACCGCCACCAAACCGGGGGTTTACCTCGGAAATGTAATAAGTACCGTCCACATCGAAGATATCGATATCGATCTGTCCGGACCAGCCGCTTTCTTTTACAAACTTTGTGATCAGATCAAACAGTTTTTCATCCTTAAAAGATACCGCCTTGTCGGTCTCGCCGGCACGCATAACGATCTTCTTCTTGGTGAAGATGGATACCACTTCGCCGGAAACCATATCGATGTAGACATCGGCGCCGATTTCCTGTCCGTCCATGAACTGCTGGATCATCAGGTTATCGCTGTGGGCAAACAGCATTTCCACCGTTTCCCGATCATAAACCTTGGAGATAGAGATGCTGGCGCTGCCGCAAACCGGCTTGACAAATACCGGATAAGTAGCAAGGCCCGCTTCCACATCCGCATAAAAGGCTTCCTTGTCCACATAGCTCTTGGCGCAGGCATAGCCCCGCTGGGTGAGCCAGTTGAACATCTCCATTTTGTCCAGTGCCCGCTCGCACAGTTCATAAGAGCTGCCGATCACAGTAACACCCATCGCTTCGAAATCCGCCTTATGCTTTGCCAGCAAGGAAAGCTCCGGATCGATCAGGGTCAACACCGCACCGATTCTCTCCTTGCGGCAAATATCGAAGATCACATCCATATAACCGGGATCTGTCATACGGGGCACTTTGTAGAACTTGTCTGCCTCGTATACCGCTGGTGCCAGTTCGCTCATGTCGGTAGCCACAATATTTCCGGTCTGCCCAACGGCTCTTTTGAAATACTGCACGATCTTATTCCGGGTGCCGGCGCTTAAAATCAAAATATTCATGGTATGCTCCCTCTTTCATCGCTCTTTGCTCTTTAAATAATCGAAAAACAAAGGTGTTCCGCCAGTATGGATAAAAAGAATATTTTTATCCCTTATGTCATTTTTTTCTATATAGTCCGCCATTCCCCAGAATGCCTTTCCGGTATAGGTAGCATCAAGAGGTATGCCATATTTTTTCATAACGATATCGACGGTTTTTCCAACACTGTCCAAGTATCTTCCATAACCTTCACCTATGTAATCATCCAAAAAAACCGTTGCGTCCTCGATGGTCGCATCATCAAAGCATCCGCCTTTTGCCATTAAATACTGCCGAATGCTTTCCAACACAACATCGCGGCCTCTGGGATTGCGTCTGGCTATGCTGATTCCAACAATTTTCCTGTCGTCACAACGGATCAGTTGTCCGCAGACTAGCCCGGCATGGGTCGTTCCCGTTCCGGAGGCCAAGAAAATATAGTCAAACCGTATGCTCTGCTGCTTCTCAAACGCTTCGATTTCTTCGTAGCAATCCACATATGCCTGCGTTCCAGTATTTCCATGGCCGCCGCCCGGTATGAAATACGGATTCATTCCCCGGCCGCGGAGGGTGTTGCAAACCGCGTCGATGGTAGCGGATACCTTTTCCACCGGACAAACGGTAATTTCCGCCCGGAAGAGGCGCATCAAGTTCGTATTAAATGTCTCTTCTGAAGCTTCTTCCGGAGAGATGATGTAACAGCCGATCCCCCGCTGCGCAGCCATATTGGCAACCACACGGCAATGGTTTGAACTGCTCGAACCGTAAGTCACTACCGCATCGTGTTTTCCTGCATCGATTTCCAAGAAAAACAACTGCGCCTTCCGAGCCTTATTACCGCCAAAGGAAAACGGAATAAAATCCTCCCGCTTAACCCACAAACAATTGTTATCCCAATCGCCTAGGCGTTGGATCGGTGTCATCAGCTGGGTATGATCAGCAACCAAATTCCTTCAACCCCTTGTAGTATTCCTTTCGAATCGTCTCGAAATCGTTGAAATAGATAAACATATTATCGCCAGATTCGTTATAAATGCGCAGTATTTCATTGATCCGGGCAACCGTTTCACACAGTTCATCTGCATTTTCACCGTAGATTCCAAGCAGGCCGGAATTCGTCAGCAAGCGCAGGGAATCCCCCTCGCGTTTGGGCATATCAATATACACATTCGGCATTTGCTGCAACGCATCCATGCCCTCAATGCGGTCTATTTTACCGGCCTCTACAGAAAACAGATGGTACGATGCCGCGCATCCGGTAAGCGCCCGATTCAGCTCCTCAGGGAGGTCTTCCTTTGTATGCTTTACGCCTAACGCACATTCCAGCATCCAGCGCACCGTATTAAACCCATGAACTTTCTCATAAGGCGCATAGGTCATTACACCGCCAAATCGGTAGCCCATTTCCAAGAAATAAAATTTCCCGTCAGTGTCCCGTATGCAGTCAAACCATACGATGCCTTCCTTGCAGCCCATCTTGCGGATCACGCGTTTGGCTGCCTCGTTCATTTCCTCGATATACTGCTTCAAGTAGGAGGAGGTGGTACACTTAAATGAATAAAGATTCTCCGGCTGTCCCGGCTGATGGTGGGTTGCATTCAAATATAGTAATCTGGCCTCCCCATCCGCCAAAACATAGTGTATGTTATATTCCGGTCCACGCAGTCGGCGCTCTATGATGATGGGTTGGTCGGATATTTCCCGGGCATTCCGGTAACCGGCACACAAGGCTTCTTTGTTATCGCAATAACTCATGCCCCGGTTTCCGCTCTTATCGGAAGGTTTGCAAACAACAGGATACTGCACAAGGGCAAGATCTTCTTCCGCAAGCCGGTCATCCAAATAATAGTCCTGCGCCACATTGGCGCCAACCTCACGACACACATTCTTAAACGTGCGCTTATCTCGGACAAGCGCCCACGTTTGATCGTTATCGCAGTAAATGGGCAGGTTAAGCCGTTTGCACAGCAATCTGGCATTAGAGATATTAAAATCGCTGGCACCAAACATAACCGCGGTAACGCCTTCTCTGCGACACCGTTCGGCCAATTCGTCAATTTCTGTTGTGCTGATCAGCCATGCTTCATCTGCCAAAGCTTTTGTAGGCGAGTTGTTCATAAGGTCCGCCACAATGGTGTACAGCCCAAGTTGTTTTGCTTCTTTAACAACCTGAACAGTGCCGTAGTCACTTCCCAAAACCAACAGTTTTCTCAAAGCGATATCTCCTCTTTCTTTGCCATTTCGCTTCTAACCACATCCAGCCGTCCATGACCTTCACCGTGCTGTTTTCCCACGATAATATCCGAACGCTTGACGGTCTTGACCACCGTCATCCAAAAGATCTTGCAGTCCAACAGAAAACTACAGTGATCCACATAATAGACATCCTGCTGCAGGCGCTCATCCCATGCCGTAATATTCCGTCCGTTGACCTGCGCCCACCCCGTCAAACCGGGTCTGATTTCATGGCGGCGGTTTTCTTCATATGTATAGTACGGCAGGTACTCCGGCAGCAAAGGCCGGGGGCCGACGATGGACATATCCCCTTTTAAAATATTGATCAGTTCCGGCAATTCATCCAAAGAGGTAGAGCGCAGGATGCGACCGTACTTGGTCAGCCGCTGATCGTCAGGAAGATAATTGCCTTCTGCATCCTTCTCGCAAGTCATGGAGCGGAATTTGATCAGCTTAAAGATCTTTTCGTCCTTACCGGGTCTGTCTTGGGTGAAGAAGGGGTTGCCCTTCATTTTGATCCACCCCAGAACCATCAATATCAGCAGCACCGGCCACAGCACCAAAAGTGCCATGAGGGATAAGACAAAGTCCAGCAAACGCTTAAAAAACTTCGCGTACATATGTTCACTCCTAATTGAATAATCATGCGCAAACCGGGCTTGACGCACAATTGCAAACGCCCAATCTGCATAAACCTTCACCTGTAAATTATACACTATTTGTCTGTCAAAATCAAGGGCAGTTTGCCGAAAAACCTATGCGATTTCTTCCTTTTTCAAGATATATGTTGTTTTTTGGAAAACGGCATTTTGCCTTTCTGTTGTCAGTTTTTTCCGGCATAAAAAAAGCCCCGGAGCGATGCTCCGGGGCAAAGTCGTATCAGGATTTAAACCGCTTGTTTATGGGTGGCAGTCATGTATCTGAGCAGACGGTAGAGCCAGTAGGCGCCGTATGTAAAGGCAATGTGCAGTACCGCCACCACCGACACATACACAGCTTGCGCCAGCACACTGCCGATCACCGGCTGCAGAGCCAAGCGCACGGTCTCAAATACCGGCACATTACAGGAATAGAAGCCGGCATAATTGGTTTTCAGCAGCTGGGACATGGTGGCTGCTACGATGCAAAACACCAGTGTAAACAGCAGCAGGCACCGCACTTCCCCTCTCGGTGCCGGCTCGTGCAATTCCAGCCCCAAAATCAAAAGGAACGCCAGCATCACCAGATTATGAAATGTGACCGTATGAAAGCTCATATAGTCTTTAAAATAACGGGTAACACTGCCGGCTCCGTAAATCAAATTGGGGTAGATCAGAAGTAAAAGAGTCATCGCTGCGGACAATGCCGTCACAACACCGTACACATGTTGCTGATTTCGACCCTTGTAAAACGCCATGACCGGCATTGCAAAAATAAACAGGGAGCAGAAATGAAAAGGCAGATTATATAGGTCATACCCGCGGTACAAGGAAAGACCCTGTTTTCCGATTTCCAGCACCACTAAAATGCAGGCAACCACCTTCAGCGGGATCATGCGTACACGGTGGGATTTACCACCCAAAAGCTTGCGCAGTATAAAGGTAAACAGCAGCATCGCCGCCAGTGCCGGCAGCAATGTGCGAGTGTGTTCTGCGGTCCACAATTCCATATCGAGTGCCTCCCTTCGACCATATTCTACCAAATTCCCCTTTCCAAAACAATCCGGCAATTTATAAGATTTGTATAAGATTTGTATATATGCAACAACGAATATACGCTTCCCATCCGGATGCCCATGCGCCGGGACACATATATAAATATAGAAAGGGTTTGTTTTTCTGTGAATTGCATCTGTTCTTCCCCGAAAAACGAAAATCCCTTGTCAATGTGTCCAAAACCGCGCAGTAATCCCATGTGGTTCTGTATAGAACTCACAAACCATGGATATTTATGCAAATACTGTTGACAATATTCGGCTTCGGATGTATAATTCAGTGCATATTAAAGAATAAATTCTTTGGAGGAATTTACAATGAATAATCAGGATATCAAAAAAGTTGTTTTGGCCTACTCCGGTGGTCTGGATACATCTATCATCATCCCTTGGCTGAAGGAAAACTATAATAATTGCGAAGTGATCGCCTTTGCCGCCAACGTCGGTCAGGCTGACGAACTGGAGGGTCTGGAAGAGAAGGCACTGAAGACCGGCGCTTCCAAGCTGATCGTGGCAGATCTTATCGATGAGATGGTGGACGAGATCATCGTTCCCGCCATGAAGATGGATGCCAAGTACGAAACTTACCTGCTGGGCACCGCTTTTGCCCGTCCTGTCATCGGCAAGAAGCTGGCGGAGATCGCGCTGGCCGAAGGTGCGGATGCCGTCTGCCACGGTGCTACCGGCAAGGGCAACGATCAGGTCCGGTTTGAGCTGGCTATTAAGCGGTTTGCTCCCGATATGAAGATCATCGCCCCTTGGCGTGAGTGGGACATCAAGTCCAGAGAGCAGGAGATCGACTACGCCGAGGCCCACAACATTCCTCTGAAGATCAGCCGGGAAACCAACTATTCCAAGGATAAGAACCTGTGGCACTTGAGCCACGAAGGTCTGGATCTGGAAGATCCCGCCAACGAGCCTCAGTACGAAAAGCCCGGTTTCTTGGAAATGGGCGTCTCCCCCATGCAGGCTCCCGACGAACCCACCTATGTTTCCATTGACTTTGAAGCCGGCGCTCCCGTAGCTTTGAACGGTGAGAAGATGAAGGCTTCCAAGATCATTGAGAAGCTCAATGCAATCGGCGGTGCCAACGGCATCGGCATCATCGACATCGTGGAAAACCGGTTGGTAGGCATGAAGGACCGGGGCGTATACGAGACCCCCGGCGGCACCATTTTGTACTTTGCCCACAACCAGCTGGAGATGATCACCATCGACAAGGACACCCTGCACACCAAGCAGAAGCTGGCTGTGGACTACGCCGATCTGATCTACAACGGCAAGTGGTACTCCCCCCTGCAGGAGGCGCTGACCGCCTTCGCCAACGAATCCAACAAGTTCGTTACCGGCACTGTAAAGCTGAAGCTCTACAAGGGCAACATCATTCCCGCCGGCACCACCTCTCCCTACACCCTGTACTCCGAGAGTCTGGTAACCTTCGACGAGAGTGATTACGACCAGAAGCAGGCAGAAGGCTTCATCAATCTGTGGGGTCTGCCCACGCAGGTGCAGGCACTGCGGGAGCAGGGCAAGCTGTAAAATCCATCTTTGCAAGGGCGGACAATGTCCGCCCCTTGCGTATTTTAAGAGGTGTTCAAAATGGCAAAAATGTGGGCCGGCAGAACCGACGGCCAAGTGGAAAAAATCGCGGATGACTTTAATTCCTCCATCCGTTTTGACTGCCGGATGTACCGGCAGGATATTCAGGGCTCTATGGCCCACGCAGCCATGCTGGCTGCCAAAAATATCATCACCCAAGCCGACGCGGATCAACTGATCGACGGGCTATCCCAGATTCTGGAGGATTTGGATGGCGGTGCGCTTGCCATTGATATGGAATGTGAAGATATCCACATGTTTGTAGAGCAGGTGCTGACCCAACGGCTGGGAGATGTGGGCAAAAAGCTCCACACCGCCCGCTCCCGGAACGATCAGGTGGCACTGGATATCCGGATGTATCTTCGCGATGAGATCACCGAAATTGCCGGTTTCGTAAAAGCCCTGATCACCGCGGTAACTGACAAGGCCGACCAATACGCCGACGCCATTATGCCCGGCTACACCCATCTGCAGCGGGCCCAGCCCATCACCTTCGGTCATCACCTGATGGCTTACGCCATGATGCTGCTGCGGGATCTGGACCGGTTGGCAGATTGCAAAAAGCGAATGAACATGTCCCCCATCGGCTGCTGCGCTTTGGCAGGCACCACATACGACACAGACCGCCGGTTTGAAGCGGAAAAACTGGGCTTTGACGGCATTTGCATGAACTCTCTGGACGGTGTTTCCGACCGGGATTTCTGTGCCGAGCTGATGAGCGATCTGTCCATTCTGATGGTACATCTTTCCCGGTTCTCGGAGGAGATCATCCTCTGGTCCAGCTGGGAATTTAAGTTCGTGGAATTGTCGGATGCCTACACCACCGGTTCTTCCATCATGCCTCAAAAGAAGAACCCGGACATGGCAGAGCTGGTCCGGGGTAAGGCTGGCCGGGTATTTGGCGATCTGATGGGTCTGCTGACCACGTTAAAAGGACTTCCCTTGGCATATAACAAGGACATGCAGGAAGATAAAGAAAGCATTTTCGATGCTGTGGACACTGTGAAAATGTGTTTGCAGGTGTTTGCCCCCATGGTGGCCACCATGACCGCCAACACCAAGAACATGAAGCGGGCGGCGCAAACCGGCTTTATCAATGCTACAGATCTGGCTGACTATTTGGTAAAGAAGGGGCTTCCCTTCCGCAGCGCTTACAAGATCTCCGGTCAGTTGGTCGCCTTGTGCATCCAAAAGGGCACGGTTCTGGAAGAGCTGCCCTTGTCAATCTATCAGGAATACTCCGATCTGTTTGACAATGATCTTTACAAGGATATCGACCTTCAGACCTGCGTAGAAAAGCGCATCAGCGAGGGCGGTACCTCCACCCAATCCGTGAAAGCGCAGATTCAATTTGTAAGAGAACAGTTGGGCTAACCTATAAAAATTCCAATTTATCGAACTGTTTGTCATATAACACCGTAGGGCGGGGCCTTGGTCCCGCCGTCAAAAGCCGTTGCAACAGGGCGGCGGTCGCAGTTCCTGTTGCGGTGCCCGGTGTGCGCCTTGCCGACAGCGCGGCTGCGTTGCACACCGACCGCGGCCACTCGCTCTGCTCCCTTTACCCGCCACAGGCGGCGGTCGCATCGCTCCCCCCCGCCCTACAATATGGCTTGGAAACTGTTCGCTAAATCGGATTTTTATGAGAATGATGAGGTAGGAAAATGGATTTGAAAAATAAGCACTTTTTAAAGCTTTTGGATTTTACCCCTGCAGAAATTGCAGGCCTTTTGGACTTGGCTGCGGACTTGAAAGCCAAGAAAAAAGCCGGCATCCCCCACCGGCTGTGCGAGGGCAAATCCATCGCCCTTGTGTTTGAAAAAACCAGCACCCGGACCCGGTGTGCCTTTGAGGTCGCCGCCGCGGATCTGGGCATGCACCCGGTTTATCTGGATCCCAAAAGCTCTCAGATCGGCAAAAAGGAATCCATTGCCGATACCGCCCGGGTACTGGGCCGGATGTTTGACGGCATTGAGTATCGGGGTTTTGGACAGGAGATCGTGGAAACCTTGGCAGCATATGCCGGTGTACCGGTTTGGAACGGCTTGACCAACGAATTCCATCCTACACAGATTTTGGCGGATTTTTTGACGATTCAAGAGCATTTCGGTTCTTTAAAGGGCAAAAAGTTGGTATATATGGGGGATGCCCGATACAATATGGGCAACTCTCTGATGGTGGGCTGTGCCAAAATGGGCATGCATTTTGTTGCCTGCGCCCCGGAAAAATATTTCCCCGGCAAGGAACTGATTGACCAATGCCAAGCCATCGCCGCCGAGACCGGCGCTACCTTGGAATTTATTACCGATCCGATAGCCGCCGTACAGGGTGCAGATGTGATCTACACCGATGTGTGGGTATCCATGGGTGAGCCGGATGAAGTTTGGGCGGAGCGGATCAATGATCTTACCCCCTACCGGGTAACCAAAACGCTGATGGATGCTGCCGGAAGCCAATGCCGGTTTATGCACTGCTTACCCGCCTTTCACGACTTAAATACCGCCACCGGCAAGGAAGTGTTCGAAAAATTCGGTATTGACTGCATGGAGGTCACCGACGAGGTGTTTGAAAGCCCCCAATCCATCGTATTTGATGAGGCAGAAAACCGGATGCACACCATCAAGGCAGTGATGGCTGCTACTATGTAAAGTAGATCCCAAGTGCGAAAGCACTTGGGATCTTTTATTGTTATAGAATAGCACCTCGTCAGAGGATACCGAAGGCAAGTACGGTGTTTGAATCCGATCTTTAAATTCTGATTTATCGAACAGTTGACGTATACCATTGTAGGGCGGGGGCTTTAAAAAGAAATAATTTACCCGGGGCAGGTAGGACCTGCCCCGGGTGTTTATTGGGTTATTGGACCTTTATCAAGCAGATCAATCAAACCGCAGGCGTGGGAGTCGGCTCGGGAGCGGGCTCCACAACAGGGATCACGATCTGAATGTCGGTGGTGGAATCTGTAGCCAAGCTAAAGGTTGCATTCTCCACAGTGGTCTTGAAGTAGGTCAGGTATTCAGCTGCCTTGGTGGCATGGCTTGCAATGGTCTTGGTGGCAGTTGCAGTCACGAAGATCTCAGTGCCCTCAGCCAGATCGTCAGCCAGTGTCATCAGGCCGGTACCAACCATATCCACATTTACCTTAGCACCATTGTTCACAGCCAGAGCTGCAGTACCGTTCATGCGGACATCCACAACGCCGGTATTACCGCCGATTGTGAGCGTTCTATTGTTGGAAACGTTGATGCCGTTGCAGGTTACTGCTGTGCCGTTGGTGAAGGTGCCGCCGGTAACATTGATTTTACCGGTGCCGCTAGCAACATGCATAATGCCGCCAATTGCGGTAGCAGTGCCGCCGGAGAAGGTGCCACCGCTGATGGTGACGGTTCCGGTGTGCTTATCGCCAACGCCAAAGATGCCGCCGTTAGTAGCCTTGCCGTTTACAAATGTACCGCCAGTGATCTTCAGCGTACCGTTGTAGACATAGATCAGGCCACCGTCTACTGCATTCGCTTTCTGTGTGCCGTCACCGCCGGAAACAGTACCACCGGAGATGTTCACTGTACCGGTAACCAAGCCAAAGTTACCGCCGGATGCGGCCGTTACGCCGTTGAGCACTTCGCCACCAGTCATGTTGAAGGTGCCGCCACGGACGCAAATATTGCCGCCCAAGTTTTTGGATGTACCGCCGGAGATGGTGCCGCCGTACATGTTGAATTCACCGCCCTGCATGCGCAGGTTGCCGCCATTTTCGGCCTTGCCGCCGGTGATGGTGCCGCCATACATATTGAATTTATGGGAAGTGTCATACATTCTGACGTTGCTGGAAATCACAGAGGAGGTATCAGTGATAGCCTCGTTACTCAGGATCTCGCCGTCATACATGTTGACAGTTGCACCATTGCCTGCAAACAGAGCTACCGCAGGACCAACATTCGCAGCCTTGTAAGTACCGCCGTAGATATTCACAGTACCGCGAACATCGATCGCACCGCCGCCGAACAAGGTGGGCTCTGCATAGGGATACTGGATACCGGTACCCACAACAGTACCGTTGCCCATGATGTTGACCGTAGTGCCTGCGTTGGCTGTAATCGCACCCTGAGACTTGGTGGTAGTGGCAGAGCCCTGATCGTAGGTCTTACCATTCAGATGGATGCAGGTCACGCTGCCGCTCTTTTCGCTGGTAATCAGGCATTTGCCATCCTCACGGGTAATGTCGGAATCGAAGTAGTAGTGGGTATGCTCGCCGCCATCCAAGGTGGTGGTGGTCTTAGTCACAGGCACCCACTGAGCAAACTCACCGCAGACAGGGCAGTAGGCCTCGTGATAGGTCTTGCCCTCGGGAACCACAGTATCCAACAGAGCATCCAGATTTTCGATAGCAGTCTCCATGGAAGCAAGGTAGATCTGCTTGTCAGCATTGACCATCAGATCTCTTGCGGCATTGGCAGAGACAACATACTTGTTTTCCAGATATGCCGCTGCATTTTCGTTTGCCTCGGTCAGAGGAGCCTCGTCGTTGGCAGCGTAGACCAGCTTGATCTCAGTGCCGGTGGACAGGTCATCAGCCAGAACCAGCTTGGCATTCTTATTGGATCTTTCCACAGTGGTCTTAACACCGTTGCCCAGTTCCAGCGTGCCGGAGGTCTTGATGTAGCCGATGGTAGCGCCGCTGACAGCTGCGGTCTTGCCGGAAGCAACATAGATATCGTTGGCTGCGCCGCCAACCTTACCGCCGGTAATGGTACCGCCAGTGATGGTAGCAGTGCCTCTCATGACATAGAGGTTACCGCCGTTGCCGGTAGCAACACCGTTCTTCAGCTCGCCGCCGGAGATGTTCACAGCGCCGCCGTTGTTACCGATCAGGCCGCCATTGGCAGCACCGGAGCCGCCGTCAATGACGCCGCCGGAGATGTTCAGCTTGCCGGTGATGGTGTCAGTGCCAGCACCCACGCCGATGCTACCGCCGGTAATAGTAGCGGTGCCGCCGGAAGTGCCGTTGAGGACCTGACCGCCGGAGATATTCACAGTACCGCCGACAACACGGATGTTACCACCCAGATTGTTGCTGACGCCGTCCTTAATGACGCCGTCCTTCAGGTTGAAGGTGCCGGCATACACATAGACGTTACCGCCCTGCACAGCAGATCCTCCGGAGATCTCGCCGCCGTACATATTAAATGTACCGGTTCTGAGACGGACGTTGCTGGAGCCGGCTCCTGCGACACCGTCAACATTGTCGCCCTTGACGATCTTACCTGCGTACAGGTTCACAATCGCAGAACCATCCCAAACGCCGATGGCAGGACGATCCGCATGGCCGGACTTATAAGTACCGCCCACGATGTTGACAGTGCCACGGGCGTCAATTGCGCCGCCGGTGTACTGTTTTACACCGCTTACCTCCGCGGTAGAGCCGGCGCCGATAACAACACCGTCACCCAAGATATTCAGGGTAACGCCCTTGCTGACCTTGAACAGGCCCTCGGTAGACGCGGTGCTATCCTGATCAATGGTCTTACCGTTCAGATGCAGGCAGATCTCGCCGTTGGAAATCAGCAGGCGGGTAGCCTTATCATTCGCAGCAGGCATCTTTACATCAGCAGCCATGTAATAGTGGGTATGGGTGCTGCCGTCCACGACGTAGCAGTTAGCATCGTCCAGAGTGAGCGCAGCAATCGTAGTAGCGTTCAGAGGCGCCCACTGAGCAGTTTCGCCGCAGTAGGGGCACTCAGCAGACACGACCTCGCCGGAAGCGAAGACATTGTCAGTGGTCATCTTAACGGCCTGCTCATAAATGCTGCCGAAGACTTCGCCAACATTTTCCTGCTTGCCCATTGCAAGCCACAGAACGCCATCTGCATCCTTTTCGGTGTAGATGTTGCCCAGCTGCTTGTCATCGGGAACGATCTGCTTGCCCACATATGCAGTGATATCCAGATCCACAGCTGCCTTGGCAGCCTTGGCGAACTTGCCGTTAGCATTGATGTAGAGCTTTGCGGTCTCGCTGAGCTTTTCAATGCCCATAACAGAGCCTGCGCTCATGCCCAGACCGTTGCCCTTGTCGCCAACCTTCGCATTGTCGGAGACCAGAACCTTACATTCTTTGCTGACGATAACGCCGCCGTCGATGTAACCGCCGGTCAGGTTCAGAGTGGAGATGGACTTCACTTCCGTCACCTTGGTCTCTTCGTTCGTGACAGTTTCAGCTGCGATAAGCACATTGTTGTTGCCGTTGCCGATGATCTCGCCGCCAGAAAGATTCAGAACGCCGTTATTGCCGTAAATATAGACGTTATTGCCGTTCACAGCAGAACCGCCGGAGATCTTACCGCCGGAAACATTAATCTTGCCATCGGTGCCAGCCATGAAGATGTTACCGCCGGAAGCCAATGCAGTACCGCCGGTGATCTCGCCACCGGAGACGTTCAGGAGGGAAGCAACGATGTTACCACCATGCTGACCCTTGATCTTCTTGCCACTTTCAAATTCGTAGCCGGTAATGGTACCGTTGGTGACCTTACCACCCTTAATGGTAACGGTGGAGTCGGAACCGGCATAGATGTTACCGCCACGGTTTCTTGCCGTACCGCCGGTGATCTCACCGCCGGTCATGGTGAAGGTGGATTTTTCGATCAAGTACAGGTTGCCGCCACGGTTTGCCGTACCGCCGGTGATGGTACCGCCGGACATCTTAATGTCGGTCAGGTACGCATAGATAGAGCCGCCGTAAGTAGAGTGGGTCAACATCTCGAGGTCGGTTTCCTGCAAGGGGTTGACAATATTGCCGCCCTCAATTGTACCGCCCTTGATGTTGATGGTGTTACGGCCGTGCTTGGTTTCTGTATAGCTAAAGATAACGCCGCCCTGAATTGGGGTGACCTTATCAGCAGCCTCAAGCATCTTGTAGGTGCCGCCCAGCAGGTTCAAAGTACCGCCGTAGGCAACCTGCAGCACGTTACCGTTGCCGCCGTCGATGGCGCCGCTGGACTTGAGCTTAGGTGTGCCGTCTTCCTTGGTGGGATAAGCAACACCGTAGCCCTGCAGCGTACCGCCGCCCTTGCTGTCCAAAATAGTCAGGGTCTTGCCCGGATAGACAACTTGGAAGATACGGGTGTTATTGCCGACCTGTGTGACGGTCTTGCCGTCCAGATCCACAACGACCTCGTACTTATCGATGGAGGTATTTGCAACGGACATCTGGCTGTAAACATTCCAGTTATCCTGATAGATGTAGTAGTGGGCATTGCCCGCGCCGATACCGCTGGTAACGGTCAGGGGGTTCCAAGTGACCTTCTTGTTGCAGTGAGAACACAGCTCGGTCTTCAAGCCGTTACGGACAGTGACCAGAACCATGCCGACCTTGCCGTTGCGGTCAGTGTAGACGCGCAGGCGGTCGTTCTTCTGCACCTTGGTGGTCTTACCAAACTGATCACCGGCATCGGGGCTGATGTTGTAAATCTTCGCACCGCTGATGTTGATCTTCTTGGTGGTGCCAACTTCCGCGCCGACAGCGGGAACATTCAGCTTCACAGTGATGTTGCTGCCGCTGACGGAAGTAACATCCCAGTTGCTGACCAAGCTGGTATATGCACGGGAGGAGTTTGCAGGATCGCTGACACTCTTAATGATGTTGCGCTTCTGGGCATCCTTCTCGAACTGCACAACTGCGCCGGTGCGCTTGTTGTCCAGCGCAACGAC
Organism: Oscillospiraceae bacterium; assembly: GCA_017398725.1. Taxonomy (GTDB): domain Bacteria; phylum Bacillota; class Clostridia; order Oscillospirales; family Oscillospiraceae; genus Faecousia. The sequence goes on along the minus strand of JAFQFA010000020.1, from coordinate 16,883 downwards.
CATTGCCTCGTCCTTGGTGTAGAATCTGGCCTTTTCGCCCTTCCACATAACATCAATGGTGTAGTAGCCCTCGGCATTCTTCTGGCGGAAGGTCTTCGTGCTTGTGCTCTGGGCATCCTTCACGAAGAACAGATCGTCGAGGATCACGCGGCTGGTCAGGAGCATTGCGATGGTATCATTGGCTCTGTTACGGATCACGAAGTACACATCGTTGACCTTCATAGCAGCCTTGTACTTTTCGCCCTTGTAGGAGGTGTAAGCGCCGCTGATGTTAACCTTCTTGACGCCTGCGTCACCCACCCAGCCGGGATAGATGGTGGCCTCATCATTGGGCTTGGCGGCCGTCTTGAACTCATACTCGGTAGCGCCGGCCTTGGTGATGATCACGGTGCCGACGGTGTTGCCGGAAGCCACGTTAGCGGGAGAGTAAGCATTGGTGATCTTGCTGCCGCTGACCTTCAGGCCAACGACGCCCTTGCTCATGCCGTCGATCCGGCGAGCCAGCCACTGCTTGGCGTAAGTGCCGTCAGCAGCCTTCTTACCGGCAGGCAGCTTCAGAGTGACCTTCTTACCGTTCAGGTCGGTCATCTCGTAAACATAGTTGCCGTCGGCATCGGGCTTACGCTCGGAGTCGGGGTTGGTATTCACATAGTAATTACCACCCATAGACCGCTTGGTAACGTAAACCAGACAAACTTCTGCGTTCTCGTTACGGAAAGCAACCATTGCATCCTGCTCCTGCAGGGTGATCTTGGTGCCGTACTCCTTGGAGACGCCGGAGATATCCAGAACCTTCAGGTCATCAGCGATCACCGCATTGTAGGTGTTCGCCTTTTTGTTATCGGAGGCGGAGAGGATGGGACCGTTAATGGAGTCCACATACAGGGCAGTACCGAAACGGGTGTAGCCGAACAAGCACTCATAGTCGTAAGCCTTGATCAGCTTATCGCCCTTGGTGACGATACCGAACACACGCTCAGGCCAGCTATCGATGTAGTTAGCCAGTGCTTCGTCCTTGGTCTTATAGTCGGCGACGCCCTTCTCGGAGATGAACCGGAAGGAGTAGTAGCCGTCCTCGTCCTTGGTACGGGTGGTGGTGTGGGTAGCGCTGTCGTACTTAGCGCTGTTGTTGAACATGGGCTTCATGTCATACACACGGCGCATGGTGACCAGTGCGTAAGCGGGCTTGCCGTCCATATCGGCCCAAACGGTCAAACGGTCGCCCACCCGCAGCTCGCTGGTGCTGATCTTCTGACCCTTGACACCTTCTACAAACGCCCAGTTACTGACGTCGTAGATCTCCATGTCCTCGGGCAGAGTGCCTTCCCAGCTCTGAACACCACTGGTGGAGAAACGGTTCTTGAACTTGAAGTTGCCATTGTCGATGCTGAGGATGTCCAGATAACGGAACAACTCCATGCCGGGCAGACCGGCTGCCACATCCATGGTACCGACAATGTAACCGTTCTCATCGAAGATCAGGCCGGTAAATGCATTGTGGCGGCCCAAGCTGTCGATCTTGCGCAGAGACTCAGTATCCTTGGTCTTGAAGGTAACCAGCTTGCCTTCGCAGTAGAAGTCGATGGTGTAAACGCCTTCTGCGTCAGGAATACGGCTGGTCTTCTTGTTGGAGGAGTCGTACCACTGCTCAGCACGCCAGTAGACCTTGGAACGGATGGAGCTGGACAGCAGGTAGATGTGGGTGTTTTCGCCGTCGGCATTGCCGTAGACGGTGATGCAGTCCATTGCCTGAATAGCAGTGTGGTCAACCTTCTTGCCGAAGGTCTCAGAGCCTTCCCGCAGGTCATAGATCTCAGAGTACTGACCCAGCTTCAGGAACAGCTCCATGCCGTTCATAGCCATGGAGGAGTTTGCATAGATCATGCCTTCCTCGGTCCGCTTCACGTAAATACGCTTGCCGACTTCGGTAGCCAGATCACGGACATTGATGGAGCCGATGACAACGCCGTTCTCATCGAACTGCAGGCCGACAACGTCCTGCGTATCGATGACGTTGACCAGCTTCTTGTCCACGATCACGAGCTCAACGATCTCGCCATTGTAGGCAAAGCGGATCTTGAACTGGCCGTTGGCGTCTGCCTCACGGGTAGACAGGCCGGTCAAAGAATCCTTGGTGTAGAATTCCCGGTCCAAGTTCCAGTACAAGTCTGCACGGGGGCCGGAAACAGGATCAGCCGCAGGGGTGTCATTGCCGCCCTGACCCATCAGGAAGGCCAGAACACCACCGCCAGCAGCCAGCAGCAGGAGCGCAATCGCTACGATCCAGATCCAAAGCTTGCTTTTCTTGGATGTTTCTTTTCTCATAGGGATCCCCTTTCTGGGACGGCACGAAAGTGCCGCGTGATTGAGGTTTCGCTGGTTTGGGCTATGCCCCATACTTTTCTGCATGAGCAGTCTCCTGCATTCCCAAATCATCGCCGGTTACCGGGCGTACAATGCCACCGCCGGGTAAAGCCGGACACATTATGCAAGGTGTTTCCCGTGCGGCATCCCCAGCGGGGGATGCGAAAAAAGCGCCTTGCGACGGTATTAGTCATTCCCCTGTCCTTCGTAGGGGTGGGGCAATGCCCCTCCCACACTTCCATGGCCTTACCGGAAATTTGGGAGGGGCACTGCCCCTCCCCTACGCACCGATGTGGCGTGGGGCATGGGAATAACGATACCGCTTTGGGATGAAGGGCTTGCTCAATTGGGCAAGTATGCTTGGGGCAGGCGCCCCGGGGTGAAAAATATTCGCTACAGCAGCCTTTCCGACCCTGCTCCGGGCCTACCTTGACACCATCCGCGGCAAGCCTCGGCGGCACGGCTGAAAACGCTGCTGAAAACTAGGGGTTCACGGCGCTGCGAAAACGCCGAAAGTGCTTGCAGAAGAAGAACTTTGCGAATTCCTGTTTTGCACCGGTACACAAGGGCATTATGTAAAATGGGCGCACGAACCCTACAGTACACCATTGTGTTCTAACATTGTAGCATATGACCGGTCAATTGTAAAGAGAAATATGGGCAGATTTTTAACAAATTTCCCATGATTCCCGCCAAATTTTCCATTTGCCGCATACCATATATTGACACAAAAAAATCCGCTACCACAACCTGTGGAAGCGGATTTTGCATGTTTGTGTGGTTATTTTAGCATATTCGGCAAGTTTTCCTGCCGACCGCAACATGTAGGGCGGGGCCTTAGTCCCGCCGGAAAGAACCTTTGCGTTTATGCGGCGGGAGCAGAGCCCCCGCCCTACGGTTATTATTCCTTGCTATATAGATGATCCAATTCCCATTGCTTCGGATTGTTTGCGATATACTCTGCAATTTCATCATAATCCCGACTGCCGCGAATAACATGCTCATAAAACGATGTCTGAAAGAGCTTATCGATAGGTCTTAATTGCTTACACGCCTTGGTCGTTAAAGATTTATACGCGCAAACAATATCACATATTGACGGTTTGCAATCCAATTTCACCTGTTCACCAAGCGTAAAAATTACGTGAATGTGATTCGGCATGATTACATATTGATCTATCTTTAACGAAGGGTATCTATTCTCAAGCAAATGCAACTGTTCCTCCGCAACTTTACCAAATGGCAAATATATCAGTTGCGCAGGATTATCGCCACCGCCAACAATCTTCGAAAACAAGCAGCGACGATTGTGGGCGCAAATTGTTATATAGTATGCACCCGCATTGCTATAATCAAAGTTTTTCAATCTTGGATGTTTTCTTTTTGGAAAGCAATTTTCCATTTCAATCACCGTAACAAATTATACAACATAATGCAGCCTTGCGCAAGAGCCCGTGAAGAATCCAGCTGTAGGGCGGGGCCTTGGTCCCGCCGGAAAGAACCTTTGCGCACGAGCGGCGGGAGCAGAGCCCCCGCCCTACGAGATGGCGCGGTATGCGCACGGAAAACGGCGGGGGATGGAGAGCCACTCCATTCCCCGCCGTTTGGCGTACCCACGCAGGGGACCGAAGTCCCCTGCGGGGTGAATTCACTTTTGTTTCTTCAATTAGGAGAAATTGAAGGTAAAGTCGCTGGCGCCGCCATCCTTGGCAGCAGTCTGAAAGCCCTTGGTGTCCAGCAGGTTGTCCATAGCGACGCCGCCTTGCAGGGCCAGCTCTTCCACGGGACGGAAGCAGAGGAGTTCAGCCTCAGGAGCAGTATAAATCTTCTTCATTAGCTTTTTCCTCCTTATCAAGCAGTCTCGAGGTTAGCAAAGTCCCAACCACAGGGCACCTTCCACTTGGTGTAGAAGGCCTTTGCAGAATCCAAGCCGCCAGCGCCTGCCAGAGCGCCAGCATTGTCGTTCATCAGCTTCATCACGCCGGTCAGAGAGTAAGCATTACCCTCGCCATCCTTTACGTACTCGCCCATGTAAACCAGCTCATCGTTGTAGGTGACGCAGGGACGGGCGTAGATAGCAGTGCCAACATTGGTGACATTGCCATCTTTGATGATGTTCTTGACCAGAATGCCGTTACCGGTGGTAGCACCGGGATCGGACTTGGTCCAAGCAGTGGTAGCCAGTGTTTTCGCATCCTCTTGCAAGGAAACAGCCACGCCGATGGACAGCAGATCAGCCACGCCAGTGGGAGCGGTAATTCCGGTGCCCATCTTTGCGGTATAATAAATACCATTGGCACTGGGACGCACAGTCACGCTCTTCATGGAAGCAGTAACACCCTCGATCTTGTTAACGGTGTACTCGCCTGCAGTTGCAGTGGGAGCCAGAATATAGGTAGCATCGCCATTCTTAGCCACAAAGTGGACCTTGCCGGCATCGCCAGAGGCTACGGTAACCGTTGCGCCGGCAGCATCGGTCGTTGCCGCGCTGTCGAACACATACAGATCCATATTGGCGTTAGTCTTCCACTTGGTATCAAAGCCGTTGGCATCCACATACAGATTGTCGATGGTAACGGTGGTAGAGCTGGTACCAGTCCAATCAGCCCATATCTTCAGATGCTTTGTGCCGGTGGTATCACGGTACCACGGGAAAGCATCCTGCGGTCGCATACCCCAGTGGCCGGTGGACACACCATTCTTATAGACCACGGAACGGGGAGTAATGAAACCAACATAGCCGCTGCCGGAAATTCTATGCAGCGGAGGATTATCCCGATCAGGGAAATCCAAAACAATTCCGGTTTCAGGAGACTTGCCATCACCGCCGGAAGTCGCCTTTTGGAAAGTAGTTCCGCTCAGAGTGCCATATAAAATGACATCCTCATCGCAAAGTCCGCCATTGCCTACAGATGTAATTTTAGCAGTAATTGTTGCGTCTTTCAGGCGGAAGCCGGTGTTGTCATTGTCGCACCAATCGGTGGTGACATTGACGGTGCCTTTAGTTCTGTAGATATCATAGGTGCCACCAGTAGCGGTTACGAAATTGGTATCACCCGAAATATACAAATTGCTGCTTATACCCATGTAGATCGAGCCGGTACTGCCGCTATGGAATGTACCCGCTTCCAAATAAACATTGATACCACCATAGCCAGTTGTTGCCACCACACCACCATAGGTACCACTTTTCGTCTCGATGCCGTAGAAAACAGGATCCTTGGTACTGTCAGTCAGACCCAAATTGGCAGAATCGTGGACAAACAGTCTACCACGAACCATTCTAAAATAGCCGCCCTGAGCACTGGTGTCTGTACCCTTGTTTTTAAAAGTCAGGTCTCCGTAGACATGGTAGTCGTAAGTTCCACTAGTCTGGTTTCCGATCTGAGCCAAGGAACCCTGAGTGCCGGAAGCAGGAGATACCTTAATTACAGCACCGTTGTTGCCAATCAGATGCAATTTAGAACCTGCACTGACCAGATTTATGCCTCTGCTCGGCACAGTCCATTGGGTGCCATCAACCAAGATTACGACCTCACTATTTGCTGTAGGTGTCAGCTGGACAGTCGTGGTGAGCGTGCCACTGGGAACATAGTAATGTCCAGCGGCCACACTCTTGGATGTAGAAGTCGTAATAACCGTCCAATCGCTCCATGCAGGGCAAGTGTAGGTTGTGGTGGTTTTACGCGTTTCGGTACAAGTGCTGCAGGGGCACTTGAAGGTGCTCAGCACAGTGGGAGCAGTGCCTTCCGCGCCCTGAACAGCAAACACTGCGCAAGTGACCAACAGTGCCAGAACTGCCAGAAGTGTAATAATACGCTTTTTCATTCTTGTTTATTTCCTCCTATTACAGATTTGCGGAGATCTCTCCGCAGGGGTTTCACAGCGGGATAGATGCGGGAACAGTAACATGTACAATGTAGTTCAGGGGAGGGACTTCCTCTGCATGGGGGAGGCTCTTGAGCCTCCCACGCGGCAAAGGTTCGGCTGCGCGTTGAAAGGTGGCGGTTGCCGCCTTCGCCGCAAGGGAGGGTCAAGACTCTCCCCTACCGGGGGTATGCACTTGAAGCCAAAGGGGATACCGCGGGAACCGGGGGTCCGGGTGGCGAGACCGGATCAGCCGGAGCGCCGCAACAGAAAGCAAGCAAGCTTACTTTCCCACACCGCTCCCCCGGCCCTTTCGGGCCACCCCCCTCGCAAGCGCGGGGGGGCAAGAAGAAGCGAACTGTGGAGCCACGATTTGGCTGCAAGCGGTGGGGCTGCATATATAAATATGTATATTGCTTATGCAGCACCGGGGTTCGCGAAATGGACACACTGCCCCTACACTACACCACTGTGTTCTAACATTGTAGCACAGTCAAGCCCCTTTGTAAAGTACATTTGCATTAAAAATTTTGTAATGTTTTATCCAAATTCAGGAAAAAACGAAATAAGAAGGCACAAAAGTATTTTGTTGCCCACCGCCCATAGCAATGCCGCAGGAGGGTAAATCGGGATTTTATATAGGGAGAAGCAGCCTTGATACCCTTGCCGATCCGGCAGAAGAGCAAAACAAAACTGAATAAAAATCGCCCCGTTGCCGGTTGACAACGGGGCGATTGCGATTCTTTAGGACAACGGCTCCAGAACAGGGGTCTGTCTGGCTGTCTGGGGCGGTGCGATGTTGGGGTTCTTCAGGGCATAATTGACCGACTCGATGATGGCCTGCTTCATGGTCTCGTCGATCTGCAGATCGCCGTAGATCTTGGCGCATTTTGTCCGCATGTGGGCAGGGATCATATTCACATTGACTTCCTTCAGCTCCTCGATCCCGAAAATCTGGCAGTACCACTGGTATGCAACGATCAGACGGCCAAAATCAGACATGTGGGTGTAGTCCCGGTACAGCTCGTATCTGCGCATAGGGTCACCTTCCGGAACGCCGAAGGTCTCACTGGCATACTGGATGGCAGTGCCGCTATGGAACACAAAGTCGTAGTCAGGGTCGGTTTCCACATACTTTTCCATCATCTCGCAGATCCGGGCAAAGTGCTTGGTGCGATCTCCGTCAAACTTTTCGATATAGGTGCCGCGGAAGCTGTCCGGCGCGGTCTGCCGACCGGGGGCATAGTTTTCCTTGGAAACCGGCTGCGCCCATGTGGCGTTGTAGGCAAACTTGAAATAGGGCCATGCGGCATTCTCCCGCAGCCAATCGGTCAGCCACTGGAAATCGCCGTCGGTATAGCTTGCTTCCTCGGTTTGCGGCCATGTGGCCTCATTGAAGACGATCAGATCCCACTGATGCTTCTTCACCGCAACATTGATGCTGAAATTCTGTGTAATCACCAGATCGCTGCCGTTCTTGATCTCCGCATAATCATAGACGGCATTGTCTTCCTTGATGTTCTTGATATGCTGATCCAGATGCAGCGGCTGATAAATATCTGCCACAAGGAACTCCCGGTCAGGCATTTCCGCACTCAGCACATCGCACACCAGCCAAGAGGCGTCCTGCGCGTGGCTCTGCCCGATCATCAGAATTTTAAATACCGCTTCCTCTTCCGGGCTCTGGGCTGGGATGGTGGCCTCAGTGGTAGGTGCGGCAGTCTCGGCAGGGGCGTTATTGCCGCATGCGGCAAACAGGTTAAGCATCAAAATCAGGCTCAGGATCAAAGTAACGATTCTTTTCATAACTTTTCTCTCCTTACAGTTTCGTAAATTCTTCATGGATCAGGTTTTTGCTGTCTTTGATCTCGGTGTGAGGCTGGAAGGGGTAGACATACAGCTGTTTATCGCCGCCGGCATGGTGGTAAGCGGAATACACAAAGTGCGGCAGGCACACATCGTCAGCCAGACCGATCACGAACATACTGGGCACCTTCAGGAAGGAGACCATGTTATTTACATCAAAATAGCTGACGGTTTCAAACACCTGATCCGTGTAGCCGGGATACTTTTTCAGGAAGCCGTTGGTGCTGCCAAAGATCCGGCTGCCAAGAATGATCCGCTGCTTGATGCAGCAGAAGCTGGGCTCAGACACATAGGCCTTCTTGCTGTGACCGGAAAGACCGGATGCTACCACGGAAAGGCCGCCGCCTTGGCTGCCGCCATAAGTAACGATCCGCTCCGGATCTACCTCAGGCAAGGATGCGATCACATCCATCTGCCGGACAGCATCCAAGAAAATATGCTTCATATAAAATTCGTTTTTATCCAGAACGCCCCGGGTCATCAGCGCTCCGTTAATATCGCCGCTGTGGTAGACTGCCCGGTCGATGCTGGTGCCGCCTTGACCGCGTACATCGGCAGAAAAGCATGCAACGCCGGTATTCACCACATCCAGATGCAGCCCCTTTTCCAGACTGCCGCCGTGGAACCATGCCACGCAAGGCATTTTCTGGCCTTCCTTGGCGGTGGGATAAGAGAAGTATGCATCGATCCATGTATCGTCATGGGTGTTGTAGGAGATCTCCCATGTGGTCACCATGCCGCTATAGGGGGTATTCATCTTCTTGCGCTTGATCTGCAAGGGAACTTTCCGCATTTCGGCAACGGCATCCATCCAGAATTCTTCGAAGTCGGGCTGCTTGGTTTGGGGGATCACTTTTCCCTGCAGTTCTTTTTCCTTATCGCTTGCAAAGCTCATATGTTACACCTCGAATTCATAATTCACCAGCGGCGCATGCTGCTGGGCGCCATACACATCCCGCTCCCCCATATTGCCGGAAGCCAATGGGCGGACGATGGTTGCCTTGATGGCCAAGGCATTGGGGAAATACACAATGCTCAAAACATCTTCTACAGGGATCTTATAAAGCTTGGCGATCATATCGGAATTGATAATGCCGGCAGTTTTGATTTTATCAAACATTTCCCCATCTTTCAAGATAACATCCAGGGTCAGTTCATAAGGACCTGCATTTTTAGACCGGATCACATTGGCAACATCTTTTAAGATCATTTGCCCACCTCCTCATAAACAGGGGTAAACAGGGTTTCCGGATGCTCTGTCCGGAGCAGGGCGTACACGCTGAACACATACACCGGACCCACCTTGATATCCGACGGAGAGAAGGGAAACGCCAGGTTGCCGGCGGTGGCGATCCGTCCGGGATAGCCGTAATGGAGCATGGTAGAGCGCGCCACAGCGCACACCGCATTGGCATGTTCCTGGGTAGGGGCAACCACATCGATCACAATGCCCACCTCGTGGGAAGTAACCTCTGTCTGGGGTTCCAAAGCGCCCATCACGCCGTTTTTGCCGTAAACGATGAAGTCCAGCCGGTAGTCAAAGTCGGCAGACAGGTTATCGGCAGTGCGCTTTTTCACATTTTCCAGGATATCGTCCAGCTGGGAAATGAAAATGGGATCCCGGTTGCCACAGATGGAAAGAGTACGGCAGCCTGCCTCTTTGGCGCCCTCCAGCTTTACAGATGGAACAGCCTCCGGCACGAACCGGGAGCCGGTGACCCGGACACGGCGGTCAGAATCAGCAGTAAACACGCAATCGGAAAGGTCCAGGTGTCCGCCGGGACCGGGCAGGATGTAAGGATTGCTCTTTTCATACAGGGTATGGGCAGATACCGAAGTGGGGGTGCATTTGCGCTCCGGACTTACCGGCTCTACGCAGAAGTAATCCTCGCCCAAGTAACCCATGATGCAATCGGATGCACTGCCGGGGGTGGCGCAAATGGCGGCGCATTCCAGGATCTTGCCCAGATGCAGCGACAGCGCTTTATCGTAGCCCAGCCGAATGGCAGGGGCCGCAAAGGCTGCCGGGTCATAACACCGACCGCAGATCACCACCTGGGCGCCGTCGTCCAGCGCTTTGATAATAGGCTCGATTCCCATTTGGGCAACGATGTGGGTGCTTTCCAGGATATCTGCTTCGGTGGGCATGGGGGCAGGACCCAGCTTTTCGATCTTGCCATCCTGCAGGGCTTCCACCAAGGTCTGCTTTTCAAACTCAGAAGAGACCACCGCCATTTTAAAGGACAGGTTTTCCTCCTTCGCGATCTCCCGGATAGTCGCCAGTTCCCGGGCCATTTGTACATCCGTACCGCTGGATCCCATGGAGCCGATCACCAAGGGGATATTCAGCTGGCAGGCGGCTTTGAGCATCAGCTTCAAATCCCGCTTTACCGCGGTGGCGTTGGTAAAGGGCACGCCGCTGCCCAGGTAATAAGGACCGGGATCGGTAGATCCGGCATCGCAGGCAATGAGATCCGGCTTTAACGCCACACCTGCCCAAAAAGAATCCTCCGGAAAACCGTAGCCCACGATCCCACTGGGAGAAAGGATTTTCAGTTCTTTCATGTTACTCCCTCCTCAATACAGTTTTGTATACTGGAAGTCGGGGTCGATGCCCAGGGCTTTTAATGCCTTATCCCGGGCTTCGTCCACTTCTTTTTCATGATTTTTATACAGGTTGTTGCCCTGGCAATCGATATCCACCACAAAGGGGCCAAGTTCCTTTACCGTCATGCTCCAGGTGGCTTCGATGGTACCCAGCTCGTCGAACAGCTCCACATCGGTAATATCGATGTTCTGCACCCAGCTGTTGGGGCTGACGCACTGGGGCGATACATGGACGCACTTTTTTTCTTTCATCATGTCCATGGTTTCCTGTCCCATGGTGGTCTTGCCGATGATCATCCGCAAGCCCCACTGCTCCACCGCCCGGGCACCCCACTTTTCAAAGCGGATGCTGGAGGTTGGCATAAAAGAGACCAGCTTGAACCGATTCTCTTCCCGCAACACGATGGGTCCTACATGGATCAAAAGATCCCGGTCCTTGCCGGCCTGGGGCAATGCATGCCCTTCGTCCAGCACCCAGCGATGCAACCGGGAACGGCAGGTAAAGGCATCGCCGGAAACATAGACCACATCACCGATGCGCAGCTGCTCCACATCGGTCTGGGATAACGGCGTTTTTAAATGATATGTAGCCATTTTCTTACCTCCCACCGAACCAATCGGGGCTGTCCATTTCCTCTACAGTACCGTCAGCGGTAATGCGGAAGCTGCCCCGACGGGCAACCATGCAGTTGCTGCTGATAGCAACGCAGATACCGGCAATGTGGGTGTAGGCGTATTCCACATGCACGCCCAGCACCGAGGTATCGCCGCCAATGCCCATGATGCCAACACCCAGGCTGTTAAGCGCCTTGTAAAGGTCTTCCTCGATCCTTGCAAACTGAGGATCCGGGTTTTTGGAACCCAATGTTCGCAGACAGGCGGCTTCCTTGGCAAGGTTGGCGGCAATATTTGCCGTACCGCCAATGCCAATGCCCAGCACATTAGGGGGGCAAATACCACCGGACCGGGTAGCCTCCACAAAAGAATCGATCACGAATTTTTCAATACCCTTCACGCCGTCAGCAAAGGCAACCACCCGATGCCGGGTACCGCCAAAACATTCGCTGCCGCCGCCCTTGGCAACATAAGTCACCTCCATGCTGTCGCCGGGTACGAACTGGTAGGTAAAGTTGGGCACATTGCTGCCAATATTGTCGCCGGGATCAAAGCCGGTGAGGGGATGCTTCATAGTAGAGCGCAAAAAGCCTTCACGGGTGGCTCTGCGCACGGCGCTACGAGTGGCTTCTTCCAACGCCATCATGCCACCTTCCAGCCTGCACTCGTTGCCTACCTTAAAATAGAAGATAGGCCAGCCGGTGTCCGGGCAAGCAGGATTGCGCAGCTCGGCAGAACGCAAAATACTTCCGTATGTCTTCTCCAGACCCTCTTTGGCAGCCGGTTTGGTTTCCCGGCGGATGGCGTTTTCAAAGCCCTGGCGGATATCCGGAGCAATAGTGGTAGCGCCCTTGGCGATGGCCTGAAAAATCACTTCCTCATAAATCTCTCTGGAAATCAAGGCATTCCCCTCCTTTTATGCTTTCATTCTACAGCACATATATAAAAATAGTAATTGCATTTCGTTTCATTTTTCTTGCAATTCGTCCTAACAAGTGCAATAATATAGAAAATGGAAGGAGGTATGCTTTTGGCTGAATTTGTGAATCTGGAGCGCTTTCATGCCAAAGCGCGGCACTACCACATTTACCGCATCCGCAGTACATACTTGGATCACCAGCCCCACTACCACAACTACTATCAAATCTGTTTTGTGGTCAGCGGGGAACTGCAGCATATCCAGCAGCGAGAAACCGTGCGGCTCACCGCCGGAAACGCCTTTATCGTACCCCCCGGCTTTATCCATGCCCTGCACTTTGAAAACACCCGGTCGGAGGTCTATTCCCTTGCCTTTGAATGGGACTTGTTCGGCCCCGGTTTTTCCCAAAGCGAAGCAGGCCGGTTCCTCACCGGTCTCCACGCAAAAGACCCGCGGCACATCGGTATGCGCCTGCGAACCGTTTTGGATAACCCCCAGCGGCAGCATTTGCAAAATATTCTGGACTGCCTGATCTGGCAGCAGCAAGAAAAGATCCCGGATTTTGTTTCCGCCGCCCCCAATCTGGTGGCAAGCGCCCTTCAGCTGCTGATCCAAAGCTATTACTCCCAGCCGCAAAACGCCCCCCACACCCCCACCGCCAGAGATACGGGCACAGTGGAGCAATGTCTGGAATATATCGATGCCCATTTCCGGGAAGCGCTTTCTCTGAACGAGCTATGCAAACAATTCGGTATGTCCCGCAGTGTGTTTTGTGCCGCCTTCCCGCAGCTCTCCGGGCTGCCTTTGCGGCAATATATCGCCCAGAAACGGATTGCCGAGGCGCAAATGCTGATCCGTTCTCAAAAACAACTTTCCTTATCGGAAGTGGCTACCTCCGTTGGCTATCAGGATGACACCACCTTCTACCGGAACTTCCTGAAAATCGCCGGGGTGACCCCCTCCCAGTACCGGTGTTTGTGGGAAGACCAGTAGTTTTGCGGAATATTCCGATTGTCTCCGCCATGCTCCAATCACTGGGTTGCACAAATTGTAAAATATTCGTTTTTTGGCATTGACTTTATAGACACTCCTTTCTATAATAGAAAGGAAATTTATAGATAATAGAAGGGATTACTTATGAATAAACCTTTATCCGGTATTCGGGTTCTGGAATTTTCCACCTTTGTGGCTGCCCCGGTTGCCGCCCGTTTGATGGCTGATCTGGGTGCTGAGGTCATCAAAGTGGAACGCCCGGAAGGTGACCCTTGGCGAATCACAGGTGTCAACTACATCTCCAGCCGTTTCAGCGATGCAGAAAATCCGGTGTTTGACATCTATAACTCCGGCAAAAAGCACATTGCCCTGAACTTGAAGACCCCCGAGGGCATGGAGGCTTTCCACAAGCTTTTGGAACAATCGGATGTGCTGATCACCAATACCCGGCCCAAAGCCTTGCATAAACTGGGCCTTGACTACGAAGACCTGAAGGACCGTTATCCCAAGCTGATCTACGCCATCTTGCTGGGCTACGGCGAAAAGGGTCCTGATAAGGACATGCCCGCTTTCGACACCAGCGCATTCTGGGCCAGAGGCGGTTTCCTCCGGGATATGTCGCTGGCCGGCGACCACTATTCCCCGGCGCAGCCCCCCTCCAGCATGGGTGACACGGTTTCCGGTTACCTGCTGCTGGCAGAGATCTGTGCTGCCCTCTATCGCCGCACCCAGACCGGTCTGGGTGACTGCGTCCGCTCCGGTTTGATGCACAACAGCATCTTCACCATGGGCACCATGAACATCGTTACCCAGTTCCCGGAATTCAAGCAATACCCTGTGGACCGTCCCTCCTCCGCCGTACCCGGCAACGACTATCAGTGCGCTGACGGCGAATGGATCTTCATTTCCGGTTACAACGCAGCCCTCTACGCCCGGATGCACACCATGATCGGTCGGGAGGATCTGTCGCTGGACGAAGAGCTTAAGGCCCCCCAAGGCCGCTGGAAGCGCAGAGCCGAATACTATGAGATCTTCCGGCAGGCTTTCCTGACGCAGCCGGCAGCCTACTGGCTGCAAAAGGCGAAGGAGCTGGATATTCCCATGACCCGAATGAACCATTTCCGGGATATCCACAAGGACGAACAGGCTTGGGCCAACGATTACTTAGAGCATGTGCAGTTTGCCAGCGGCAACACCAGCGTGATGCCCAGCAGCCCCATCGAGATGGACTCCGTAGGCCTGCCGGTCACCAAGACCGCCCCGGGCATCGGCGCCGACACCGACCGTGTGCTGTCCGATCTGGGCTATACCCCCGAACAACTTGTAGCTATGCACCAAAGCGGTGCTATTAAATAAGCATTAAGGAGAAACAAACATGGAAATCAAAAAGATTTGTGTAGTCGGCGGCGGCCTGATGGGCCGGCAGATCGCCCTGTGTGCCTCCATCCACGGCTATGATGCCACTGTGTACGACCTGAAGCCCGAAGTGCTGGATGCAGTGAAGGTTTGGGAAGAGGATTATCTGGCAGGCCGTATCGCCAAGGGCCGTATGACCGAGGAGCAGGTCGCTGCCACCAAGGCTAAGTTCCATCTGGAAGCTTCTCTGGAAAAGGCTGTGGAAGGCGTAGATTGCGTCATCGAGTGCATCGTGGAGATTCAGGATGTGAAGGCCAACTTCTTCCGTCAGCTGGATCAGATCATCGGCGAAGATGTGATCGTTTGCACCAACTCCAGCTTTATGGTCTCTTCCCTGTTCGCTGACTGCCTGCGCAACCCCAGCCGCCTTTGCAACATGCACTACTACAACCCCGCACTGGTCATGAAGTTCGTGGAAGTGGTGCAGGGTCCCCACACCAGCACCGAAACCGCGGAAGCTGCCTACAATTTCTGCAAGAACATCGGCAAGATGCCCATCTGGCAGAAGAAGGAAATCCCCGGCTTCGCCGGCAACTACCTCCTCGGCGGTCTGACCGAACGGGCAAGACACCTTGTGCAGGAAGGCTACTGCACCCCGCAGGAAGTGGATATCGCGCTGGAGTACGGCTTTAACCACAAGATGGGCGTGTTCCGCATGACCGACCTGACCGGTATCGACCTGAGCTTTACCATGATGCAGGAAAAATACAAGAAGACCGGCGTTAAGCCCGATATGTACGACCACTTCAAGGAGCTGTACGACAAGGGCTACTATGGCCGCAAGACCGGCCACGGTTTCTACGATTACGAGTAATACACCGGGCTACATAAACACCACTTGAAAGGAATATTCTTATGAGAGAAGTTGTATTTGTTGACGGTATGCGTACCGCCTTCGGCAAGCAGGGCGGCACCCTGCGGGATATTTTCGCTACCGACTTGGGCGCTTTGGTGGTCAAGGCCTTGGTAGAAAAGACCCAGATTCTGGAAAAGGGCGGCAAGGTGGATTCCGTTATGTGCGGCTCCGCTGCCCACTGCCCCCACTCCCACAGCCCTGCCCGGTATGTTTCCATGGCTGCCGGTCTGCCTTTTGAGACCTCCGCTTCTTATGTTGAAATGCAGTGCGGCTCCGCCATTGACGCCATCAACCACGCCGCTTGGAAGATCCTCGCAGGCGCTGCCGATGTGGTCATCGCCGGCGGTATGGAATCCCACAGCCAGAAGTATGTCCGCTACTCCACCTGTGTCCAGCCTTACAAGGGTCTCGGCCCGCAGGTGATCCAAGCCATCATCCACAACGATCCCGCCCAGCGGATTCCCATGATCGAGGTTTCCGACCTGATGGCCCAGAAATGGGGCATCACCCGGGAGGCTTGCGACGAGTTCGCATTCCGCAGCCAGATGCGTGCTGCCGCAGCCGTGGAAAAGGGCTACTTCACGGAAGAGATCGCCCCCGTGGTGATCCCCGCCACCAAGAAGACCCCTGAGGTGATCTTTGATAAGGACGAGCATCTTCGCCCCACCACCACTATGGAAGGCCTTGCCAAGCTGAAGGCTGTCCGGGGCACCGAAGATTCCGTTACCACCGCCGGCAACGCCTCCGGTTTGAATGACGGTGCTGCTTTCGTGCTGATGATGACCGCCGAGAAAGCCAAGGAACTGGGTTATGAGCCTTTTGCCCGCTGGGTCACCGGCGCTGATTTCGGCGTAGAGCCCCGGTTCATGGGCATCGGCCCCGCCTACTCCAACCTGATGGCCATCCAAAGAGCCGGTCTGACTGTGGGCGATATTGATGTGTTTGAGTGCAACGAAGCCTTTGCTGCTCAGAACCTATCCGTCATCAAGGAGATGGAAGCCCAATCCGGCGCTACCATCGATCAGGCAAAGTGGAACCCCAACGGCGGTGCCATTGCCTTTGGCCATCCCAACGGTGCATCCGGCGCCCGGATCGGCATCTTCTGCATGAAGGAGCTGGCCCGCACCGGCGGCCGTTACGGTCTGTTCTCCTCCTGCTGCGGCGGTGGTCAGGGCGTTACCACTTTGATCGAGAACCTGCGCAGATAATTGATCTCTACATAAAAAAGCAGACATGCATTGAACTGCCCCAGTTTGTGCGGACAGCACAAAAAAGCACCTGTGTAGGAAATATTTAGTTTTATGCGGAGTGGCGCAGCGTCAGCGGCGCCACTCCGGTTTTATTCTGGATGCGCTCGTGGTTATAGAAATGAATATATCT
>JAFQFA010000019.1 GCA_017398725.1 Oscillospiraceae bacterium | reverse complement strand
TGATATAATAAGGCTACAAAGAAAAAAGGAGGACGTAAATATGTCTGCTATTAACATCAATAAAAACAATTTTCAAAGTGAAGTGTTGAATTCTGAAAAGAAAGTCCTTCTGGACTTTTGGGCTCCCTGGTGCGGCCCCTGCCGCATGGTGGTTCCTATGGTAGAGGAGATCGCAAAGGAGCGCCCCGATATTAAGGTCGGCAAAATCAATGTAGATGAAAACCCGGAGCTGGCAACCCAGTTCCGTATTATGAGTATTCCCACGCTGGTGGTAATGGAAAACGGAAAAATCGTCAATCAGGCAACGGGGGCAAGACCCAAGAATGCGATTCTTGCAATGCTTTAAGGAGGTGCAGTTATGGGATTCTTCGACTTTTTGAAACAGCCTGACATCAATAAGGGTGTCATGGAGTACCGTAATACCGATGGAGCGGTCCTTTTGGATGTACGCACTCCCCAAGAGTATCGGGAAGGTCATATTCCCGGAAGTAAAAATGTACCGTTGCAGCAGCTTGACAAAATCAGTTCCGTAGCAGACAATAAGAATATCCCACTGTTTGTCTACTGCTATTCAGGCGGCAGAAGCCGTCAGGCAACGGCTATGCTGCAACACATGGGATATGCAAATGTTCAAAACATCGGCGGCATCACCGCTTATTCCGGAAAGGTGGAGAGGTAATATGAAAGTTGTGATCGTAGGCGGCGTGGCAGGCGGTGCCACAGCTGCAGCAAGAATCCGCAGGCTGGATGAACAGGCTGAAATCGTTGTGTTTGAGCGTTCGGGCTATATTTCCTACGCCAACTGCGGTCTGCCTTATTATATCGGCGGTGTTATTGAAGATCCTGAGGATCTAACCCTCCAAACCCCGGAGAGCTTCTTCTCCCGGTTCCGTATTCACATGAAAGTACACCACGAAGTTACCGCAATTCATCCCGACAGAAAGACCGTTTCCGTAAAGGATCTGAAAACTGGCGAAGAATTTGAAGAGAGCTATGACAAGCTGCTGCTTTCTCCCGGCGCAAAGCCTGTATGGCCGGGCCTCCCGGGCATGGACAGTGACAAGCTGTTCCCGCTGCGTACCGTGGAGGACACCTTCCGGATCAAGGAATTTGTAGATCATAACAAACCTAAGTCCGCAGTCATGGTGGGCGGCGGTTTCATCGGTCTGGAGGTAGCGGAAAACTTAAGGGAATTGGGTATGGATGTGACCATCGTCCAGCGGCCTAAGCAGCTGATGAATCCCTTCGATGCAGATATGGCTTCCTTTATCCACAGCGAGGTTCGCAAGCACGGTGTAAAACTGGCACTTGGCTATAGTGTGGAGGGCTTTGAAGAGAAAGACGGCGGTATCAATGTGTTGCTGAAGAATAGAGAAGCCATCCATACGGATATGGTGGTGCTTGCCATTGGTGTCACCCCGGAATCCAGCCTTGCTAAAGATGCCGGTTTGGCTCTTGGCCTGAAGGGCAGCATTTTGGTCAATGACCGGATGGAGACCTCCGTGCCCGACATCTATGCTGTTGGTGATGCGGTGCAGGTAAAGCACTATGTCACCGGTGAGGCTGCATTGATCGCACTGGCAGGGCC
This sequence comes from Oscillospiraceae bacterium, assembly GCA_017398725.1. Lineage (GTDB taxonomy): Bacteria > Bacillota > Clostridia > Oscillospirales > Oscillospiraceae > Faecousia. Next base: position 2,185 of record JAFQFA010000019.1, on the reverse strand, counting down.
TGCCAACAAGCAGGGACGGATCGCTGCTGACAATATCTGCGGCGGTGACAGCCGGTACTTAGGCAGCCAGGGCAGCTCCGTAATCAAGATTTTTGATATGACCGCAGCCACCACCGGCATTAACGAGACCAATGCCCGGAACGCAGGGCTCCATGTGGATACGGTGATCCTGTCTCCTATGAGCCACGCGGGCTACTATCCCGGCGGCAAGCTGATGACCATGAAGGTGGTCTTTGAAAAGGAAACCTACCGCCTGCTGGGCGCGCAGATCGTGGGCTACGATGGTGTAGATAAGCGCATCGATGTGCTGGCTACCGCCATTCATGCGGGAATAAAAGCAACTGATCTAAAGGATCTGGACCTAGCCTATGCGCCGCCTTACTCCTCCGCAAAAGATCCTGTAAACATGGCAGGCTTTATGATCGATAACATTTCCAAGGGTTTGAAGCAGTGGCATCTATCTGATGCTGCCAATCTGCCCCGGGACGGAAGTGTGACCTTGCTGGATACCCGGACGGTGGGTGAATACAGCCGGGGACATATCGACGGCTTCCAAAACATCCCTGTGGATGAACTGCGGGAGCGGATCGGTGAGATCGAACCCGGAAAGCCTGTGTATGTGATCTGCCAAAGCGGTCTGCGCAGCTATATCGCTACCCGGATTCTGGAAGGATATGGCTTCGAAGCCTTTAACTTTGCAGGCGGTTTCCGGTTCTATGACGCGGTGATGAATGACCGGGCTTTGATCGAAGCAGCCTTTGCTTGTGGTATGGACAAGTAAATAATTTGGCAATGACCACGCTTCCTAAAGTTCAGGGAGCGTGGTTTTACTTTTATGGAAAAGGTGATGTCATCACGGAAAGTCCCTGTCCAATCCGTTATAATCCTATCAGAAAACAAACTTCTTTCGGAAGGAGGAAATCGATATGAAAAAAGAACGGTTTCATATTACCGGCATGACCTGTTCCGCCTGCTCCTCCAGAGTGGAAAGTTGCATTGTGAAGCTGCCGGGAGTCAAGGATGTATCCGTGAATCTGCTGAAAAACAGCATGGTGGTATCCTACGATGAGTCAGAAATGAATACTGCCAGAATCGTGGAAGCAGTTGAGAACACCGGCTATGGTGCGATCCCGAAAGAGGCTTTGCAGAATAAAAAGCAAGCGAAACAGGAGATTAGCACCGTACAGGCTGAATATAAGGAAATGAAGCGTAGGCTCATCCTTTCTGCACTCTTTACCATTCCTCTGTTCTACATCTCCATGGGCCACATGATGAACTGGCCTATGCCCGGTTTCCTGTTGGGTATGGAAAACGCGCTTGTCTTTGCCTTTACCCAGTTCCTCCTGCTGTTGCCGGTGCTGATTGTAAACGGCAGATACTTTAAGGTTGGTTTCCGCAATCTTCTGAAGGGTTCTCCCAACATGGATTCTCTGATTGCCATCGGTTCCGGTGCCGCTGCTGTTTATGGTATTTACGCCATTTATAAAATAGGCATCGGCATGGGGCACGGAGATATGGAGACAGTCCATACTTTTATGATGGATCTATACTTTGAATCTGCAGGCATGATCCTAACCCTTATCACACTGGGTAAGACCCTAGAGGCTCGGGCAAAGGGAAAAACCTCCGATGCCATTACGAAACTGATGAATCTGGCGCCCAAGGTTGCCACAGTGGAGCGGGAAGGACAGACCCTTCAGATTCCCGCGGAGAATGTGCAGCTTGGGGATATCCTGATCGTCAAGGCCGGTGAATCTATCCCGGTGGATGGCACCGTGGTGGAAGGCAGCTCCTCTGTGGATGAATCCGCTTTAACCGGTGAGAGCATCCCGGTGGAAAAGCACATTGGCGATAAGGTCATCAGTGCCACCGTCAGCAAGTCCGGCTTTCTCAAGATGCAGGCAACCAAGGTGGGCGACGATACCACCCTGGCACAGATCATTCGGCTGGTGGACGAAGCCACCAGCTCCAAAGCCCCCATCGGAAAGCTGGTAGATAAAGTCAGCGGTGTGTTTGTTCCTATTGTCATCGCAATTGCGGTAATCGCTACGATCGTGTGGCTACTGGCAGGCTACGGACTGGAATTTGCCCTCTCCATCGGCATTTCCGTTTTGGTCATCTCCTGCCCCTGCGCATTGGGTCTGGCCACACCTACCGCCATCATGGTGGGAACCGGCAAAGGTGC
>JAFQFA010000018.1 GCA_017398725.1 Oscillospiraceae bacterium | reverse complement strand
TATTTACATTCCCTCAACCGGGCGGGAACAAACACCCTACCGGCCTTAGTAGCTTCATGATGCGTGGTGCGCTCAAAGCTTTGCGCACGCACGGTCTCCACTTCAATCACACCCGAGCCCGGCTCGTGGACCTTCCGGGGCGGATGGGCGCCTAATTAGGCAGCCAGAGCAACAGTATTGTTGTCAGTTAATTTTAAAAGTTACCCGTTTTATCGTGGTCAGGCACCACGGCCCGCTATTCCAGCCTCACTACCCCCGTCGAAACCAGTACACCCCCATATATGAGGTAAAAGGGAATAGGAGGTGGGGTGTGGAACACCCCACCGGATATTTTAGAATCTGCCGTAGGGATCCTTGAGCTTCTTAGGCTCGGGATAGGTTTCCCCATGGGTATCCACAGTGATAGAAGCGATTTTTTGATCTTCCAGAGGACGGTCTTGATAATTTGTTTTGACGGAAGCAATGGCGTCCACCACATCCAGACCGCTGGTGACCTTACCGAAAGCGGCATACTGGCCGTCCAGATGGGGGGCGTTTTCGTGCATCAGGAAGAACTGGCTGCCTGCGGAGTTGGGAGACTGGCTCCGTGCCATAGACAGTACACCCCGCTTGTGCTTCAGGTCGTTCTTGACACCGTTGAAGAAGAACTCGCCCTTGATGCAGTAGCCGGGGCCGCCCATGCCAGTGCCTTCGGGGCAGCCGCCCTGAATCATAAAGCCGGGGATGACCCGGTGGAAGATCAGACCGTCGTAGAAATTATGATTGCACAGATCGATAAAGTTATACACACTCTGGGGTGCGATCTCGGGATACAGCTCGCCTTCCATAACTGCACCGTTTTCCATTGTGATCTTAAAAGTGGGATTCATAGTTAGTACCTCTCTTTCATTGCACGGTCAATTTGCCGTTTCGCATCCCGCTCTGCAGCAGATTGCCGTTTATCATACAGTTTTTTGCCTTTGCACAAACCTACCTTTACTTTGACCCGGCTGCCTTTCAGATAAACAGAAAGAGGGATCAAAGAAAAACCGTCCTGCTTGACCTTGCCCAGCAGCCGCATGATCTCCCGCTTGTGCATAAGGAGCCTGCGGGGTCTGCGGGGATCCGGATTGAACCGGTTGCCGTGGTCGTAGGGGGAAATGTGCATTTGATTGACCAGAAGCTCTCCGTCCTTAATGCCGCACCATGCATCCTTCAAATTCAAAGTGCCTTGGCGGATAGATTTGACCTCGGTGCCTTGCAGCTCAATGCCGGCTTCGTATTCTTCTTCAATAAAATATTCATGCCGGGCCTCCCGGTTGGTAGCCATGACTTTGATGCTTTGCTTTTCCAGACGGATCACCTCCTTTTTGTTATCTAAGCTTATGTATTATAACATGATTGTCAAGTTAATCAAACAGGAAATTTTTAAGTTCTTCTGTCGAATCAAAGCTATAATTGCACAGCTGGCGCATTTCTTGCGCAAGCGCGGGAAATGCCTTTTTACCCCAAGCTGCAAAGGCGATATCTACCCCTGCTTTCGATGCCATTTCCCATGCCGGTTTCAAATCATCCACCACCAAAAGCTGCTTTGGAGAAAGGTGATACTTTGCCATGATCTGCTCCAAGGGGTAGGGGTTGGGCTTGCGCTGCGCCTCCGGCAGATCCCAGCCGTAAATGTCGTCCGGTGAAATTCCAAAATGGGTGTTATAATCCCGGGTGATGATCTCCGCACTGGAGTGGGATACGACACAAATAAGACCGCCTGCTTCCTTTTGCTGCCGGATGATTTGCGCAATGCCGGGGTAGGGGGCGGGGATGTGGCTGCGGATATAGTCCTTCCAGCCCAGATACTCTTCCTGCAATTCCTGCTGGGTGAAGCCGTACTTTTGCCGGCACATTTCCGTGAATCCCAGATGGCAGCAGCCGTAGGTGTATTCCTCCAGAGAAATGGTAGTTCCCGGGCGAAACTGATCTAAAATATAGCAAAAATATGGATAATTGATGGTGGTTTCGCTTTGCACCACCGTATCATCGTGATCCAGTACAAGGCACGGATATTTCAGCATAGTCACACCTCTCTTTTACACCATTATATCAAATGGCAGGAGGGGGAGCAACCATAAAATTACACTTGCTATTCTCGAACGAATGTACTATAATAAAGAAAAAAGACGGGGGGGAAGCGTCTATGCAGTCGAATATTTGTCCTGTAGATGTGATCTCCGTCTGCAGTGCCAACGGGGAGATCCGCCCTTTGCGGTTTCGCATGGAAGACGAAGCCCATCAACTGCTACGGGTGGATATTGATGAGGTCATCAGCACACGCCCTATTCAGTATGTAGGTATTGAAGCGCATATTTTCCTGTGCCGTGCCACGGTGCGGGGGAAGAGATGGTTGTTTGAACTGAAATATACCATCCGTACCCATTGCTGGTGTTTGCTCAGAAAGGTGTATTGATATGGCGGAACGAATCATATTCCATGTGGATGCCAATAGCGCCTTTTTGTCTTGGACGGCGACGTATAAGGTCAAAGTGCTGGGGGAGCGGCAGGATATCCGGGATGTCCCGTCTGTGGTAGCCGGCGATAAGGCTTCCCGGCACAGTATTATTCTGGCCAAAAGCGTACCGGCAAAAAAGTACGGCATCCAAACCGGAGAGCCCTTGTTTCAGGCCTTGGAAAAATGTCCGGATCTGGTGATCGTTCCGCCGGATTATAATTTGTATGTGGAAGCATCCCGGCATTTTGTGGAAATGCTGCGGCAGTTCAGCCCTGCGGTAGAGCAGTATTCTATTGACGAAGCATGGGTGGATATGACCGGCACCCAGCGGCTTTGGGGCAGTCCCCGGCTGGCAGCGGAGAAAATGCGGGAACGGATCTGGAATGAACTGGGCTTTACTGTGAATGTGGGCATCTCCACCAATAAGCTGCTGGCAAAAATGGCGGGGGATTTTGAAAAACCAAACAAAGTCCATACCCTGTTTCCGGAGGAAATCCCGGATAAGCTTTGGCCTTTGCCGGTGCGGGATCTGTTTCTAGTGGGCAAGGCCACAGAGAACAAACTGCGTACCATGGGAATATACACCATCGGAGATCTGGCCCATGCGAACTTAAGCCTTGTGCGTAAGCGCTTGGGTAAGCATGGAGAGACCATCTGGCATTATGCCAACGGCAACAATGCCAACATGGTAACACCGGAACCTGCAGAAAACAAAGGATACGGCAACTCTACCACCACAGCACGGGATGTAACAGATCGGGAAGGGGCTCACCAAGTGCTTCTTAGCCTGTGTGAAACGGTGGCGGCCCGGATGCGCAAGGATGGCAAATGTGGCGGCTGTATCAGTGTGCACCTGCGAACCAATGAATTTCATCATTTCTCCCATCAGGCGGTACTTTGCGGTGCTACCAATATTACCGGGCAGATCTTTCAGGCGGCGTGCCGGGTGTTTGATGAGGCGTGGGATGGAGTGACACCACTGCGGCAGCTTGGGGTGCAGATGACCCGGCTTTCCAATGAGCCGTATCAGCAGTTCGATTTCTTTTCCAATATGTCCCCGAAACAGTATGAGCGCAAGCTCCGGCTGGACGAAACGGTGGATGCCCTTCGGGATAAGTATGGGGAAGATGCGATCCGCCGGGCAAAATTTGCCAGAGATCCGGAGCATCATATGGCAGGCGGGTTGGATAGAGCCCGCCGCACCGGGGTAACCAAACCGGTGCCGGAGGAAATTCCGGAGAAGTATAAAACCGATGGATAGGGTCGAAAGCGCTGTCCATCGGTTTTTTCTATATATAATAGCGTATACATATGAGGATTTTCTTGCCTTTTGACAGTGAAGGTGCTACTATTGAAGCATAGAACATTCCATAACCAAGAAGAGGGAGGAAATCTTATGCAAAACTGTAAGCGTATTTTGGCCCTTGTGCTGGTGCTGACCTTGGTTGCCACCAATTTGCCTTGGGCTGCCGCTGCTACGGAGCTGGCTGAAGCGCCTGTTGCAACGGAAACTACCGAGCCCGTTGAAGCGACAGAGCCGGTAGAAGAAACAACTGAGTCGGCGGAAACAGAACCCGCGCAAACGCCGGAAACCACAGTTCCGGTAGAGCCTGTAATTTCCACAGTGGAAGTGCAGACCCCTGCCGTTGCAGCAACGACTGCCAGCGGCACCTGCGGCGATAATCTAACTTGGACCTTGGATGCAGATGGCGTGCTGACCATCTCCGGCACCGGCCCGATGGATGATTATGTGTGGTATTCCGATGGTGAAACACCGTGGCTTTATCTTAGCCAGAATATCTATAAGGTCGTTATCATGGACGGCGTGACCAGCATTGGCACGGATGCATTTGCCCAATGCGAGAACCTCACCCAGATTGATATCGCTGACAGCGTGGTATCTGTTGGCCACGGCGCCTTCGAGGACTGCGAAAGTCTGGAATTTAATGCCTATAAAGACTGCTGGTATGTTGGCAATGCCAATAATCCCTATATGATATTGGTATGCCCTGATTACGAGGCTGAATCCACATTGACCATTCACTCGAATACCAAGGTGATCGCTGAGTACGCATTTGAGGAATGGGGCTTTGAAGACTGTGCTGTAGTGATTCCCGATAGTGTCACGCATATTGGATACAGTGCGTTCTATTACAGCAGCGGCATTACGAGTATTACGGTTGGCAGCGGTGTGACCCACATCGGAACAGGTGCTTTTGCGGAATGCTATTCTTTGGAGGGCATCTGGGTTGATGAGGATAACGCAAACTACAGCAGTGACGAACATGGCGTCCTGTTTAATAAGGATAAAACAGTGCTGATTGCAGCACCCTATAAGCTTTCCGGCAGCTACGAAGTGCCTGCGGGAGTAGTGACCATTGCTGACTATGCATTTTATTACTGTGAAGATTTAAAAGAAATCTCCGTCCCGGTTAGCGTTACAACCATCAAAGAAAACGCGTTTGAAGAATGCGTTAATTTGGCAACTGTACATTACAGTGGCAAGTATGCCGACCAAGACAATATGGAGATCGACAACGGCAATGATTGCCTGTTGAATGCCCAATGGCACTGTAATGACATATTGGAAGAGTCTGTCAATGGCAGCTGTGAAGATAATCTGACTTGGACCTTAGATACAGATGGCACTTTGACCATTTCCGGAACCGGCAGCATGGAATTTGTTGAACTTGCGCCGTGGAATGATTATCGGCTTTATATCAAGAAAGTCGTTATTGAACAAGGCGTAACCAGTGTCGGTGAAAATGCTTTTGAGTTATGCAAAAATTTACAGGAAGTAACCATTCCCCAAGGTGTTACACAGATTAGCGCATGGGCTTTTGATGAGTGCGTGAGTCTGCGCAGCATCGTAATTCCGGATAGTGTCACTGTGATTGGCCACGGCGCGTTTTACGGATGTACAGCATTGACGGAAGTGAAGCTTTCTGCTACCCTGCCATACATCTACAATTATGTATTTGCCTACTGTTCCGGTTTGAAATCCATTGATATTCCGGATACGGTTACCAGCATTGGAACGCGCGCTTTCAATTACTGCACATCCTTGAAGGAAGTGAACATTCCGGCCTCTGTTGAAGAGATCGGTGAGGGCGCGTTTTATGGCTGTGGATTGACTGCGATCAACATTCCCGGTACGGTAAAGACCATTGGTGATTTTGCATTTGCGCTTTGCCAAGAAGCCGTAACCTTAGTGATCGGAGACGGTGTTTCGGCAATTGGCGGGGATGCTTTCCATAATTGCTACAACGTTGAAGAGGTGACAATTCCTAAGAGTGTTACCTCCATTGGTGACAAAGCGTTTGCGTATTGCTACGGTCTTACCGGTATAACGGTAGATCCTGAAAATGCTACATATTCCAGCGATGATCACGGCGTGTTGTTCAATAAGGATAAAACAGAACTCATTATGATTCCTTATTTGATGGACGGTGGATATGTGATTCCTGACGGTGTTGTTACCATTGCGGAGGATGCAATTCACCATCGTTATTATCAGGATCATATCGTGATCCCTGCAAGTGTGAAGCACTTGGAGTGTATGGCGATCGACCCCTATGAGCCGGCACATATTCTTTACAAAGGCACCGAGACACAGTGGAAACAGATTACGCTTGGTATGCCTGATAGTGTTGACGAATATGACGAGGAGGAAATTGATGCTTGGGAAGGAATCCTCGATACACTGTTTGTCCACTTTGAGGCAACGGGTGAGGAAATCGTCTTCGATGAAGATTGCCGTCAGACAAATTACTGCACACTGTGCGGAACATACACAATGTATTATGATGAGCCTACCCCCATGGGTCATGAAATCGGGGAGTGGACAGTATATGACGAACCCGACTGCATCAATCCCGGTAGTGAATACAGAACCTGCTACCATTGTGACTGGGAAGAAACCAGAGAGATTCCCGCTAACGGCGAGCATGATTATGTGCAGGAAGACTATGGTGATTATACCTATTACTACTGCGTGATTTGCGGCCATTCTTATCAAGATGGCATTCCGATGCCGGAAATTGCAGTGGAAGACGGCGCGTTGTACATCTGGTCTAATTCTGAGAATGTTTACTGCGAGATCTACCGTTCTACCAGTGAAGATGGGGAGTATACACTGGTGGGAACTGTCGATTATGGATATTGGCAAGACAGAAATGTTACACTTGGCAAGACCTATTATTATAAGGTCCGTGCGGTGAGCCTTGCGGATGAGAATATTACCAGCGAATTTACCGACGCGGTGTCTATTGTGGGCAGACTCGCTATGCCGATTGTACAATGGTCAAACGATAAATCCACCGGCAAACCGATTCTGAGCTGGGATAAGGTCAGCGGCGCCAAAAAGTATGAAGTTTGGCGTTATGACAGCAAGCTTGGCGATTTCAAAAGATTGACTACTACCACCAAGCGGTCCTATAAGGATACCAAGGCTCCTGCTGGCCTTTGCATTTATCGTATCCGCGCAATCGGCTCTAAGAGCGCTTATAATAGCGCCTATACAATGGTGTATACGCTGAGCCTGCTGCCGACACCCACATTGAAGATCAAAGTGGACGCAGCAACCGGTAAGCCTGTTCTAAGCTGGAGCAAGGTCAGCGGAGCCGCGGAGTATGTGCTCTTCAGAATCCCTGCCGACGATCCGGCAGAGGACTATAAGGAAGTCCTCTTGTCGGAGAAGGCAAGAGAATACCGGGACGATTCTGCCCGGATCGGCGTGGAATACACTTATGAGCTCATAGCCTTTGGTTCGGGTGAATATGTCATGAGCGGATCCAGTGGTTTGAAGACGGAGGTCTGCACCTTGGCAAGACCGGTTGTAAAGACCGATATTACCGATAACGGCAAGCCGATGCTTTACTGGGAAGCTATTGAAGGTGCACAGTCTTATGTGATCTATAAGTCCACCAGCTCCAGCAAGTCCTTTAAGAAGATAGAAAATCCGGATGGTGACGGCGCCACGACCTTTGTGGACCAGAGCGTAGCAGCCGGCAAGACCTATTACTACAAGGTGGTTGCGGTTGCTGATGGCCTTAAGAGCGCTGAGACCAGTGCGATCAAACTCACCGGCAAGTGCGATATTCCTGTGGTGCGTGTGGAAACGGACACGTCCGGCAAACCCAAGCTGACTTGGGATAAGATCCCCGGTGCGAAGAAGTATGAGATCCGCTACTCTACCGATGGCGGTGAGACCTTCGCCAAGAAAACCATTACCACTACCAAGGCTTCCTATGTGCACACCGGTGCCGCCAGCGGCAAGTCCTATGTCTATCAGGTTCGCGCATTGGGCTCCAAGAGTTCTTACCATGGCCAGTACTGCGAAACCACGCAGCCTGCATGTGATGTAGTCTGCGCAGCACCTTCCCTGACAGTCAAGATCAATACTGCCAGCGGCAACCCCGAGCTGACATGGAAGAAGGTCACCGGCGCTGCCTATTACGAGATCTGGCGTGCCTACAGTGCAGACGGTATGTATGATCTTTTGGATACAACCGACAAGCTTACTTTCGCAGACGATTATGCCGTTGCAGACCAGACGTATTACTACTATGTGATTGCTGTTGGTGAAGGCGGCAATTTCAGAAGCATGGAAAGCACCGTTAAGTCTGCTACTGCAAAGTGCGGCCAGCCGGATGTGAAGGCTACAATAGACAATGTCACCGGCAAGCCGGTACTGACGTGGGAAGCGGTTGATGACGCTGTAGCTTATAATATCTACCGGGCTACCAGCTCCAGTGCCAGTAAGTTTAAGAAGGTCTATAAGACGGTTGTGGACCTTAGCTTTAAGGATGATGATGTGGCAGCCGGCAAGACCTACTACTACAAGGTAACCGCAGTCAGCGCTGCCGGTAAGGAAGGAACAAAGAGTTCCTATGACAAGGCCAGCGGCAGATGCGCAGTTCCTACCGGCGTAAATGTGGAAGTGGACGAAGCAACGGGCAAGCCGGTGATCAGCTGGGATAAGATCCCCGGCGCCAAGAAGTATGAGATCCGGTATTCTACCGACGGCGAGAACTTTAAGAAGCTGACTACTACCACCAAATGTTCTTATACCCATACTGGTGCCAAGGTAGGTACAACGTATACCTACAAGGTTCGGGGTCTGGGCTCTAGGTCGAGTTATGACGGCCAATACAGTGGGTGCGTCAGCGGCGGTGTAACGGTGTTTGCACAGCCTGCCGTTACGGTTCAGCTTAGCAGC
>JAFQFA010000017.1 GCA_017398725.1 Oscillospiraceae bacterium | reverse complement strand
GCTGCTAAGCTGAACCGTAACGGCAGGCTGTGCAAACACCGTTACACCGCCGCTGACGCACCCACTGTATTGGCCGTCATAACTCGACCTAGAGCCCAGACCCCGAACCTTGTAGGTATACGTTGTACCTACCTTGGCACCGGTATGGGTATAAGAACATTTGGTGGTAGTAGTCAGCTTCTTAAAGTTCTCGCCGTCGGTAGAATACCGGATCTCATACTTCTTGGCGCCGGGGATCTTATCCCAGCTGATCACCGGCTTACCGCTGGTTTCACTGATTTGCACTTGGATTTCCGGCTTGGCACACTTGCCGGTAGCCTTATCGTAAGCGCTCTTTGTGCCCTCTTTTCCGGCAGATCCGATGGCAGCCACCTTATAGTAATAGGTCTTGCTGGCAGCAACATCCGGATCTGTAAAGGTTAGCCCGGTAACGGTGGTAATCGGCTTTTTGAACTTACTGGCACTGGTGCCGGTAGCACGGTAGATGGCATAGCCCTGCGCATCCTCTACGGCATCCCAAGACAGCACCGGCTTGCCGGATACTTCGTCAACAGTAACCGTTACATTGGGTTGTGCGCAGGTGGCAGTGACCGTCTTAACAGCACTGTCAATACTTCTGAACTTGCCTTTTTCTCCGCAGGCGACCGCATAGTAGCTGTACTTCTGATCCGCAACCGCAAAATCATCCGTATATTTCAGGTCCTTCGTCGTATCCAAAGACACAAAGCTGCCGCCATTGACAGCACGGTAAAGTTCATAGTAGCTTGCACCGGAGACCTTCTTCCAAGTCAGTTCCGGGTTACCGGTAGTGGAATTGATCTTAACGGTCAGAGAAGGTGCTGCGCAGACCACACTGCAGGGAGGCTGGCTGCTTTCGCTGTACAAGCCGTGATAGGCGCTCTTGGAGCCCAAGGCGCGAACCTGATAAGTATAAGCATTGCCGCTGACGGCACCGGTATGCACATAGGAAGTCTTGGTGGTGGTGATGGTCTTCTTGGCAAAGGTCACACCGCCGTCGGTAGAGTACTTGATCTCATATTTCTTGGCACCGGGGATCTTATCCCAAGTCAGCTTGGGTTTGCCGGAGGTATCGGTTTGCACTGTCAGCTCCGGGATATCGCACTTACCGGTAAGCTTCTTATAATTGCTGTAGCCGCCGGCGGTATTCTCGCCCAGCGCGATCACCTTGTAATAGTAGGTCTTTCCGGCAGCAACATCCTCATCCACATAGGTAAGCTCTTTTGTCGTTGCCCCGTCAATCCGCTTATACCCGCTGCCGGACTTGGTAGAGCGGTAAACCTCGTAGCTGACGGCATACTCTACCGCGCTCCAAGAAAGTACAGGTTTTCCTTCGTCGTTGACCGTACCATCCAGCACAGTCGTTCCGCAGGCATAGGCAACGGTCTTTGCCGCGCTGGGTTCACTGTTAAAAATCGGCTCAGCGCCCAAAGATACCACCTGATAACTGTAGCGGTTGTCAACGGCAATATCCGTATCGGAAAACGCCGTTTCGGTTACCGTTCCGAGTACTTTGAGATCACCGTCATTGACACTGCGGAAGATCGCATACTCGGTCACGCCGGCAACCGCCTTCCAGCTCAGGCTGACCTTACCGGCGGTCATATCCAGCTTTGCGGAAACAGAAGGTGCTGCACACACCACAAAGCACGGCTGACTGATGGGGCTGTACATGCCGTGATAGGCACTCTTGGATCCTAAAGCACGGACCTGATAAGTATAGGCCGTGCCTCCCTTTGCACCGGAATGGACATAGCTTGTTTTGGTAGTGGTAATCGTTTTGCCGGCAAAGGTCTCGCCGCCGTCGGTGGAATAGCGGATCTCATATTTTTTAGCACCGGAGATCTTATCCCAAGTCAGCTTCGGCTTACCGGTGGACAGATCGTTTTGAACCTTCAAATCGATCATGGCACATTTATGGGTAATGCTCACCACATCACTGTAGGTACTATCCAAAGAGAACTTGGCCTCACAGACCGCTTTGACCTTGTAATAGTAGGTCTTGCCGGCGGAAGCTTTGGCATCACTCCAGCGGTTTGTTTTTGCCGTACCCACCTTCAGGTAATTTCCGGACTTTGAGGTGCTCCGGTGGATCTCGTAATAATCCGCTTCTCCATCGTGTTCCCACGTCAGGAACTGCGCACCCAGAGCCAGATCTTCCTGTACGGTCACCTGCGGAACAGGCAAGCCTTTTGCCGGTACATCCGCATCCTCATAATAGTCACCGCAAGCGCAAATATATCTGACACCGCCGGGCACTGTATAGCTGGGCGCAACAGAATGGGCAATATAGCGATGGCCGGTGGCCCAAACAGGTTCGGTTTCGAACGCGCCGCAACGGCTGCACTCTTTGCGCCGGACGCCGTCTGTGTCACACTGTGCCGGTGTCTGGACTACCCATGCGCCAAAATTGTGACCCAGCGCCGGCACACAGGTTTCAACATCTGCATAGCCCTCTTCGCAACCGGGGCACAGGTAGGCAGTGTAGCCCTGTTCCGTACAGGTGGGTGCAACTTTTTTGGTGATCACGAAGCTGCAATCGCCGGTAGTCTCCGTTTTATTCAGGAATGTATTGCACAGCTTGCAGTACAGGCCCTCGCCGTTACACACAGTCAGCTCAAACACATCTGTGCGGCTCGCATCATAATGGCGGAGCGCTTTGATCAGCGGTTCATTATCGGCCCCCATGGTCAGGGCATTCCATTTCGTTTCTGTACCGGCATAAAGCACATGCTCCAGCTTCTTGCAAGCACCAAACGCTCCGCCGCTGATCCCTGTAACGCCGCTGCCGATCACCACTACCCGGACAGCAGGAAGGGCATCCCCCAGCCAAGGCGCAGTGTTTTCAGGATATTCCGCCATGGTACCTACACCGGAGAGGGTAAGAATCCCGTTGTCATCCAAACGCCATGTCAAGTCATCGCCGCAAATTCCGGAAGCAACCGGTTCTTTGGCCTCTTCCAAGCAGACATCGCACCGGCCTTCTACAAAATTATGGCCGGCAGCTTCCTGTACCCGATACTGCACTTCGCCACACCGGGCACAGATTTGACTCTCCACAGCAGGCGCTGTGCAGCCTCCGCTACGCACTGTTTCCCAATCGCCGAAATCGTGGTCACCGGTGGCATCCACAATTTCTGTATAACTGTCACCGCAGCGGCTGCAGGTATAGGTTATAGCGCCGTCTTTTCCGCAGGTTGCCGCCTGCTTTGCGGTTTCTGCGTAATGATGGTCGCACCGAATGGTCATGTACACCGGCTCGCCCACGGCATACTGCCGCTGACTTCCCTCCGGGACATAAGCCTTGATGTTATACGCTGTCAGCTGCAGGCGGTACTCCCCCGCCGGCAACTGCCTGCTCACGGTGATGCCTTGGGTTTCCACCGTTTCATGGTTTACATACTGACCTTCCGGATTCTTTTTATCAATGTACAGATTATAATGGGTCGCATTGGGGTCGGAAGACCAAGCAAAAGTCACAGGGCTCTGCTCGGTATAGTCAGAAGAGATCTTCAGCACCGGTACATCCGGTGTGTAGGTTTTAATCGGCTTTTCATAGATCTTCTTGACATCTTCCAGATAGTAATAACAGCAGCAGCCTGTGGGGCCAACGCCGCAGCAAGCAGGCGTGGAATCGCAAAATATCTTTTCCGGCAGTTCCAGCAATTCATTGACATAAGGATCGATGGAAATATTGTGGTAATTCAGATGCCGCCAATCAGGGCTGGTAAGAATCTGAAAATCCAGATGGTAACCATACTTACCGCCGGTATTACCTACCGTTCCCACCTTATCGCCGGCTTTTACTTTTTTGCCGGAAGATACGGTATAGGACTTTAAGTGATTGTATTTACTGTAGAGCTTAATGACTTCGCCGGTAGCCAGCTGGTAGTCATGTTCAATGAGAACCAGTTTTCCGTAGCCATTTCCGCTATTGTAAGCTTGGATCACCTTTCCGTCATAGGCTGCCACCACAGGTGTTCCGCCTACGGCAGGAATATCGATGGCATGGTGGGGCGGCGTCCGGCCATCGAAAAAGCAGCCGGACAGGCCATAATTACCGGGAACCGGCCACAAAAAGTCCCGCATACCGCCTTCGATCTCCTTGGGACCCTTGCCGTCCGGAATGGTATTTGCCGCCATAGCAAAATTCGGCAACATGGCACACAGCATCAAAAGTGCCAGCGCAAAACTTACGATCCGTTTCATCATGCTCATTACTCCTCTTCGGTTATGTGCATTCGTTTACTTGCAAAACGTTTTTCCTTACAGGCCTAACATTTTTATTTTATCACCTAAAATATGGAAAAGCAAGAAAATTTAACCATTCATCCTTTGAAACAACGCGCCCGCCGGGAATCCACATCCCGGCGGGCAGCTGTTATTCTGTTTTTGCCAGTGTCTTTAAAAACGGCTCGTGCTTCATAAACTGTTTGGCAATAATTTTGCAGATCTGTCCTTGCCGGATCATATCATGAATCTGCGCAAAGGTCGCCCACTGGGCTCCGTCTGTTTCACCGGGTTGCAACACCACCTGTTCAACGGGAATATCCCGGTGCAAGGTATAAAAATCATAATGGCAGCATTTGTCGCAGGCAGATTCCAAAAGAGAAAATTCTTCCTGCTCTGCCCGGATGCCGGTTTCCTCCCTCAGCTCCCGGCAAATGGCCTGCAGGCTGCTCTCCCCTGCTTTGGCGGCACCGCCGGAATTTTCCCATGTGCCGGCAAAGCTTTTTTCCGGCGCCCGGCGGGTCAGTAGCAATTCCCCTTTTCCGTTATACACCCATACGCAAACCACCAAGCCATACTCCCCTTTTCGCCAAGGGGTTCCCCGGCGGTGCAAGCGGCCTGTGGGCTTTCTGTCTTTATCGTAAATATCATTCCATTCCATAATTAACAAGCCTTTTATATAAAGTTTTTATAGTATAGCACGGCACAGAAAAAAAGGCAATGCACAACGCGGGTAAATTTCATTTTATCGTGCGGTGCAAAGGCCGGTGCGCTGATGCGCACCGGCCTTTTATTACAGTTCGTATTCTTTCTGAGGTTCGGTCCAAGTATGTGTTTTGCCGCTGACCCGCTGATAAACCTCAGACACATGGTTAAGAAGCAGCGCTTTCTCTTCCCCTTCCAGTGTCGCATACAGGTCGTCCACGGGTACTACCTTCATAGGCACTCCCTCTTCCTGCACCATCTTAAAGACAGAGAATGTCACCTTTTGGATCTTTTGATTCTCTGTGTACAGGTGGACTGCCAAACCGTATTCCGGCAGGCACTCGGGAATCGAATAGAAGGTTCCGGGAGACATGCTCACATTGCCCAAGGAGTAGAAGCAGGGCTTGCCCTCCAAGTACTCTGCCCGCTGAGTAGTGTGGGCATGGCCGGCAAACACGCCGTCAAAGCCCAGCTCCACTGCCCGCTGAACCATATACTGAGTGTATTTGCCCGGTTCTACATTGAATTGGCCGCCGCTGTGAGGATAGAACAGCACCACATCCGCGTTCTTCCGGGCTTCGGCATAATCCTCCGCCACCCATGTCCAGCACCGTTCAAAGGCTTCCATGGGGATGATATCGTCAATAGAGCAACGGGGCATGTCCATTACCCGCTTTAGTTTGGTGGATTCCTCCCACACCAGCTTGCGACCCATCAGCCCTTCCACATAAGCCAAGGTCTTGGCATAGGCAGGCGGCAGCGGCAGGTAGATGGCGCCTCCGCTGTGAACAGGATGGAGCATATTCACGCACCGCTCCCGCTTCCCCACCAGATCCACCCGGTTGATACCGAAATTGGTAGCAAAGGTGCCGGCAATCAAGGCAAACTTGGTATCCCCTACGGTGAAGTAGTGGATCCGCTCTCCGTCAAAATCCTCGGGATATGTACCGGTATGGGCAATGCCGTAGCGATCCAGCACCTGAACGGTACGCGCCAAGCCTTCATAGCCACGGTCCAAGCTGTGGTTATTGGCAGTGGAAACCGCATCGATGCCGATATCCACCAACGCCTCCACCAGCACATCCGGGGAGTTAAAACTTACAAGCTCATGGGTATAACCGGATTCCGGACCTGCCAAGGGGGTCTCCAAATTACCGATCACATAGTCAGATGCTTCCAAAATTGTTTTCAGTGGCGCAAAAGAAGGCTTGAAATCATATTGACCGTCTTTTTCCACCTGCTGCATAAAGGGGGGCTCCACCATAATATCGCCCAAAATGGTAACTTTCTTCATATGCTTACCTCCTAGCACTTAATAATATCATCATACTCCAAGGTCCGGCAATGTGCAAGAGGTCTTTTCTAAAAAGTGCGTAAAGAAAGCTTTACGGCAAAAAACAGGGACAGGCCAAAGCCTGTCCCTGCTTAATGTACTGATTATTGGAACTTGCAGTTGAAGGGCAAGGTGCCGGGAGCACCCTGCTTGCCAGCCAGTGCGTCGATGGCACAGGGCTGTGCATCGGGCATAATGTAGCCGAAGATCTTACGGCCAACATGCTGGATGGTCTCCAGTGCGAAGGGGTTACCGAAGTGAACCACAGTGGTCAGGCGGTTTGCCATGTTCAGAGAGTCAATCAGAACCTCCAGTCGGCGGGTCAGACCGTCAGTGCCCAGATAGGGCTGGGTGTCACAGAAGGTAACGAAAATAACTTCATCAAACTGAGTGGAAGCAACCAGAACACGCTCGTTATCGGGCTTGGTAGCAAACTCGGGGATAAACTCGATGTGTGCATCGGGGAAGTTCTTGCGGATCTGGTCAGCAACGCGGTTGGGGTAGTACCACTGGTCGGTAACGGTCTCCAGATCTTCGGTATTGGGGTTGAAGTCCATGGGCGTTGTGATAACAAACATCTTCTTGGTATTCTCAGGCAGCTTCACAGAAACGCCCTCGTCGCAAACGGCGGTGATGGATGCGGCAGCAATGCTGTCGTACAGCTTCTGATCTTCCTCGGTGAACACGTCCACAGCCTCGGGGATCTCAGCCAGCTTGTTCTGCAGATCGATCACGCGGCGGGCGCTCTCGTTCAGGCGCTCCTCAGAGAACATACCGCGCTCCCAGTTCTCCAGCAGGTGGCCATAGGTCACCTCAGTGGGCGTACGATAGTTGGGCAGCACGATATCGTTACCGGCAGCAATAGCCAGACCCAGAATGTTCTCTTCGCCGTACTTCTGCAGAACGGCCATCATGCCGAAAGAGTCAGTCCAGCAAACGCCATCCCAGCCCATCTCACGGATCATACCCTGCACCTTGGGAGACATGGTGCCGGCATGCTCAGGATCGATGTTCTGATACACAGCATGGCGGGTCATGATGGAGGGCAGCAGATCCCGCTCCATCAGGTACTTGTAGGGGACCAAGTCGAAGTTCATGAGTTCCTCTTCGGTGCACTGGCTGGGCACGGAGGTCATGTGGTTATCGTAGGGAGCATCGCTGCCGCCGGGATAGTGCTTACCACAGGACATGTAGCCATTACGCTTATAGACCTTGCAGATCTCTTCAGCAGCGCGGCACACACGGGCGGGATCATCGGAGAACAGACGATAGACCTTGATGGGGCCGTTGCAGTGCAGCACGTCCACAACAGGGTTCCAAGTTGCGTTGAAGCCGGCAGCCTTTGCCTCGGTAGCAACAGCCTTACCGAAGACCTCGTAGTACTCGGGCTTATCGCAGGCAGCCAGCGTCACCAGCGGGATGGGCTGCTTCTCAGAGGTGGGGAAACGAGTCTCGGTATCGCAGACGATGATGATGGGATAATCAGCCGCTTCCAAAACTCTCCGAACAAAGTCCTTCTTCTTGGGGGAGATCTGAACGCTACCAAGTGCACGCTTCTTGATGAGCTTCAGGGCAAACTCCAGAGATGTTTCATTGAACAGACGGGCGCAGTACAGCATGCCCAGCTTCTGTTCCGTTGTCATTTCTTCCAGCTTCAACGGGGTCATAGCAATTCCTCCTGAATTATAACTTTTGAGCGGCATCACATAATGCCATAGCATAACAATATCATATTCTTCCGCTATTGCAATAAGAAAAGAAGAAAAAGTACAAAAAACTGTAAAAGTTGTAAAGAATATTGCAAATTTGCAGGTTGATCCGCACCCCGGCGGGCAAGGATTTGTCTTACTGCGCCTATGTTTTTTCTTGACATTGCCCCTTAAATATTGTAATCTAAAAACAGACGGACCCCGTCAAAAAGAAAGGAGTTTTACTATGGATAGAGCACAATTAAAGAGCCAAGCAAAATCCCAGATCAAGGGCAACATCGGCATCCTGTTTTTGATCATGCTGATCATGGCTGCAGTCGGCGGTTTGGGCAACGTAATTCCTGTTGTGGGTCAGCTGGCTGTGGTAATCGTGATTACCCCTGCCTTTGCGCTGGCATCCACGAAAATCTTCCTGCGGCTGACCGAGGGCAAAAAGCCCGAGCTGGGTGATCTGTTCACTGAGTTTTCCAATTTCTGGGCTTCTTTCAAGGTCACTTTCCTGACCGGTCTGTTTGTTTTCCTGTGGAGCCTGCTGCTGTACATTCCCGGTATTATCAAGGCTATGTCCTACTCTCAGGCTATGTACATTCTGGCTGAGAATCCCGGCATCGGCGCAAGGGAAGCCATTGACCGTTCCAAGGCCATGATGGAAGGCCACAAGATGGAGCTGTTCGTACTGTATCTGTCCTTCATTGGCTGGTATCTGCTGGGTGCCATCACCTTTGGCATTGCCTACATCTACATTCTGCCCTATGTACAGGCTACTTTGACCAACTTCTACAACAGCATTAAGCCTGTGGAAGCTGCTGCAGAAGCTCCCATTGTGGAAGGCTGATTTCTAAACAAATAAAGTAGCGGTATCCTTCGGGATACCGCTACTTTTTATTTTACAGCTGTTTTCTTGCGCAACAGCGCCTGCAATCCGTAATAGGCGCAATAGATCACGACGCAGACACCGAATACACTGACCACCACCGCAATGGGCATGACCGCATCCGACAGGAACGGAAAAATACTGGATTCAATAAAGAACCAGTTGTATCCCCGGTCATACACCGCGTTACCAAAGGACGCCCACACAAAGATCATCAAAATCCCAACAAGCTCTTTCCAGATCTTTTTAAAATGCAGCGCCACCTCGCCGTACGCCAGATTCAGCACGCCCCAGCAAAACAAGAAGCCATGGTACATAAAGGTCTGGAAAATAATGTAGCAAAAGGGCGGCTGACCGCCTAATGCCGTACCGGGGTAGCACATCCACATTAGGCTCGATGCGATGGAAAGCACCGCCACCGGTTGTTTAATCCGGTTAAATTTTGAATTGAACTGCACAAAGGGCACAAGCACCGCCATAATGGTACAGATGTTAAACGGCAGCTTATAGGCGCTGATGCTACCTCCGTAGCTATCGGACAGGGGCATGATAAAAAAGTCGATAGCGTACAGACCGACTGTCAGATAAGCCATCAGTGGTAGGAATTTCTTTTTCAAAGCCGGCTTTTTTCTGCCTAAAACCGACAGCAGCAATGTGCCGCCAAAGACGATAAATAGATAGAAAAAATGCCACCGGTCAAACAGGCCGATCTGCAGATTGGAATTATGCTCGCTGAACAGCCATGCGAAAAACGCTTTCATAGCCATCTGCCTTTCTTTTGGCTTTTACGCCGTTATGTGACAAATTATACCACATTCCCCATTATGCAGGCATTAAGGTTTGTTTAAGGTTTGCCCGGTATCGTTATTCTCAACCAAAAAGAAAAAGCAGACCCGAAGGTCTGCTTTCTTTTGGTGCGCGAGGCGGGACTTGAAGCTTTCGGTCGAAACCGGTGATAAAGTCCACATCGTCTGCAGAAACGGTGATCCTCTCACCAACCGCCGACCAGTGGACGACGGGGTTTCAGGGTAAGATTTGCGATTACTTGCTCTTTACTTTCGCATAGCTGCTCTGGGCGCTTTCAAAACCGTTGCCCACCGCAACCACCTTATAGTAATAGGTCTTGCCCTTCTTGGCGGTCAGGTCTTCGAAGCCGAGGGTTTCCGTCTCATCGATGACCTTATAGCCCTTGGACTTGCTGGTAGACCGATAGATGATGTACTTGGTTGCGCTCTCTACCTCGCCCCATGCGATCACAGGCTTCTTGTTTGCGCCTACCTTGCCGGTGATCTTGGGGGTAGCGCAAGTACCTCTGCCAAAGACAGGCTCACTAACCTCACTGTTATAGGCTTCCTTGGAGGCAATGGCGCGGACACCGTAGTAGCGACCTTCACCGGGGGCGCAGGAATCGTCCGTCCATGTGGTTCCGGTGATCGTACCCAATACCACATAGTCCTCGCCGCCCAGCAGGTAGATCTCATACTTGACCGCGCCGTTGATCTTGCTCCAGGACAGAACCGGCTTGCCGGATGCATTCAGGCTCACCTTTACTGCAGGCGCGCCGCAGTTGACACCGCAGGAAAGAATGTTGCTGTAGCCGGAATTATACTTGCTGGAAGATGCGTTGGCAAAGATCTTATAGAAGTACACAGTTCCGGCAGATGCCTTACTGTCGGTATAGGTCAGCTTGGTGGTAGTACCCAGCTTAGTATACTTACCGGTTTCGGAGGTTGCACGATAAACGGTGTACTTCTTGGCTCCGCTGATCTTCTCCCAGCTAAGCACCGGTTTGCCGCTGCTTTCGCTGGCTGTTACCTCGATTGCCGGTGTTGCACATTTGCCGGTGAGCTTCACATAGCTACTGTCCGCACTCTTGCTGACAGCGCCGATAGCCTTGACCTTGTAGTAATAGGTCTTGCCTGCGGAAACGGAAACATCCTCATAGCTGAGGGTTTCTTCTGTATCAACCAGCTTATAAGACTTACTGGACTTGGTGGAGCGGTAGATTTCGTACTTGACCGCGCCCTCCACCGCGCTCCATGTCAGCACAGGCTTACCGGAAGCAGCGTCAATACTGCCCTTCACGGCAGGCTTTGCAATGCCGGAGGTTGTGGAAACTTCCTTGGAGAGGTTGCCGTTTAATGCCTCGGTTTTGCCCAGTGCTTGCACAGCATAGCTGTAGCGGGTATCGATGGCTGCGGAGGTATCCGCATAGGTCGTCCCAGTCACAGTAGTCAGCAGTTCCCCGTCACGGTAAATGGCATACTTGGCAGCGCCGTCCACCTTGCCCCAAGACAGGCTGGGTTTGCCGGTGTTGGTGTCGATCTTGACGGTGACAGAAGGTGTGCCGCAGATCACACCGCAGGACACGATGTTGCTATAGCCAGAGTTATAAGTACTCTTGGATGCGTTGGCAACGATCTTGTAGAAATAAGTCGTACCAGCCTTGGCCTTGGAATCGGTGTAAGTTGCCTTTGTTGTGGTTGTCAGCTTGCTGTACTTGCCGGTTTCAGAGGTTGCCCGGTAGATCGTA
Source organism: Oscillospiraceae bacterium (assembly GCA_017398725.1). Classification (GTDB taxonomy): domain Bacteria; phylum Bacillota; class Clostridia; order Oscillospirales; family Oscillospiraceae; genus Faecousia. The sequence continues at coordinate 102,917 of JAFQFA010000017.1, read as the reverse complement.
TACTTCTTAGCGCCGCTGATCTTCTCCCATGTCAGCATCGGCTTGCCGGAAGTATTGTTAGCAACGCCAAGTTCCGGAACAGCGCATTTGCGGACCACAGAAGCAATATTGCTATAGCCACTGTTCAGGCCGCTATCCGCAACGCAGACTGCTTTGACTTTATAATAATAGATATTGCCGGCTGCGGCCGTTGTATCCTGCCAGCTTTCCGTTTCCGCCGCCGCAACTTTCTTATAGGAGCCAGACTTACTGGTAGCACGGTATACATCATACCGGTCCGCTCCCGGCACGATCTCCCAAGTTAGGAGCGTGATATCTTCCTGTGCATCATAGGTAAGTTCTACCACCGGTGCCACAAGTTTGGATACATTTGTGGAACTTTTGTGGTTATAATGGATGGTTGCTTCTTTCAGGAAATTATTTCCGTAATCAATGTCCACACCCGTCCAGTTTGCTCTTGAATCTGCGTAGTACACATCGGTAATGGCAGAACAGCCCCTAAACGCACCGTTTCGAATGGAAGTTACAGACTTGGGAATATACACCGCCTTCAAAGACGTGCATCCGTCAAACATGTCTGTTTCCACGGCTTTCATACCGGAGGGGATCACTACTTCCCGCAAGGAAGTACACTCACGAAACGCGCCCAAGCCAACATCCTTTAAACCTGCCGGCAAGGTCAGCTTCGTCATTGCTGTGCAGTTTGCAAAGGCGAAATCTCCAATTTCAGTGACGCCGCTGGGAATGATAACGCTGCTAACGCCGGTACATCCACGAAATGCGCTTTCACCGATAATTTTGGCACCTTTGGGAATCGAAATACTGGTCAACTGGGTGCAGTTTGAAAATGCGCAGGCACCGATTTTTGTGATCCCGTCGGGAATGACCAGCTTCGTCAGGATTTTGCCATTCAGGTACAGATGGCCGGAATATTCAAAATCTGTATACAGTTCCGCCTGACACCAGCTTGCCAGATCGGAAATATGCAGGTCCATCAGCGACGTACAGCCCTCAAACATACTGCCATCCGAGCTGCGCAGGCCTTTACCGAAGGTCACAGTTGTCAGGGCTGTGCAATTTTCAAAAGCATAGCTGCCGATATGCTGCACACTGTCCGGGATTATTATTTCCACAAGTCCTTCGCAGTTATAAAACGCATTGTAGCCGATTTTCTCCACGCCATTGGAAATTGTGATCTCCGTTAGTCCTTTACAGTTCCAGAATCCGCTTTCAGGGATCTCTTTCACAGAAGGATCCACCGTAAATTCGGTAATTTCCGTACCGTTCTGATCCACGAGATGTACCCATGACGCGCTGACCACAGGATCTCCAAAACCGTCCAGTGGGCACACCTTCCACCATGCGTAAATATCTTTAATGCGCAGTTCGTCCAGATAGCACTGCATGAACGCATCTTCTTCAATGGTTTGAACACCGGTACCCATGGTCAGTTCTTTCAGATCATAGCAAGACCGGAACGCCTGCTTTCCAATAACCTGCACATGATCCTCAATGGTGTAACTGGCCAAAGTTTTTGGCGCTGCAATCAAACGAGTTTGATCCTTATTAAACAGCACACCGTATTGGTCGCTGGAATAGGTCGGATTATTGTCGCTGACCCAAATGCCGTTCAGGTTGCTGCAATTGAAAAAAGCATCAGAGGAGATGTCGGTCACATTCTCCGGAATCACAATGGATGTCAATTTATCACAATTACTGAAGGCACGGCCGGCAATACCTTTGACTCCGCGGCCAATATTGATCTCTGCCAGCTTGGAGCAACCATCAAAGGCCCCTGCGCCGATGCTCGCCACACCGTCCCCCAATGTGATCGTGGTGATATTTGCACAGCTGTCAAAAGCACTGTATAAAAGATGTCCGCCGGTGACAGTGACCTCTTTCAGTGCTCTGGGGATCCTATAATAAGCAAATGTCGCGCTACCAAGCCTGTCAGCGATGTAATACTGCATGGTCTGAACACCGCCAGTATATCCTTCTGTGCCGAAAATGTAACCGAAGGGATATTGATATGTATCGTTAGAGGTCTTGCGACTTTCGCCCACAAAGGGAATCGTCATGGATGTGATATTACCGCAACCGGTAAAGGCAGCCAGACCAATATGCCGGACACAATCCGGCACGGTAAGCTGCGTAATGCCGCTGCAACCGGCAAAGGCCTTTTCAGCAATCTCAACCACCGGAAAACCGCCCAGCCTTTCAGGAACAACAACTTCACCCGCAACGGAAGTTGCGCAGGAAATGATCGTTGCCTCTTCCTTGTCCACCGTATAGGTGTAATCCCCTTCTACGAAGGTTTCCATCTGGGTTTGGGATTCGGTAACAGTCTCTGCACGGACCTGTGCAGGCAGCACAAACAGTGCCGCTGCCACCAGTACCCAAATCAGCACGCAGGTAGAAACGCGCTTATTTTGCTTCATAAAGAGTCCCTCCTTAATAAAAAAGTGCGTAGCCGAGACTACGCACTGAAAAACGCAGTCCGGTCCTGTTGCGACACAGTTCACTCCCAGCAGGGTATGACGACCAGGCATACATTTTTACCAAAAGTATGCCTGCCAGGAGAAATATTAAACTGTGTCGCACAATCATTGTATCACTCAATCACATCAGAATCAAGGTTAATTTATAATAAAACAACCTTGATTTTGTCGGCTGGGCGGCAGCTGGGCGGCGAGGTCGACGGAAATGGATGGAAATGGTTGCAAATGGATCTGTCTGTGCTGAAAGAAACAAAAAATACCCCTGGGTTCCCGTTTTGATGGGAATCCAGGGGCTTTAGCCGTTTTGGGCAGGATCGACTGACAAAAAAAGAGACAGCCTTTCAGCTGTCTCTTTGGTGCGCGAGGCGGGACTTGAACCCGCACGTCCGCAGTGAACACTAGAACCTGAATCTAGCGAGTCTACCAATTCCACCACTCGCGCATATATTGCTACGTCGTTCAACGCCACAACATAGTATCACAGAGGACTTCGTTTGTCAACCACTTTTTTCGCCTTTTTCAAAATAAATCTGTCAATCCTTGTAGTAGAGCAAACAATGGCAATAACCCTTGAAATCCGGGTCGGCAATCTGCTCCCGGAACTCCTTGCAAATGCACTTATTCTCTTCGGTCCGCTGCAGCCGGCAGGGGCAATAGCCGCCGGTGCGCTTTAAGCCTTCTTTGATTCTTTGGACCATTTCTTTGTCCTCGTTGAGTCGAACTGCCATACCGGTCACTTCCTTTCCCTTCTATTATAAAGGGAATGTCAAGGCTTCCGCAAAATTGCCACGGCTGCGAAGAACCCTCGCGATGACAGCAGAAGGAGTTGCACCCCTCCCCTACGATGAATAACGGGCGCTGATAGATAGGGCGCAGGCAGCATCGCCGGTGATATTGACCACCGTGCGGCCCATATCCAAAATCCGGTCGATACCGGCTACCAATGCGATCCCCTCCACCGGCAGCCCCACACTTTGCAGCACCATCGCCAGCATGATCATGCCTGCGCCGGGAACACCGGCTGTACCGATGGATGCCAAGGTTGCCGTCAGAACAATCGTCAGCTGTTGGGTAAAGTCCAGCGAGATCCCGAAAATCTGGGCAATAAAGATGGCGCAGACGCCTTGGTAGATCGCCGTGCCATCCATATTCACCGTGGCACCCAAGGGGAGCACAAAGCCGGTAATCTCCTTTTTGCCGCCCAGCTTCTCCACTGCCTCCAAGGTAAACGGCAGTGCCGCCACACTGCTGGCGCTGGAAAAGGCCACCAAGCCGGGACGAAGCATGGCTTTAAAAAACGCAATCGGGCGCACCCGTGCCAATAAGCCCACAGATGCAGAATATACCACAGCCATGTGGATCCCATATCCGATATAGGCTACCAAAACCAGTTTTAACAGGGGCAACAGGACTTGGATTCCGTTTTCAGCCACCACCGGACAGATCAGGGCAAAAACGCCGATGCCGGACAAGCCTAATATCAAGCTCATAATCCGGAAGACCACCTGTGCTGCGCTTTCCACTACACAGAAAAAGGCTTGTCCCTTCTCCCCTGCTAAAATAATCCCAAAGCCGGTCAACAGGGCGATTACAATGGTCGGCAGCATCGCCCCCTCGGTCATAGGTTCCAGAAAATTAGAGGGAAAAATATTGACAAGGGTCTGCATAAAAGGCGGCGCATCCGCAGCTTGGTAAGAAAGCTGCTCCGCAGACAGTTGGAATCCTGCCCCCACTTTCAAAATGTTGGCAAGCACCAATCCCGCCGTTACCGCAAGGGCCGTGGTGCACAGGTAAAACAGGAGCGTTCCCAGTCCGATGCTTCCAACTTTTTTGATATCCTGTAAAGAAACGACCCCTTGCACGATGGACAGCACCACCACCGGCACCACCACGGTTTTGATCAGGTTCAGGTAGATGGTGCCGATAGGGCGGATATAATCTGTGGCGACAGTGGGGTTTGCCTGCAAAAACAAACCAACCGCGACGCCAAGCCCCAATCCCAAAGCGATTTGTGCCGTTAAAGACATTTTTGGTTTCCTCATGCCATTCCCTCGCAAAAAACGATTCCGGGTCATTTTGACCCGGAATAATTTTTGCCAAATATGCACTTTTTTAATCCTGCAGCTGCGCCAATCGGCGACACGCCTGACTCAGAGACCGCAGATCGTTACAGGCTGCCATATGACACATAGATGCCACAGCCTGCGCACTGCGCAGATACTGCCATTTATGGGCAGGAATGGGGTTAAGCCAAAGCACCCTTCCGGATAGCCGTTTCGCTTCCGTCAGTGCCTGCAGGGCCTTGGGAAGGTCCACTGTCTTGGTATCCGACAGAACCAACAAGGTAGTCGCATCGTTCAAAACCGGTGGAGATGCCGTGCACAGCTTCTGCAGTGCTTTACCCACATCCGTACCTCGGCCGTAAGTGCCGGATTCTTTCACATAGCTGCGGAACTTGTCCATATTTTCCAAACTGAACACATCCGCTTCCACCAATTCCTCAGAGAACAAGAAGATCCGGGAGCTTTCCGATGCATGGTTCAGGGATTGAATAAACCGCAGAGCAAATTCTGAAAACTGCACCATAGAGCCGGACACATCGCATAGGATCACCAGCCGCTTTTTCCGGTGGCGTTTCTTCCGGAAGGACAGCCGGTAGAAGCTGCCGCCGGTCTCCAAGCCCTTACGGATGGTACGGCGGAAGTCCAGCTTGCCACCACGGCCGCCGCGGCTGCGTTTTGCAGACAGCTCGCCGTTGATCTGCTGGGCTACGGTTTGGATGGCTGCAATCGCTTTGGGGATCTCGGTATCTTTGAACTCGGAAATATCCCGATACATAAGACCCAATTCCGGATCTGCGCTGCCGCAACCTAACGCGGCATCCTCCATGAGCATCTGTTGCTCCAAAATGGATTTGGCGAACACAGAATGGATAAAATTACTGTAAAGGTCCGGATTTCGGGCGGCGCTTTCTTTATACCGATCCATAAAACTGCGCAGCTTCTGCCGTTCCTCCGGCGGCATCGTGGCATATGCCTCCCGTTGCCGGTCGTCAAAGTCCATAGGCTGACCGTTCAAAAGGAGTTCTTCCTCCGTCTGCCGTCGGGCCTGCTCCATTTCCCGCTCCCGTTTGGCATACTCTTCCGCCTGACGGCGCATGGCTTCCTCCGATACAAAAAAGCCGTCAAACACCCGTTCAAAGGTTTCCTGCTCCTCCCGGGTCTTGGCAAATACCGTCCGCAGCGCTGTTTTAACCCTACTGCGATCTTCCATGCCAACAACCGTCAAAATCCGGCAGGCGTCCGCCGTTTCCTGCGGACCGGCGGTGAGTCCTTCCAACCGGAGCATCCGGCAAAAAGCTGCGATTTTTCGGGTGTAGACACTGGGGTCAGTCATGGTGATGGCCTCCGCAATGGCCGCCACAGTGGCAGGCATGCTCCCCGGCATCCAGCTGCTGCACTGCTTCCAGATCTTCGCTGTTTTTCAGCACAAAACCAGCCGTATGGCGCAGCGCATCAGGAGTCAGTTCCTTTACACCCAGTGCATCCAGTGCAGCTGCCCAATCCAATGTTTCCGCAATAGACGGCTTTTTCAAAATTGCTTCGTTGCTTCGCAGTTTATGCACCGCCACTGCTACCTGTGCGCACAGTTGGTCGTCCACATGGGGCAACTTTGCCCGCAGAATCGCCAGTTCTTTCTCCACATCCGGATACTGAATGTACAAATAGGCACAGCGGCGACGCAGCGCCTCAGACAAAGGCCGGGCGCGGTTAGAGGTCAGCACCACAAAGGGCACCGTCTTAGCACCGATGGTACCCACCTCAGGAATGGAAACCTGCATATCCGACAGAAGCTCCAGCAAAAAGGCCTCAAACTCCTCGTCTGCCTTGTCGATCTCGTCGATCAGCAGCACCACCGGCTTTTCAGACCGGATGGATTGCAACAAAGGCCGCTCCAACAGGTATTCGTCGCTGAAGAGGCTGCGGGTCAACTTATCTGCATCTTGATTACCCATATTCACCTGAATGGCCAAAAGCTGCTTCTGGTAATTCCATTCATAGAGTGCCTTGCTCTCATCCAGACCTTCGTAGCACTGCAAACGCACCAAATCCCGATCCAATGCTTTTGCCATCACCTTGGCAATCTCCGTTTTGCCAACACCGGCAGCGCCTTCGATCAGCAAAGGCCGCCCCAATTCCAGCGCCACGGACAATACCGTTGCCAAAGTATCGTCATATATATAATGGGCTTCGTCCATTTTCTGTTTCAGTTCTTCCAGTTTCATGGGATCACTCCTTTCTTTTTTTATTATAACAAATTTTCATGACTTTTTCAACAGAATTCCCGCAAGGATATAGGCAAAGGAAACCCGAATTTGTGATTGCTTTTTTCGCTAAGGTCATGTATAATACCAACGGTATCCGGATGTGGCTCAGTTTGGTAGAGCGCTTGCTTTGGGAGCAAGATGCCGCAGGTTCGAATCCTGTCATCCGGACCACACAAAGAGAACTGCCCCTCGTGGGCGGTTCTCTTTGTTTTTCTGTAGTAGGATCAATTCTGCGGCTGGTTCTTTTGAATATTCTTTTACCGCCTGTAAAAACTAAGCCAAAAGGAGTGGTTTTATGGACGGACAAGAACTTGTAAAACAGACATTGGATCAGATTCCGCAAGCAAACGCCAACGCGAAACGCGTCGTCGGTCTGGTTAAGGAAAGTGGCAGAATCACCGGTTATCAGCTTTCTGACAACACCTTTGTAAAAAAGCAACAGGCGGTAGACATGGCAAAGCAAGGACAAATCGCCGGCGTGGGCATCGCTCACCGGGGAGATACCGAATACCTGAAATCCATCCCCGACGGCAGCGAAAACAACAATCTGGGCAACCTGCCTGCCGTATCGCCCCAATTTGAATCATAACCAATAAATTTTCCAAAAAGCTCTTGACTCTTACGTTACGTCATAGTTTATAATAAGCTTGTCAAGGGGGTAGCAGAATGAAAACGGTTAAGGAAGTATCGAAGCTTACCGGTGTCAGCGTCCGGGCGCTGCATCACTACGACACCATTGGTTTACTAAAGCCTACGCAGGTCACAGAAGCCGGCTACCGGCTCTATGATGACACTGCCGTAGAAAAGCTTTATATGATCCTTTTGTTCAAAGAGTTAGGCCTCCAACTTCAGCAGATCGCAGACATTCTCCACGCCCCTGACTACGACCGAAACAGCTGTTTGGAAAAACAAATCAACCTCATGCAGGAGCGAGCCCAGAAACTGCAGGACCGGATCGCCCTTGCCAAAGGAATGTTAACAGTAGGAGTGAACTATATGGATTTTGAAGGCTTTGATCCCAAAAAAGTGGATGATTACAGTGCGCAGGCAAAGGCGCTGTACGGCAAAACCGATGCATATAAAGAGTTCTCACAGAAGTCTGCCGGGCGCACCAAAGAGCAGGAAAAGGACTTAGGCGCGCAAGTAATGGATTTCTTTGCGAAACTGGGCAAGATGCGTCCTTGCGATCCCGGTTGCGAAGAAGCGCAGGCTTGGGCAAAGGAATTGCAGGCATTCTTTACCGCCAATTACTACACCTGTACGCCCCAGATCCTGAGCAGTCTTGCAGAAAGCTACGCAGGCGGCGGCAGTATGACGGAAAATATCGACAAGGTCGGCGGCACAGGCACCGGTGCCTTTGCAAAAGAGGTCATCGATATTTACATTCAAAAAATCAAATAAACATTTCATGCCCCCTTCCAAAAAAGGGGGCATTCTTGATGCCGTTGAAGGCGCGCAGAATACCGATTGCTGCATGAAATAACATTTTTATTCCGGATATGATATAATCATATTATTGGAGGTGGATCCATGAAATTTACCCTTATTATCGACAAAGAGAAGGACGAGGAGGTGGTTGCCACCGTCCATCAGCGCAGCGCCTTGATCGACGAGATCGAAGCACTCATTTCCAAACATACAGATCGCATCCCCGGCTACACCGAGGACGATATCAAAATGCTGTCCGTTTCCGAAATTGAATGCGTGACCGTTTTAGACGGCAAGACTTACGCCATTGACTCCCAAAACCGCCGTTACCGGCTGAAACAGAGACTATATGAATTAGAAGCTGTGCTTCCTTCTTCTTTTATTCGCATCAACAAAAGCACCCTTGCCAACGAAAAAGCTTTGGATCGGTTCACCGTTACTATTGCCGGCAGTGTGGATGCGGTTTTCAAATGCGGTTATACCGAATACGTATCCCGGCGATGCTTCTCAGAAATCAAAAGGAGGTTGGATGGGAAATGAAAAAGTTTCTCAAAGAATTTTTATTTCGGGGTTTGATCTGTGCCGGCGGAGGGCCGATCATTCTGGCCATTATCTACGGCATTTTAGGCGCTACCAGCGCAGTGGAGTCTTTCTCTCCCATGGAGGTATGTCTTGGCATCGTGACCATCACACTGCTTGCCTTTATCGCCGCGGGTATGACCGCTATCTACCAAATGGAACAGCTCCCCCTGCCCATGATGATTTTGCTCCACGGCGGCGCGCTGTATATCGCCTATATTCTCACTTATCTGATCAACGGCTGGCTGCAAAATTCCCTGATTCCCATTTTCGTGTTCTCCTGCATTTTCGTGACCGGCTTTGCTTTCGTCTGGCTCATCATTTACTGCGTGGAAAAAGCCAAAGCAAAAAAAATAAACAAACTGCTCAAAGGCTAAAAAATGTGCGTTGCATCATCTGCAACGCACTTTCTTTATTGTTCGTAATTTGATTCGTAACTGCCCGCAGGCAGGATATGACCGCAGGCGCAGATTTCGTCACTGGCAAGGGTGCCGGTCTCCCCGATGGCACCGCCCATTTTCACAAAAACCTCAACCCATTCCCCACACTTGGGGCATTTTACTTCCGTCAACCGGGGCGTTCCTTTCCCTTCTTGACAACCATTTATCAGCATAATTTTACCTCACCAAATATAGGGAATGATTCTGTACTTCACTTTCTGCATGTACGCAGCATAGCCGGGGAGTTCTCTGATCAGCAGGTTTTCCTCATCTTTCAGGCGAACAACGATCATCGCCGGATAAAAGCCAAAGGCAATCAGCGCGTACATTGATCCAAGCACCAGCGGGATCATGAGAAACAGCAAAATCGTCACCGCATACATAGGATGACGAATAACGCCATACATCCCGGTATCCACCACAGTCTGCCCCTTTTCTACCTTGATGGTACGACTGAGGTATGCATTCTCACGCATGACCTCGGCATACAGGGCATAAGCAACCAAAAACACCACCGATGCGGCAACCACTACCCAAGCAGGCATCGCCGACCAGCCGAAGCGGAAGTCCAGCCCCGCCACCACAAAGCCGACAATAAACATCAGTCCGGAAATGGCAACAACGCCCTTTTGTGTCCCCTGCTTTTCTTTGGCATCCAGCCGTTTTTTCAGAAGTTCGGGTGACTTAAAAAGCATCACAAAACCGGCAATCAGCATCGGCCCAAAGAGCAGACCCACAAGAAGCCAGCCGTATGTATAACCAAAAGTACCGGCCGGCAGAAATAGAAGCAGTCCAACCAGCAGCATACCACAAGTGAATTTTATCAACGCTTCCAAAAGTAATTTCATATCATTCCAACACCTCTATTTTTGTGCCACCAACAAAAAGCGATGGGTCCTGCCTTCCACGCAGCCGGTTTCATCCAAAATACGCTGGGCATTCAAAAGCTTCTCCAAATGGGTGTCCACCGAGAAATCAGGAAACTCCCACGAAATAATACGGGCAAACCAAGTCAGCGCCCCTACATCATAAAACCGGATCGGGCGGAAACACTCTTCCTGACGCAGGATGGAAAAGCCTGCGTTGCGAAGCTGCGCTGCTGCCTGATCTGCATACTGCTCCGGGAAGGGCATGGGTACATTTCCGCAGAGAAGCTCCACCAGTTCCCGGTCGTTTTCAGCGCCCACCTGCTGCGAAATGAACAAACCGCCGGGCTTCAGGACCCGGTAAATTTCCGCCGGGTTCTTGTCGCCATGCCGGTTAATCACAACATCAAAACTGCCATCTTCAAAGGGCAGTTTTCCTTTGCCGTCAGCAGGCCGAAAATCAATACCCACGGGCAATAATGTTTCCTTGCACAGCTGTACATTGGGAGGATAATTTTCCGTAGCGGCTGTGTTTCCATAAGGATGTCCCAGTGACAGCAGAAATTCCCCGCCGCCGGTATCAATATCCAGCAGTTTCATTTCGGGCGTTAAATGCTTTTCGATCACCTGCCGGTAATCCCACGGAAAATCTGTATCCTCTGTATGCCGGCCGTCAATATGGGAAAAATCCCAGCCGTGAATATGCGCGATCTCTTCTTCCGCTCTCCACGCTTGGATCCATTTATTTTCCTTCATAGCAACTACTCCTATTTTGGTTTTTGGGCCGCACCGAGTAGTTATCCCGCACGATCTTCATTGTGCGTCCCCCTTTTACCGATTGTCTGCATCTATATTATAACTTTAATTTTATAAAATTTCAAAAGCATTTTTCTTGAAATCACCATAAGAATATTGTAAACTATACACATACTGAACAAACAACTTGCATTTACATGTCGTGACCACATATCCGTCATGAAATACACACATGGGAAAAGGAATATTTATATATGAAAGAATACGAAATTGTAGCTAAATTTTGCAATGCCTGCGCCGGCTCTGGCAGGCCGGAGACCTTCTTTGAGGAAGCAGAGCTCGCAAATACCGATGACTTTGTTCGCATGAAGCATAGCAAGGATTTTGATAAATTCAAAAAAGAAATTCTCGACGACGGCCGCATCCTCTACACCTATGATAACGGCAGTGTGTCATACTCTTACGAGTTTACGGAACTATAAAAAAGACCTGTTGCAAAGCTTTTATTTGCAGCAGGTCTTATTTATTAAGCCGACACAAGTCTACGCAGCATAGGTTGTCTTGTCCGGTGTTTCGTGGTATGATTTCGCAGAAAGGGCGTGGTATTTATGAACACCTATGTAACCGGAACGACCATCAAGCAGTTGCGGGAGCATCGAAACATGACCCAAGGTGCGCTGGCGGAGAAGATCGGTGTCAGCAGTAAGACTGTATCCAAGTGGGAAACAGCCAAAGGCCTACCTGATATTTCTTTATTACAGCCCTTGGCGCAAGCGCTGGGCATCTGCGTCATCGAACTGATGAACGGCCAGCACATCACCAACAAGAACATTTCCGCCAACATGCTACGGTGTAAATTCTATGTCTGTCCCGTCTGTGGAAACACAATCCACTCCACCGGTGATACGGTGGTCAGCTGTTGTGGCATCACCTTGCCTGCTCTGGAAGCGGAAGACGCAGACGACACCCACGGGATCACCATTGAAAAAGTGGAGGACGAGCATTTTATCTCCATCCCCCACCCCATGACAAAACAGCATTTTATTTCCTTTGTGGCGTTTGTAACCTCTGACCGATTGCAAATGGTAAAGTTCTATCCCGAATCGGGTGCCGAGACCCGACTTCAGCTCCGGGGCAAAGGTATACTCTATTACTACTGTAACCAACACGGACTATTTAAGAAAGCAGTATAGCGCAACCGCCCCGGCTGAGCCGGGGCGGTTTTTCATATCAATATACCATTGCAATGGTCGATCTCGTGCTGAATAATCTGCGCTGTCCAACCGGTGAAGGTTTTGATGCGTGTTTGGAATTTTTCATTCTGCCACTGAACTTTGATGGTTTGGTAACGCTTGCAGGGTCGCGGTCCACCCAATAAAGAAAGACAGCTCTCCTGCGTATCATAAGGGTCTGACATTTTAAGGATCTGCGGATTGAACATGGTCATATATGTTCCTTCATGATCAAAGACAATGATTTGTTTGTATACACCGATCATATTTGCCGCCATGCCCACACAGGCTTCCTTGTTTGCAACGAGTGTATCCAAAAGATCCCGGGCAACCTGCAGATCTTCCACGGTTGCCGCCTCCGACTTTCCCGCAAGTAAAATCGGATCATGTACCACTTCTTTAACCATCTTCTTGCTCCTTTTCCCACTGCTGTCTGGTAAGTAAGGCTGTATGGCCGGTACGTTTTTCACCCAGTAACGCCACATCCAGATTTTCTGTGGTGTGATGATACTCAAAGCCCAGCTTTTCCTGCACCCGGCGGGACTTTTCATTCCCCTCGTAATAGCCGCACCAGACTGCACGCATATTTCGTTCTTCAAAGGCATAACGAAGCAATTCCCGGGATGCTTCCGGAATTAGCCCCTGACCCCAAAAGGGTTTACCGATCCAATAGCCAAGCTCACATTCGTCTTCCCGGTCGGTCATATCCGTGTAGCCTTTCAATTTCAAGCCGACACTGCCGATGGCTTTGCCGTTCTTAAGACACACCGCATAGGTTTCCGGGCTTGAGAGCACCTTCCGGATGATCTCACGGCTGTTTTCTATATCGGTATGCGGCGGCCAGCCTGCGGGAGGCCCTACAGCCGGATCCTTTGCGTATTCATAAAGGCTTTGCGCATCGCTTTCCTGCCACGGACGGAGGATCAATCGTTTGGTTTCCAGCATTTACTCTCACCCCTCTGTGCCATTATAACACGCAAAAATGCACCTTGCAACGGTTACCCTTTGTGGGGTATAATGTACATAGAATTTCTGCAGGAGGATCTGTTATGCGTAAAAATTTCGGTGCAAAAGAAATGTGCTATCCCATGCCGGTGTTTATTATCGGCACTTACAATGAAGACGGCACGCCAAATGCCATGAACGCCGCTTGGGGTGGTGTTACGGAAGAAGCCCAGCTGACCATTTGTGTGGAAGCGGAACATCGTACTGCCAAAAACATCCAATCCCGTAAAGCATTTACCGTATCCATGGGCACGGCCCAGTATGTAAATGCCTGTGATTATGTGGGCATCGTTTCCGGCAACAAAGAACCCGATAAGTTTGCAAAAGCAGGTTTCCATGCCACCAAATCTGCGTTTGTGGATGCGCCCCTGATCGACGAGCTGCCTATGGCATTGGAGTGCGAAATGATCTCCTACGATCCCGAATCCTGCCGTTTGGTGGGAAAGGTGATCAATGTCTGCGTGGATGAGGCATTTTTAGATACCAACGGCAAGGTGGATGTTGCCAAGTTGCAGCCCATTACCTTTGATCCGGTCCATCACCACTATCTGGTGCTGGGCAAACCGGTAGGACAGGCATTCCACGACGGATTGACCTTGAAATAAGTTAGATGCCCCGTGAACCGGGGCATCTTTTTACATTATTCGATTTCCAGACGTCTGCCTTTGGGCAGGCGTTTTTCCTGTTTGGGCAGGGTCAGGCGCAAAACCCCATCTGTATATTTTGCTCTGATCTTGTCCGCATCTACACCGGAAATATCAAAGCTCCTCTGATAGGCGCCGTAGGTGCGCTCCATGCGGATGACTTTATCCTTCTTATCCTTTTCCTCTACCTTGGATTTCCGCTCGGCACGGACGATCAGGGTGTCGTCACGGATGTCCAAGGTAATGTCCTTTTTTTCAAAACCGGGCAGGTCTGTTTCCAGCAGGTAGTGATCACCTTCGTCGGTCACATCCGTGCGGAACTGAGCAAACGCCGGCGCATCAAAAATACGCCCCATCGGCCCGCCGAAGAATGCTTTTTCTAATTCTTCCATTTCTCTCCAAGGATTGTAGATGTCCTGATTTCTTCTGGTAATTCCAAACATAATGTTACCTCCTGTCTTGATCATAGTATTTGTGTTTTTCTGATTCTTACTCTCGCCTGTCACCTGTATTATAAGCCAAACTACCAGTAAATGTGTGACTGTTTTGTAAATTTTAGCACTCTCATTATTAGAGTGCTAAAATCACGATGTATAAAAACAACCACCGCTGTGCGGTGGTTGTTTACCTCAGTGGGCAATCTGCTGCAGTTTCTTTTTGTCGGTAATGCGAATACCTTTTCTTGCCACTTCCAGCACGCCGTCAGCAGCCATGATCTTCAGTATCCGGCTGACCACCTCACGGGCAGTACCCAAGTGGCGGGCGATCTGCTCATGGGTCATGGTCACCGTATCGCCGCCGGTGGTGCTAAGCTCATCCAGCAGAAAAATCGCCAGCCGCTTATCCATGCTCATAAACACGATCTGCTGCATGATCCACATAACATCCGAAAACCGGGTGACCGCCGTTTCCAACGCAAAGATCTTCACTGCCGGGATCCGCTCACTCAAACTGTGAAATGCCTGCGGGTTGATCTGATAGCACTCACTGGGCTCTTCCGCATCCACATAGACATCAAAGGTGATGGCACTCAGCACACAAGAGGCGGAGAGCATACAAACATCCCCGGGCATAAGCCGGTAAAGGGTAATCTCTTTCCCCTCTTCTGACAGCATATAAATCCGCAATCTGCCGGATTTTACGATGAACAGGCCGGTACAGCGGGTATTATCGTGGACAGATTGTTCCCGTTCAAAGAACACCCGGGTGGTGTTCTCCACCATCAGCTGGCGGTCCGCATCACAAAGATCCTTCCAAAAAGGAAAATGGGTTTCATAAACCGACTGCATTTCCATATAAAGCACCTGCCTTTAAAACCTTTCGTTTATTTTATCACGGAAAACCCCGCCTTGCAAGGTGCTGTTCTTTCGTTGCAATGTGCCGCGATCCGATGTATAATGGATATATTAACACAAAGGAGGTCTTGCATGCAGAGAATCTTGATCATCGGCAACGCCGGCTCCGGCAAATCTACCTTTGCAAAGCAGCTGGCGCAAAAGCTGCAGCTTCCTTTGGTTCATTTGGATAAACTTTTCTGGCAGGACAATTGGAAACACATCTCCCGGGAAGAATTTGACACAAAGCTGCATACAGAACTGAAAAAAGAGCATTGGATCATAGACGGAAATTATAACCGCACCCTCCCCCACCGACTGCAGCACTGCGATACCGTCTTCTATTTGGACTTGCCCGCTACGGTATGCCTTTGGGGGATTACCAAGCGCGTCTTCGAAAATTACGGAAAAACCCGATTAGATATGGGTGGAAACTGCGAAGAGCGGTTTGATCAGCAGAAGCTTTTACTGTACCGCAATGTGTTCGCTTTCAACCGGCAGCATCGAAAAAAATATTATGAAATGCTGAAAAAAGCAGATCATGCAACGGTGATTGTATTTCGAAGCCGTAAGCAGATATCGCATTTTTTGCAAAAAATTTAGGGGTTGTGATGATCAACCCCTAATATTTATTGTATTTGCATTTCTTTGGCTGCAATCTCCAGCCATTTACCGGAAGCTACCCGACGCAGAGCAAAGGCACATTTAATGAACCGCTTGAACATCATCACCGCCAAGACGATTCCTACCGGCCATTGCAGCCCAATGCCAAACACCCAGCCCAGCAGCAGCGACCACAAATACACCGGCACTACATCGTAAAGCATTGCCATTTTGCTGTCGCCGCCGGCTCGCATGACACCCATGATCAGCGTACTTGCCAAACTGCGAAACGGCATATACATCGCGTATACCGCAATAAGGATGATCGCAAGGTTCTGGGTCTCAGGCGTCAGCTTTGTAAAGCACAGCCGGACATAGGGAATATCCACCGCCAGCATCAAAATCATCACGCCAACACCTACATAGAAGCCGGCCAAAGAATATTTTCTGGAAAGCGCTTTGGCCTCCTCCAGCTTTTTCTGCCCAATGGTCTGACTGATGGCCACGCAGGCACCGATGGCGATACCGTAGAAAAAGCCGTTGCCCAGATTCTCCAACTGCCGGGCAATACTGACTGCACTGACGGTACTTTCTACATTGCCCATTCTGCCAAAGATGGCATTAAAAGCAGAGATACCCATGCCCCACAGGCTTTCATTGAGGATCACAGGATAGGTTTTTCCCACAAAATCACCGATGGCCCGGGGGCGGAAAAACCGGATATCCCGAAAACGGAACACATACTCCTTTTCCGGATATTTTCCCATATAGATCAAATAGATGACCATCTCCACAACTTTGGAAACCAATGTTGCCAATGCAGCACCGGCAACACCCAATCCGGGAACGATCCAGAAACCGTAGATCAGCAGGAAATTCAGGATTGTTTTCAAGCCCAGCGAAACCATGGTTGCCACCATTGGAACCTTGGTGCGGTTAACCGACCGGAAGAAGGCAACGCAGGAACTGGAGATGCTGTAAAGAAGAAACGCGGGGGTGATGATCAGCAGGTACACCGCGCCATCGGCAATGGTCTGGGTTTCCTCTGTAAAAATCGCCAAGGCTTGTCGGGGAAATGCCAGACACAGCAGCATTATGAGAAAATTCACTGCCATAGAGAAACATGCGGTCAGGCTGAAGTTTTTTCGCATCCCCTGAGGATTTTGTTCTCCATAGCTTCTTGCCAGATATACGGATGCGCCGCTGGTAATACCAAAGGTGACAAGACTCACCACATAGAAAAGCTGGTTGGCAAGGGACACTGCCGCCACCGCTGTTTCTCCCATATTGCTGATAACAGAAACATCGATGATGCCCAAAATAGCAGAGGACATGTTCTGTATGGCAACCGGCACAGAAAACCGCAGGACATTTGCCCAAAAGGCCTTTTCCGGAAACAGGCTCCGCAGACGGCCGGAAGATAATCTACCCATTGGAATTTTCCTTTCCTCTTAATGCTCCGAAGGTTTTTCCCCTTCCATGGGTATTTTTACTTCTTGTACTTTTTGAGCTTATAAAGCTCTTCTGTAGCAAGGCGGGCCTTCGTGACAGAAACATGGGCTTCGGGGAAACAGAAGTAGGAATACTCCGTATCGCCGATACCGATCACATCCCCCATCTCGTACCAATAGTAGTCTGAATACAGGGTATGGGATGCTAGCGCAGACTGCTTGTAATCCAGCTTTCCGTCACCGCCGGTGAGATGGAAGCCATTCTCGTCATGGGTCAGGTGACCGGGGCCGATCATGCAAACGCCGTCCAGATTCACCTGCACAGCAATATCCACATCGGTATCAATGCGGTAAGTACCCTCCTCGATCTCCTTACGGACACATGCTCTTTGCCATGTGTACCAATCCGGGATATGGGGATATTCCGTTTCCCCCTCCAAAGCGGCAAGCTGGCCGTACTCGTCCATTTCCCAAGTTTTTTGGCAGGCGTGGCAGGTCAGATGGATCCCTTTGCCCTCCATTTGATTTTCTGCGCCGCAATGGGGACATTTATATAGGATCCGGTGCAGACCATCTGCCCGGAAAGGCACATCGATAGAGATCTTCTCATCCCGTTGGGTGGCAAAGTTATCAAAGGAGAAGGATTCTGCCAGCAACGCATCCAGCTCCGCAACAGACTTTTCTTTCAGCTCCTGTGCGGTGGCAATGCATTTCACATGGGCACTGACCTGCACATTGCGGATCTGCAGCATGTTGTAAAGAGGATCCCGGGCAAATGCCCCCTTGGTGATTACCGTTACCACCGGTACACCCAGTTTCTTCATCAGCACGCCCATCTTCCGGGGCAATGCGGTAGCCCGGCCGTCAAAGGAATAGCCGGCCTCCGGGTACATCAACACACTGGTCTTATTCTTTTTGAGCATATACTCCAGATCCCGGATCAGGGAAATATCCGTAATATACTTATGGGTGGGGGTGCAGCCGAGGATCCGCATCAGCTTGCCCAAAATACCGCTCATAGCATCCACCGAGGTAACGATGCCGAACCGACGGGGATAGAAAATACCGTAAGCCAGCTTCATATCCGTAAAGCTGCAATGGTTCATGAGGATCAGGCAAGGCTCGTTTTTGCCCACCAGTTCCATCCGCTCAGTGGTATAGGAGAATTTAGTCTGCTTCAGCGTAACATCAGAAACGATGCGTACCACCGTTGCCAAAAAGCGGCTGGGCTTTAAGGGTTTCTTATGCTTCAGCTTGGGAAGCTTGGTAACCTCTTCATAGGACATTTTGCGGGTGTTGATCTTCATAAAATCACATCCTGTGGTTTTTCTTTTGAGTGTATCACGGATACAGAAAAAATGCAATCCATTCCCAATTCATAAATTGGAATTTACAAATGGGTATTGCCCTTTTGGGGCTTGTTAGATATACTTTATATATCAATTTCCTTTGGAGTGTTTATGAAGCAAATTCAACTTTCCGATCATTTTTCCTATAGGCGGCTGTTGCGCTTTACTCTGCCTTCCATCGGTATGATGATCTTCACCTCGATCTACAGTGTAGTAGACGGATTCTTTGTTTCCAATTTTGCGGGTAAGACCCCCTTTGCCGCAGTGAATATTATATTCCCTTTGCTGATGATGCTCTCCACCGTAGGCTTCATGTTCGGTACCGGCGGCTCTGCCATTGTCGCCATTGCGCTGGGCGAGCGGAAAAAGGAGCAGGCAAACCGGTATTTTTCCCTGTTTGTTTACATTGCCTTAGGCTTGGGCATCCTGCTGTCGATCCTGAGCATTACCTTTATTCGCCCGATCTCCCGGCTGCTGGGAGCCAGCGGGCAAATGCTGGAAGACTGTGTTCTCTACGGACGGATCATTCTACTTGCGCTGCCTTTCAACATATTGCAGTTTCTGTTCCAATCCTTTTTCGTGACCGCGGAAAAGCCAAAAATGGGGCTTTGGATCACCCTTTCCTCCGGCATTACCAACATGGTTCTGGATGCCGTGTTGGTGATCCTGCTTCCCCAGCCCTACAAGCTGGCCGGCGCGGCCGTTGCAACCGCCATGAGTCAGGTAGTCGGCGGCGGCGCGCCACTGCTGTATTTCGGCAAGAAGAACACTTCTATTTTGCGTCTGGGCAAGACCCGTTTTGACGGAAAGGCAGTGTTGAAAGCCTGCATCAACGGCTCATCGGAATTTATGAGCAACATCTCCATGAATGTGGTGGGTATGCTCTATAACATCCAACTGCTCGCCTATGCCGGAGAAGACGGCGTGGCAGCCTACGGTGTAATGATGTATGTCAGCTTTATTTTTGCCGCTGCCTTTATCGGCTACTCCATCGGCACTGCCCCCATTTTCGGCTACAATGTAGGTGCACAAAACCATCTGGAGCTGCGCAACCTTTTGAAAAAGAGTCTGATCATGATCGGTCTGTTCGGTGTAGGCATGATCGGATCCGGAATTTTGCTGGCACAGCCCTTGGCTGCTGTTTTTGTGGGTTATGATCGGGCCCTGATGGAGATGACTGTTTCCGGTTTTCAAATCTTTGCCTTATCTTTCCTGTTTATGGGCTATGCTATTTTCGGCTCCGGATTCTTCACCGCTTTGGGCGACGGCGTCAGTTCTGCCATTATCTCCTTTTTGCGGACCTTGGTATTCCAAGTGGCTGCGGTGCTGATCCTCCCCTTTATTTGGGGCATCGACGGTATCTGGTGGTCCATTGTGGTGGCAGAGGGCATGGCGGTAGTTTTTTCCGCTTTGTTTCTGGCTCTTAAAAAACAGAAATATCACTATTAAAAAATGCGGCACAAAATGTGCCGCATTTTAATATTCAGAACAGCATAACAAACAGCGCTAAAACGATCAAAAAGCCGAAATTGAAGGCAGAAAACAAAAGTACATAATAGATGGTTTTTCCCTTATTATGCTTGGTATATTCCCGGAATGTGATCAGGCTTGCCAAGGAAGCGATCAATGTGCCCACGCCGCCAATATTCACGCCCAGCAGTAATTCCCTGTAATTTCCCGTAAACTGGGAAAGCAGAATTGCAGAAGGCACGTTGCTGATAACCTGACAGGAAAGCACACTGAAAAGCAAGGTGCTTTTTTCCAACAGCATGGAAAAAAGCTGCCGAACAGCATCGATCCGTGCCATATTCCCGGAAAACACAAAAAAGAAAACAAACGTTAGCAGCAAGGGGTAATCCACCATTTTCAGGCTCTTACGATCCATGAACAGCAGCACCCCGGGAATCACCACCAAGCCGATCCAATAAGGGATCCCCCGGAACACGATGACGATGGCCAGTAAAAACAACGCCAGATACACAACCGTTCTGCCCACCGGCAGGGAAAGCTGCTCATCTTTAATTTCCATAGGCTCCGGTTTCACAAAGAGAATGCAGCACAACGTGATCAGCAGTACCGAAAGAACAAAGGGCGGTGCCATGATCGCCATAAATTCCAGATTGGGAATTTGGAATTTGGTGTACAGATACAGATTTTGGGGATTGCCGAACGGGGTCAGCATGCCACCTAAGTTGGCGGCAATATTTTGCATAATGAAGGTAAACGCCATGTGCTTTGTCTTTTGGGTGGTAGTCAGCACAAAGTAGCCCAAAGGCAGAAAGGTCAGAAGCGCCATATCGTTGGCGATCAGCATAGACCCTAAAAAAGTGATATACACCAGTGCCAGCACGCAAAGCCGGGTATTTTTAAACACCCGAACGATCTTTTTTGCCAGCATGTAAAAGAACTGGATGTTTTTCAGTGCGCAGACCACCGCCAGCACGCAGAACAGGCAAGTCAGCGTCTTAAAATCAAAGTAATCCAGATACGCCTCATCCGGCGGTACGATGAAACAGGTCACCACTGCCGCCACAAAAGCCACCAGCATTACGGTATTCTTTTTTACAAAGCCGGTTATGCCCATGGGAATATGAATTCTATGCAAGCAGCGCACCCCCTTTTCAAACAGCACTATTATGCAAAAACAAAGGATTTTTGTCAATGGTTTTGCTTGAATTTAAGCACTGCGTGTGATACAGTTAAAAAAAAACAAATAGGGAGTACTTATTATGGAATATGTTTACAGAACCTGTGCCTGCGGTAACATCCGGGGCATTGGCAAAAAGGAATATGACCTTTTTAAAGGCATTTTTTATGCCACCGCGGAGCGTTTTGAGCCTCCGGTACCGGTGACAAGCTGGGAGGGCACTTACGATGCCACTGTGCAAGGTACTGCCTGCCCCCAACGGTATGCTTATGAAAAGCCCGTAACCCCCACCGCCCATTTCTACCGGGACGAAACGGTGGAAAAGCATGTGATCCGCTATGATGAGGACTGCCTGTGTTTGAATGTGTGGGCTCCCAAGGATGCAAAAAACGCCCCTGTGCTGGTGTATATCCACGGTGGTTCCTATGAAACCGGTAACTGCAGTGCCCCCGGCTTCAAGGGTGCGCCCTACTGCGCCCGGGGCATTATTGTGGTGACCATCAACTACCGGCTCAATGCCTTCTCCGGCGCCATTGGTGACGGCCACGAGGGCAACTACGGCGTGCAGGATCAACTGTGTGCATTGCAGTGGGTACAGCGCAACATTGCCGGCTTTGGCGGTGACCCGGAAAAGGTGACCATCATGGGCGAAAGCGCCGGTGCGATGAGCGTGCAGAACCAGATTTTCTGCCCCCTGTCCAAGGGCTTGTTCCGGGGTGCGATCATGCTCAGCGGCGGCGGTGTGCTCCCCCGGGCCTTCAGCATCAAGGAGCGCCAAGTGGTAGCCGATATGTGGGCAGATATCAAAAAGCATCTCGGTGTCAATACCATTGACGAACTGAAAACCATCCCCGCAAAGGATCTGTATTTTGGTTTTAAGCAGGTGTATACCTCCAACTCCCGGTACAGCTTCCCTGCCACCCCGGTGATCGACGGCAAGTTTATTCCCGAAGCACCCCGGGCATTGGCACAAGCCGGCAAGACCAATAATGTACCTGTCATTATGAGTGTGCTCAGTGAAGATATGTGGCCCCACAGCCTGTACGAAGCCATCCGGGATTGGGGTCTGATGATGGATGCAAACGGATTTGCGCCTGTGTACGGCATGTATTTCGATCGGCAAGTACCCGGCTCCAACCATGGTGCATACCACGGCTGCGATGTAAAATACAGCTTTGACTCTCTGGACCAATCATGGCGTCCTTATAACGAGATCGACAATCGGATCAGCCAAAATATGATCGACTATTTTACCGCCTTTGTAAAAACCGGTGTTCCCCAGACAGATCACCTGCCTACATGGCTGCCTTTGCGCAAGGACCAGATGAAATTTATGCATTTCGGTGATGAACCCTGCGCTATGATGGATGTGCCGGCAGATCGGCTGGCCGCCACCGAGGCAAAAGGCAAGCCCTTCCCGGGTATGTAATATTGCAAAGAAGCACATCTATGGGCGGTGCACCATAGATGTGCTTTTTTCCATATTCCTATTGCAGGGAATCTTGAAAAAACGGACATGATTTTGCGGGTTTATTGCGTATCTTCTTCAGCAAGCTGCAGGTAGCTGCTGATGCAATACAGAGTCTGTCCTTCCCATTCTACTCTGGACCAGCCTACATCCTCATTCACGCCGGTACGCGTTACTACCTGTCCGTTTTCCAGCTTCACCACCACCTCTACATCCGGATGGGTGGTGCTGGGCAGTGTGCGCAGGTTCACCGCTTCCTTTGCCGTAACCTGTTCCGCCACCGGGATGAAGGGCGTTTGGATCTGCACCGGCGGCTTATAATCAAGGTCCGTGGTCAAGTAACTGGAAACTGCGTAGCAGGTCTTTCCCTTCCATGTCAGCTCCGACCAGCCGGTATCGCTGATGCCGGTGCGCTTCACTGTTTCTCCGTTTCCCAAGGTGTGGAGGATCTTGCTATCCGTCCCTTGGCTGGGAAGATCCCGCAGATTGACCTCGATTTTCGCAGTGACCTTTTCATTTACCGGCGTAAAAACCATATCCGGACCACTTTGTACCGGCGGCTGGGTTTCCTCCGGCTGGGTGGCGGCGGTGGTTTCCACAGGGTCGGTAGGCACCGTTTCCTCCGGCTGGGTATAGACCGTGGTTTGCGTTGTTTCTACCCCCGGTGTAGTCTGGGGGATGTTTTCATTGCCGCAAGATGCCAAGCTGAAGCACAGTGCTGCCACCGGCAAAATCAGAATGTTTTTAATCATTATGTTCTTCATATGTATCACCGTGAAATATTATACCACAGTTTTCCGAAAATGAAAACCCTGTAAATGCTCAATGACCGCATTTTATAGGGGTGAGGCAGTGCCCCACCCCTAAGGATGCATATGGTATCAAGAAATTTCTGTGCCGCCCCATTCAATGACCGTAAAGCCCTTTCTTTCCGGCGCTGTCAATTCCTGCGCAGGCAACCGGACCGGCGTTTCACTGGCTTTGAAGGTCATAAACACCCGGATGAGGGTATCCGGTGCAGGTATAACATCCAGCTTTGCCGCCTCGGTGTAAACCTCCCTCTGGAACGAAACGATATTATAAGGATTTTCCTGCATCTGCGGCAGCCAATACACGATCATTTCATTGGCTTCCCGCCGATTAAGTCCCAGCTTTTCCAGTGCCTTCTCCAAAAACTGCGCCGTATCCGCACCCCGGACGCAAAAGCCCTCCGTCAAATCCCAGCGGGCATCGGTAACCCCTTCCCAATAAAGGTAATGGAAGGTCTGGCCCTTGGCATCGGTCAGTGTTCCGTCGGGCTTTGCCGTTACCTGCCAGCCGTTTTCATATGCTGGATAAGTGCAGGTCAATCCGCCGGAAAGCGCCAGCTTTACCGAAACCTGCATTTCTTCTTCCGGATACAGGTAGATCACCGGCTTATAACAAGCCATGGGGTCCGGCTGCCAATCGCTGGCAATGATATTGGAAAAGTCCGCCTCTATTCTGTTCTTTTCACTGTCCCGGTAAACATTTTCATAGGTAGCCTGCACTTGATCCCCCACACACCACTGCTCCGGTAGTTGCCCGTTGAGTTTGATCTGCCAAGGCAATGGGATGGCTGTCACCGCAAAGAAACAGTTGGAATAGATCTCGGTAATAATAATGTGGTCAAATAGATCGTTATCCTGCTTTTGCGCTGTCTGTTTATCCAGCCAGATTTCTGTGTATTCCAGATGGCGCTTGTTTTTTGCCATCTCCCATTTGGTTGCATGAATCTGCGCCGGATAAGACTCCATGATCTGGCCTGTATAGGTGATCTGCACCGCATCCCCAACGGACGCGCCGATATCTTCAAAACCAGCAACGCAGAAGGTGATTTTATCTGCGCTGCGCCGCTCCGGTTCCCCCTCCACCGGCTCTACCAAAACGGTATCCCCGTTGATTTCCAAAACCGTTGCCACAAAGTTTTCCTGTACCGGCTCGGACACAGGCCCGGTGCAGCCCCATGCTGCCACACAGACAATGACAGCCAAAATAGCCGACAAAACCTTCTTCCCCATAAATCATTCCTCCTTAATCGGCAGCATGGGTAGTCTCCGCCCAAAGCACCGCCTGCTCAATGGCCTTGATCTGTTCCACCGTCAGGTCTGCCTGCCCGGATTTGCACCGAGCAAACCCCCGCTCCGGATTCACACTATAACTGCCAAACTGGGTATCAATCCGGTATTTTCCCATGCAGCGGCATGTTTTTTGAGGATCGTAATCCAGATTGTGAAGAATTTGCGTAAGTGTTTCCGCATGTCCGGCAGAGAACGTATACCTCTGATCTCCCATATCCACGGTTACCACAGCATTACCGTAGTCCCCCTCAAAAGGCGCTTCCTCAACCTGCCCCCGCAATGATGTCTGGTGGGTATGGTCTCCAAATTTCACACCGGATCCGTTGTCTGCTCCTCCGGGTGCATTGCCATCGGCTTCCAATGCGCCGGCAGCCGGATCTTTCAGAGAACCGGATACCATTTCGTTGTACATTTCCGGTACAGCTTGCCCATTTTTATTATCAAATTCCGCGTGAGACCAAACAGCTCCGAAACAGACCACTGCGCACAAAACAGCCGGAACGGCTGAAAAAAGTAGCTTTTTTCTGCGGCGGCGCTTTTGGAGCATTTCTTCACTTCTGCGGCGGATCTCGTTCATCCGCTCTTCAAAATTTCTCATATCAGCTCCCCTTCCTTTTCTAACGCGATGCGAAGGGCGTTCTTTGCACGATATAAAAGATTATAGACCTGCTTGCGGTTCTTTTTCAGGACCTTGGCGACCTCATCGGCTGACATATCCTCAAAGTAGGTCATATGCACCACAAGGCGCATTTCCTCGCTAAGTCCTGCCAATGCGCTGTGGATTGCCTGCTTTCTTTCGTCCAGCAAAAGCATTTCCTCCGGATACGGACTTTGGTCGGAAATATCTGCGATTTCAGACAGTTCCATCATTGGAAGCTTATCCCGCCGCCGGATATAGTCCAACGCACGGCTGCGCCCCAGCATAAACAGATAGGTCTTCAAAGAAACCGAAAAGTTATACCGTTTTTTATGGACGATCAGCCACGCAAAGACATCCATCGCAAGGTCCTCCGCCGCTGCACAATCCCCTACATAACGCCGGATGAAAAAGGTCAGGTGGTCAAAATATTCTTTTACGATTTCGGCAAAGGCTTCTTCGTCACCACAAAGATACCGGCGGTAGCTACTTTCGCCGTGATCCATATGGATCCCTCCTTTGTAGAGTGCCCGGGCAGAACCCTTTCACTGATTATACGATCGAAATATAAAAATTACTTCAAATTCCAATTTATCGAACAGTTTCCAATCCATATTGTAGGGCAGGGGCTCTGCTCCCGCCGCTCTGTTGCAACGGATTTTGACGGCGGGACCAAGGCCCCGCCCTACAGCGTTATACGACAAACAGTTCGATAAATCAGAGTTTCCAGAAAAGGCCCGGGCACAAATGTTGCGCCGGGCCTTTGGTTTCAATCTTCATCTTCTTGCTGTGATTCGGGAAGCTTGGTGATCACAGCGTAAGCGATCCGGTGATCTTCCACCTGCGTAATGCGGATATGCAGGCCCTTCCATTCCAGTTCGATATCCTGCTCACCGTCATCGGGAATCATATCCAATTCACCGAACACCAAACCGGTAAGGGTATCCACGTCCTCCTGCGCAATATCCACATTCAGCATCTGCTCGATCTGCTGCAATTCCACACTGCCAATGATCGCCCAAGTATTCTCACCGATCTGCTCCATATGGGGCTCATCAGATGCTTCCTCCGCTTTGGTATCCTCATCGGTAATCTCTCCCACCAGTTCCTCCAGCAAATCGGTAATGGTTACGATGCCCACCATGCCGCCGTACTCGTCCAGCACCACAGACATGGAGTTGCGGGTCTGGCGCATTTTCCGGAACAGCACATCCGCTGCCACCGTGTCAGGCACAAAGAAAGCAGGCTTGACCAATTCTACAACCGCTTCCTTTGTCTTTTCAGCCAGACGGAAATAGTCCTTGGCATTGAGGATGCCCACCACATTGTCGGGAGAGTCCTTACACACAGGATACAGCGTATGACGGCTGGTGTGGATCGTCTCGTCCCATTGCTCCACAGGATCTTCCATCCACAGGATCACCACCTCGGTGCGGTGGGTGGCAATATCCTTGGCAGTCAGATCATCAAACTCAAACACATTCTGAATAAACTCTTTTTCCTGCTCGTCGATGGTTCCCTTTTCACTGCCCGCATCTACCAGCATGCGGATCTCTTCCTCGCTGACCTCTTCTTCGATCTCGTTAGGATCGATACCCATGATCCGCAATACGCCGTTGGTGGAAACCGTCAGCAACCACACAATGGGCTTGAATACGGTGGAAATACCACTCACCAGACCGGAAATACCCAGTGCCAACTGCTCAGAGCGCTTCATTGCCATCCGCTTTGGAACCAGTTCGCCAAACACCAAAGTAAAATAGGACAAAATCAAAGTGATGATCACAACTGCGATGGCATCCAATGTTCCCTTGGGGATTTTAACGCCCATGTGCAAAATCCATTCCACCAAAGGCTCAGAGAAATTGTCCGCAGCAAAGGCAGATCCCAAAAAACCGGACAGGGTGATGGCTACCTGAATCGTAGCCAAAAACTTGGCAGGTTCCCGGGTCAGCCGGAACAGGCGCTTGGCTTTTTTATTGCCTTCCTCTGCCAGCTTTTCCAGTTTTGTATCACTAACCGACAAAACGGCGATCTCCGCACACGCAAAGACAGCGTTGAGTCCGATCAGTACCACTTGCAAAATAATAATTCCTAACATTTTTCTTTTTTCGTTCCTTTCTTCATGGGGAAAAACAACAAAAACACAGCCTAAGCAGAACGCAGCTCTGCACAGGTTGTGTTTACAACTACAATATGATCATTTTGGTAAGGGCTACTGTCGCCGGCGTCCATGAAACGGATTCCTTTCTGGATTATATATTGCAATGAATTATATAGTAATTTTAACTTTTTGTCAAGTATACGCAACCAATGCAGCGACCGCTATTGCAAAAGAAGACCCATCTGCTATAATGCATTTATGAAACTTCATGGAGGATGCTTATGGATATTTTGAAGTGGGCAACAGAAATTGAAGAAGAAGTCATTGCGTGGCGGCGGAAGATCTACGAACATCCGGAGCTTTCTGACTGTGAATTTGAAACATTGGCACTGATCCGTCAGGTACTGACACAGTCCGGTGTTACCTATGTGGATGTGCCCGGCGGCGGCATTATGGCTTTTATTGATGGGCCTGTTCCCGGCAAGACCGTGTTTCTTCGGGCGGATATTGATGCCCTGCCCATTGCGGAGGATACCTGCAACAACGCACAAGCAAAAGCCTGTTTGAGCAAGATCCCCGGGGTGGCACATCTGTGCGGTCATGATGCCCATACCGCTATGCTCCTAGGCGCAGCAAAGGTGCTGCAAGCACACAAAGAGCAGATTGAAGGCCGGGTGATCCTGTTCTTTGAACAGGGTGAGGAAAGCGGTCACGGCGATATTCATATGATGCACTACATTCAGTCCAACAACATCCATATCGACGGTTGCTGGGCGCTCCACTGCTTCCCTACGCCGGCCACCGGTCAGCTGGGCCTGCGCCTTGGCGGTATCTTTGCCGGCGACCTTGCATGGGACTTCACCGTCAAGGCAAAAGACGGACGGGCTGTCACCGCCATTGATTGCTGTGCATCCATACTCCGGGCTTTCCACAGCGGACGGATGAATAGCGTGACGCCCTTTGAGGGTCTGACGATCACCTGCTGCATTTTCCAAGCAGATCAGGAAAACGCAACCTGCCGCATCGGCGGTATCTGCCGGTTCCACCATCGGGATAAGGCAGGTCTGCCTATGAAACGGGCTGTCCGCCGGATCGTAGAAAACACCTGCACCGCCTATGGCTGCGATATCGCCGAATTTGAACTGACCGGTCCGAAAGAGGGTCTGCTCAACGATCCTACCTGCTATCAGATTGCGAAGGAAGCCATCACAAAAAGCCTCGGCGCAGCATATGTGTGCGATACGGAGCCTACGATGGGTGGCGAAAGCTTTACTGTGCTTTCTTCCTACTATCCCTCTGTGATGGCTCTTTTGGGTATGCAGGATGAAGCCAAAGGCTTTACTGCGGAGCTCCATAGTCCCAAGTTTGAAGCCAATGAAGAAGCGCTGAAATATGGCGTTGCCGCCCATGTAAGTTATGCTTTGGCATTTCTGCAGCACAAAGATTCCATCCCCTTTGAGCCCTTTGTAGGCGATTTTGACGCGTTCCTGCAAGCACGGCAAGTAGACTAAAGGAGAACACTATGAAACAAATGACTGCACAATTTGAGATTGCTGTTTTTGGACAGGGCGGACACGGCTCTACACCCCATCTTTCTGTCAATCCCTTGGACGGCTTCCTTGCAATTCACGAAGCCCTGAAGCAATACCGGGGCATTGATCCCAACCTGCCTTGCGTGTGCGATGTTACAGGGATTAACTACGGCATCCGGCCGAATGTGATTGGCGATACACTTTCCTTCCGAGGCTGTTTCCGGGGTTTTACCCAAGAGGATGTCAATCTCTTTCGAGACCGGCTGCCCCAAATGGCGCAGGCGCTGGCAGCACGGTGGCTCTGCACCGCGGAAGTGACCTTTTTAGGGGAGTAACGCGCACCCTCTGCAGGTTTACCCTCATAGAAACATCATGTAAAAACCGGGACTGCCTTGTGCAGTCCCGGTTGCTGTTTTGCAAATTTTGGTTTCTCGAACAGGTTCGTCTCTCGATGTCATTGCGAGGGCGCTTGCGCCCGTGGCAATCCGTTCTCCTGCCGCCCCATGGGTAGTATACACTGGAAATAAGAAATGGTTATTTGCTTAAAAACATTAGGAACCAATTCTCTTCTCGAACTGAAAGCAATTGAATTTATTCTGAGTGTATGTTAGAGTAATACTGAACCTAAATTCATGGGAAGAGATAAGGAGGGTATACATGTCTCAGAAGAAAAAGAAAATCGTGATCGTTTTGGCATGTTTGTGCCTGCTTTTATTGATTACTCTATCTCTAAATGTGAGTATTTCCGGTAAACCGTGGATGGCGGGAGGAGCTGTGTGTATCAGCTTTGATAAGTGGGATATGATGCGTGCAGACAAAATCGTCATCGGTTTTCAGGGGGAGACATATACAGTAACGGATTCTGAGTTTATCAGGGCATTTTCCCAAGAAACCCTTGCCGGGACCTTCCACGAATATTGTTGTTCCAACCTAAACGAAGGCTGGGTTGAAATCTATCGGGGCGAGCGCCTGCTGCGCCGTATGCGCTATATTGCAAACCACGAAGCATTCGCCTATGAAGCAGATATTACTCATTGGGTACTTTTTGGCAAAGAGGGACACGCCTTCCTCTCCAAAGATATGTGGGAAAAGCTTCATAAAATCATCAGTACATAATATAAGCTCACCGGAAGGACTCTTAAATCATAGTAGCCACCAGTTCAAAAACTGGTGACAGCAATATTCCTGTTGCGGTTCCCAAAATTTCTTGTTCGCTATTTGCTCACGAAATTTTGACCGTTGCCACTCGCTCAGCTCGCTTTATCTGCCACCGGCAGCGCTCGCATCGCTCCCCACCGGCATATTGCATTTAGATGGTTCGAGTCCTTTTCATCCGGTATACCAAAAAAAGAGGAGGCCACAGCCTCCTCTTTTTTTGGTACACCGGAAGGGACTCGAACCCCCAACCCTCGGAACCGGAATCCGATGCTCTATCCATTGAGCCACCGGTGCATGCCTTACAGCCCCGCTATTATAGCAAGGTTTTGACCGTTTGTAAAGAGGGCATTTTCAAAATTTTGCCCCCTTTTTCGAAAACAAGAGGTTGTTTTCCGCAAATCCTTATGATATTATAAGAAAAACGACAAGGAGGCAGCAACATGGCCGACACCCAGAATTTCCGCACCGCTTTCCGGGGTTTTCACCGGCAGGATGTGGTCCAATATATTGAAATGATCAATAACCGTCACAACGCTCAGGTGGCACAACTGAACACCCAATTGCAAACCGCCCGGGAAGAACTGGCGCAATTTACTGCTGCTCCTGCACAGGATAACGGATTGCAGGCACAACTGGATGCTGCCCTTGCACGCATCGAAGAACTGGAAGCGCAGCTGGCATCTGCCCCCGTGAAAACCAATGACGAATTGGAAGCTTACCGCCGTGCCGAACGGGCAGAACGCCTTGCCAAAGAGCGGGCCGAACAGCTGACCGCCCAAATCAACGGTGTATTAGCAGAAGCTACCACCCGGATGGAATCCGTTTCCGATGAACTGACCGATGCGGTAGATAATCTTTCCGCCAAACTGGCAACCTCTAAGCAAGAACTGCGCAGCGCCGTGGATGCGCTGTACGCCATTCGTCCGCAGGAAGACTAAACCACAGGAAAGCCTTCGGGCTTTCCTTTTTTATTGGAGAACGCCATGAAAATCTTTACACCTGATTACTATAAGGAGTTCTTATGCATTGCCGGTGCTTGTCCGGACAGCTGTTGCAAAGAATGGGCTGTGGATGTAGATCCGGAAGCCGCCACCTATTACCGGGGGCTGCCCGGACCGCTGGGTGACCGTCTGCGCAGCGTGCTGGAAGATACCCAAGGCGGTACGGTGATGGTTATTGAAAACGGTCGATGCCCAATGTGGCAGACCGATGGTCTTTGCCGCATTCACGCAGAGCTTGGCCACGAAGCTCTGTGCCAGACATGTCGGGATTTCCCCCGCATCAAGCACGACTACGGCAGCTTCGCAGAACTGGGCCTTGAGCTTTCCTGCCCGGAGGCTGCACGGCTGATCCTTGCCGGAAGCCATCAGCAAAGCTTTACGATTGCTGACGGTGAGGGGGATGGAGATTACGACAAGGATGTCATGGATATCTTGCTCCGAAGCCGGAAAATGATCCTATCCTTTCTGGACACCTCTTCCCTACCCGATCCGGAGGCTTTTGCCGTAGTATTACTTTACGCCCACGGTGTTCAAGGTCAAATCGACGGCGGCGATGAAATAGCGTTCGAACCCATGCAATGCCTTGCAGATGCCCGGAGGTTTTCCGATGCCGGCAATTTGGATGGTTTGACTACATTTTTTGCAGGCTTGGAGATCCTTACTCCGGATTGGGCCAACATGCTCAGTGGTCCCAAGCAAGCCTGTATATACAACAAAAAACTCCTGCACTATTTCATCTGCCGGTACTGGCTTCAGGCTGTTGCGGATTATGATTTGATCAGCCGGGTGAAATTCAGTCTGGCTGCATGTATCCTGATCGGCAGTTTGCCCGGTGACTTTATGAGAAACGCCCAACTGTTTTCCAAGGAAATTGAAAATGATCCGGACAATGTAGAAGCCATTCTGGACGGCTGTTACAGCATCCCCGCGCTGACTGACAGCAATCTACTGGGACTCCTTTTGAGGTAAAAATATGAACAAAATCTATCACTTCTCTGTCCCCGGGCGAACGGAGCTTGGGGGCAATCACACCGACCATCAACATGGTTGTGTGCTGGCTGCTGCCATCGATATGGAAATGACCGCACAGGTTACATTGAACGGAATCAACTCGATCCGCGTCCGTTCTGCGGGGTATTCTCCTTTTGAAATCGATCTTTTGGATCTTGCCTACCGGGAAAGTGAGAAAGGCACCACCGCTGCGCTGGTTCGGGGTGTTGCCGCCGCTTTTTCCAACCACGGTGCCCGGCTGCACGGCTTTGATATGGATGTGCAGTCTAATGTGCTGCCCGGAAGCGGTTTGAGCTCTTCCGCTGCTTTTGAGGTTTTGGTTGGAACAGTTCTTAATGCGCTGTTCTTTGAAAATAAAATGGCGCCCACCGAGATTGCCCGGATCGGACAATATGCGGAAAATGCGTATTTCGGCAAACCCTGCGGATTAATGGATCAGATTGCATGTGCCATGGGCGGCTTAGTATTTATTGATTTTGAGAAGGACTCGCCCCATGTGGAACGGCTGGATTTTGATTTTGAACAGGCCGGTTACAACCTATGTATCATCGACACCGGCGCAGACCACATTGATCTTACGGATGAATACGCAGCCATTACCAAGGAACTTTCTGATATTTGCCGTTTTTTTGGTAAAGAATATCTCCGGCAAATTCCAGAAGATGTCTTCTTCTCCACCCTGCCGCAGCTTAAAAAGTCCGTTTCCCACCGGGCAATTCTGCGTGCCATCCATGTGTATCAGGAAAACAAACGCGTCATCGCCCAACGGGACGCCTTAAAAGCCGGAAAAATCCAAGATTATTTGGCGTTGGTCAATGCGTCCGGACAAAGTTCATGGATGTATTTACAAAATATTTATCCCACAGGAGCAACCAAGCAGCAACCAATGGCACTGGCTCTGGCATTATGCGACACGCTGCTCAACGGTTGCGGTGCATACCGCGTACATGGCGGCGGCTTTGCCGGCACCATACAAGCCTATATACCTTTAACGCAAACAGAAGCTTTTGTCACCGGTATAGAGTCTACTCTTGGCTTTGGCTGTTGTCACTTGTTGCGCATCCACCCCACCGAAGGCCCCCGGCTGACCCCATAGCCAAACCGAATGCCATATAACCCCGCAAGGCAATATGCCTTGCGGGGTTTGTCGACAGTGGAGATAAGCAGAACCGAACCGCCAACCTCTTAAATGCCATGGGAAATCGAGTTCAAATTGTTCTGCTTTTTAGGCTTTTTCTGCCCGTGCAGCCCGTTTATTACCATAAAAAATTAATCATTTGTCCGTCTGGCACGTCTAGTCCGTCCTGTTTCGTGTTAAACTCGTGTCGAAAGTGTTTCGCAAACGCCCTAGTGTTTCGAGGGGTTTCGCGTCTCCAAGAGAAAGGATGGATGATGTATGGATTACATATCCGCAAAAGAGGCGGCAAACAAGTGGGGTGTCTCTGATGTTATTGCCCGTAAATATTGCCGACAAAAACGCATCCCCGGAGCCAAGTATCAAAACGGAGCTTGGTTAATTCCGGAACACGCAAAAAAACCAAAACCAATGGTGAGCAAGCAACCCGCAAAAACGATCTCTCCACTGTCCAAGAAGTTGATTGGACAAAAAACGAAAAAGAACAATCACGGTCTATATGACTACATACAAATCAATTTCACGTATTCCTCATCTCGCTTGGCCAGTAATCGTCTTACCCGAAACCAAGTTGAAGATATTTTTAGAAAGGGTAAGATTCGTGAGTTGTTCGAACAAACAAAAGTATCAGATATGGTAGAAGCGATGAACCACTGTGTATGCATTGATTATATCATTGACCATGTGAACGAACCGTTATCCCATCAGATGATCATAGAGCTCCACTACTGGTTAATGTTTGGAACGGTGGATCACAGAAAGCAACGGGTCACGCCTGGAGTGTATCGTCAAGTAGGCACAGTTAGACGTGACCGGCCAATGCCACCGGCTGAAAAGATCGGTAGTATGCTGAAGAAACTTGTTCAGTCATATGAAGGCAGAAGAAAGAAAGGTCTGCCGGAGATTCTTGATTTCCATGTTCAGTTTGAGCAGATTGTTCCTTTTGAAGATGGAAATGGACGGATCGGTCGATTGATCATGTTTAAGGAATGTGTCCGTAACGGTGTCACGCCCTTTATCATCGACGATAAGCGCCGAAGCCAATACCTTGCTGGTCTTGCGGAATGGGGCACCTACCGCTTCACACTGATGCAGGTGGTTGCCGATGCTCAGGAACGGTTTGAACGACAGTTGAAGCTGCAATCACTTAGAGAACTGCCTATGTCCAAGTTTAGAAAGTATGGCGATAGCGAGGACGAAGAAATTGTTGAGGAGGGATTCGATAATGAGACTGAATGATTTTGTACATACATTAAAGTCAAAACTTACTGCCACACAACCGAGTTTTGGCGATGATGCTGATAGCGTGCTGGGTTTCCTTTGCGGCGCTTATTACGATCAGAACTGCAATAGCGACACAGAGGAGATCAAGCGAGCGTTTGAAGACCTGTATGAAGCCATGAATGGCAAAACATTACGAGAGAAAGATGAGGTGATATATGCCGTTTGCTGTCTCTGCCGCGGCCACCAGCAGACCGGCTTTATTGATGGAATCAAACTTGGTCTATATCTGTCACAAGAATTGAATAATTGAGTACAACAACCAAGGGCAGCCCCCATAAAGGGCTGCCCACATGCATGCCAGCTAATGCTATAAACTAGTGAATTTAGTATTGGCCTTGTTTATTTTAATGTCACAGAAATAAGGAACAAATCTATTAGTTCATTATACGATACTTGGTTGTTGACCGATAATAGTTTTCCACCTTCAGAAAGAGATGTGGTTTTCCTGCTATTGATAATGAAGGTACTAAAACCCATTTCGTCTCCTAAATTGCTGTAGTATTCCTCTATTTCAGGTGTAATATCAGTTGGTGATCTAAAGACGATATTCACGGGTACATTGGTTCTCTTCCCCATAAGGCATGCCAATAAGCACATTGCATCGCCATACGCTTTTGATGGGTTGGCTTGAATATCTTCATTTGTAAAACCAAAATGAGCAAATATCTCAGGGTATTCAGCGACAACATTTGCATTGCCAGCGGTTCCAACATTCCAACAAGTAATTATATCAAAGTTGTGATTTGGCAGGAATGAAGAAACAAAATTGTCGTCGGCGTAGTCGACCTCAACAAATTCGAGCAAGTTAGTTTTTTGTGCAGGTGAGATCGAAGAGGAATATAGTAGCGTTTCCGCGATATCTAGACAATCTGGATTTTTGTCGACAGCAATCACTTTATGATTTTGTTTTAAAAGCGCTATCGTGCTTTGCCCTGTCCCGCAACCGAGTTCCAAGATGGTACTGTATCCATTTAACTGCATTGCTAGCCAATCATAGTCGCCTTGAATAAAAAAGTGTTGTGCGCTTTCCTTCCATTCCTGAGCATATTTGTAATTGTCACTCATTTGCATGTTACTCCTTTCTGTAGTTGGGTTTATTCTAACACTTTACTGGCTGTTAATCAACGTGAGAGCAAATTGTGGCAAATTAAGTGTAATTAAGTCACAGGTTCGTGTTTCTTGACAATTTCGTTTAAACGAATATAATAACAGTGGGTGACTATATTTCCAGTTGGATAATGGGGTGTTACTGTGAATGGATTTATAACAGTGCAGGAGGCAGCTCAGAAATGGGGAGTAACTCCTAGACAAGTACAGATTTTATGCAAAGAAGGTCGGATAGTCGGTGCGATACGAATGAGTAGAATTTGGATTATCCCAGAGAGTGCTGCAAAACCAACCGGTGATAAGAAAACCGCCAAGAAAGATTGCGTTTAGTGGTGCAAGTTAATTTCCGCGAGGATATATTTTTGTGGGTTTTCTGCAATTTGGCTTAATGTTGTCTCATCGATACGCGATGAGTTAGAGATAGTGTTGTAATAGATTGAGTTGGTGCTTAATTGTCCCGATAGTATATCTAACAATTCTTTGCCTGCTTGAGTGTTACACAAATCCAATACAGATAATAACGGAGAGCAGGCTTGCTCTAATATGTGAATCCTATTAACTTGCAGATTGTATAGTGTTTGGCAACTTTCTGTTAATTCTTTCCAGTTGGTTTGACCTATTATAGGAGACTTTGTGCCGCGGAACTCACAAAACGAAAAGACACCGAGTTGCATATATGGGCGATACATAAATGACAGATATTCGTGGATGTTTTCTACTGAGATTTTTTGGGAAAAGTTTGTTTCTAAGTCAAAGGCAGAGACAAGCGTTGCAACTGTTATCATATTAATTCCTCGCTAAAAAATGTTAAAAGGAGAATGGCTATGTTAAAACCTATCGCTATACCAATTAAAATACATCCCCGTGCATTTTCTGCATTTGGTGAGGACCTTATAACAAACGAAAATGTGGCAATGATTGAGCTCGTTAAGAATTGCTATGATGCTTTTGCTTTGAAAGTATACATTGATTTTGGCGTAGATGAGCAGGGGGAGCCCTATATTAGTATTGCTGATGATGGTTGTGGAATGACGCAGGAAACCATTGAGAATGCTTGGGCAACAATTGCGACATCTTACAAAAAGAATCAGCCATATA
This sequence comes from Oscillospiraceae bacterium, assembly GCA_017398725.1. Classification (GTDB taxonomy): domain Bacteria; phylum Bacillota; class Clostridia; order Oscillospirales; family Oscillospiraceae; genus Faecousia. Next base: position 66,124 of record JAFQFA010000017.1, on the reverse strand, counting down.
TTTCTCGTGAGTTTGAACTTAAGGATGATAAAGGAAATACAAAAAAAGAACTTCGTTCACGTGCTGTATCTGGCAATAAGGGATTGGGCAGATTCTCTGCAGCAAGACTGGGTCACGAAATGCACATTATAACCAAGCACAAGGACGACAAATGTATTAATGCCTTTTTCGATTGGCGTTCCTTTGAACAGGCAGCATCTGTAAGCGATTGCGCAATATCGCTGTCTTATGTGGATAATAATCCGTATGAAGGAAACAGCAATAAAACAGGAACAACGATTATTATCAAAAAGCTTAGAACTGAATGGACTCAGGAATCAATTGAAACTCTTATGACAGAGTTAGCACGATTGATTAATCCTTTTGAAAAGGTTAACGATTTTGCTATTGCGGTTAAATCGAAGTATAGCGTTGATGCAGTTGAGATTAAACCAAACGAGTTTATTAACCAGCCCCTATATAAAGTTGTTGGATCGGTAGATGGTGAGGGCTCGGTTTCTTGGATATATTACCATGATAATGGGGAAAAAAAGCGTCAAGAAAAGGGATGCTTTTTATGGGACTACGAAAATCATGGTATCCTTGCAAATGAAATATTTACATGTGGTCCGTTTTCTTTTGAAATTAGAGCATGGGATTTGGATTCAGTAAGTACTGAGGCTTTAAGAGGTCGTTTTCAAATTGATAAGCGAGCCATTCGAGCTAATATAGCACAATACAAAGGATTATCGGTCTATCGAGACAATGTATTGGTTCTCCCTAAATCAGAGTCTTCAAAAGATTGGCTTGGACTAGACGCTAGGCGTATTAGCCGAGTTGGTGATAGACTGAGTACGAGTCAGATAGTCGGTATTATTAATATTTCAAACGACAACAATCCTGGTATTAAGGATACAACAGATAGAGAAAAACTTGCAGACACCATTGAGTACAAACAGTTTACCAGTATTGTTAACGGCGTTGTTAATATATTGCAAAGCCAACGTACAAAGGATAAAATTGATGAAAGCCCCAAGGCTACATTGTCCGATATTATCGCTCCGCTATCGTCCCAAGATTTGGTTGATGATATTGAGCAAGCAGTTAAACAAGGCAAGTCTGCAGAAACTATTCTAAAACAGGTGCATGCGTATAATGAGAAGAATGAAGTGCAGCTGCGTAAGTTGAATGAACGGTTGGTTTATTATGGACAAACAGCCTCCTTGGGATCTGTTGCTGGTGTCATTATGCACGAACTACTGACAGGTATGACGGCAATTAAGAGGTTTTTAAACAGAGCAGATAAGCATCAAACATCTTTTGACGAAAGAACGGTTAGCTATCTTGAAGATGCACACAGAAGCCATAAACGGTTGCTGGATGTAACTGAAAGTTTCACTCCTTTATATAGACGAGATTTGCGAAAAAAGGAGAATCAATGTAGTCTTTATGAATGTGTTGAAAATAGCGTGAGATTGATTAAAGCAAAAAAACTGAGTGCTGATGTTGACTTTGTATGCAATGTTGATAAACACATTGTGGTTCAAATGAGCGAAGGTGAACTTCAGACAATTCTGATTAATTTCTTTGACAATGCGTGTTATTGGATTAGAGAGGCGAAAGTTCAAGATAAGCGAATTGTTATCGAAACAGAGTTGCGAGATGACGGACGGATTACTATTGTTGTGAGTGATACCGGCACGGGCGTTGCTCCAGAAAATGCTGAAAAGATTTTCACACCGGGTATCACAGGCAAACCCAAGGGTATTGGTATGGGTCTCGTTATTGTTACAGAACTTGTTAGCGCGTACAATGGCAAAGCTGGTGTGAGATACCCTGGTAATTTACAGGGAGCAACATTTGTATTTGATGTTCCCATAAAGAGGAGGGCCGAATGTGAAAGTTCTAATGATTGAGGATAATGAGGCTACAATTCACGGGCTTATTAATGAAATTGAAGATCGTGGTTGGGAAAAAGAGGTGTCTTCCTTTGCGGGTGCAGAAACATTACTTTACACATTTGATCCAGATGTTGTGGTAATGGACTGGATGTATGACGAAGAAGATGCCGACTTAGGAAAACCAATTCTTGAGCGGATTGTGGCTAAAGAATTCCGCCCTGTGATAGTGTTCTCTGCACATGACCTAAAAGATACTTTAGCAGATGTGCAGAAGAGATATCCATATGTTGATTTTACTCGCAAGGGCGATGATGATTCCGAACTTATTGTCAAAATTGAAGAATGGAAAGATGCAGCGACAGCTATTTCGGGATTGCGTCATTCTATGAATCAGGCATTGGTAGAGTCTTCAAGAACATTAGATTCTTTTACGAAGATGGACGAATTTCCAGATGCATCAATTGTTACATTTATGCTGTCCAGGCGAGCTATTCAGTATTTTGAGCAATGTGAGATAGGAACCACTCCTCCGGCATGGATTCAGTATGTATATCCTCCGATGAACAATTCTTTGTTGGTTGCAGATGTCATCCGGATTCATAGCGACGATACTGCAGAACAAGTACCAGGCCTACCTGAAGAGTACTGTGTCATACTTACTCCGAGTTGCGATATGGTAAATCATGGGGATGAGGATTTTAGGGTTCTTGTTGCCCACTGTTGTGCCAAAGGAAAAGTAACAGAACAAAGATTAAGTAGTGGACAGAACGTAACCAGTGCAAAAGGAAAAGAGAAAGTTGATCGAGTTGTTAAGGAGTTGCAATACGGCTATAACAAGGCATTTGTTGCACTACCTCAGCTTCCTAATGTTCTCCCGTATATGACCGCAGATTTGAAGAATTTGGAGTTTGTCCTGTATAGTAAAATCGCACCTTCCTTTGATTCTTTCTCAAAGGAAGCCCACTCGCATTATAGAGTGGCATCGGTAGCAAGTCCGTTTAGAGAACAACTCGTATGGGCTCATATGATCAACTCATGTCGTCCAGGAATGCCAAATAGAGATACGGAAAGTTGGGCGAAAGGAATTTTGGTAGAATGAATGCAGTTGACTTTTTCTGCGGCGGCGGGGGAATGACAAAGGGTCTGATCGATGCTGGGATCAACGTTGTTTTCGGACTGGATTATAATCCCGCATGCCAAAATACATACCAGAATAATAATGGTATTCCATATCTCAATAGGGATATCACACAGGTTACAGGAGTCCAACTTCTAGAAGAGTATCCGATTCTTAATGACACGGATGAGTTGCTCCTTGTAGGATGTGCACCTTGTCAACCTTTCAGCAGCCAACGGCATTCGACCGAGGAACACGAAGCAGTAAATTTGCTGGATGAATTTGGCCGCTTAGTTGAGGAGATTCTACCGGCGCATGTACTTGTTGAAAATGTTCCAGGAATTGAGAAACGCGGAGAGGCGGTTTTTAATCGCTTCCTTACAACTTTACAACAAAATCATTATGCATATGTTTACGATGTGCTGAATGCCAAGGACTTTGGTGTACCCCAGAATCGAAAAAGACTGATCCTGATAGCGTCAAGAGTGATTATTCCTGAGCTTCCAGAGGCGACTCACGGTGGGGACTTACTTCCTTATGTGACTGTTCACGATGCAATACATGATTATCCACAGCTCGAAGCAGGAGAAGAACACGAAGAGGTGGCAAATCATCGTGCAGCAAACCTATCCCCTCTGAATACACAACGTATCGAAGCAACGCCGCACGATGGTGGTAGCCGTACGGATTGGCCAGATAGGCTTCGATTAGCGTGCCATATCAATGGTCATGTAGGCCATACGGATGTTTATGGGCGAATGGCATGGAACCAAGTTTCTCCAACACTAACATCGAAGTGTTTTAGTATTTCCAACGGAAGATTTGGACATCCAGAACAGAATCGTGCGATTTCCCTGCGGGAAGCTGCTACATTGCAATCATTCCCCGATGATTATGTTTTTGAGGGTACGCTGCAAGAAATTGGAAAGCAGATTGGAAACGCAGTTCCTGTTCTGTTAGCACAGCGTGTGGGTGAGCAAATTTTAGCGCAACATGAGGCGTACTTGGAACAACATGCTGAATAAAGAATCTAATAGGGGCAGGCCGTTAGAAATAAATAGTACAGATTGGGTTATTCCTAATCTGTACTTTCTTTATGCTCACTCAGTTCTAATATGGGGATTATAAATTGTAAGAACTGAAAATGAATCTCTTATCCTATGGAATTTAGCGGGCTATTGAAATCTATTTGCTCAGCAGATATAATGTTTAATGATTCAATTCTTGATAAAGCAGGGCGAAATGGTATGGACGAAAACAATGTTGTGCGCGAATTTAGTTTCAAAGAGTATATGGGGCCACCAGAATTGCTACCTCATGTTTCCTTCACGAGGAAAGGTACACATTTTTGCATCTATTGCGGTGGGCGGTCTGATACGAGGGAACATGCTCCATCCAGAGTTTTTCTTCGCAGGCCATATCCTGAAGATTTACGGGTTCTCCCTGCGTGTAAAAAATGCAATAATGGCTTTTCTGATGATGAACTGTATACAGAAGTGTATATTGATGCCATGAAATATATCTCTGGGCGAAGCAATGCAATCAATGATGAGAACAAGGAACGCATTTATAAAAACAAGGCGTTTTTGGATGCACAAAGAGATTTCGTGGCTTACTGCGATGGTAAGGAGCTTCCTACAAATATTAAAATAAGCAAAGTGCTTACAAAGTTAGCAGTTTGCCACTGTGTGTATGAGTTAAGTGAAGGATATTCAACAGATATATGGGAGGCTACACCGGTAAGTGTAAAATACACCTTTGCTTTCGATATGCCTAAACTAGAAAGAGATGCGTTTGATTACTTTATTCCCATGATGGATAAAAAACTTCCAATCATTGGTTCTAGAGTGTACAACAAACTCTATGTTCTGGAAGCGGTTTTGCAGGAGTTTCGTGGTGACAATCAAATTAAGCAACAATTTGTAGTTATGAATTGGACAGATGTTCAAGACGGCGAATACAAATACGTTGCATGGATAGAAAAAGATGAAACAATGCATGTCAGGATGGTTATTCACGACTTCTTGTATGCAGAGATTGTTTTTAGGGAAAAGTAAAGACTCTAATAGAAGATAAAACGGTGAAATATTGTTTGTTAGATATTTTTTAGTAAATATTATGTTAAATTCGACATTTTTATCTTGACTTTTATGTTTGAAACGATATATTATAGCTACAAGGAGGTGTTATCATGTCTGAGTTTCAAGCATATCTGCAGCAAGCACTAAAAAAAGTAGAGATAACAAAAGAAAGCAAAGACGACCGGATAGAAGATTATGATATCTTCGCGGAAATTGCAGAGATGATAATTGAAGCTAGAAATGAGCAAGGAATTACGCAAGGACAATTGGCGGAACTTACGGGGGTTTCACAGGCGAACATTAGTAAGTTTGAAACCGGAAATAGCAAGCCCAATATTTTGACGCTCAAAAAAATTGCTGACGGGTTAAATAAGCGACTTGTGATTGCTTTTGCAAATGGAGAGGAGGAGGAGTAATGGCGATACATGTGGAAAAATTTTATATCGATTCCTTCCGTGGTATCAAATCGTTTGATGCTTCATATTTAAACCATGTTAATCTGATTGTTGGAGACAATAACTGCGGCAAGACATCGTTACTTGAGGCGTTACTTATGCTGCGATCTCCTGCAAGTGTAGTGAATGCTTTACGTGTAGCTCGTCAAAGAGAAAGTGCATACGCATACAACCGAGTATCTGTATTTGATAACTTCCTTGCGTTATTCCCACAGTACAAGGAAGGGTACTCAGAACGAGGCATAGAGATTCACGCAATTTATCACGGAAGACCGGTTGATTATCGCATGTATGGTGAACAAACCAGAGTATTGCTCGATGAACGTGATTACAGACATTTTTCGTTCCCTTCAGGGCGTAAATATTATGAAGGTGAAGCTGCCGCCTTTAATGGAGAGATCAAATGGGGCGTTGACGGGGAATATTACTATGAGCCGGTTAGTATCCATGAGTATTCTAAGATTAATGGGCTAGAAGTTGTACGTGGATCTTTGATTGATATGACGTATTTATCTCCTATTGATCACGTCAAAAGCAATGTGCTGAATAACATTGTGCGAAACGATGGATATAAGGAAATTTGCCTCCATGTCATTCGCATGTTTGACCCAGATATTGAAGACTTGCTCATTTTAAAAAATGAACAAACCAATCGTCCTGTAGAGTATATTCGACATAGCGTGTTGGGGAATATGCCTGTTTCCACATATGGCGATGGCATAAAGAAAGTTTTGCTTCTTGCCAACGCGATCGTTTCTGCTGCTGGTGGAGTGCTTCTAATTGATGAAATTGATACAGCAATCCATGCAAAGTATTTTAACGATATCTTCCAATTCCTTGTTACAGCATGCAGCAGATATGATGTGCAGTTATTTATTACAACACATAATATTGAAGCTGTTGATGCAATATTAGCTACACAAGATTATAGCGAACCAAATAGCGAAGATTATGTTTCTGTTATGACAATGAAAAAAGGTTGGGATAGAACCTATACACGCACGTTAACCGGTCGAGAGGTTTTTGAAAACCGTGAAGCCTTTGGCTTTGAGGTGCGCGTATGAATAAATTGATTCTATGTGAAGGAAAGACAGACGCAATTCTGTTAAGTTACTATTTGGAGAGGATTCGTGGTTGGACCTTTACTAAGGCTGCACCAAAAGGTGCACGGATTATAGCAGACGAGAAAGCCCAAGAAGCTGTTTCTTGGTATAAGCGAGATGACGAACGCTTGCTCATTTGTGCGGTAGGATCAAAAAGTCGATTTAAGGCGTTCTTTGAAACAAAGATTCTAAGACCTCTTGTAGATGCCGATGCTTTTTCAAAAATTGCTATTATTGTAGATCGTGATGACGAAACGGTCTCAGATATCGAAGAGAGTTTTCGTACAGACTTACCAATAATTTCAGGTAATATAAAAGATGGAGCTTGGGTAGATCAAGGGTACGTTAACCGTTATACAGAGGAAAAGCAGCTATCTGTTCTTTTGAAGGTCATTCCCCACAACCAGCAGGGGGCCTTGGAGGCATTAATGCTTGCTGCAATTTCTGAAGATCCGTATGATAAGAACATAGTGGATAAAAGCAGAGCGTTTGTTGACGAGATTGCTCCTGAAGCAGCGCGGTATATCGGTAAGCCGCGTCTAGTGTCTAAAGCTTATTTAGGTGTTACATGGGCGATCCAGTCCCCACAAAAAGTGTTTGATTTTATTGATCAGCAAATTCGCCAAGTACCTTGGGAAACATCATCTATGCTTGCAGAGTGCTTTAAAGAAGTTGTTGAAATTTGAGAAAGAGGTTTCGCATCAAATGTGCGAAACCTCTTTTGCATTAGAACCAGTTTGTACTACCAAGTTGGATGATGTTTTTGCTTGTCCAGAAAAACAAACAAAAACAAATAAAAACATATTGACAAACGGGTAAGATTATGGTATTGTTAACGCACAAACAAAAAACAAAGGAGAGATTTACATGGCAAATGCAATTTATGTTGACGAGCAGTTACTTCATGAGGCGGAACAAATCCTTGAAACAATCGGTCTGGATGCAAGCGTAGTAACAAAGATGGCGCTGAAAAGAGTTGTACGTGATGGTAGCATTTCTTTCTTGGTGGCGGATGTACCTAAGATTGAGGTCCAGACACCGGTCGAACCGGTGGTACCTGTTCCTGTGGGCGTTGAAAATGGACGCATTACGAAAAGTGCTGCAGTAAATTTGTTCCGGCGAGATGGTATTTATACTAATAACAATGTGACGTTTGCATCAAAAAATAAGGCGGGAAACTATTATTGGGCCAACCCTTTATTTGATGCATTAAAACAGGACTGGTACTTAATCTTGAATGACTGGATGAAGAAAGAAATCCACCTCTTTAAGATTCCTGCACAGGCGATTAAAGCATCTGCTTTGGTTTCTAGATCTGATAATGAGGAGAAGATCGATTTACAAATCGCTTATAATGATGCTACGTACACGGACGGTCGAAGCAAAGTTAGTTTTGCTCCGTACCATATTAAAAGTATTTCTTATTAAATAATTGTCAATAGCATGTAGGAGGTAATTGTTATGGCTACAAATCCCCCTAAAGGTGACGGCCACAGAAACGGTGCAGTTAGACAGCGCGCTCAAACTTATAATCCTAAAACAGAGCAATGGGTAAAGCGCGATTCGAATACTGGTCGCTTTATGGATGTCAAGCAAGACGGCACACCATTTAAAGGTGTCAGAAAGGAAAAATAATTATCTGCCCAATGCGGTGGGTACTCTCAATTCTATTGGGGTAATGCAAAAATCCACAGCCTGACAGAATTGATATGCGAGGAAATAATTAAAAGAGGTTTCGTACATGCTTTTGTACGAAACCTCTTTTTGATATAGATTATTTAGAATACCCATGCAGCAATAGCCGTTCTCGACATATTTCGTGTTCTGCTTCACTAAAAAGGGGAAGATATTTAGGATCTAGAACAAGTGCTTCTACGGATAAATCTAGCCGACCAGCCTCCCATAACACTTCAAACCCATAAGTTCCACCGTCTTTAGCAATAAGCTGACGAGCTGTTTCAACACCGCCCTTTTGGGAAAGAAGTTGCAAGAATCGCGTTGCGTTATAGCCGAGGTCCTTTTTGGCGGTAATGTAGATATTCTTCATATCGTTATTAAATAACTGTTCGAGTGTTGCCATGAAACTCACCTTTCTTTTCGTTTAGATAAGATTTATAGATACTTTTCCTTTAATAACTTGGCAACACGGACGTGTGCGATGTTAGAACTCTTATACAAAACGTCAACGACTTCTGGCATAGTCTTGTTGAAGTAAATACCCTTATTTTCCTTTTCAGTGTCAATACCATAATAGTTTAAGAAAGCTTTGGTGAGCCAGCCGTGATATGCATCTGTTTTGAAGAGTTTTTCCTCAATTGCCGTTAGACTCAATCCCTGAAATAGGTAGTAGTAAACGATCTCAGGAACCAAATCGTCAATACTTCTGTGATCGAACAAGTCGTACGTTTTAAACATAGGGAACCTCCCGTTTTATGGATTCAACAATTTCAATAAACATCTGATCGTCAATATACGAGACGGTGTCTAGGACACAATCATATTCAGCATTAGCCACACCCATAGGAGCAACTTGGTTGAATTTGGGAATATCCGCAGCTTGATAAAAATGTCTATGGGATTCGGTGAACTCCTTGTTGAATCGCATTCCTTTCAGTCGATCTTCGCTCACATTTTTGAGAATATAATTGATTTTAATAAGTTTTCGCGAATCAACTTCGAGAATACGCTTGCTTGCGATTAAGACGTCGTATAGGGAAAGACCTTCGTCATCGTACCTAAGCATATAGGATAGAACATAGATGTCGTATAGTTCGGTCATCAATTGCTCATGACGGAAGTGATGTGTCCGAGAGTTTTTGGTTGTTGCTTTAACTTCAAGCTTGATTTTATCAGAAATTGAGAAGTCAAACTTCATGCGATCGCGTGACTGCCAATATTTGCCTAGCCCAATACATGCTTCGTATCGACAGATTGTGTACAATTCTGCGTATAAACCTATAAGTTCGTTGTCCGAAACTTCCTTCTTGTCGTTAAAAAATGTACGAAGCGTGTTGAAGGTATCCATAATTGCTTCTTCAGATCCATCGCTCTCTTGGATTAATACGGCCGCAAGTTCAAGAAACAATTCTTTTTCCCGCTGTTTTTCCGACAAGCAACGAATAATATGAACCACATCGTTAAATGCATTGCCATGAAGACTATAATGGACTTTGACATTGCATTCAATGCTCATGTTCTGCGTTTTATGTTTTAATGGAAATCTGTTAGGATTTGCAGATTTTACAACGACACAAACATAAGAAGCTTTATCCACACCGATAAGAATTCTGGAACCATATTCAATTAACGAAAAATCGTTGGTGGCGGGGGTGTTTGTCCCAAAATGCAGCCGGAACAAATCAACGATGTTCATAGGATCCCTCCTTCTTAAGCGCGAATGACAAGGTTAGTTAATTGCTCAATAACATTTTTGGGAATGTAAAAAGCCAATGTGGGACTGGCCACCTGTGTGTTGGTGTCATAAATTGCATGGATCTGCAGTTGCATAGTATCAGGCGTCACGAACTGATAGTCGTCGCCAAGATATGTTGCAGGTTTTTTGAGGTCCTTGGGACGACGACCAACACTATAATTGGGGATATGTCCGCAGTCAATAGCATGGCGCGAAAATGCGCCATCTCGCATCCAAATAATGTCGACCTTGGGGTTTAGGTTCTTACGATTAAGCAAAATTTCGAGTTTATCCACGACGGAACGATTGAATTTTTCACCAGAAACAAAACAAAATTTATCAAATATTTCTTGTTTGACTTCGGAAAAATCTATCCCAGGAATAACAGCATATGGTGAGCCTTCGCCAAATTGCCTAATGTCCAGAGTAGCAGAGTACTTTGTTCTAAATGCTTCAAGAATCCTTTTGTTGCTATCAATATACTCTTGAATATTTTGGAACTCTCTTTGTTTGTTCCAGAATTTAAATGAGTAATGATCGGTTTTTGCAACAGCGCTGCGAGTCATTTTCAGATCGTCGCTAAGTGCAAAGATGCGAGCCATATCTTTGAAGTGAGTACCTTGACAATTGGCTTGACGAACTGTCTCCCAAAGATCTTCTTCATGATCTCGGATTTCACGGAACTCCTTGATAATCTTACCTACTGCAAAGATTCGGCAAAGGTCAAGGTATTTCATCTTGTATCCAAACCAACGAGCTCTCTGCTGCACAGTATCTACCGTAGATGCGCCTTTAGCGGTTCTAATGATATAGGTGATAGCCAGTCCTTTGAGTGTCAGTCCTCGTCCAAGCATTGTGCCACCGACATACAAATTGTAGTCGTATATATCATCGGCACCTTTTGGAACGCTGTCACCATTTACTTTGTGCCGTCCACACACATTAATTGCTTCGATAATGTCATCTTCCAATATGTCAAAAGGAAGCATACCTTCTACGCCAGCGGACTCATATTCTTTGTAGGCAGCCAACAGCGTCTTCTTCAGCGATGCATAAGCAATGTCGTTTTTATTCTCAGAACGCTGGCACCAGTCATTGATCAGTGTCTCTACCTTTTGGAAGACTTTTTCATGATCAGCTTTTAACTGGCTGGGATGAACAAGCATAGAAAGCTTGTCACCAGGTTTTTTGCCGCGATTCTTGAAAATAGCGCATGCTACGAAGAACATAGAAATGGCCTCGATGAATGATTGGGGAATGCCATCATCAAGCAAAGAGGTTTCGCTGTCTGAAATCTTTCTTGTATAAGTATTATCACTGTGATACACATCCAGGCCGCAATAACCTTTTCCGGGGTCTACAAGCACGCCGAAGTCTGGGGATAAGACATCCAAGGTATCAATCAGAAGGTTGGCCTGAGGGGTTGCGGTGATAGAAAGGAAGCAATGACGATTGAGGCGGGACTTTAGTCCTTCAATGGCCAAATAGGTGGAACTCTTTTTGCCTTTCTTTACAAGGGTGTTCAAAGATGCCTCATCACCTTCGTCATCGATAATGAGGGTGGGTTTCTCGGCCAAAATAGGATCATCAAAAATGCTCTCTGCGATATAGTTAATTTGAGCAGGACTTTTCAATGCGACAATTACAACCTTTTTGCCCATCTTTTTAAACTGATGCATCTTTTGAGCCGTGAGTTGATCCTTGAAATCTGTAGTATCAAGGACCAGAACCTCTTTCGTTGCGTCAAAGTATTCTTTGATGCGATCTCTGTTCTGAGTAACAAGAGGCTTCTTAGTTCCGCCCAGTACAACGACGATGTCGTAGCCATTATCAAAGGCAAGAGCAGTAATGGAAATAAAGTTAGAGGTCTTACCGCTCTGAACCTTGCCAATTACAATACCAGTTTTTTGGCATTGGTCTGTTCCTTCTGGATCTGGGCAGTACGAAAGGGTCTTAGCTGCATTTTCTACAATCTTGGCAACACCAATAGAAGGGATTCCATCTGCTTCCAGATAGTTTTGTATAGCGGTCATATAGCGACCATCCAAAGAAACTGCCCAAGTTTCATTATCGGGAGTGTAATAACTCATATCGATATTTTCACTCATGATTATTCCTCCGTTATAACAGCTTTCAGGGTATCGTTCATCTTCATTCGAATACTGCTGGGATCGATTTTTCCATCGGTGCTTAACCGCAAAGCTTCAATTTCTGAAAGAGCTAAGGCAAAGGTGAATTGCTCCATAATAGTGAGAAAATGCTCGTCATTGATATAGGGCTTAAAGAACATATGCCGAATATTCCATTCGATTATGTACTCGTCATCCTTCATGCCAATATTTAGCCAGCGACTATTAGGGTCGTTTTTCTTCAGGATGAAATTAAAGACATATTTTTCTCCATTGCATTTGAAAACAAGGCGTTTGCCGTTTTCTCCTTCGATTTCAATATCGGTAGGATCAAGTTCTGCTGGTACTTCAGTTTCGGCTTCCGGTTCATCATCAAATAGAGAAGTATTACTACTGTCAGTATTAATATTACTTGGGATGGAGGTGACTTCAACTTCATCGATAACTCCTGCGTTGGTGAAAGTGTTTACCAAGGTGTCGATGCCAGTTTTGATTGTAACTTTCGGGCGTTTACGATATTCCTTCGCCTTTTTGCGATAGTCTTCACAAACTTCTTTCAGTTTCTCAATGAGAATATCTTCAAGACCGCCGTACAGGTCAAAAGCATCTTTTGTTTGTGTTACCTTCCAGTCATCGAGATTGAGTTCGCCAAATAGCCGCTGATAAACATAAGAGTTGGATTTTTCGAAGATTTCTTCTGGTCTATAACCATTTTCATATCCACCAACAATTACGCGACCATACCGCATCAATGTAAAACCAGCGCCAGATGTGCTACCTTCTTCAAGAAGGCCGATAAAGCCGTAAACACGCTTGGTTTGACCGTTAAAGTCAAATGTGAAGTCGATGTCTTTCTTCCAGACCTTCTCAGAACCGTCAGGGAGCATTTCGGTAAGGACTTTCGGTGTTTCGTATACGAGTGCAACTCCGTTATAAAGAATCTGGATTTTACTTGAACGAATATCAGAACGATACATTCCACGCAACTGATCCTTAGTTTTGCCGATTTGTGTTCCGGAGAGTGTGCGGTTCAAATCTCTGATAGTAATAGTGGTGCCGTGTTCCTTTTTGCTGCATGGAATTTCTTCTACTGTGATCTCTTCATTTTTGTATTTGCTAAGTGCTTCCACATCCACAGTAGTTCTATATTTGATACCAGAACCCAATGCTGCAGATTCTACACTCCAGCGCTTACCAAACCAACATGCTGCAGTTTTTAAGCCCATGCCAAATTCGCTACGGGATGTTTTTTTAGGAGGGCTATCGAGCATGATTGCACGCTGAAAATCATTGAAATCCATACCATACGCATTATCTCGAATAATCAGATAATCGCCGTTTACTTTGTCGCGCTTGTATTCGATATCAATTTGAAGACCGGACCAATATTTTGTAGCTTCCAATTTGGCGACATTGTCATAATAGCTTTGCGTAGAGTTATCAACAAATTCAGCGATAGCTGTCCAGGGATCATATCGAATATTTTTGTATGTCGCATACACACTTGTTGTCGGTCGAATGTTGATGCTTTTAGCCATCTAATTCACCATCCCATCCTTCGTTTGCTAAGGAGAAAAGGCTTTCCCCAAGGATTTTTAAAATACGTACATTAACAGAGTTACCCAATTGTTTATAGATGATTGCATCGGTTCCTTGGAACTTGTAGCTGGCATGGAAACTCTGTAAGTTAGCTGCTTCTCTGGGCGTAATTTTCCGGAAGTGCCCCTTCTTTTCGTCCCAAATAATTGGGGTGTTGACAATAGCGACAAGTGAGGGATAATATGTAGGTCTCTTTGCTCGAATACCGGATTGCCGAATCTGAATAAGGCAGTTCTTGATATTGTCAACGTCTGTTCCACAGTTCCATTCAAATTTTTTGAAAAGTTTAATCTTGTTGGTCATGTCGTACTTTTCGACCCACGGATCAATAAACTCTCTGTGTTCTAAATAGAACTTGCGATTGTTTTCGAGGAATCGCTTTTTCCACTTTGGCATATCATCATATCCCTGTGCATCGAAAACAGTCTTGTCATCATCGACACCCAAGCCAAAACTATCTAGCCAGAGTGGGAAGCCTATCACTTTAATATCGGTTCCCCTGCGGAATTCATCCCAAGCAAAAATCATTCTTTCTTGTTCGGGTGTAATAATATAGGAATCATCCACATTATCCTCAAGAATAGTCCATGCATCACCCATTTTACAAGGGCGCATATGCTTTTCTAAATCTAGATCATCGAAATGGATGAAACCATTTGAAAGAATTGTTTCATTACGGATGTCTTTCCGAATGCCAAGAATGTAAACACGCTCGCGGATTTGAGGGATTCCAAAGTCTGAAGGGGAGAGAATAACAGGTTCTTTGGTAATGTAAAAATTACGTTTCATCAACTCCGATGTTATAATATCCCAGTTCTCGGACTTATCTGCCAGGTTTCTTACATTCTCAAGAATGACGAATTTTACCTCTGGATGTGCATCAAGAATGTCCATGATGGTATAGAAAAGATTGCCTCGGGTTTTATCCTGAAAACCTTGCTGCGCACCAGCTTTACTGAAAGGCTGGCAAGGGAATCCGGCGCAAAGGACATCAAAGGGGGCGATGGTTGTGGGATCAATCTTTTTGACATCGCCACGGATTTCCTTTTCAGAAGTTTTGAAATTCAATTTATATGTTTTGACGCATTCCTGATTAATCTCAGCTGCCATTACGCACTCGCCACCAAGATAACGCATAGCCTGATGGAAACCACCAACACCGGCAAAAAGATCGATAAACTTAAAGCGAGCGGTTGAAATAGCGGTTTTGTTCTTTCTTTTGTCATCGGGTTTGATGGCATCTTCCGGAATCAGCCAACGATTTCCTTTCCTGACTACACCAGGGATGCGTCCTTGTTTGCACAAAATAGTGACCCATGTGACGGAAACTCCCCATTTTTGCGCGATTTCGTTTGTTGATAAAAGCATGTCTATCTGCTCCGTTTTCTATATTTTGTAAACTGTTGCACCATACTGTAAGAATATAAATAATATGGTCCGATAAATTGGATAATTATAGGGCTGATTCAGGGATAATCTCCATAATGTCGTCGACGCCGCAATCAAGAGCGGTGCAAATCTTTAGTAGCACTTCGGTAGTAACATGCCCACCTTTGCCCATTTTGGTAATGGTAGCAGGGCTGACACCCGCTTTTGCGCTGAGGTCTTTCTTTTTGATATCCTTATCGATGAGAAGTTTCCAGAGTTTCTTATAACTAACTGCCATATCTATTCCTCCGGTAAATAAGTAAAAGCCCTGCATTCGGCAGGGCTTTTTGTGTTGGTATACAACTGCCGGCACTATTACAGCGCCGCAGGCAGCGTTGTTATTTATTATAGCAGCAGTTACGGACAAAGGCAAGAAAAATTATAGATTCGCACGATTTTTGCTGATTTATACGAAAAAATGGCGGATAGCAGTCTAATAGAGTAAGTGCGTTAATTGTGTCGTTTTATTGGACTAATAGTTTGATACAATAGCGTCACAAAAGGAAAGGAGGGAAACAAAATGAAGTTTCCTATTGGTTTTGTATTTAATGATGAGTCCAAGAAGGTGGAGATGGAGCCGCTGGTTCAGCAGGCAACTGTGCCAGTGAAGAGCTTGGTGCAGGTGTACTTCCCGGAGCAAAATCAGACGCTTACATACTTCAATAATCAGTTTGATTTGAAGCGTGGCGACTTTGTTTTCGTGGGTGGCAAGCTGGAGGGAATCCGCGGCATTGTCCGCGAAGTCAACAAGAACTTCAAAATCAAGGTGGCGGATTATAAGAAGGTCATCAGTATGGCGGATACTAATGTGTCTGGCCAGATGCATATGGCTGGCTCTCATTTTGTAAGCTTCAATGCATCCGTGTTGCCCTACGAGAAAATCCGCACATGGTATCTGCCTCCGGTGAAGGCAGAGGATGAGTACGAGACCGGCAACGACGATACTGTGATCATCTTGGACAAGCTGGGTGACATGAAAGTCTCTCGGGAGGTCTGGGAGCGTGGAAGAGAGTACTTTATGGACAACCATGTTCGCTACATCTGCGTGGATGACGATCATGGCAAAGCCATTGTAGAGGGCGAGCGCGCATATGAGGTGGAGTTTGATTTTACAGACGGCGAAATTCGCAACTTGATTTGCTCTTGCCCCTGCGGTTACACCTGCAAGCATGAAGTGGCGGCAATGATGCAGATGAAGGAGACATTGGGGCTGATTGAAAAGCACTACGCTGATTTGCATCACGGTTACTTTGCAGCCATTGTTAAAGGTGATTTATTTAGGTTTGCTATCGATAGTCACGAAACCGGAAGTTTTGTGCTTTAAGATATGATATAGCTATAGATTAAGAAACAGCCTAGCTGAGTTAGTGTAACTCTGCCGGGCTGTTTTGTTATATGATAATTAGTGGGTTTCTTGCAGTTCTTTGAGAATATGGGAATAATCACATTCTTGTAATTTTTTGATATTGGCTTTATGCCGACTAAGGATATAATCTTTGATATTTACTTTGTTGCCAGAAGACAGAGTTTTCCCGTTAATCACTTTTTCGAATGCACTGAAAAAGACAAGTTCGTCCTTTTCGAGTTTTTGCCCGTACTTACCGCATTTTAGCAATAGGGTAAGGTATTCTTTGACGGCATATTGCATGATTAGGTTTTCAACCATTTGATCCTTGAGGGCTGTCTTTTTACTAATCTGTATAGCCTTTAGAGCTTTATGTTGGACAAGCAATTCTTGAAAAGACTGGTGGTTTGTCTCAATTATATTCAGCAGCTTTTCATTATCCTGTTGTAGCAATGTTACTTGTTTTTTTAGCTTATTAATTGCAGGCTGTCGAGCAAACAGACCAATTAGAAAGCTCAGAATAGCAATTAGAGGCCAAAGTATCCAATTAAGAATTTTTTTCATTGTATTTCCTTTCTAAAGAAGTCCAGCAACTCATTCACATTTGAATCTACATTGGCAGAAAGCGAAAGGTATTCTTCGGCGGAAGTTATAGCTGGTAGAGTGAGCGGATTTTTATTAATAGTTTTCTCTAGCTCGTTCACTTTGGCGTGAAGATCTTCCGTTTTTGCCGTGATGCCGCGAAGTTCCCTGTTGTTATAGTAACAAAATTGAGCAAAAGAGGTAGCCATGGCACCGGCTAGAGGAATGTTGATATAGGGAACTCCGTTTTGCTTTACGCATCCAAGCGCAGCTTCACCAAAGAAATTGACGGCATAGGCGATGAGACAAATTTCTGCCCTGCGAATATCGTTTTCAATTTTGCGGATAAGAAAGTAAAGCTCCGTTACAAACTTGACTACTACACCAGCAGTTACATCTTGTGCACGGATAGTCATCATGTGTGAGTATATCTCCTGTGCACTTGCTTTTGTACCGGTACTTTCACTTGAGAGTTGCTGGGCGATATGTATAAGATAATTGGATGTTTTACCGTTCCCCTCAACTACATCGAAAAATGAGCTTCCAGGTAGAGGAAGTCCTTGCTTTGACGTTGTATCGGCTAAAAGGTGTCGTACAGTCTGCAATATTCCTGACAAACCTTGCTGATTGATCATTAAGAAAAAAGGATTGTCATCTCCCACAGAAAAGATATCATGGCCCCAAAGCAGTCTATGGAAAAGGGCGTAGGCATTGTCGCCGTTCCTATTCTTAAAAGGAAGTTCAATAGCATCTATATGGTCACCTTTGTGATGCAGAGCATTTCCTAAAAAGCTTTGAAATCTATCATAATCGCCAGTGGCAGAACTAGCAGATTTATGTATTTGATCTAGATAATGCGCAAAGGATTCGTTTGTTGCTATAAAAACTCCTGCAAGACCGATGGCGATAGAATAACAATAATCCCATGCATCGAGATTGGAAGAACTCATAGACAGAACGGGGGCATTATCGGTAGTGGAAAGCTGTATATTTGCAAGTGTTGACGATATATTGTTTTCAACAGTCGTCAATGCATGCATATATGTTTCGTTACTTTTACCCATATTAGATCTCCGGAAAGAAGAGTGCGATCCATAAGAGGCGCTCGACAAGAGAAGAATCAATTTTCTTGAAGATTTTTTGGATTGTTTGTGTGTTTGAGCTGTCTAGCTCAAAGGCAGTTGCTTCGCCAGAAAGATTAAAGGTATTAACTAGATCAATAGCTAAATTGCAGGAATTGAGGTCCAAACTACTAAGAAGAAATGATAAAGAATAGTTTGGATTTTTGTTACTAGTTTTATATGCATTTAAAAGGTTGCTGTTTAGATTGAATTTCATAAAGGACCTCCCTACAGGATGAGGATGCATTTGCTTAACATAAGTATAGCAGAATTATCTGCAATTTCAATCTAAGACTTTGTCCAAAGTATAACGCAATGAATTAACGTTGCAAATAAGAAACGCAACGAAATAACGTTGCGAATTAAAAAAGCAACGTTTAGATGTTGCTTTTTTTGAAAAAGTGAGTATAATGGAAGTAAATAGATTGCAAAAAGGAGATGTATGGCAGTGAAATATGCGGCCGTAATGTTTGATGTTGTCGATTCAAGGCGTTATCTAGACAGATACGATGTCCAAAGAGTGCTCATGGAAAGCATCTCATATCTTAATTATATATTTAGAGACTCAATTAAAAAGGAAGTTGTTTCAAGTGCGGGTGATGAGTTTCAAGGTTTATTCCGTGATGTTCGATCAGCATTCTTATATATCAGGAAATTGCAGTTACTAATATATCCAATCAAAATCAGGTGTGGCATTGGCTACGGAGAGATAAAGTACGATATAGAAGAATGGTCGTCTTCGGCGTTTGATGGTACAGCATATTACTTGGCACGTGATGCAATTGAGGCGATTACAAAGAAAAAAAGTAATGCCATATGCTTCAATACAATGTCTCCAAATGATAGATATCTAAATATATTCTGTGCATCCAACATTGAGATTAAATCTAAACAATCACAAATCGCACGCTTGATAGAATTAGTTGCAGACATTATTTCACCAATTTGTGCAATTGAAGAAGATCCGGGATTTTATGAGTTTATCTTGCATAATCGGCTTCAACTGATTCATCAAGAACGCTGGAACAAAGTGATTAGTAGGTATAGGGATGAGGATCTTCTGAATATCAATCTAGGTATGTTGTTTGATCTAAGAAATTTACATGAGGAAAGAGATTATTCTGAAAAGTTCTTTGTTATGGAAGAATACTGGATACGCGGCATGTCAACAATTATTGCTCAAATAATGAACACGAGTCGGCAAAACATAGATCGATATGTTTCATTGGGTAAGATTAAGGAAAGCCGAACAATGGACAGGGCCATATATGAAATGCTGGGAGAGAGATTATGATTAATTTTATACTATTGCTGATTCTCCATTTGATTGGTGACTTCTATTTGCAAACTGATAAGGTAGCTAAGTGTAAAGGTGCCCAGATCAGTTCCGAATGCAACCGGTGCAAACAAACCAAGAAGTGTACCGCTGACACAAAGTTTAAACTGGGGTATATTATTATCCACAGCCTGATTTATGCGATTCCATTTTTGGCTTTGTTCTTTGTCGCAAATTTTGCAACGGTAGCAATTACATTCGGCGTTCTTCTCATTTCCCACGCTGTTGTTGATATGATTTCGTGTTGCGCTAACAAGAAATTTAAAAATACTCTTGTGTTCCTTGGTGATCAAGCGGTACATATCAGTGTTTTGTATTTCTTGTTTAGATGGGGTAGTTTTACCGCTGATATTTCTGCCTACACTGTCCCATTAAAAGTTGCCCTGGTTGTTTTATTGCTAATTTCACCTTGTTCAATTTTGATAAACAAAGTGATGAAAGACATTTTCTCGGATACAACCGAAATCGGCTTATTTGATGTTGGATCAGTTATTGGAATTCTCGAAAGAGTATTGGTTGTAGTATTTGCTTACCTTGGAAATTTAGCAGCAATTGCGGTTGTTATCACTGTAAAAACTTGGGCAAGATCAAAAGATCTAGAAAAAGACGAGTTCAGAAATAAGTACCTCCTTGGTACTTTGGCAAGTTTGGTGCTTGCAGCATTGGTGTTTTTGCTTTATAAGATACTGTAATGTATTCAAAATTATATGTTATAGCAGAGAAGAGTGTACCGATAAACGGCACACTCTTCTTTCGTTATATAAAAAGAAAAGGAAAGGAGGCGTAACCTCTTGAATGTGTTTGAACGTGATTCAAGAGGTCAGATAGAAAGTTGGTTTGACAGACGGACGCAACGTGCCAGAAAAACGTAACGGACGAAATTTGGGCGATAAATTGGCCCTAAAAGAAATAATGCAAAACCTCGACATGAATTCGACATGAATTAAACTCGTGTCAACTCGTGTTAAAAGTGTTTCGAAATTTAGTGCTGGGGTTTCGGGGCGGGTTTGGAAAAATACGATTTTGGAGGTGAAAATATGGTTTTATAAACAAAAAAGTTCCGGAAACGGTGAGTTTCCGGAATTAAGTTTGGTGGAGATAAGCGGGATCGAACCGCTGACCTCTTGAATGCCATTCAAGCGCTCTCCCAGCTGAGCTATACCCCCATATTGCGTCCGCGATTGCAGACAGCTTTTGTATTATAGCACAGGATTATCATTTGTCAAGTAGTTTTCTCGCTTTTTTTACAATGGTTCTCATTTATGAAAAGCAAAAAGATTTCCGTAAAAGGCACTTTCCCCTCGACCGTTTACTTTCCCGGGAACAAACACCGCACAATGATACCGACAGGTTTTGCAAATTATAACTAAGATGAACAAACATCGACAAAATAGCCCAAAGAAAGTCCGTAAATTCATTAAAGTTTGGCACTTATTGCGCTTGTTTTTTTCTGCGCAAGGGTATATGATACGGCAGGTCAAAAGTCATCTCTATTTCTTATAAAAGAAGGCGAATTTAAATGCAAACCTACCTGATCTGTCTGGCTGTCGCTTTGGTGGGCGGTTTGATGCTCTCCAGACTGACCAAACTGATCCATCTGCCGGCTGTCACCGCATACCTTATCGCAGGTCTCTTACTGGGTCCTTTCTGTCTTGGCTCCATTCGGCTGCCCGGTTTCGGCTTCAATTCTTTGGAACAAGTAGAAACACTCAGCATTGTAACGCAAACGGCGCTGGGCTTCATTGCCTTTACCATCGGCAATGAATTCCGACTGAGTCAGCTCAAATCCACCGGTGCCAAAGCCATCACCATCGGCATTTTGCAGGCGGTGATCACCACCTTACTGGTGGATGCCGTACTGATTTTGCTGCATCTTTGCTTCCCCAATATCATTTCCCTCCCCAGTGCAATTATTTTAGGCGCCATTGCCTCTGCCACCGCACCGGCAGCCACTTTGATGGTTGTCCGCCAGTACAAAGCAGATGGTCCCCTGACCCGGCTTTTAATGCTGGTTGTTGCCATTGATGACGCGGTTGGTCTATTGCTGTTTTCTGCTTCCTTCGGTATCGCCACCGCCCTGTCCCAAGGACATGTCAGCCTGCTGGCTGTTGTAGTCGAACCCCTCTTGGAGATTATTCTGTCCCTAGGTCTCGGGGCCGCAATGGGTTGGCTTCTAAACTGGGTAGAGCAGTTTTTCCACTCCCGCAGTAAGCGCATGACCATCTCTGTGGCCTTTGTTCTACTGACCGTGGGTCTTTCCACATTGAAATTCCAAATCGGTCCTATTCACTGCGGTTTCTCGCTGTTGCTGGTGTGCATGATGACCGGCACAATCTTCTGCAACATCTGCGACACCTCAGAAGAACTAATGAACCGTGTGGAAGGCTGGACGATGCCTCTAAACATTCTGTTCTTTGTCATCTCCGGCGCTGAACTGGATCTGAATGTGCTTGCCAGCCCCATTACCCTGCTGATCGGTGTGATCTACATTCTCGCCCGATCCGCCGGTAAGTATTACGGCTCAAATCTTAGCTGCCGCTTAACCCGGCAGGATAAACCCATTACCGACAATCTGGGCATTACCCTCTTACCCCAAGCCGGCGTCGCGCTGGGCATGGCGTTAACCGCCGCTTCCCTGCCCCAAGGGGATTTGACCAGAAACGTGGTACTCTTCGCCGTGCTCATCTATGAACTGGTCGGCCCCAGCCTCACGAAACGGTCCTTGATTGCCGTAGGAGAGATCCGTCCCGAAGGCCGCAAAAGCGCCAGAACGCTCAACGCAAACACCAATCAGAAAAGCAGTTAATCAAGCCTTTCACATCGGGGAAAATGCCCAAAATGCATTTTCCCCGATTTTTCCTATACAGGCAACAAAGTATTGCAATCAATTCTGCAATCATGTATAATGAACTGAGTCTGCAACGGATCCTTCATTTTACCGATACCCTATCCCGAAAGAGAGGCGTCATAATCTATGTTCGAACCCCGCGTACCCCTCGACCGATTGGAAAAAAGAATTTTGGAATTTGAGCAGCAGCCTATTCAAACCGGTAAGATTCTGTTTTACGGTTCCTCCGGATTTACCCGCTGGAGCCCCAAATACGGCATGCGCCCGCTGGAAGAGGATATCCGCGCAAAGGACGGTAGCTTGGCCTGCATTAACCACGGTTTTGGCAGTTCCACCGCCGAAGAGCTTCTTTACTACTATGGCCGCGCCATCAAGCCTTGGGCTCCTCGGGCGCTGGTTATCTCCATTGTACATAACGACCGCGGCTGGGGTTACAGTCCCAACGAGATCATGACCAATCTGGCAAAGCTGCTGGCAGCCGCCCGGACAGATTTCCCCGGCATCCGGCTATACTTATGCGATGCCCGCCCCACCTTAAAATACAACAATGACTTCGTCACTCGTTTTTGCGAGGAATTCCAACAGCTCTGCCGGGAGTACTGTGCAAGACACAAAGATACCAAGATGATTTGCCATGCAGATTGCGCAGGCTTCTGGAAAGATCCTGCAGATGCCGGTATCTTTGATCGGGAAAAGATCCGGGAAGATATCTACGTGGAAGATGAAATTCACTTCAACCAGCTTGGTTATGATATTTATAAAGATTTCATGACAAACGTTTTGGCCGAAATACTATAGGGAGATCGCAACATGTTTAATATCGAGAAAAATCTGAAAGCGTTGGAAAGTTCTATTGTCGCCTATGAGCAGGAGCCCATTGAGAAAGGCAAGATTCTGTTTTACGGTCATTCCCTGTTCACCCGTTGGGGCAGCCCCAATCACGGCTACCGCCGCATGGACGAGGACATCCGTATGAAGGACGGCTCTCTGGCTGTGGTGAACCACGGTTTTGGCACCTCTACCTCTGAAGAGCTCCTGTACTATTATCCCCGTATGGTACGTCCTTGGGAACCCCGGGCCTTGGTAATTGCCACATTGGCCAACGACGGCATGTATGGCTATGACCTGCAGCAGACCTTGACAAACCTTACAAAGATTCTCCACTGGGCAAGAACGGATTTCCCCGGTATCAAGCTGTTCATTGTAGAGGACCATCCCCGTCCCAGCTTTGCCAACACCACCGTACCTGAAAAGTGGAACGGCAACCTGCACAAGAGCAAGGAGTACCGGGAATGGATCCGGGTCTATGCCCAGTCCCACCCGGACACCAAGGTGATCGAGCTTTGGAATCAGCCGGAGTTTTTCGAGACCCCTGAGGATGTGGGCGACTACACAAAGGTCCGCAAGGATATTTTTGTGGATGACAAGGTCCACCCCAATCAGGAAGGCTATGATATTCTAGGTCCGATTTTTCGCAAGGCTTTGGACGAACTTCTGTAAAATACTTACCCCGTCGGTTTTAAAACCGACGGGGTTTTCTGTATAATCACTGTTCTTAGCGGACAAACACAATGTTTTCTCCCCAGTCAGCGCCATGATCCTGTAAATTCACTTGAAACGCATGGCTTCGCCGGCATAGATGGGGCAAGCGCCCGGAAACATCAGATGCCTTTCCGGACTAATTTTATAACATTCTTTTTACAGCAAATGGGCAATTAATTCCTCCCGAGACAGGCTGCTCAGATCTGCAGGCGCAATATCGAACACCGTCTTACAGCCTCGCTGCCCTCGCTCATACATTTTTACAGCCGCCCGGGCAACTGCCACCAGCACGCTTGCGGTAAACTGGGGATTGGAATCCAAAGTCAGCTTAAACTCCATGGTCTGCCGACATTCCTTATCCCAGCCGGTAACGCCGCTGCGGATCACACTGCCGCCATGGGGCAGGCCGCTATGATCCCGGGCAAGTTCCTCGGCGGTAATAAATTCCACGGTGGTATCGTAATCGGAAAAATAGTTGGGCATGGTTTTGATGGCTTTTTCGATGGCCGCCTGATCTGCCCCCTCTTCCGCTACCACATAGCAGTAGCGGGTATGCTTATCCCGGGTGGTGAGTACCGGATCCTCTCCCCTGCGCACCGCATCCATAGCGGCATCCACCGGAATGGTATATTGGCGGCAATCTGCGACCCCGGGAATCCGCCGGACCGCATCGGAGTGACCCTGACTGACGCCTTTTCCCCAGAAGGTATAGTCCTTACCCTGCGGCAGCACAGCCGCCCCGAAGAGCCGATTCAAAGAGAACAAACCGGGATCCCAGCCTGCAGAAATCACAGCAATATGACCGCCCTGCACCGCCGCAGCGTCCACTGCCCCATAATGAGCAGGGATATTGGCGTGGGTATCAAAGCTGTCCACCACATTAAAATCCTTTGCCAGTACCGGTGTCATGGCAGGCAGATCTGTAGCACTACCGCCGCAAAGAAGCAAAATATCCAGCTTATTCTTCCATTTCAAGATCTCGTCCATATGCTCCACCGGCACATCCGGGGTCGTAATCTGCACAGTTTCCGGATCCCGGCGGGTAAACACCGCCGCCAAGCACATATCCGGATTCTGGGCAATGGCGCATTCCGCGCCTTTGGCAAGATTGCCGTAACCAACGATTCCGATTCTGATCATAAAAACGCTTCCCTTCCAACAAAAAACAGCCGATGGGATCATCGGCATCGCGCAAGGCGACACAGTGCGCCCACATGGATTTTCTTGCAGTTTACCACAGGACAAAATGGGTGTCAACCACATTTTACATTTCCGTTTTTTCAATTGTTAACCTTAGGCGGCGTTCCGGTACATTTCCCGTGCAACGGGAAGAGGGAGGGGCATTGCCCCTCCCCCATCTGGAAACATATTAATTATCTGCGCAGGTTTTCAATGATCGCCGTGGAGCCTTGGCCGCCGCCGCAGCAGGAGGAGATGGAGCCGTAACGGCCGCCGGTCTTTTCCAGCTGCTTCATCGCAAACCAAGTGATCCGGGCACCGGACGCGGCATTGGGGTGACCGATGGCGATAGCGCCGCCATTGGGATTCCACTTTTCCTGATCGATGATCTCGCCGGTGGCCTCCTGCATATCCTTAATCACTGCCAGCTGCTGGGCTGCAAAGGCCTCGTTGCTTTCGAACACATCGAAGTCCTTCAGCTTCAGGCCCACCTGCTTGGCAGCCTTCAGGTTGGAATAGGATGCTGCCACGCCCATGTGATCGGCACGGATGCCGGCGTGGGCACCGCCCACCCAACGGGCATAGGGAGTGTAACCCAGTTCCTTTGCCTTTTCTGCGGTCATCACCAGCAGGAAGGCTGCGCCGTCATTGGTGCCGGATGCATTGGCAGCTGTGGTAACGCCGCCGGGGAAGATGGGATTCATAGCGCTGATCTTCTCCAGCGTGACGGTGGGACGGGGGTGCTCATCCTTATTGATGATGATTTCCGGAGTCTTCCGGGTAGCGGGAATGGTAACAGGCACGATCTCACCGCCAATCAGGCCGCTTTCATAAGCTGCCTGCAACCGGTACTGACTGCGCACTGCAAATTCATCACAGGCCGCACGCTCGATGCCCCAATGGGCTGCCATCTTATCAGAGTTCTGGATCATGTTGGTATCCTGCTCTGCAAAGGGAGACAGATGCCGGGTAATAGGCATCACCCGATCCCGGTAGGGAGTCATATCCGTAGCAAACAAGGTGGGCAAATTACTGTGGGATTCCACACCGCCAACGATGGCAATATCGCTAACGCCCATCTTGATCTTCCATGCTGCATGGTTCAAGCTGGTGATCGCGGAGCCGCACTGCATTTCCACAAAGGTAGCGGAAACATCGTAAGGCAGGCCTGCCAGCTGGGCAATGTAGCGGGCAGTGGCATTGGAACGGGTATCGTTGATTGCCATACCGGCCAGCAGGGAATCCACCTTGCCGCCACGCTCTACGATGCCGCTGCGCTCTAAAAGCGCTTTGACGCAAATGCCGCCCAATTCAGATGCAGCAAAATCCTTCAGGCCGCCGCCTTTTTTACCGAAGGCTGTTCTGCAGCCGTCAACAATTACAACTTCTCTTTCAGTCATTTCCTGCACCTCCTTATCTTCTCAGGTTCTCAATAATGGTGGTCGTACCGTGGCCGCCGCCGCAGCAAGAGGAGAAAATACCGTACTTACCGCCGGTCTTTTCCAGCTGCTTCATGGCGAACATACCGATCCGGGCGCCGGATGCAGCGTTGGGATGGCCGATGGCAATAGCACCGCCGTTGGGATTCCACTTTTCTTGATCGATGGTAAAGCCGGTCTGGCTTTCAATTTCCTTGATAACGGACAAGTTCTGGGCGGCAAAGGCTTCGTTGCACTCCCAAACATCCATATCCGCAGCAGTAAGACCAGCCAGCTTCAGTGCCTTCACATTGGAGAAGGCAGGACCGATGCCCATGTACCGGGGCTCGACACCGATATCGGCGCCCATGACCCAACGGGCATAGGGGGTATAGCCCAGCTCCTTGGCCTTCTCTGCGGTCATCATCAGCACAAAGGCAGCGCCGTCATTCAAGCCGGAAGCATTACCGGCAGTGGTAACACCGTCTTCATTGATGGTGCGCAGTTTTGCAAGACCTTCCAAAGTGGACTGGGGCTTGGGGAATTCATCCTTATCGATGACAATCTCAGGGGTCTTCTTAGTGCCGGGGATGACGATGGGAATGATCTCATCGCCAATGAGACCGCTTTCATAGCCGGCTGCCAACCGCTGCTGGCTACGCAGAGCAAAGTCGTCACACTCGGCGCGGGTAACGCCCCACTTCTTTGCCATATCGTCGGCAATGCGCAGCATGGGCAGATTCTGCTCCGGGGAGGGAGCAAGGCCCATGGGCAGCCACTGGGGTGCCAAGCCCTTGTAGGGGTCTGTGACACTGGACATGAACACAGGACGGGTGCTGTGGGATTCGATACCGCCAGCCATGGCTACATCGGCGTAGCCCAGCGCGATCTGGAAGGCGGCGTGGTTGATGGAGGTGATGGCAGAGCCGCACTGCATCTCAACCTGATGTGCCTCGGTAGATTCCGGGAAGCCGGCCTTACGAGCCATGTACACAGTAGGTGCGCCGGAAATCTTAGAACGCAGAGCTGCGCCGGAGAAAATGGAATCTACAGCTTCCTTGCCGCCCTTTTCCCAAATACCGCTCTTTTCAGCCAATGCCTTCAGGCAGGCTGCGCCCAGATCCACATCAGCAAAGCTACGCAGAGCGCCGCCCCGGTTGCCGAATGCAGTTCGGGCAAAATCTACAAATACTACTTCTCTCATTTTGAACCCTCTTTTAGAATCGGACAGCGCCATCTAAGCGGATGGTGGTGCCGTTGATCATGGAGTTGCGGACGACCTCCAGCAGCAGGCTTGCAAACTCATGGGGCTTGCCGAAGCGGACGGGGAATACGCAGTCCTTCATCAGCGCATCGATGGTCTCCTGCTTTTTATAAATGGGAGTCTCAAACAGGCCGGGAGCAATGCCGGCGATCCGGATGCCGTTACGGGCCAAACCACGGGCAATGGGCAACGCCATGGAGTTCAGGCCGCCCTTGGCAGCAGAGTAGGACTGCTGACCCCGCTGACCATGATAAGCAGCAGCGGAAGAGGTGTTGATGATGACACCACGCTCGCCGTCATCGGTAACGGGATCGTTCTTGGACATTTCCCAAGCCACCAGACGGATGATGTTATAAGGTGCTACCAGATCGATGTCGATCACATCGGTGAAGTCCTTCAAAGCAGTGGGGCCTTCCCGGTTGATGACGGTCTTGGGGCGGGCAATGCCGGCAATGTTCGCCAAGATATGGATCGCACCGAAGCGCTCCACAACTGCCTGCACAGCAGCTTCCACAGCAGCCTCGTCAGCCACATTGATCTGGGTGAACATGGCGTTCTCGCCCAACTCGGCAACCACCTGATTGCCCAGTTCCTCATTCATATCCCAGATAGCGACCTTGGCGCCATTGGCGATCAGTGCCTCAGCAGTGGCACGGCCCAAGCCGGAAGCACCGCCGGTAACGATTGCAACTTTTCCTTCGATTTTCATAATATGTACACTCCTTTAATGTAATTTACTTATTCGGAATAAAACGACCGGGATAAGCGCCGGTCAAAGCGCCGTTTTCATAGGTCAGCACGCCGTCAACGAATACCTTTTCGATGCCGGAGCACAGGCGGATATTTTCGCCGTAGGTAAAGCCGGGGGCAACGGTTTCGGGATCGAAGATCAAAACATCCGCATCGAAGCCGTCTTTGAGCTCACCCTTATTGGCAAAGCCGTGCCACTTTGCCGGGAAGCCGGTCATTTTGTGGATGGCCTTTTCCAAGCTGATGCAGCCTTTCTTACGAACAAACAAATCAATGGCTTGGGGGAACGCACAGAAGCCACGGGGATGGGTGGTTTCCGTCAAACTATGTACCAACCCATCGGTACATACCATTGCCCGATCATGGAGGAAGAACGCTGTCAGATCATCTTCGTTCATGGTAAAATACACACAGTTGGTAGCGCAGGCATTTTCCGCCAGAATATCCAGCATGGCGTCCAGCGGGTCGATCCCCTGTTCGCGAGCAACCTGTGCCACGGTCTTTCCACGGTACTGGGTCGTTACCGGGCAATCGATCATCAGCACATCATCCAAGCTGCGCAGTGAGGAAAACTTCACGCTCTCACCTGCCAACAAGCTCTGTTTGATCTGCTCACGGATCACCGGGTCTTTCAGGCGGGCTGTCCGCTCCTCCCGTGTAAAGGTATGCTCCTTGGGAGGCAGGCAGGCTTGGAACGAGGTCATAGATGCGGTAAAGGGGTACACATCGTACACCACATCCAGCCCCTTGGCAGCTGCGTCCTCGATCATTTCCAACACCTTTGCGGACATGCCCCAAGCAGATGTGCCCATTGCCTTAAGGTGGGAGATGTTCAACCGGCAGCCGGCAGCCAGCGCCGTGTCCAATGTTTCCCGGACAGACACCAAAACGCCCTCGCCTTCATCCCGCATATGGGAGGTATATACACCGCCATATTCGGCAACAACCTTACAAAGCTCCGTCAGTTCAGCCGACTTGGTGAACACACCGGGGGGATATACAAGGCCGCTACTAAGACCTGCCGCGCCATTTTCCATGGCTTCCCGCAGAAGATCCTTCATCATTTCCAGTTCTTGGGCGGTGGGTTCCCGGTTCTCGCTGCCCATCACAGCCCGGCGAATACAGCCGTGACCTACCAGTTGCTTGATGTGGGTAGCTTTGTCCACACCTTCCTCGATAAACTTACGGTAGCCGGCAAAAGTGTCTGTCTGCTCCGGCTTCAAAATATTCAGCCGGGACTGCTCCTGCTTATGCCGGGCATACAGCTCCGGGTCACAGGAACGGGTGGGGAAATCCGACAGGCCGCACTGCCCGGCCACTTCGGCGGTCACGCCCTGAGAAATCTTGGCAGTATTGTGTACCAGAGGATTCAAAAAGAACAGATCCGCATGGGAATGGACATCGATAAAACCGGGGCACACACATTTCCCGGATGCATCATAAACCTGCTTTGCCTGAATATCGCCGGCATCACCGGGGAATATCTTCAGCTTTCCGTCCAAAATGGCTATATCACCGTCGAAGGCCGGCGCGCCGGTACCGTCGATGATCTTGCCGCCCCGGATCAGGGTGTCAAACATATCGCTACCTCCTAGCATAAAAACTTTATAAAACCGCTCTTTTCTTCCGGTGAAACTTTTGCTATAATGAGAAAAAGAGAGGAGTTGTGGAATATGAAACTGGAACAGCTTGTACATGTAGTGGAAGTTGCCAACACCCAATCCATCAGCAAAGCCGCTAGTAATCTTCTGCTTTCCCAGCCCGGTCTGTCCGCATCCATCAAACAGCTGGAATACGAACTGGGTACGGAACTGTTTACCCGCAGCAAAAAGGGCGTAGAGGTGACCTCCGTTGGCAGCAGCTTCGTAATGTACGCCAAAAAGGTTCTGGAGCAGGTGCAGGAAATGGAAACCCTTTGCAAAGAGCAAAGCACACCCATACGCCCCACGCTTTCTGTGGCTGCCTGCCATTTCCGCTTTGCCAGTGCCGCAGTAGCAATGCTGCTGCGCAAGCACGCCGATGACGGTGCCCGTTTTGTGGTGCGCAGCGGTGTCAGCAGCGACTGTATCGACTGGGTGGCTGACGGCATCTGCGATATTGGCCTTGTGTATTACCGGGCAGAGGAAGAAAAAGAGTTCAAAAAGCTGATGCAGCTCAAGCAGCTTCGCTACGAAAATATCTATCAGGCAGGGGCGCAGGTAGTCATCGGCAAAGGACATCCCCTATACAACACGGATGTAACCGAGATCGACGCGCAAGAGCTGCTGAAATACCCGATGGTTGCCCACGATCAAACCACCGCCAAGGACTATTTTCGTTCCGTATTTCTGCATTCGAAAATGGACAACCTGCGAACCATTATTACCGATCGGGCTGCCCTTTACGATATTCTGGAACTATCCGACAGCTATACCATGGGGCTTTCCAATGATATCGTTTATCAAAACATTCCTCGCCCCCACGGCACCCGGAATCTGAAGGTGGTTGGCAGCAGCAGCGCAGCCACACGCAATGTGGCATGGATCGCCTCTGCCAATGTGGATTTCATGCCCCTTGCCAAGGAATTGACAGCGCTTCTGACCGCTCTTTGCACTGAGACGGATTTTAAGCAGAACCATCCAGAATATTACTGATTCTATTTTAGCATACCGAACAATAAAATAAAATAATAAGATTTTATGATTTTATATAATTTTCTCTTATATAAGGTGAAAAGGCGTGTTGCTATCTGTTGCAACACGCCTTTTTTCAGTTTTGTTTATAGGGGCCGTCGGCAGGAAAACCGCCCTGCAGCTTCTGCATAGAGCGGGAAACCGCATCCTTGGAGTTTTTCCAGTCCGCGCCGGCGTTGCGGTAGTCAAATTTATCGATGAACCAATCCAGATCCCCCTGCACCCGGGCAAGGTTCTCCTTCATCAGCCGGCACACCGTTTCATAAAACCACTCCCGCTGGGCATTGGGGAGTTTTTCCCGCGCTGCCTCCAGAAGCTGCACAAAATGGTGCATGCAAAAGCCCTTTGAGGAAGCTACCTTTTCCCGGAACTGGGGATCTTTGATCATATGGAAGAAGGTCACATAATAGCGGTTCATGTTATAGGCAAGCTTATCACACAGGAAGCATGTGGCAGTCTTCTCCCTTGCCCACTTTAAAAGGTCCGTTTCTTCTACAGGCTTTTTGGACAAAAAACCTTTCTTTTCCGGCATTACAAAGGTATCGGTCTGGTACTCCAATTCCTTCAAAAGCCCCACAAAGTAGGTCTGCATCACCAATGCGTTGCCCAGAGAATTGCCATAATCGTACATTTTCTTGAAATGCTGGCGGCAAAATCCCCGACGGTCTGTTACCGCCCGGACATCCGGCTCCATATAGCTGGCACCGGGACCTAAGGTATAGCGCATGGCCCGTTGCTCCGCCTGGCGCTCCAGGTGGCAAAATGGACATTCTCCACTATCTTCAAAGGCTTCATTTACCGGTATGGTATCGATCTGTTCTTTCATCGCTGTGCTCCTTATTTCCGTTTTTCACCAGTTTAGCATAAATACAGAAAAGTTGCAATCAAATTCCGATTTATCGATCTGTTCGCATAACACACCACGCCAAAGCCCCCCTTGTGTAAAGGGGGCTGTCATATTGCCGACTTTAGGCAATATGACTGGGGGATTGTCCTTGCGTCGCAAGGCTTTTTACAATCCCTCCGTCAAAAATCATAGATTTTTGACACCTCCCTTTACACAAGGGAGGCTTTAAATTATGCGCTAACTAACCGCTCGATAAATCGGAATTTAAGGACAAAAAAAGATCCCCGGGGAGTCCGGGGATCTTTTGATATCAAATTGCTCTTGTCCACTCAGCAAACGCGGTAGCGGCCATTTAATTGAATTGATCCATCCAACCATTTAGCTAAGACTACCCGTTGCACTGCAGGTAAGTTTCATGGAAATACTCTCCTTATTAATGGTAACACCCAGGAATTTCTCTCCCATAGTCACTGCCGCTGTGGCACTGCTACCACTTTTGCCGGCAGATCTTGAAACCTCATACCATGCAGAATCACTGATAGTTGTGGTACATCCAGACGATGTACAGGTCGCGGATGTGCCGGTATATGTAAATGTTCCATACAAGGTCGCACGCCATTGCTCCGCCCCGTTGCTATCCTTACAGGTATACACCTTGCTACCACTCTTGACCGATGTTGCGCGATTATCCATTGAAATAATCTCGACAACTACATAATATCCGTTATCTAGATGAATGATATTTTCCGTTTTACTGTTTGCTGTTGCGTTCGCAGAATACGGAAATAACCCCAGCATAAGCACAAGCGCCGCAACGAAACTTATCACCTTTTTCATTTTATCCCTCCACAATTTGAGTTTCAATAATCAACGCTCCACGATTTTCGACCTCTTGCAGTGCTGCTATCACTGCACACCCCCATATCAGCACGCATGCCAACACACAGGCGCCTGAAACGACAAGAATCGTTCGCCATAATTTTGTCCGTTTTCGAATCGTCATTGCCAGTTCGGTCGTGGATAAAGTATCAATGTAAGCCTCCGCGATTTGCTCCGGTGTTCCAAAAGCCTCAACAAGATTTTCCATATCTGCATCAGGATGTTCCTGCATATAGCCGGAAATATCATTACGCAAATTCACAAGAATCTGTTTTTTGAACGCTGCAGCACAGGGCAGCATACACCTTACCTGCTTCAGATATTCCCGCATTTGCTTAGTCTGTTTCGTCATTAGATTCCGCTCCTTCCGTAATCATTCGAACACCTTTTGCTATCTCATTGTATTCCCAGATCAGTTCGCGCAAGCGCTCCTCTCCGGCGGGCTCCAAATGATAGTAAATACGGTTCATCCGTTTTCCCACGAGCACCTTCCTGTCAGAAATCAGGCCTTGCTCCAGCAACTTATACAAAACCGGATATAACGACCCCTCCTGGGTCTGGATCCTGCCTCCACTACTTTGATTTGCCTCCTGCACCAGCTGATAGCCGTACATATCCTCACGCTTTAGTAGCGCCAATACCACCAGGGACAAAACACCCCGGCGAAACATCGCTTGACCATTGTCAACAGGCATAACAATCACCTCATGTACATATACTAGTGCAATTATTTTTATTTTGCAATACCTATTTTGCAAAAGTATTCGCCAACAGATGTATCGCACATGGCAGCTTGATTTGACGGAAACAAAAGCGGGATAACAATTATGATTATTGGTAAATCATCCTTAAATATTGCACAGCCCGGCAGGTTAACCTGCCGGGCTGTGGCTTTAACATTTACAGTTTTACTTATTTTGCGGTTCCGGCATTACATTTAGATACAGACGCAAGAATAAGACATTCTCTACACGACTGGTCGCAAACTCCAATCCGTACATGGGTTTTCTGTCGTCATACATATTCCATGAAGGAGTCCCCTCTAATTCAGCCATATATGTCTTAATGGATTCAGCGGCCACAGCATTTAAATCCCATATTATTTCCTTATAGAGGTTCTTCTGTGTCAACGCGCTCTCAAGTTCCTGATCCGAGATGTTATAAATATCAAACTCATTCACAGACGGCTTTCTGCTGATCATGCTACCCAACTCATTCGATATTGTTCGCACGCCTTGCGCCGCGCCAGACAAATCATCCGTGTATTCAGCATGGTATACGATCGCATTTACGCGGTCTTCGAACGGGTTCAATGACAAAATAATCTTAAACGATATCTGGCAGAACTCAACCTGTAGTGGTGTCGTATATTCATAGGCACTCTCCTGGACAAGTTCAGATTCCTGCCAACCCATTTCCCCCAAAACTGCCGGCATATCCATGCCAATCAGTTCAGATAATTGGTCATACATAGGCAACTGCGTAACATTGCCTTTCGACGTGCCAACCCCGGATTTCCTACAGCCAGCCAGCATCATAAAAATTGCCAACAGCAGACAAAGTGACCTCTTCTTATACTTTCTCAACGCAAACCACTCCCCCAGCTCCGTTAACTCAAATGTGTATTAAGCGGTATATCATCGGTTAGGTTAATCGTCGCTCCATTACTGTTACGCACACCCACAATTGTATACGACACCTCCTGCAATCCGCCGGGCTCATAGAACAGCTTGATAGCCTTCTTGGAACTGATAGGACTATTTTTACTGTAGTATGTGTTTCGGCTAGGATTATACTGGGTTTTTGTTATCCGATATCGGTAGCCATCCAACGGTTCAGTTAGATCAGTAAATGTTGTGCCATTGAAATCTCCCTCAATACCATAGCAATCGTAGTGCATAGTCAAGCGAGAAATAGTATATAAGTTACTTGGATCCTTATACAGGAACATCGCCGTCTGGGGCTGCACAATCCCCTCCGTATCTGTGCTATATGTATAAGCATAATAGGAAACCATGAACACTACCTGAAAACTGTCATTAAAAGGATTAATAGTTGCGTTACCACCTGCTAATTCACTCGCTGTCAAAGCAATGTCCTGATCAGAAAAGTTCTTTCGCCGGCCGTCCTCATCTACCGCCATAAACACAGACTTGGTAATGAGGCCACCGTCGATATCTGTAGCATACAGCGCAGACCCTTCTCCCTCACCCAAATTGCAAATTTCAACTATAGTATCGCTATTGATACAAATATCGTAATTCATAAGAAATTTCTGAACATCCAAAGAAACATTACATCCCAATTCTCTATATGTAACAGATTCGGTTATGTAATTCTTCTCTTCGTTCAATGCAACCGCAGACGATGATGCAGCAAGCATTCCTACAACAATCGCACAAGCTAAAAGCAAGCCAGTAAATCTTTTAAACTTTTTCAACATAAAAGCTCCTCCAAATCCAAAAATCAAATAACTAATTTCTAAAATCGCATACAGGCCAATTAACAAAACACTATAGGCCTGTATGCCAACCTGCCTACTTTTATGCGTACCTTCAAAAACCAGGCAAGCACATGGCACCAAGTGCACGCACAGTTCGTCTGCACCCTATCCAGAGTCCCTATTATATACACCCCTTGCAACACCAAGATTTATCCACCTGCATTATCTCATAATCAAGTATATTTGTCAAGCATTACTTTTGTTACCTAGGTATTTCTAACGCATTATAATAATTCACATTACATTCAAGGTGGGCTAAATTACCGGCCGTTTGATTCCTGAGATTGCCACGGCTGCATTCGCAGCCTCGCAATGACAATCGTTTCGATGGCTTACCGCAGGGGAGGGGCAATGCCCCTTCCGTAAACCGATTGCGATTCCATGTTTTTTCGGGAGGGGCACTGCCCCTCCCCTACGAATGACTTGTTATATAAATTGGAATTTAAGGACAAAAAAGATCCCCGGAGAGTCCGGGGATCTTTTGATATCAAATTGCTCTTGTCCACTCGGTGATGAGGATGCCGGGAACGGTCCAGATGAGCTGGTAAAGCAGCATATTGGCCGGGGTCAGCAGTTCTCGGGCACCTAGGACGCCCAAAACTGCGATCATGGCAATCCCCAAGATGCCGCCGATCATGTGAACCACTACACCTGCGTTACAGGCCCGCTTAGCAGTCCGGGCGCCGGTAACGCAGAATGCGGCGGCAACCAGACTATCGGTGGTGGTGATGGCCAGAATCGGCTTATCCTCAGAAAGCTTCTTTTCCCGCAGGATTCCCCGCTGGGTGTACTCCGGGAATAAGATCCGCTTTGCCTTGACAGAGAACTTGCTTGCCAAGAAAGTATCCGTAAGCATAAAATCGCCGGTGGTCAGCACAGGCCGCAAGCCCCGGTAGCCGCACAGGCTCTGCAATCCTGCGGCAGCGCCCCGGTGGCGGTCATAGGTCAGCGCAAACAAGCCACACATTTGGCCGTCAATGCTCACGCCCACAGCATGCTTAAGCTTGATGCCCTCCGGCAGTTCCACACCCATGGATTTCAAAAACTCCAATGTACCTACCAGCACAGGCTCCTGATTGACCTCTCCGCCAATGCCGCCATTGCCATAGGGGTTAAAGTTCTCCACCCGATAGTGGATACCGTTACGGCTATCCAGCAAATGCTCAAAAATCGGCTTCAACACGCCGCCGTTGGCGCTGATCAAAGCAGCGGCATAGGCAACCACCTGATCGGACTGACGTTCGCCATAGAACTTGACACCATTGAGTTTCACCGCATTACCGGGGAACAGATCCTCATGGGATACCGGGAACACTGCCTTTTTACAAAGGCCTTCCACGCCCCGCCAGCCGCAGATCACCGCATTCAAGCTGTGCAGCCGGTGTTCCAGCACTGCCAAAGGCCGGGATATCGTCACGAACATACTGGCAGGCACTGCCACCAGCAAAGTAACGGCTGCGGTCTGCACGCCAATAGAAATACCTGCCATGATGCCGTTTGTCATGCCATGCAATACGCCGGCGGCGATGCCAGACGCAATGCCCAAAAACAGCGCGATCAAAGCATACACAGAGATCACCTTAGACAGGCGGCTGGGCTTGCCATAGGACTCCATAAAGTCCTCCACCCTGCCCTCACCCCGCAAAAGGCCGGCTTTTTCTTCATAATAGTCTTCCTGCAGGCCGATACCCACCAACTGGGTGGCCTTGCGCATGGTATCCAACTGCCCCAGCTTGGTGCTGCGGCGCTGGTAAGTATTCCACAGGGACATGGTCATCTGCAGGCCAAAGGCGGCGCAGCAGGGCACCCGCAGATCCCGCAGGCACAAAACCCCGTCCACGGTGCAAAGCAGGAAGGAGAAGCAAAGCAAGGTATTCAATGAGAACTGCTTGTTTTTCAGATCACCTAAGCCTTCCAAAAGCTGGTTGTAACCAAGAAGCGCACACACCAGCAGTGCCAGCAGCTGACCGAACACCATCAGCTTCATCCGGTTAGGGCCTACCAAGTCCAATGCATAGATGCCCGTAGCCACCGCGGAGATCAGCACCACCAGAATACTAAAGAACATGGCCACCTGCAGTTTGCCCACGCCCCGCTCCAGCAGAGCATAGTATTCCTTTTCCGGTCCTGCCACCAGCTGACGCTTCAGCTCCCGGATCTTTGCCCGGGGATGGATCAAAATGGGACGAGGCGGCACATATTCCGCAATCGGCTGCTCATATTCCGGCTCCCAATCTTCAGAAAAAGCCTCTTTTTCCGGTTCCGTTGTTTCCGGCTGGGAGGGTGCTTCCTGCGGCTGCTCCGGTTCGGCATTCGCCACAGGCTCCATGCGGATTGTGGCATCCTCAGTAACCACAGGATCGATGCGGATCGTATCATCCGCTGTAACCGGTTTTTCCTCAGGAGCGGCAACATCCTCGGTAACCACAGGATCGATTCGGATCGTGTCATCCGTCAAAACCGGCATTTCCTCGGGAGCGGCAACATCCTCAGTAACCACAGGATCGATGCGGATCGTATCATCCGTCAAAACCGGCATTTCTTTGGGGATGGTAGTGTCCTCTGCATCCGCCGGTTCCGCTGTCTGCTCCTGCACGGGTGTTTCCGGTTCTGCCGGCTCCTCCGGACGGGGCGTTCCGCCAAATTCTTTAATAATGTCTTCTAGGGTAAACTCCTGTTCCTGTTCGCTCATAGGACACCTCCTATTAACTCAATCTCTGCCGCAATGCTTCATACAGAAGGATGGTTGCGGCGCAGGATGCATTCAAAGAAGAAATGCTGCCCTTCATGGGAATATGCACGGTCACATCGCAATGCTCCCGTACCAAACGGCTCATGCCGTCGCCTTCCGAACCGATGACGATGGCTGCAGGACCGGTCAAGTCTGCCTGATACATCGGAATCGAGCCCTCTGCCGCAGTACCAAACACCCACACGCCCTTTTTCTTCAGTTCTTCCATGGCGGCGTTGATATTGGTGACCCGTGCCACCTTCATATACTCCACCGCACCGGCGGAAGCCTTTGCCACCACCGCTGTCAGACCCACACTGCGGCGCTTAGGGATCACCACGCCATGGGCACCGGCGCATTCGGCAGATCGCAGGATCGCGCCTAAATTGTGGGGATCGGTCAACTCATCGCAAATCACGATCAGAGGGGCTTCTCCCCTGTCTGCCGCCACCTGCAGGATATCATCCAAAGAGCAGTATTCCCGGGCGGCCGCCAAAGCGATCACACCCTGATGGGCACCGGTGGCACTCATATAGTCCAGCTTGCGACGATCCACCGGCACTACCACGGCACCAGCCTGTTTAGCCTGCGCCGCAAGCCGCTGCAGACCCTGATCGGTTTCTCCCGCAGCGATAAAGACTTTATCGATGGTCCGGCCGCTGCGCAACGCTTCGGTCAACGCATTGCGACCTTCCAGCTGACCTTCGTTTTCTTCCACTGCCTGCACATCCTCCCGGCGGCGATCATCCTCCCGACGGCGGTGATCCTCCCGGCGGCGATGATCCTCACGACGGCGATTCAATTCTCTGGCCATAATCATTCTCCCAAAAAGTGTATAGTTTCTTATATTGTAACAGATTTTTTCAAAAGGTACAACTGCAATTTTTCCTACACTCGTCAATTCACAGAAATTTTACCGGGGTTTACCGCTTCTTTCATTGCAACCGGAAAGTATTTATGTTATTATGGGTAAAATAATTCCAAGGAGGCGATACAGTTGGAGAATAACCGCAACAACGGAGGCAAAGATCAATCCTCCGAAAAGAAGCCCAAGGGCAATATCTGGATCACCCTGCTGATCACCGTAGGCATCGTGCTGATCATCGGCGGCGTGATCAATATGATCTCCAATAGCCAATACACCAGCACCACTTATACCGATTTCCGCAAGGAAATGGCTGCCGGAAATCTGGCAGAGGTGGAGATCCGGTACGACCGGATCGTATACATGACCAAGGAAATGGCCGCAAAAGACCCCGCCCAGCAAAAAGCCAGCTTTACAGGCCTGCGCACCGGCGATCTGATGGCGCTTGCCGCTCAACTGGATGAGATGGGTGTTAAGGTGAATATGCCCATCGTAGAAGACAATTCCCTGATCATCACCATTTTGACCTACGCCGGTATGTTTGGCCTGATCTTTTTGGTGATGAGCTCCATCACCCGGAAGCTGGGCAGCGACGGCATGATGGGTATGGGCTCCAGCAAGGCCCGGATGTATATGGAAAAGCAGACGGGCGTTACCTTCAAGGATGTTGCCGGTCAGGATGAGGCAAAAGAATCTCTGCAGGAGATCATTGATTTTCTCAACAATCCCCAAAAGTACGCAGACATCGGCGCAAAGCTGCCCAAGGGCGCTTTGCTGGTAGGTGCCCCGGGTACCGGTAAAACACTGCTTGCCAAGGCGGTCGCCGGCGAAGCAGGCGTTCCCTTCTTCTCCATCTCCGGCTCCGGCTTTGAGGAGATGTTTGTAGGCGTCGGTGCCAGCCGGGTCCGGGATCTGTTCCAGCAGGCTACCAAAGTAGCCCCCTCCATTGTGTTTATTGACGAGATCGATGCCATGGGTCACAGCCGGGATACCCGGTTCGGTCACAACGACCAGACCCTGAACCAGTTGCTGGGGGAACTGGATGGCTTTGATTCTTCCAAGGGTGTGGTAATTCTGGCCGCCACCAACCGGCCGGAGATTTTGGACAAAGCCCTGCTGCGGCCCGGTCGGTTTGACCGGCGAATCGTGGTAGACCGCCCCAATCTGCAAGGCAGACTGGACACCCTGAAAGTCCACACCCGGAAGATCCGGCTTTCCGATGATGTAGATCTGAACAAGCTTGCCCAAGCCACCGCCGGTGCGGTAGGCGCGGATCTTGCCAATCTGGTAAATGAAGCCGCCCTGCGGGCAGTCCGTCAAGGCAGAAAAGCGGTCACACAGGAAGATCTGATGGAGTCCTTTGAGACCGTGATTGCCGGCGCCGCCAAGAAAAACACCGTGCTGAACGAAACAGAAAAGCGGATGGTCGCCTACCACGAAGTCGGTCATGCCTTGGTATCCCAACTGAAAAAAGATACCGACCCGGTAACCAAGATCACCATCGTTCCCCGGACAGAAGGCGCATTGGGCTACACTTTGTACCTGCCGGAGGAGGAAAAATACCTGTCCACCAGAGATGAGCTTTTGGTGAAGATCTGCTCTCTGCTGGGCGGTCGTGCCGCGGAACAGCTGGTGTTCGGCACTATGACCACCGGTGCCGCCAACGACATTCAGCGGGCAACGGCACTGGCCCGGAGCATGGTGGCCCTGTACGGCATGAGTGAGGAAATCGGTCTGATGGCACCTGCCACTGTCGCCAACCAGTATCTGGACAATCAGCCTTATCTGGATTGCTCGCAGGATACTTCCGCCCTCATTGACAATACGGTACGCAAGATTCTGGACCGGTGCTATGCGGAGTCCAAAAAAGTGCTGGAAGAAAACCGCGCTGTGCTGGATGAGGTGGCAGATTACCTGCTGGTGAAGGAGACCATCACCGGCGAGGATCTGAAATCCTTTATTGAAAAATCTCAGCAAACCGCTCCGGAAGAACCCACGGAAGAATAATATTTACCCCCTGCAGAGCGCACTCTGCAGGGGGTTTCTACACGCTAAAAGCCTGCCGCTTTCAAAAAAGCGGCAGGCTGATCATTTATTTTGCAAAAACCTTCTTCAGCTTCACAAAGCGGGGCAGGCCGTCTTCCTTGACCATGCCGGTCTCCCCCTGAATGAGGGGCAGGCAGTAGTCAACAAAAGCATCGGTGACACCGTTGCCCTCGGCATTGATCCACTCAGTGGGGAACTTCTTCTCGGTGTTGGCAACCACGGACAGATCGAACAGCTCCGGCTCGCACTTGTAGCCGTTTTCGTCACGGGTGCACTTGAAGCCAACCATCTTGTCGGTAATGCCAGCCACAGCAGACTCCACTGCCACTTTACCGGACATGAAGGACTCGGCAATATCAGTACCGGAAGCGCAGTGCGCGGCACAGCGCTGCAGAAGGCTCAGCTCGATAGGACGGACCTTGGCGCCGGTCGCTTCCTTGGCAACATCAGCAAGTCTTGCAGCCAGACCGCCCAGCTGAGCATGGCCGAAGCCGTCCGTGCCGGAGGTCTTTGCCTCGGAAACGAAGGTGCCGTCGGCGTAGTGAACGCCCTCGGAAACTGCCACCAAGCAGTTCTTCTTCTCGGCGTACACCCGCTTCACATCGGCGATGAACTTATCCATATCAAAGTCCACCTCGGGCAGGTAGATCAGGTCGGGGCCGTCGCCCTTCAGGTTGGCAAGGTGGGCAGCGGCGGTCAGCCAGCCGGCGTGACGGCCCATGCACTCCACGATGGTAACCATGCCCTTATCGTACACCTGACAGTCGCGGCTTACTTCCATGACGGAGGTGGCGATATACTTGGCAGCGGAAGCAAAACCGGGGCAGTGGTCCGTGCCGGCCAAGTCGTTATCGATGGTCTTGGGCACACCCATGACCCGGCACTCATA
Source organism: Oscillospiraceae bacterium (assembly GCA_017398725.1). Classification (GTDB taxonomy): domain Bacteria; phylum Bacillota; class Clostridia; order Oscillospirales; family Oscillospiraceae; genus Faecousia. Next base: position 24,103 of record JAFQFA010000017.1, on the reverse strand, counting down.
GCCAACCTTTGCCATATACTTGGAGATCTTATTGCAGGTATCCATGGAGTCGTTACCGCCGTTGTAGAAGAAGTATCGCACATCGTACTTCTTGAAGATTTCCAGAATCTTCTTATAGTCGGTATCGTCTACATCGGGATCGGCGATCTTATAACGGCAAGAGCCCAGTGCGGAAGAAGGGGTATGGAGCATATTTTCCAGTTCCCGGGGATCCTCCTCGTCCATGATCATCAGCTGATCGTTCAGAACGCCCACGATGCCATGGTGCGCACCATAGACCTTGGTGATATTTTCATTTTCCAGCGCTGTTTTAATAACGCCGTAAGCGGAGCAGTTGATAACAGAAGAAGGGCCGCCGGACTGACCGATAATAACAGCGCCAACCAAAGTTTTTTCAGACATATTTGGTACCTCCCAAAATAAATAATAGCCATTTTTCACAGGGCATGGTCTTAAAAAGCCCAATCGCTTGGATTATAGCACGAAAGATTTGAAATGGCAAATATTTTTATTGAATACCGAAAATTATATGCTATAATAGTAATCGTAAAAATATGGGTCATTCCCATGAAAAGAAAGGATCTTATATTATGGCTCTGGTTACTACTACCGAAATGTTTAAGAAGGCCTACGAAGGCGGCTACGCCATCGGCGCTTTCAACGTCAACAACATGGAGATCGTTCAGGCCATCACTGAGGCTTGCCGCGAGGAGAAGTCCCCTGTGATCCTGCAGGTTTCCAAGGGTGCCCGGGCTTACGCCAACCACACCTATCTGGTGAAGCTGGTGGAAGCTGCGGTTCTGGAGTGCCCCGATATTCCTGTCGCTCTGCATCTGGACCACGGCGACAGCTTTGAGACCTGCAAGAGCTGCATCGACGGCGGCTTTACCTCCGTCATGATCGACGCTTCCTCCAAGTCCTTCGAGGAAAACATTGCCATCACCAAGCAGGTGGTTGAGTATGCACATGATCACGGTGTTGTGGTCGAGGCTGAGCTGGGCTCTCTGGCCGGCATTGAAGACGATGTGAATGTGGCTTCCGAGGCTGCTTCCTACACCCGTCCCGAAGAAGTGGAAGAGTTCGTCACCCGTACCGGCTGTGACTCTCTGGCCATCGCCATCGGCACCAGCCACGGCGCTTACAAGTTCACCCCCGAGCAGTGCACCCGCAACGAGCAGGGCATTCTGGTACCTCCCGCTCTGCGCTTCGATGTGCTGGAAGAGGTGACCAAGCGTCTGCCCGGCTTCCCCATCGTTCTGCACGGTTCTTCCTCCGTTCCTCAGGAGTATGTGGCCATGGTCAACGCCAACGGCGGCAAGATGCCCAACGCCATCGGCGTGCCCGAGGAGCAGCTGCGTAAGGCTGCCGGCCTGTCTGTCTGCAAGATCAACATTGACTCCGACCTGCGTCTTGCTATGACCGGTACCATCCGTCAGTACTTTAACGAGCATCCCGATCACTTCGACCCCCGCCAGTACCTGAAGCCCGCCCGTTCCAACATCAAGGAGATCGTCCGCCACAAGCTGGTGAACGTTCTGGGCTGCGCAGGCAAGGCCTAATGCATCATAAAAACCCCCGCAGGCAACGCCTGCGGGGGTTTTCTTATTGTTTGGTTTCCAGCATTGCCCGGAAGGCATCGAACATTTCTTCTTCCGTTTCGTAGATCCCCACATAGGTCTGGTCGCCCATGCAGCCGGACAAAGCTGCCTGCACCCGCTCCGCCATAACGATCTTATGACCAAAACGCTCCATAATGGCATTGTGATCCATCACATAATTCTTGGCATCCCGGCGGCCGCAGAAGCCGCAGAAATGGTGGGGCCGGTCCATGGGCATGTCCGTCTTATCAAAGGCGATCATATCCGCCCAGATCTTATACATATCCACACCGTAAGCAAAGTTTGCCATATCGGGAGAGATCCCTCCGGGGGGACGCATATTCACTTCCAAGCCTAAGATATCCCCCGCCTTGCCCAAGCCTTTCTGATCCTTGCGCAGCACAAAAAACTCCAGATGGACATACCGGCTGCGGACACCGAATGCCTTTACTGTCCGGCGGCCCAGATCCTTCATCTTCTCCGGCAGGTCCTTGACGATGTAGAATACGGAATCGTCCTGATCGTTCATCACATCCATCAACGATCCCAAGGTCACATTACCGCCCTCGATGATGGGCTCGCCCTTGGAATCGATAATGGCATCATAAGTGCGGACTTCGCCATCCACATACTCTTCCATTACATATTGGATAGAAGGATCTTTCGTGGCGTAGAAATAATCCATCTCCTCTTCAGAACGCAGGCGGTATGTATGGCTGGCACCCACGCCGTTATCCGGCTTGACTACCACCGGATAGCCAACCTTTTTCGCAAAGGCCTTGCTTTCCTCCATACCCTCCACCAAATGGTAACGAGCGGTGGGAATGCCTGCTTTTTCGTAATAAGCCTTCATCTTGGACTTATATTTCATCCGCTGGATATCTTCTTCCATAAAACCGGTGGTAATATGGAAGGCGGTGCGCAGCGCCGCATCCCGCTCCAGCCAGTATTCATTGTTGGATTCCAAATAATCGATCTTACCGTGCTTGAAAGTCAGAAACGCAACCGCACGGAACACCTCATCGTAGTTTTCAAGGCTGGACACCTTATAGTATTCGTCCAAGGCGTTTCTCAGTTCCTCCGTCAGCTGGTCGTAAGGGCAATCGCCGATACCCAGCACCCGCAGGCCGTTTTCTTTCAATCCGGCGCAGAAACGCCAGTAGGCCGCAGGAAAGTTCGGGGAGATAAATACAAAATTTTTCATTGCTTTCTCTCTTTCTTAACCCAAAAACTGGGGTAAATAGGTTTCTACCATTTTATACCACCAAGGCCAATCGTGATTCACATCAAAACCCCAATATTCAAACTGTCCGTGGATACCCTTGCTTTCCAGAACCGCCTGTAACCGGCGAGTGCTGGCAAGCAGCTCATCCTCCCAAGCACCCTGACCGACTACAAAAAGCATTTTCCGGTCATTGTACTGCCGGATATAGGGATGGTCCGGTGCCATATTGGGCAGGTAGCAGCAGGGGGTGTTCCGGTAAAGGACATCGTCCATATATCCGGGAAAATAAATATCGGAATCATACAGCCCCGAAATTGCAAATACGCTGTCAAAAATATCCGGGCGACGGAAAAACAGATTGCCCGCATGCATAGCGCCCATGGATGCGCCAAACACCAGAATCGGCTGATCAAAGCCGTTATCCAAGCCGCTTAAATGCCGGATGGTGGGTACCAGCTCCTCCACAATATAGTGATACCAGCACTCATGCCGCCAGATCCGGTAGCCGGGGTGGTTCTGGGTATTGGCATAGGTTTCATTGTCGATACAGTCTGCACTGTAAACAGTGCATTTTCCGCTTTCGATCCAAGGCGCCCAGCAATCTGCCATTTTGAAATTCTCAAAATCGAAGAAGCGCCCCCCTTGGCAGGGGATAAAGAGCACCGGCTTGCCGCCGTGGCCATAGCGCTTAAACTCCATCTCCCGACCCAAGTGGCCGCTGTAATGGCGGTGATATTCTACCTTCATATTCCTAAACACTCCATAAAGATCGGTATTTGCTTTTCCCAGCTGGCCTCGCTGTGGGTGCCCCCGGGAATGATCCGCAAGGTAAGGTCCACCCGCTTTTTCAGCAGCAAATGGGCTGTTTCGATCAAGGCCTCTGCGTTGTCGGTATGGTTATAGATCTCTACACTGCCATAATCCATATAGATGCAGGTATCATTTTCCATCCGGGCATCCGCGATCATCTTAAGAACCTGCGCCCGATCCACCCACAAGCTGGGTGACAGGCAGGCTGCCCGCTGAAACACGCGGTTATAAGCTGTCGCGCCGTACAACGCCATCAAACCGCCCATGGAAGAACCGCCGATAAGGGTATGGGCGCGGTCCGGCAAGGTGCGGTAGGTTTGGTCGATATAGGGTTTCAAAACCCCTACCAGCCAATCCATATAGATCTTTCCTTCCCCACGGATGGCGCCTAGGGTGTCGTTTTCAAAATCAAAGGGAGCATACTCCCGCAGGCGACCATTGCCCCGGTGGTTACACTCCACCGCCACCACGATCAGCTCCTTACGGGAACGCTCCATATATTCTTTCATACCCCAGCACTTGCCGTAGGTGGCATCGCTGTCAAAAAACACATTATGCCCATCGAACATATATAGCACCGGGTACCGGCGCTGAGATCTGTCCCGATACCCTTGGGGCAGGCAAACATACACCTTGCGTTTATCGCTGTCCGGCAGTGTTGGAATGGTCACATCCCACTTCTTTACCATACATACTCCCTCCCGGGATTTTATTCATTTTAGTATACTTTTCCTAGGAATACTTGTCAACGGAAAGTTTGGGTTTTGGCATATTGTAAATTGACTTATAGTTTTTTGCATGGTATACTAGTTCCAAATTTTGTGGAGGCGAAGAGAATGAACAAGGTGATCCTTCCCGAGGGCTACAAGCCTGTGCTGGGCAGTTATGATCTGCAACGGGCGATTGCTCTGTGCAAAGAAATCTTTCAGCAGGAGTTTACGGAGAATCTGCAGCTCAAGCGGGTATCCGCTCCCCTGTTTGTCCGGGCTTCTTCCGGCTTGAACGACGATCTGACGGGCAAAGAGCGGGCCGTCAGCTTTGACATCCCCGCCATCGGTGCCGACGCACAGGTTGTCCACTCTCTGGCAAAATGGAAGCGGCTGGCTCTGAAAAAGTATGGCTTTGCCATGCACGAAGGTCTGTACACCGATATGAACGCCATTCGCCGGGACGAAGATCTGGATAATATCCACTCTATCTATGTGGACCAGTGGGACTGGGAGCGAATCATCCGGGCCGAGGACCGGACGGAAGGCTATTTGAAAGAAACCGTGCAATCCATTGTGGATGTGATCTGCGATGCCTGCGATACCCTGAAAAAGACCTTCCCCCAGATCCGCACTACCCTGACCCGGCAGGTGACCTTTGTTACCTCTCAAGAACTGGAAGATCTGTATCCGGACAACACTCCGGAAGAGCGGGAATATCTGTTCGTCAAAGAGCACAAGACCATCTTTATCATGAAGATCGGCCGCAAGCTCCGCTCCGGCAACACCCACGGCAACCGTGCCCCGGACTACGACGATTGGGAGCTTAACGGCGATATTATCTTCTGGAACGATCTTTTGGGCATTGCCTTTGAGATCTCCTCCATGGGCATCCGGGTAGACCCTGTCTCTCTGGATCAGCAGCTGAAGGAAGCAAATTGCGACCATCGCCGCACCTTGGATTACCACCGGATGATGCTGGGCAATGAACTACCGCTGACCATCGGCGGCGGTATCGGTCAATCCCGTCTTTGTATGCTGCTCATCGGCTGCGCCCACATTGGCGAGGTGCAGACCAGCCTGTGGGATGCAGACACCCTGCGGATCTGCGCAGAAAACAATATCCCCCTGCTGTAATAAGTACATTAAACGCCCTGTTGCATGGCTGCAACAGGGCGCTTTTATTTGAATTACACGGGATTTTCCGCGATATAATTTTCCATGATCTCGGTGGCTAGGTACACCATCCGGGCGCAAGGGCGCATTTTGTAAAATTCTTCGGTTCTGGGGGTGGGTGCCGGATCAGAAGGGGGATTTTTCAGGATCTCCCGGCATACGATGCTGCCAACCTGTTCTCTGAATTGGCCTGCCAGATTCTGCACTAAGGCATAGTGGGCTTTCTTGGAATCCTCATCGTCGGCAGCATCGTAACCATACAGGATGCCCGCCACCATCAGCATCCCGCTGACTGCACCGCAAACCTCCCGCATCCGACCCATACCGCCGCCAAAGGAGGAGGCAAGCTTTGCCGTTTGTTTCGGCTCCATGCCGGTCACATCGCAAAACGCCACCGCTACTGCTTGGGCGCAGTTATAGCCCTCCAAAAACAGCTGTGCTGCATATTCTGCACGATTCATCAAAACACATCCTTTTGTAAAAATTATATCATAGTCCAAAGCTTTCTATCGCAGTAAGATCCCATGCTTCCATCACGGTCTTAAACTTGGTATACATGGCAGCGATGGCGGTTTTCTGAGCAGGATCCAGTGTAGACCACTGGGCATTGGCTGCCTCCACCACTTGACGCAGATACATTGCCACCACATCACTATAAATATAGGTGCCATCTTCCAACTGCGCATAGGCTCTTGCATAGATAGGCGTTGTTGCCCGCTTCTCATTAGAGGTTGCAAGCTGGTCTTCCTTCAGAATATCCGTCACCGCCACACTGGTTCTTCCTTCTGTCCAAAAGCTCAGAGGATCGGTGTCGTCTGCCACAGGCAGCTTACTATGGACACTCAGGGCGATACCGGATTTTCTAACCTTCACCCCTTCCGTCACTTGGAAGCCGGCTTCGTAGTAAAGACCGGCGCTTCCGGAACGCAGGGTCACACCGGTAATTGCCAGTTCCACCGCTTTGCAGCCACAGACGGTGCAGGACTGGCCCTGCATATCATGGCCTAAGGCATCCACATAAGTATCGATGAAGGTATCTCCGCAATTGCAGGTATGAGTGGTATAGCCTTGCTCCGTGCAGGTAGGCAAGGTAACTTTCAAAACATAGCTGTGTGTATGGGGTACAAACTTCTCCGCTGCCAGTGTCAGCACACTATCTGCGCCGACACCCCAAGTATTGATCGTTTCGTCACCATATGTATACCGATATCCACCGACAGTATAACCGTCCAAAACGCTGCCGGTACCACCTGCAAGGAACAGCCGGCCGTCATAGCCAACGGTATTGCTTTCACTGTTGGTTACATCCACTAAGTAATTCCGATCCGACACAGAAACGACATTCCACATATGGGGTCCGCCCATGACGCCGGATACCGTAATGCAGGATATATCACCGTCAAAAGCAGTCTGCTCGCATAAGTACATAAACGCCTTGGAATAACCTTCGCAGACCACATTGGTAGCAGTATTGCCGTCAAACACATGGATCAACTGCCACGGGTCGTTATCCGCAGAGAAATAACCGCCTTCCGCCGCATCATAGTCATAAGTAACCAAATTGCAGATCTCATTTTTATAGCCCAGAAGTTTTTCGTAGTCCGATGCATCTGCGTACTTTGCAACAATGGCGCTGCTCTTTTTTGCGGCAGTGGCTGCAGACCGGGCCACCGCAGTTTTCACACTGAAAATATCTTCATCCATGTAATTTTCTGCCACTACAAAGGCGATCTGGAAGTTGACCATTACAGATTCATTAACGGACTCACAGGCACAGCCTCTAACTTTATCATACCAGTACATATCATAGGGCAGATCCGTCAGCAAGGCGTTGACCAGTCTTGTTAAGGATTCGTTGGTCAATCCGGTGCCGGTAAAGGTAGCCTGCACATCCACTGCATAATCATCGCCAAGATAAGGTCTTTCTTCACCAATACCAATGATCGTAGATGCCCGCTCACCGGCGGCAATCTGCTTGATGATGGGCACCAGCGCATCGTAGATCACTTTTTCGTCGCCTTCCAGCAGGTCTCCTGCCTTGCGGCGGTATGTAGCCGGTACATCGTAAAAAAGCCGGTAAAGATACCCTTCAAAAAGCGCGTCATTTTCAGGCAGACCGGGATCTTCTGCGGTGGTTGCGCGCACCACTGTAACAGGTACCGCTTCTTCCGCGTAAGCCTGCGCTGCGCCGGCAGGTATGATCCCCGCCAGCAATGTCAATAGCAGAATCCACGACAAAATCCGTTTCATAAGAACAGCCTCCCCTTGATAATTTGTTTTTATTATACCATGGAATATTCCCAATAAGCAAGTACGGCAGAAGAAGAAATTCCAATTTATCGAACTGTTTGTCGTATAACGCCGTAGGGCGGGGCCTTGGTCCCGCCGTCAAAAACCGTTGCAGCAGAGCGGCGGGAGCGTTATCCTGTTGGCTTCCCCGGCCACTCGCTCTGCTCCCTTTACCCGCCACAGGCGGCGGGAGCAGAGCCCCCGCCCTACAATACGGATTGGAAACTGTTCGATAAATTGGAATTTGCGGATGGGTCATCGCAAATGCAAAAACTGCGCACCAAGCAAACGGTACGCAGTTTTACTGATTCAGGTGTTTTTCATGATCACAGAGCCGATGCAGTCGCCTACATGCTCGCAGGAGTCAGCGCAGGCTTCCAAACACTCATAGATCTTCCGCCAAGAGACAGTCAGCAGCACATCGGAAGAATTTTCCGTCAGCTTGCGCATGCAGTTCAGGTACAGCTGATCGCACTCTTCTTCCACATCGTTTAATTCGATTACCAACTGGCGGATCTTCTTGGACTTTTTAAAATTGCTAAATTCTGCCATGATCTGATAAAGCATATCGCAGGCTTTTACCAGCTTCTTGGCAAACTCCACCGCCGCAGGCTCCATAGCGGGAATATTATAGATATAGAATTTCTGCAGGATTTCCTCCAGCTGGTCGGTTACGTCGTCCAGCCGGTGGCTGAGCATATCCAGATCCTCCCGGTCAATGGGTGTAACGAAGGCTTTTGCCAATGCCTCGTTCATGGCATGCTTCTGCACATCCGCCTGATGCTCAATGGCATGCATGTTTGCCAGCATGGACACCATGTTGTCCGGGTCATAGCTCTCCAGACACTGCACCAAGTATTCTGCCGCTTCTTTGGACAGCAATGTGCAGGAAGAGAAATTATCAAAGTAAAACTTATCACTCTTTGCCATGGTTCATTCTCCCTTATACGAAAATATACATAAACAGTTTTGTCATCAAAAAGCCCACCAATCCGCAGCCGGGGAAGGTCAGCACCCAAGTGAGCACCATTTCCTTCACCACGCCAAAATTGATGGCAGAGATCCGCTTCACCGCGCCTACACCCATAATAGAGGTGGTCTTGGCGTGGGTGGTAGATACCGGCAAACTGAACACGGAGCAGATCAGCAGCGACAACGCCGCCGCAATATCTGCGGAAAAGCCCTGATATTTTTCAAGCTTCACCATATCCATGCCCACGGATTTGATGATCTTTTTGCCGCCCATGGCAGTACCGGCTGCCATCACCACCGAGCAAATCACCATCAGCCAAATAGGAATGTGGATATCCGCCGGCAGCGCCTGTCCCTGCGACATGTACACACAAAGCAGCACGACGCCCATGAATTTCTGGCCATCCTGTGCGCCGTGCATAAACGCCATGGAGGCCGCGCCCACGATCTGCGCCCCCCGGAAAAAGGGCTCTGTTTTTGGGCGGTTTGCCTTGTAGAAGGCGGCGGTAACCAATTTGCATACGATCCAGCCAAGGCCAAAGCCCAAGGTCACGGAAATACCGATACCATAGACCACCTTGATCCACTCAGACCCGTTAACGCCCTCCAAGCTGTTATGCATAGCAATGGCGCTGCCGGTGAGGCCGGCGATCAAGGCATGGCTTTCACTGGTGGGAATACCGAAAACCCACGCCAGCGTCGCCCAAAGGACAATGGCAAACAGGGAGGCACTGAGTGCAATAATCGCCAGATTGGAGTCTGCGCCAAAATCCACCATCTTGGTAATGGTCTCCGCCACAGTGGCATTGAGCAATGTCATCACAAACACGCCCAAGAAATTAAACACCGCCGCCATCAGCACCGCCGCTCTAGGCGACAAGCATCTGGTGACCACGCAGGTAGCAATGGCGTTGGGCGCATCAGTCCATCCGTTGACCAGAATCACGCCCAAAGTGAGCATGACCGCAATGAACAAAAGCGGGTTGGCTGTCATTTGGTTCCAAAATACCAAAATCGAATCCATATAACACGTCCTTTCTCCTGTTTATTACCCCATTTTTACAAATCTTTACTATTCGATAATAGCATAAATACCCGGCATATTCAACATAAATACCCAGAAAATAATATACAAAATACAAAACGCAGCAGTACCGTTTTTTGTACATGGTACTGCTGCCCTATCTGAATATCGGTTGATTTATGCCCCAAAAACACTGTCTGGAAGTTCAATCATGTCACCATTGGTAAAATCAGCTACAGTTGCAAAGTACCGGCTATATCGAAAGCAACGGTATTCTGAACAGTTGCATCCCTACTAAATATCATGGTTACCCCCTTTTCCCCCAATAAGTAAAAACTCCGACACCTTATAGGTGTCGGAGTTTTTGGCAGAGGCACAAGGACGTGCTGCATTTTAGCCTTTTGGAAAGGCTAAAATTATAGTAGCCACCAGTGTTTGCACTGGTGGCAGCAACACCCCACCGGGGTGTTGCTTTTCAAACCATTCAAGTCCTTATTTTAAGCCCTTGCAAAAAAGTCCTCGCTGCAAATGCAGCAAGGACTTTTTTGGCAGGGGCACAAGGACTTGAATTGCCATAGATTTTGCATTTTCTTAACTTTTGTTAACCATTTAGCACCAATTATATGGGTTTCCCGAACATTTATACCCCACTAAATACCATGGTTAACCACCCTTTACCTCCCCAATAAGGGGAAAAATAAGGGAAAACTTTTTAAATGCCGCCTAGCAGGTACATTATAAGCCATAATACAAAAAATTCATAAAAAAGGTTTAACCTAGTTCTGTACTATCCGAGATAGCATTTGATACAAAACACTATCATTGGAAATATCATTTGGATTTATAATCTCAATTTTATTCATCGCATTAGTTATCCATTCTTTTTTATTTTGGTATGGAACTCCATGCGGTATCAATATGGTTTCTAGTTCGCCGGTTTGTAAAACATGTAGATGGTGTTGACTAAACTCGTCTAGCGTTGAGATGATCTTCTCTTTCATATCAACAAAAAACGCCACTCCCAGTTTGTGATACACGTCATCCCTCTTAGTCTTTCTCTTTTTCTCTGCATCTTCTGCTGATAACCCTTCAACATTTACCGACTCATTTACCTGTTGACGCATTTGATTTGCACCACTTATTAAATGTTGCTTATGTTTTTCCTCCATAGGCATCAAGTCAAGAAAAGTACGAAGTTCTGAAGTAACTCTGAGAATATCAAAATCAGTAATTACTTCATAATTAATCCCTAACTCCTTATAGAGTTTTGCAATTTCTGCAAGTGTTTGCTTGTTCTGTCCGTGTGCAAAATACAATCCGGATTGCGGAAACAGTTTTTCAATAAGTTCCTGATAAACTAATTCATCGGCCTCAGATTCCGTGATAACAACTTTTTCACAAAACAATCCTTCCATTATACGGGAAACACGCAACAAGGGTGTATGTAAAATAGTTGTTAATAGATCATTCTTTATAATATTTATCTCATTTGTTTTAGGTGCTGGCTGTGTGATCCGTATTATATTCACCTCATGGCATCTTGACAAAATACCTTTGAGCACCTCAACACTATGTGTTGCAACAAAAATTTGCATATCCTCGTTATCCGATTCACCAATCAATTCCCCGAGCTGTCTTGCTAGCGGAGGGTGTAGAAACGCCTCTGGTTCATCAATGAGAAGAACATCCGCATTTTTGTTGTTCAACGACAGAAACGTCGAAACATAACTCTTCAATCCATCGCCTTGTTCATCTAATCTGCTTTCAGCGTTCAATCTTGATGCAATTTCAGTATTTAGACTCCCAGCACTTCTAGCATAATCAAAATCTTCGCCCACTCTAAACGTTAAACGATCACCTAGTGTTTGCGCATCTAGAAAAATATCTTTATTAAACAACCGCCGTACATTTTCGGCAAGTTTCTCCAATAACGCTTGCTCAAATTTATATGAAGAAAGAAAATTAAGACTACTGCTATCCATGCCGTAATTTCTTTGCGCTTTGCATATGAGCAGACGTTCTTCAGTTCCAACATATTGAAAGAACAAAGCGCCAAAGTGATCAAAAAATTCTGACGGTTCCTTCCTTTCAATGATCCCGCTATAAAAATCGCGCCAATCGCCAGAAAACGAGCTAAATCCTCTTGAATGATAATTATCCAAACTTTCAAACATGTTAAGGTCTGATGTGCTTTTATTTGAATATACCCTTAAAAACCAATTGCCATAAGCATCCTGCGACAATTTTTGAGCTACTGTATACTTAGAGTCAAACTCTTCAATACTACTTGGGTATTCATGTCTTAACTCTTTGATAATCGCTAAATCATCATTTTTTCCGCTGAGATAGTTACGTATTTCTTTCAAAAATCTACTTTTTCCAGAATTGTTGGGACCAATGATAACATTTATACGCTTGGGTGTTATGGGTTTATCTCCAGATAGCGTGTTCACTAAAATGTTGTCTATTTTAAACTTATACACAGTGATTATCTCCCGTTTCTCTATAGAATGAATATCGTCCTTGATCTTGTATTTCAGTACCCTATCCTAAAGTAATCCAAGTATGCCTTAAAGCGATCCTGGGCGGTGAGGCAAGTGTCCATGAGGAAACCTTTTTCGCGATCCCATTCTTTGAGGCCACGGTAGTAGAACAGCTTCAAATTGTCCTCAATGATAAAGGGAACGATATTGTTCTTCAGGCACTCCTTGAAGAGGATCAAGCGGCCTACACGACCGTTTCCGTCCTGGAAGGGATGGATGCGTTCGAACGCCACATGGAAGGCTACAATGTCCTCGAAAGTCTTGGAGGTCAATGCATTATAGTCTGCCAGTAACTTACGCATCTCACCGGCAACATTTTCGGGGAGTGTGGTATCATTACCGCCCACCTCGTTGGGGAGTTTCTTGTACTCACCCACAGCAAACCAATCCTTGCGGCTGTCGCTGGTGCCGCTCTTCAGTACAAAGTGCAGTTCTTTGATGAACTTCTCTGTTAGCGCAGAGCCTGCCTGATCGATCACCATGTCGATGCATCGGAAGTGGTTGGATGTTTCAATCACATCGTCTACATTCACAGACTCGTTTTCAAAACCAATGGTGTTGGTCTCAAAGATATACCGGGTCTGGTCATGGGTAAGGCGGCTGCCCTCAATGTGGTTGGAATTATAGGTTAAATCGATCTGCACTTTATGATAGATGCCACCGGTCATCTTAGTAGCCTTCTGCTCTCGCAGAATCTGCAGCAAGGAGGGGGTATCTTTCTTTTTGTTAACGCGATCTGGCTTCTGTGCGTTTTCCGGAATGTACCAAGTTTTGCCGATAAGCTTGCTATCTCTAATTCTGCCGTTGGCACAGTAATTTCTCACACTTCGTTCAGAAAGTCCCCATTTTTCAGCCATTTTCGCAACAGATACGTATTCCATAGTTACCTCCTGGCAAGTTTTCTTACCAGTATTATACCACACTATCGGCAAAATCACAACACTCTTTTGGTTTATTAATCCAATTTGTTTGCCGATAAATCATATAAAGGGCACAAGGTCATATCACATAGATTTTGTATTTTTATAACTTATATTAACCATTTAGCACCAATTCTATGGGTTTTCCGAAGATTTATGCCCCAAAAATCCCATACTAAACCACCTATTATCACCCAATAAGGGAAAAACCTTAATCGCGTTCCCGTTTTCAAAACAAATTACCTCAAAAAGTTCGGAAAACAAAAGAAAACAGTCAGTAATCGTAAGATTTACTGACTGTTTCTTGGCAGGGGCACAAGGACTTGAATTGCCATAGATTTTGTATTTTCTCAACTTTTGTTAACCATTTAGTACCAATTTTATGGGTTTTCCGAACATTTAACCCACACAAAATACCATACTTAACCACCCTTTACCTCCCCAATAAGGGGAAAAATAAGGGAAAACTTTTTAAAACGCCGCATAGTAGGTACAGATTCTGTAAGATTGTTACTTAGTTTTCACATAGCTCTTTGGTACCAATCAATCGCTCTCTTGTAAAAATCGAGAATATCACCCATTCCCTCCCTGTTGATTTCGTCTGACCAGTTTTCATGCTTTTCTGAGAACTCTACAAATCTTATTGCATTATCATAGTACTTCGAAAAACCATTCTGGGTGTCCATCTTTTTTATGCAATCAACTAAGGAATGTTCTTTGTAGGCTGGAGAATGTCTCCAAAATCTAGGCCAGTCTAGTACCATAGGACTGAGAAATTTCGTCTTATTCTCATCTGCCTTCATATGACCCAAGTATGGTATAAAATAGTCGTGATATACTGGATGATAATTATTAAAACTCCTGCCAAAAGCTATCCCCATTGCGTCTTGTGCGGTTTCACCTCTTGCCGCCTCTACTAGAGGATTTCCAAAATATATGGACTTATCTTGATCCATAAGGGCCATTCCTGTAGACAAACATCCACGCAAAGGAATCCCAGCAAGAATCGCTTGACAAAAGAATTCCATACATGTCTGTAAGTAGGATAAGTAAATTGTATGGGACTGCAGAAAAATGGGGCAATACGGTGTTCCTGCTTCCCCAATTAGCAATGGGTTCGGTTCATACTTTGTGTCACGGAGCCACCAGCCTTGTTTTCCCAACTGGTAATTGACATAGATAATAAAGGTGTCGCTAAAATGGCAGACACGAACAAACCCATTTGCATCTGCAATTAGGGAGTTATGCTTCCAATCCTGTGATGTGGGAACTGGCACAACACTTCCGGCTATGCTGGCTTTTCCATCAGTTGTTGATTTTTGCTGATCAATTAAATCAAGCAACCTATTATAGAGATTTAGAATAACTTGGGTTCCATTATTCTCTACAAAATTCGAAAAGCCTAAAATATCGAAAAGTGCAATCGAATATAGCTGTTCATTCTGCTCTATTTCTTTTAAGGCCTTTTCCACCTCTGCAGTGGATTTAAGCGGAATTCGGTCCTCATGTCTTTCAATCTCTGTATTTTGCATAACCGTATCCCTTTCCTTTGTTAATTAGTAATGAATTCTAAAATAATCTAAATAGGCTTTGAACCGATCTTGAGCTGTGAGGCAAGTGTCCATTAGGAACCCTCTTTCGTGATCCCATTCTTTGAGACCCCGGTAGTAAAACAGTTTAAGATTATCTTCAATAATGAACGGTACGATATTGTGCTTCAGACACTCTTTGAAGAGGATCAGACGGCCTACACGACCGTTTCCGTCCTGGAAGGGATGGATGCGTTCAAAAGCCACATGGAAGGCTACGATGTCCTCAAAGGTCTTGGCAGACAGTGCATTATAGTCTGACAGCAACTTGCGCATCTCACCGGCCACATCTTCAGGAAGCGTGGTGTCATTACCGCCAACCTCGTTGGGGAGCTTTTTGTAATCACCTACAGCAAACCAATCCTTGCGGCTGTCACTGGTGCCGCTCTTCAGCACAAAATGCAGTTCCTTGATGAACTTTTCCGTAAGCGCAGAACCTGCCTGATCGATCACCATATCGATGCAGCGGAAGTGGTTGGAGGTTTCGATCACATCATCTACATTCACAGACTCGTTTTCAAAACCGATGGTATTGGTCTCAAAGATATACCGGGTCTGGTCATGGGTAAGGCGGCTACCCTCAATGTGGTTGGAGTTATAGGTCAGGTCGATCTGCACCTTATGATAGATGCCTCCGGTCATCTTAGCTGCCTTCTGCTCCCGCAGGATCTGCAGCAGAGAAGTGGTATCTTTCTTTTTATTGACACGATCCGGCTTCTGTGCGTTTTCCGGAATGTACCAAGTTTTGCCGATAAGCTTGGCATCGGCAATTCTGCCGTTAGCACAGTAATTTCGTACACTTCGTTCAGAAAGTCCCCATTTTTCAGCCATTTTCGCAACAGATGAGTATTCCATAGTTACCTCCCGGCAAGTCTTCTTGAAAGTATTATACCACGCTATCGGCAATTTATCAACACCTCAAGCGGCCACGAGTAAATCTTTTTGCCGATACAAGAAAATCCTAGAACGGCATACCGTCGTTCCAGGATTTTTTCATATTCTTTCTCTCATTTAAGCATTTCTTCAAGCAATTTATCTCGCTCTTGTTTCAGCTTTTCAAAAGTTTGCTTTATATAAGCATTAAAGTTAGCGGGATAATTAACTGCTTCATGGTACTCATAGTAGTTCGGCACCCCATCCCTTCTTTGCCTATCAAGTAATTCCCAACCAACAACATACGAAAGAAACTGATATAGTGCAATTTGAGTAATATCAGTTTCAGCTAAATGAGCATTTTCTCTCATGATGTTCACTATTTTGCGCTGCAAAGGAATCTTATATGTATCGACATAGTGAACCCACAGTTTCCTTTTATTGATTTCAAGATCCGCTAATGTTTCCTGCCATGCTTCAAATACAGGGCCTCCACCCATTTGTTCATGGACTCTGGCCCAAAGAATATCCTGTTCTTGAAGAATAGCCAAAATGGGTCCATAGTATTTTGAAAGCTGTTCGTCGATTCGAGCAATCTTCATCTCGCGCTGTGTTTGCAATAATTCTGCATTCCTATTTCTCTTATCTAGCTTAATTGACTGCTGGTAAGGTATAATCCACCCAACTACAACAAACATCAGTCCTACTGCTGCAACAATAATTTCCGCTATTGCTATTGAATGTTCAAAAGTCAAGGCTACTAACGAAACTGGATACCACATAATGTCTCTCATTTATTTTTGTCTCCAATTTTTATGCATGTACTCTATAAGGTCATACTTTTTATCCTCTTCTCGGCGGGCGAGAATGGGTGCCAGAATGGCCGCGTTTTGCGGAGTGATCAATACATTATCAAAGCTGGCACGGACTTCTTCTGGAGTAGGCGGGAGTGTTTTATCTCGGTAAATTGTTACTTCCAATGCCCAGTCATCCCTTGTCCACTTGGTGCAGAGGTATTCCCGCATACGTTCATCGATATAATCAAGTCTTGGTTCGGGTCCGAGTTCTGCACGCTTTAGCATGGTGGCATGGTCTTCCATCAGCTGCCATTCCAAAGTTGCCATAGCATCTCTCAGTTTGTCCAGGGCTTCCTTCTTTTCTATACCGACCAAGTCAATGGGCTCACCAGCACGGTACCAAATGTCCTTTTGCTTATACTCCTGATGCATGGTAATAGGCACGACCTTGCATCCTGTGCGCTGCGCCAGTATCCAGGGACTTGCAAACAACGGCTGCACCAAAAGGTTTTCTGTGTTGTTCCACGCACCTTCGGCATAAATAATCACACTGGTATTGTTCTCAAGAACGCGCACCATCTTCTCTACAGAATCTTTCCGGTTCTGCGGATCAACCTTATTTACAAACACCATGCCGCACAGCCATGCTGCATACAGCAGTGGATTATGCTCTACCTGATCCGGTGTACCAATAAGCGTATAGGCAAGCCTATCTACAACTGCATAGTTCGTAATAATATCGTCTACAAAGGAATGAGTAGAAACAAATATGTACGGCACTCCCTTATCCAGTTTGGGGTAGGATTCAACATGAATCTTCCGCCCCGATGCCAAACGCAAAACAGGCCGCAGCGCAGGCTTGATAAACCGACGAAACTTAAACCCAAAAGATGTTGCAAAGGTTTCAGGATTCGATGTTTCTACCCGGGTTAATAAAATGTTTTTCCACATTGGGATTATTCCTCTTGTTCTGCTTCTTTTTCGAGTGCGCGGTAGTCGACTTTGCCAATGGGGGTTAACGGCATTTTGTCGATGAAAACAAAATCAACGGGTTGCACATATTCGGGCAATTCTTTCTGGCACAGTTCAAACAATTCTGCTTTTACTGCTTCTGCATTGCAGCCATCTTTCAAAACCGCAAACACAATCGGTAATTTGCCTTGGCTGTGAGAAGTGTCGGCCACACCAACAGCACAGTTTGAAACAACATTATCATTTGTGTCAACCGTTTTTTCAATTAACGACGGGAACACCTTGAAACCATCGTGGCGAATAATAACTCGCTTGATACGGTCTTTAATGAACACAAAACCATCCTCATCAATATAGCCAACATCGCCGCTATGTACCCACATCAAACCGTCATCGTGTTTTTTAATAACATTGTTTGTTTCGGTTTCGTTATTGTAGTAACCAACCATAGTGTTGGGGCCTGTCATACAGATTTCGCCCTCTTGGTTATATGGTATTTCCTTGCCCGTTGTAATATCAAAAATTGCCATTGTTGTATGTGTCAAAGGAATACCGACACTACCAATTTTATTTACATCGTGCGACGAACAAATAGAAACTCCTGCTGCAACCTCTGACATGCCATAGCCTTTGCAGGCAGGATATGAGCAATTATGCTTTGCTAAAAACTCATTCGTTTCTTTTTCAAGGGAAATATCCATTGCATCTCCACCAACTGTAGGTGCAATGATGTAAGACAAATCTTTATTCTGCATTTTGGGATTGTGGATAATATTGCCGTAGTGCGACGGCACTCCGACCATATGATTCGGGTGGTATTTATTCAACAAATCAGCAAATTCGTTGGGATTGAAAGAAGGAATGAGAATTACTTCCATACCAACAATTAAGGGTAAGTGCAAACCATTGCCTACACCATAAGCAATAAAGGGTGGCATAATATTGAGCCAAGTATGGTTTCTTTGAAAATCAAAACCTGATTTGATTGCTTGGAAAGCAGATGTGTTTAGATTGTCGTTGGAAAGCATAACTCCCTTTGGAATACCCGTTGTGCCGCCTGTGTGAACAATAACACAAGGCGTATCTTTTTTATATGCCACAATTTCAGGCTTTGCATCATTGCCGAGTGCCACCAATTCGTTCCATTTAATGTGTGCATTATCGTTCGGAATTTTAGTTGCCTTAAATGCTTTGAACAAGAACTTTTTAGGCTGGGGTAGAGAATCGGCAGGAGAAATTACAACGATCTTTTCAACGGAAGTGCCCTTTATAGCTTCTACAATCTTGGGATATGCAACATCAATGGTTATAACGATCTTAGAATCAACCTCTTTGATGTACTCACGGATGCCCTCTGCACTTGTGCGAGGGTCAACCATATTGCAAACAACACCCAAGCGGTTCAATCCGTAAAAAGAATAAATTGTTTCGGGGATGGTTACTGCACATACAGTTACGATATCGCCGCTTTTAAGACCAAGAGCAGAATAGGCTTTAGTTGCCTTTTCAATGTTCGCAAATACTTCGCCATAAGTGATTTTACGGTCAAAATAATTCAGCGCCACATTTTTGGGGTAGTCTTTGTTGTTCTCCCAGAGGTACTCGTAAATTGTACACTCCGGCATTTTGGCATTGGTTGCTTCCTCGGTGTAGTATTTCAACCAAGGTTTATCAATAGACGGATAACCCGTTAATGTTTTTTCTCCCATTAGCATTACTCCTTTATGGCTCTTTCCTCTAATACGCGAAAATCCACCTTTCCAACAGGTGTTCTAGGAATGTCTGTTACAAACCGATATTCTGTCGGAATCATATATGTAGGCACATTTTCCGCACATAGAGCAGAAAGCTCCATTTTCAGATCATCATTGTCTGTCTCGTGATCTTCTTTGACAACATAAGCAACAGCTTCGTAATAATCACTACCCCTGCGCTTTCTGCCAACAACACAGCACTCACTTACGTAGGAAGATTTCTTTATTGCACCCTCCACAACCATCGGGAAGATTTTAGCCGGCTGTCCCTCGTAGGCCGTCATATAAATTCTGCGAACTCGCCCTTCATGAAACAGTAGTCCATCCGGCGTAATATGTCCAACATCACCCGTGCGAATCCATCTGCGACCACTCTCGTCTGTAACAAGCATATCTGCAGTTTCTTTCGGCTTTCCATAATAACCCATCATCACAGACGGACCACTTATCCAAATTTCGCCGGTCTTGTTGTAGTTCAGTTCCTCTTGTGAATCAATATCCACAATCTTTATGGTGTTGGAAATAAGAGGAACACCAACACTACCAATGGCATTTGCGCCTTTAAATGTAATCACAGCTGTTGCACTAAGTTCGGTCATGCCATAACCTTTGCACACTTCATATTCACAGCCGTGCGATGCTAAATACGCGTTTACATCCCGCTCCATTTCGCAGTTAACTGAATCTCCACCAACACCGGGAGAGATCAGGAAACTCAAATCCATCTTGGCTGTCATCTTGTCCGAAGCCAAGTATTTAAGATGATCTGCCAATGCTGAAAAGTGGTGGGGTTTGTATTTAACAAATTGCTTTGGAAATCCCTTAGAATCAAACAAGGGATAGAGTATGACTTCCAAACCATAACAGAGCGTTGTGTGCGTTGCCAGGCAGAGACCGTACATAATGAACGGCGGTAAGTCATTAAAATAACGGTGCCTCCGTTCAAAGGGAATGCCCAAATAACGGTATCCGTGCGTTACAGCGTTAATATTGTCGTTAGACAGCATTACGGCTTTAGGGAATCCTGTTGTTCCTCCTGTATGGGCCATAACGCAACAAGTATCTTTTGCATAGGACGCATACTCTGGAACGGCATTAACGCCGAGTGATATAAACTCGCTCCAACACAATGCTTCTTCTCCCAACTGTTGGGGGTTGTTTTTTAATTGGTACAGGCACTTCATTACCGGGGGAAGGGAGTCTGCCGGAGACACCACAATGGTCTTTTCTACTGCTGTCTCTTTAGCCGCTTTTACAATCGCGGGATAGGCAAGATCGACGGTCATAACATACCGTGCATCTGATTCTAAAATATACTCATGAATCCCATCCACATTAGTACGAGGATCTACCATATTAGCAATTGCACCTAAGCGATTTAGTGCGTACAGTGCATAAACCATTTCCGGGGTGTTGACTGTGCAGACAATTACGATTTCACCTTTCTGAACACCCAATGCAGAGAACGCCTTTGCCGCTTTTTCAATGCCGTCAAAAAGTTGTGCATATGTAAATTTACGTCCATAGTAATTGAGCGCAATATCTCCAAGGTGTTCTTTGTTGTTCTCCCAAAGGAGCTCATACATCGTACACTCCGGCAATGGAGCATTAATCGCTTCCTCGGTGTAATATTTCAACCAGGGTTTGTCAATGGAGGGGTAACCAGTCATTATTCTTCACCTTCTGTTTGTTTCGTCACGAATTCATTGCCTTGCTTTTCTGCGCACCTGTTGGAATTCTCAACCTCATAAGAATTATCAATCATATCTTCTCCCTTGGTTATAGCCACAACAATTTTATCGATTTTTTCTGGTTTGTCTGGATGAGCATAGTAATCCAACATGGCTGCATTTAGTACATTGAAAGCCTTTCTATATCTCGGAATTTGTTGCTTAAAGTTAATTACAAAGCTAACAAATGTTAGTACAGCTGAAATAGCAGACAGCAAAATTACGCACATATCCTTTTCGGTTGAAGCGCATTCCAGGAGAATCACAAGAATAGATGCACCAAACGCAAGTATGTTAACCGCATAATATGCGACTAACCACCGAATTGTCGTATTTCTCCAGAGCTTTCTTGTTCTCTCGCCAATGGCAGGGATTTCATATTTGTTTTTCTTTTCCATTATAACCTATCCTTTCTTTCTCTCATTACACAGAGGCGCCATTGCTTTGCATTTCCATGCGAAGTCTCTCTATTGTTTCTTTTGCTGTTTCTATCCCATCATCAACAGCATCCAGCCACAATTGTGATATCTCATGTACTGTTCTATTCCTTGAATTAATTGGTACACCATAAGAAATAATCACCTTGTTTTTTGATGTTAACTCCTTAGGTAGCCAAACCACAGACACAGGTATAATCAAACTGTCCGTATCCATAGCCATTTTGAAAACTCTATCGGACTTCAGCGGCAAGATATTGCACTCTTCCGGCCGTCTGTTTAATGTGCCTTCAGGAAACAAACCTGCTGCACCATCCCATATTAGGATCTGGCAAAGCTTTTGTATACTCTCCATATTAATCTTGAGATAATCTGTATCTGTTTTTCTTGCTATCGGCACCGCTCCCATAGCAGTAATAAATGCGGCAGAAAGATGGCACGGAATGGGATTCGTTGTTGAATTGAATAAGTTTTCCTTGCCTTGAAACATTCTCAACAGTGCACCCCAATGGATACTCCTTGGAGATGTGGCACCAATCAGCACCGGGTCCAGTTTGTTTCGGTGATTTCCTGCAAAAACAACAGGACCACGCTTTGGAATGTTTTCAGCTCCAATAACAATAGGACGATACTTGCGTAGTGCTATTGGTCTTCCGATAATGCAGACGGCACTGTACACAAACTCCGTTAGCCCCTTTGTTATGAAATCACGGTTTCTGATACTCTTTTTATGAATAAGACGTTTTTGAAGTAACGTCTGCTTTTTTGGTTCACTGTCCTCAGCATGACAAATAGCATTTTTGACCTTTTGCGTGTCAAAGGAATCTAGTCGGATAACATTGCTGTTGAATTGAATTTTTACATTGTGAGGAGTGTTTACACAGAACACCTTCGCAATAGTCGATATTTCCTGCACTATATCTGCGCGATCTTCAAATACAATTTTAGGATTCATAGCACGGATATAATCCAACTTTTCCTCTTTATTTTTTACCAGGCGTATTATGTCAGCACGAATTTTACCACGGTACAGTTGTGCAGTAGTCAACTTATAAACGAAAAATAGTTTGACTCTTTCCTTGATAGAGTGCTTGCCGCCTTTTCGTTTTCCACGCAGAGATAGGAAAATAATCTTGTAGCCTTCCGATCTTAATAATTCTACCGTCTCTCTAACCCCGTTTTTAATCGGTTGACTGCAATAACTTACAAAGTTTTTGTTCCAAAACTCCTGATTCGCATAGTTTGCTTTTTGAGACGCCTGTTCCTCACTAAAGCCTAATTCTCTAAACTGTGCCGCCAGATTATATACTTCCTTCAAATCATATCCGTTAGGGTTGGCGACCTGTGCATCTATGTTGTACTTTTTCTGGAGGAAGCGAGGCGCATATTTAAGCATAAATGCTGTTTCTTCCACGATGGTATCGTCTATATCAAAAATTGCTATTTTCATATTTGCGCCTCCTCTCATTTATAGGCTACTATCAACCAAATCTTTTATTAAACAAAAATGCAGTTTGCCTTGTCACGGGGATAGTTTTCAGGTGGTTAAAGACGTCGTCATAGGTAGTGATGCTTCTATCACGAAACATTGTGTCGAGCACGTCTTGTTCCGTGTACGAGGTATCCTTGTTGTCATTGATAATGCTGTCTATGTATGTCTGTCGGTAATTCTCCGGGATGTCTTTGCGACATTGAGTACCTACCGCCTCAAAAATGCGCCACTTTAATGTTGCAAGTGCATCACGGAGATATCTGGTTAATTCATTTTTATCCTGCCAGGCATCTGCGACATCAATTTTTTTGCCCAAGGCCACATACATATGCTTGCCGTAACATTCAAGAGCAACGGGTATGATTTGCGCCTTGCTTTGAATAGCAATATCTGCTGCACCGGAGAACAAACCCATTACCGGTTGATTGACCGAGATGTTCCATGCGCCTTCTGGGAAGATCATCAGGCTGCCACCGTTCTGCAGCAGACCGATAGCGGTTTCTTTTGCAATCCTGCGGTCATCCTTGTCCTTGGAATCCAGGCAGATAACACCGTTTAGTCTTAACATAAAGCCGTCAATGTTTTTATAGACCTCACGTGGATCACCGAGAAACAACCAACATGGATGCTTGATCGTCTCAAAGGCAGATTCAATATCTACACCGCCAATGTGTGTACAGGCGTAAACCACCGGCTCTTTGGTCTTGGTTCGTTCATCACATATAATCGTCAACTTAATGCCGTTGATTTTTCGCAGCAGAATAATGCACGGCAAAAGCAGCCAGTGGAAAAAGTTATGCAGTTTTATGTGCTTTGGAACAGCGCCGTGCTTGTCATAGTACTGCCGGCGTTGTCGTATGTAATATTGATCCAGCTCATCCTGGGATAGGGTCAAGCCTTTAATAAACGAAAACAACCTATTTCCTCATTTCAATTTCTTATTAAATAAAAATGCATTTTGCATTGTAGAATGATAGTACTTAAGCATTCAATCCCATCATCGTGGATATATTCACTTCTTGAAAACGCGTTGCCCCAAATAACAGATCCCTATCACATAATCTGCATTATGTGACATTTGCATATTGCAAATATCGCAATAAACTTATGCTGCCTGATTTTGGGCATGATTTTTGCACCCTCATTGTTCTTTTTGAAAAGAAACAGTGTTGAGGGTGTACTTGTGCTGCTCTAT
>JAFQFA010000016.1 GCA_017398725.1 Oscillospiraceae bacterium | reverse complement strand
GTCAAGGTGTTTGTTCGTCTTTGCGTTATTCAATTTACAAGGTACAGAACGCCCTCCGCTTTTGCGGTGAGCTTGTTAAGCATATCACACAGGGCCTGCATTGTCAAGAACTTTTTTCATTTCTCGTCAATTTTTTTGCCCCTGTTTTCTGCTCTTTTCACGCCCCTTCCGGAACGCGCCCGAGTATAATATCAAAACCCTCCCCAATTGTCAAGCTGTTTTTTGCAAATTTTTACATAAATTTTATTCGCTCTTCCCGACAGTCCAAAACCGGCAGACGATCTCCCAGTTCCCAGTCGCGCAAATAAGGGATATCCCCCTGCACCGATAAAAACTCGCTGACTATTTTTAAGTCTCCTTCCCCCACTGCAGCACAAAGGCGGACTCCGTTTTTCAGATAGCTGCGCATTTCATCCGCCGCCGCTTCCTCATCTTTTGAAATCAACAGATAATCCGCCGTATCCAAATAGATCACACCGGGTGTAGTTGCCAGCAAGTCCGCAAACGCCTGCGCCACGGTAGCACCGCTGCCGGCATCATCCGTATCGGTTTCAATACGGTACCCTTTTGCCGTTTTATAAAGTGCTACGGTCTGCACCGGATGCAAGTCCGCCACATCAGTGCGCTCCAAGGGCACTGCCAGCACCCCGATCAATATCGCAACATACAACAGGATTCTTTTCATCCTTGATTTCTCCCATCTTTTGGATGCAGGCGGGCATTACGGGTACGCATATATTTTAAACGCAGGCGCAAAATGCCGCCTCCTTCTTTTATTGGTTTATTGGTCACCAAATAGGGTACGCCCAAGCTCTTCAATGAGACTAAGTGGATTACAAGCGCCGCCAAGCCGCCCAGTACGCCCCATATTCCCCCTAATGTTGCCAATGCAGCCACCAGAAAACGCCACATGCGCACAGCTTGCGCCAAATCCCGATTGGGAAGCACGAAGCCGCAGACACCGGCAATGGACACAACAATCAGTGCAATAGGCGAAATGAGTCCCGCCTCCACAGCAGCCGAGCCCATAACAATACCGCCAACAATAGAAACAGACTGACCGATGGACTGCGGCAAGTGGATCCCGGATTCCTGCAACAATTCAAAAGCGATCAGCAAGCCCAGTATTTCCGCCGCCGTAGAAAAAGGAACAGACACTTTGCTCTCAATGATCGAACGCAATAGCGGCAACGGAATCCAAGCCTGATGAAAGGTCGCCACGGCAATATAAAGTGCCGGCAGCAACAGGCCTGCGATCAGCGCCAAATACCGCAAGACCCGAACGCCGGAAGCGGTAAGGTAATCTCTGCCCCGATCTTCCGCGCTTTCCATCAGGTAACCCAAATCCGTAGGCAGCAGATAGCCTACCGGCAACCCATCCACGAACAGACCCACCCGACCATCCAAGATTCCCTGACAAAACCGATCTGTGCGCTCTGTATACTGCATCATAGGAAACGCCGTACGCCGGGAGCCGGTAATATACTCTTCCACCGCAGAGGGAGTCAGAAGGCCATCGATATCGATATCAGATAAGCGACTTTTAATCCGATCCACCAAAGCAGGGTCGGTGACTCCCTCCAGCCAGATCACACTCACATTGGTGATGCTGCGCTGACCTACCTGCGTTTCATAAAGGCGCAGGTCAGGAGAACGAAGATGCCGGCGGATATAACTGGTGTTGGATCGGATAGTCTCAACAAAGCCATCCTTGGCGCCTTTGACGGTGTTCTCCACCTCCGGAGTCTGAGGCCCCCGCTTGTCCGGCGTTCTGACCTCAAAACCGATAGCCCCTACATTCGGAAACAAAACCACGCAAAAACCGTTAACCAGTAAAAATGCGATCTGATTCAAATCTTTACACGGCACTGCCACATTATTATAGATCATGCCCTTTTGCGCTTTTTGATACAGCTGCTCCATGGATTCTGCCCGCAGTAATTCTACAATCGGTTTAAATATAAAATCAGAGGCGGTAGCGGATGCAATCAGGCCGTCGATGGCGTAAGCATAGACAGTATGTTCTCCGCAACGGAGCTCTCTGGCAATAAAGTCCGCCGCATCCCGAAAGACATACCGTATATTCTCATCCGTCATTGGACGCTGATATTTTTTGATCTGCATACCATCACCTCTCGGGATATTATGCGCAAGACGCGGATTTCTATGTGGAATGCAATTGAAATCAGGCATTTGATATGTTATATTTACTACATTAAATATAAGGAGCACAACATGGCACATGTGATCGCGGCGGTTTCTACCGGAAATCAAATTAGCGCCATCGGCATTCTGCGGCTCAGCGGCGATGGCTGCGCCCAAGTAGGCGGCAAGGTTTTTACATTAAATAACGGCACACCCTTGGAAGAAGCTCCCAACCGGAAGCTGATGCTGGGTAGCCTCCACGACAAGCAGGGTCGCGTCATCGACACCTGCATGGCAGTATACACAAGAGGGCCTCACAGCTACACCGGTGAAGATACGGTAGAGTTCCACTGCCACGGTTCTCCCGCGGTACTGGCCGCCGGTCTGGAAGCGCTGTATCTGGCCGGCGCAAAACCCGCCACCCGGGGTGAATTTACAAAGCGGGCCTTTCTTAACGGACAGCTTGCGCTGACCCAAGCAGAAGCGGTAATCGATCTGATTGAAGCGGAGACCGCAGATGCTGCCGCCAATGCTGCCGGGCAGGTAGGCGGTGTGCTGCAAAAAAAGCTCGCACCTATCTACGATGATCTGACAGACATTTGCAGCCATTTTCACGCCGTTCTGGACTACCCTGATGAGGACATTGAAGATTTCGGTCTAGATCGGTACGAAACCATTTTGCGGCGAGATGCAAAAGCCCTTTACGAGCTGTCCACCACCTACGGGCAAGGCAGAATCCTGAAGCAGGGCGTGACCACCGCCATTGTGGGAAAACCCAATGTGGGCAAATCCAGCCTGCTCAACGCATTGGCAGGCTATGAGCGGGTGATCGTTACAGAGATCGCCGGCACTACCCGGGACACCGTGGAAGAAACGGTTATGCTGGGTGCAACCCGACTGCGCGTGATCGACACTGCAGGCATCCACGAAACACAGGATCGAATTGAGGCCATGGGCGTTCAGCGCTCTAAAGAAGCGGCAGAAAATGCAGACCTTATTTTATTTGTTTGCGACGGCTCAGCACCGCTGACCGAGGAAGACCACGCCGTTATAGATGTATGTCTGGATCACGAAAACGCCATTGCCCTGATCAACAAATCCGATTTGAAAGCCGCGGTGCAGCCCGGAGATCTGCCATTTATGAACGTGATCCCCATTTGCGCCAAGACCGGAGAAGGATTAGACCTTTTGGCAGGTGTTGTAGGCGAAATGTTTGCCGGCAGTGCTCCTTGTGACGGATCGATCCTTTCCAACCCCCGCCAGTATGATGCTGCCCGCCGTGCCTACGAAGGGATGTTGGCGGCGCTGCAAGGGCTGAAAGCCGGCCAGACACCGGACGCCGTGCTGACAGATGTGGAATCCGCAATGGAGGCTATGGGAGAGGTAACCGGTGCCACCGTCCGGGAGGACATTACCGCAAGAATCTTTGAACGCTTTTGTGTTGGAAAGTGAGATGCACATGATCTATTTAGATAATTCCGCCACCACCAAACCCTGCAAGGAGGCAGTGGCGGCGATCCAGAGCGCATTGACAGAAGGCTGGGCAAACCCCAGCGCACTCTACCAATTCGGCATTGACGCCGCCCGGCAGCTCCGGCAGGCCCGCAACCAAGTTGCTATCGCTCTGGGCGCAGAGCAGGACCGGGTGTTTTTCACCTCCGGCGGTACAGAAGCAGACAACTGGGCCCTGCTGGGTACAGCCAAACGATTCGGCAAGAAAAACAAGCATATCATCACCACTGCCATAGAGCACCACGCAATTTTACATTGCGTGAAGGAACTGGAGGCACAGGGTTACGAGGTAACCTATCTGCAGCCGGATGCATCAGGAAAAATCACCCTTGATTGCTTAAAAGAAGCATTACGCAAAGACACCTTTTTGGTTTCCATTATGATGGTCAACAACGAAACAGGCGCGGTCATGCCCATCGGCCAAATGGCAAAGCTGACCCACAAGCTATGTCCGGACGCCGTGTTTCATACCGATGCGGTACAAGGCTTCCTGAAAATTCCCTTTCAGGCAAAAACCTTGGGGGCAGATCTGATCAGCATTTCCTCCCATAAAATACACGGGCCAAAAGGTGCCGGCGCACTGTATATCAACCCCCGTTTGAAATCCTTCCCACCCCTGCTGGTTGGCGGCGGTCAGGAAAACGGCTACCGCAGCGGCACAGAAGCAACACCGGCTATTATGGGCTTTGGGGCTGCGTGCAGTGCCTGCTATGCCACTTTCAAAGAAGATATTTTCCGGGAAAAAGAACTGATTCAACACCTTTGCGACCGATTGGAAGCCGTCGACGGTATTGTTGTGAATGGAATTCATGAAGCGCCTCACATTCTGAACCTCTCCGTACCCGGTGTACCGACGCAAAACAGCATCAACATTTTGCAGGATGCCGGTATTTGCGTTTCCGCCGGTTCGGCCTGCGCCAAGGGTCACCGCAGCCACACTTTGACCGCAATGAATCTGCCGCCGCAGGTGATGGACAGCAGCTTCCGGGTGTCCATTTGCCGGGATACTACCCGGGAAGAATTAGATCAGCTGGTAGAAGTGATCGTGAAAGACATTTTACCCCGGGCAAGATAACCGCTATTTTACACATAAAGAATCGCCCCTGCACCGAATCCGTTAGGACCGGTGCAGGGGCGTTCATTTTGCTATCGGATTACTTAATCGCGTTCATCGCTGCGGTTTTGAGCATATCCACCAATTCTGTAGACATGGGGTATTCCAGCGTTACATACTTGTAAACAGGCACATATTTGCTGGCAGTCAGATCCGTATTCTCGGTAATGGCCATATACCACATGTAGGCGTTCAGCAGCTGGCCGCCGCCAATATCACCATCATGGTAACCGTCGCCGGAATTCATGCGCATATCACCGAATCTGTTGATATCCAGCCGGGCGCACAGACCACCGTAAGGCAGCAAGTTGGCTGTTTCATTCAGCTTTCTGGCCCGCGTCCATGCTGCACCGGAATTGACGATCTTCAGATCATAGGGCTTGTTCTTATCGAACTCGTTGCACATATAATCGCAGATCTCCTGCATGCCGGCATCATACTTGGGGCCGTCCTCTTCCTTATACACATAGCCGTCAGAGCCGACTCTGCCGACCTCAAAGAACCATGTACGGTGCCACAGAAGCTGGGCATGGGGATGCAGTTCATGGAACCGATCCAGCAGAGGTTCTGCCATCTCCACAATACCGTCCCGGGTAGCTTCCCGCTTATTGACATTCATGTAGCTGCCGTTGGGAACCGATCCCTGCAGGCTGATATAATCCCACTGCGCCTGTGCCAGTGCCTGCTCCAGCGTCCATTTCTGATGGGTATCCATTTTCTGACGACCGGTGGCATCCACCTTGAACAAATCGTAATCGCCGGGTTTGTTGCGGAACCAGCGGTCATAATGGGTTGCCAGACCACGGCCGGAATAATACAGATTGTAAATCTCAACAGCTGTAATACCCTCGGGAGGATTCTCCATCAGCAATTCATAGAGTTCCTCCACATAGTAATAGCAGAAGGAGTTACCGACCATCAGGATCCGCAATGTGGAATCCGGCTTATAGTTATCTTCCTGTGCCAAGGTCGTCCCCTCCGTTGTCTTCGGATCGGCGGTGTTGCCGCAGCCGGCAAAGGTTGCCAGCAACACAACAGCAAACAAAATAGACAACAGTCTTTTTCTCATAGTTCCCCTCCATTAACCTTCGGTCTCGGAAGCAAAAACACTCATCGCCGCATCCTTAAGCATATTCACGTGTGTATCCGTTAGTTCGTAAGTTTTTCCTTCATACTTATACACCGGCTTATAGGTGCTGTCGGACACATCGGTATCACCGGTAATGGTCATGTACCATACATAAGCATTGAGCAACTGGGCACCGCCGATATCGCCGTCATGATAGCCATCACCGGAGTTTTTGCTCAAGTTGCCGAATTTTGCAAATCCCAAGCGAGCACACAGACCGCCGTAGGGCAGCACATCTAATGTTTTATTGAGCTCTCTCGCTTTGGTCCATGCGGCACCGGAATTGACCATCTTCAAGTCGTAGGGCTTATCCTTATCTAACTCGTTACACATATAGTCACAGACAGCCTGCATGGCGGCATCATACTTAGGACCGTCCTCTTCCTTATACTCATAGCCGTCAGAGCCCACACGACCGATCTCAGAGAACCATGTACGATGCCACAGAAGCTGCGTATCCGGGAACATTTCATAGCACCGATCCAGCAAAGGTTCTGCTGTTTCAGCGATCCCCTGAATGGTTGACTGCAGTTTGTCGGGATTCAAATAGCTGCCACCTTTGATTGTTCCTTGTAGGCTGATATAATCCCAGTTTGCAACGGAGAGCGCATCCTCCAATGTCCAGCTCTGAATCGGCAGCATATCTGTGCGGCCGTTCTTATCCGTTTTGAACAGATTATAGTCGCCGGCTTTGTTGTTCTTCCACAGATCAAGATGGGTGGTCAGATTGCGGCCGGAAGAGTACAGATTATACACTTCAACCTCTGTAATACCCTTGGGGGGATTCTCCATCAGCAATTCATAGAGTTCTTCCACATAGTAATAGCAGAAGGAGTTGCCTATCATCAAAATACGCAAGGTGGAATCATCAGAAGGCTTCACGCCGATATTCCTGAAGGTCCAATTTTCCATGGCCTCTTTCCATGTTTTGTGGAAATTCTCCAAGGTAATCTTATTGGCATAATATACCTTCTCATCCATGATGGAAAGAACATCCTTGAGGCTGTAGCACACGCCGCTGTCACTCACCTGTGCCTCCTCTGCAACAGCATTTTTCAGAGTGATATAGGGCACAGCATAAATACCGGTGGATCCACGGGTGGCATTATCGGCAGCAGAATTCTTGAAAACACTGTTGATCAGGACGCTGTTTTTCTCTTCACCGGATACAAAGTTCTCCGCAGACTCGCGGGTATAGAGGGTATCTTTATCGGTTACAAGATCTGCGCCGGGCATATCGTTCAAACTGACAGCCACACCAAAATTCGCGATCTGCGCCTCCAGCCGCTCATCACAGTTCCAAGTACAGCTAAAGTAAATACCCGCCGTTTCAGAACGCAGGGTTGCTTTGGTAACCTGCATCCGCAGGCAGTGGAAGCTGTAAGTATCGGCTTTTTCCTCTGCCAGCGTGATATAGGTCATGTCGCCGTCTTTATAATTTACGGTATTGCAGAGTGTAGGACCGTCCATCGTCACAGTGCCGTTGGCACTGAAGGAGGTATTGGCGCTATCGTAGCAATATACCTGTGCTGCGGTTGTGCCGGTAACCGTAATATCGGCACCTGCAAGGTCAATAACGAATGTACCGGCAGGAAGTGCCAGCGTACCGGAATCCGGCTGGATATATGCTACCTCATCAGTATATTCCTGCATTGCCAGTTCGTTGCTGCCGAACCACAAAACAGTTCCGTCTTTCATCACCAGTGCCGCCTGCCCGATCACCAAAGCAGGATCTGCCTCTGTGGTCATGATCTTAGGCAAATTGGGTTCGTTCTCCAGCCGCAGCGTACCGGTGTAAACGCCATTGCAAGTGACATAGTTCTTGTCTAAATAGATACCGTCCGTGATCAGGCTGCTATGGACAAAAACGGTAGTGTCCTGCGCAAATTCAGGGAGCACCTCAAAGAGGGCATACTGATTGATGTACAGATTATCACCGTCGCCGGAGGCTGCGCCATCCCGGATCCGGCAATTGCCCAAATGGATATAATACTTACTTGCGGAAGCAGTATTACCGGTTCCCATATACAGGATATTGCCGCCATTGCCGCCGGTGGCCTTACCAAAGCTTACCACAGGCAGCGCGGTGTCTGCATTGCCGTCATCTTTAAACTGTGCGTAAACATTGTTATTCAGGTAGAAGTTTCCGCCCTTGCCTGCAGTGCCCAAAGAAACAACGCCGCCGGTCATATTGATCTTACCGTTATTGATATACAGGTTACCGCCGTTGGTTGCTGTACCGGCAATGATCAGACCGCCAGAGATATTCGCAGTGGCATCACCGCTGTTCTGGCGGAGGTTGCCACCGGTGCTAGCTGCGTTACCGAAGCCGATCACGCCGCCAGTGACATTAAGAGTCATCTTCTCAATACAGTAAAGATTGCCGCCGTGGGTGGTAGCCTTACCGCTAAGAATCATGGCATTCTCAGAGACGGTAACCGTACCTTTGGAGAAGCGCATATTGCCGCCGTTGGCAGCGCTGCCCTTTGCAATCAGACCGCCGCTGATGGTTGCACTCACTGCGTTGATATTACCGCCGTCACCGGTGGCTGCGCCGCCATAAATGATACCGCCAGTGACATTGAGGGTTTTTGTACTGTAGATATTCGCACCGCCGGAAGCTGCGCCATTCATAATCACGCCGCCGGAAATATTCAGTGTTCCGGCAGAATAAATGTTGCCGCCATTCAAACCGGTAGCATTACCGGACTGGATGATACCACCGGAAACATTCAGTGTTCCGGAAGAATAAATATTGCCGCCTTTACCCTCGGTTGCGGTGACTTTGCCGTTATAAATTCTGCCGCCATGAATGGTGACACGTGCGGTGCCTTCTGTGCAGATGGTACCCCCCATCTTAACCTGACTGGTAGCTGTAGAATCCGCAACCGAGGTAACCATCCGCAGTGTGCCGCTGTACAGATCGAAGCTGCAGCCGGTACCCACATACAGAAGGCCGCCCCGCTCATTCAGGGTCGCGCTCTTACCGGTACCTTCCATTTTACCGCCACCCCATGAATCCAGAACAGCCAGATTCTTTCCGGAAGTATTCAGCAGAACACGCCAACCGTCAATATGGAGCGTATATCCGTTCAGGTCCAGAACCGTATTATATTTATATTGCAGGTGACCCTCATTAGTATAGTAACAGGAATTCAGATAGCAATGCTGCCCGTCCGCTGTAGAGCTTACGCCAGCCGTCCATTCCACCAGTTCCTTACAGTGGGGGCAATAACCCTGCGTTCCAATGGTTCCCTTCAAGGCAAAGGCGGTCGTTGCTGAAACCCCGGTACGGACTGCACCCCGGAAGTAATTCAGGGCCGCATTGGCCGCTGTCTCATCCGCAAGGGGCTTTGTGAATACGCCATCTGCCTGCACATAGATCATTGCGCCATCTTTCAGACCGCTGATATCCGCCTTAATGGCAGAAGTATTGTTGATCTGCAAGCCGTTGCTCTTTCCCAGATTGATCTTGGGAGTGCCGGACAGTGTCAGATACTTTGCGTAATCCAGCACGATATCGCCGTCAATGGTGCCGCCGCTGATGGTTAGGTAACCCGCAGAAAGTCTGCCGTAGATGTTACCGCCACCCCATTCACCCCGGGCGCAGGTGGGGTTGAAGGTGTCATCATCCGCTCCGTCTTTATAGCCTTTCAAAGAGCCTCCGGCAACACCGCCGGTAATGGTACCGCCGGAAATATTCACGGTTGCTTCATTTCCAGTAACTGCCGCAATATTACCGCCTCTACCGGGGGTGCTGCCGTTTTTGATGCTGCCGCCAGAAACATTCAAGGTAGCTGTAGAAACAAAGATATTGCCGCCATCAGAACCGGCATAGCCATCCTCCACAGCACCACCGGCAACATCCACCGTAGATTCCCCGGTAAGGTATATGTTGCCGCCTTGGGTGCTCTTACCCGCAAGCGCCATGCCCCGGGAAACCGTGCCACCGGTCATTTCCAGCTTACCCCCGGCAGCAAGGTAAATATTGCCGCCGGCAACATTCGTGTCACTGTCACCGGAAACTGCGCCACCGGTAACAGTGCCGCCATGAACACCCAGCGAGCCGCCGTTTACATAGATCAATCCGCCGGCTTTGATCTTAATATCGTCCTGTTGCACAAACTGGATGGTGCCGCCGTGAATATTCAGCATACCGCTGCCGGCAACCGCGGCAAAACCGCCTGCGGTATTGTTGGCACCGGTGGTCAGAATCAGGCCGCCGCCAACGCTGTCATAGATGGACAGATTGCCTTCCACCGTGAACATTTGGATATTCTTTGTAACCCATGTATTGCCACGCAGGTCTATGCAGACATCCCGACCATAGGGGATGATCACATTACCTGTCTGGCCAGCAAAAGTATCGTTCAGATAGAAGTGACCTTCGTCGTTCACCTGGCCGGAGGTAGCAGTCCATTCACGCCACACAGCCTCAGAAAAAACTTTGTCACATTTCGGGCAGTAGCCCTGCTGCTCGGTTCCATGAACAGCAAATACGGCCGTTGACACCAGCAAAGCCAAAATAATTAAGAAAATGAAACTTTTTCGCATACGAATAATTCCTTTCTTGATTTTTTGTCATTATATCATATAGAAAGCTCGACACGCAATATAGATTTCTATACGAAATCTCTATAGTTTTATTTACAGCCGCAATAGATACAGCTATCTCAACGCCAAAAGATACCCGGTCAGCACACTGTTTGGCGCTGACCGGGCTACTTGCTATTCGATTTAGTATGCCACACCCCAGTAGATCATGGTCTTTGCTTTCTTGCCGCAAATGGGGCAAGTGTCACCAAGATCCTCCTGTGCAAAGGGCATGCAGCGGGAGCTCATACCGGCCTGTTCCTTCATCTTCAGCTCGCACTCCAGCTCGCCGCACCACATGGTCTTGATAAAGCCGCCGTTTTCTTCCTGCAATTTCTTTGCTTCTTCCAGAGAATGGGCCTCATAAATATGATCGGTGAGGTTCTTCTTTGCTTTTTCGTACATACCCTTGTGGACCAGTTCCAGCTGCTGGGCCACAGCAGACTCCAAATCCGTCAGGTTGACAACGGTCTTTTCCCCGTCGTTCCGGCGAACCAGCACGCACTGGCCATTCTCCAGATCACGGGGGCCGCACTCCACACGCAGAGGCACGCCCTTCATTTCGTACTCAGCGCACTTCCAACCCATGGAGTTGTCAGAATCGTCCACCTTCACCCGGAAGCCGGCATTTACCAGACGGCTCTGCAGTTCGTTGGCTGCCTCCAGAACGCCGGGCTTATGCTGGGCGATGGGCAGAACCACCACCTGAACCGG
The DNA here is from genome assembly GCA_017398725.1 of Oscillospiraceae bacterium. GTDB lineage: Bacteria > Bacillota > Clostridia > Oscillospirales > Oscillospiraceae > Faecousia. Next base: position 64,455 of record JAFQFA010000016.1, on the reverse strand, counting down.
CGCTACCTTAGGAGGCAGAACCAGACCGTTATTATCGCCGTGGGTCATAATGATACCGCCAATCAAGCGGGTAGATACGCCCCAAGAGGTTTGATGGGGATTGACCTTCTGGTTGTTCTTGTCAGTAAAGGTGATATCAAACGCCTTGGCAAAACCGTCGCCAAAGTAGTGGGATGTACCCGCCTGCAGGGCTTTCCGGTCATGCATCATGCATTCAATGGTATAGGTGGCTTCTGCGCCGTTAAACTTTTCCTTATCGGTCTTCTGGCCCCGGGTCACGGGCATTGCCAGCACATTTTCACAGAAATCCGCATAGACATTCAGCATGCGCTCTGTCTCTTCCTTGGCTTCTTCTGCGGTGGCGTGCATAGTATGACCTTCCTGCCACAGGAACTCGCGGTGACGCAGGAAGGGGCGGCTGGTCTTCTCCCAGCGCAGCACGCTGCACCACTGATTGAGCATCATCGGCAGATCCCGGTGGGATTGGATGGCATTTTTAAAATATTCACAGAACAGTGTTTCAGAAGTGGGGCGGATGCAATAGCGCTCCTCCAGCTTTTCGCTGCCGCCATAGGTGACCCAAGCACACTCCGGGGCAAAGCCTTCCACATGATCCTTTTCCTTCTGCAGCAGGCTTTCAGGGATCAGCATAGGCATGTACACATTCTGGGCGCCGGTCTTTTTGAACTCCATGTCCATCAAGCGCTGAATGTTTTCCCAGATGGCATAGCCATAGGGCCGGTAAATGAACATACCCTTAATGGAAGAATAATCGATCAGCTGTGCTTTTTTGCACACATCGGTGAACCACTGGGCAAAGTCCACCTCCATATCCGTAATCTCTGTAACCTTCTTTTCTTTCGCCATTGTTTTCATCCTCTCAATCGGGTGTATTTCGTATCTTATATTGTATCACATATGTCAAGTATTTCATAGGATGGTTTAAAGTTTTTGGGAATCAGGAGGAGATCATGAACACTGTCACCATCCACCTCGACCCCTATGTGGTGTATTTCTATCAGCAAATCGCAGATCTGCACGGATTATCCTTGGAGCAGGTGCTGTGCGACGCCCTGTTTAAGCTGGCCGGAGAGCTTTCTTTGGAGGCAATCAGCGAAAGTGAAAAACGGCGTTTTCCGCCTTCTTGATATTGAAGACACTCTCTGCTATAATACACATAGTACTTAACGGAGGTTTCCTATGAAATCCATTAGAGAAATATACAAAATCGGCAAGGGTCCCTCTTCTTCCCACACCATGGGGCCGGAGCGGGCAGCAAAGCACTTTAAAGCATGCTATCCCCAAGCGGACCGTTTTGAAGCGATCCTCTACGGTTCTTTGAGCAAAACCGGCATTGGCCACGGCACCGACCGGGTGATTCGGGATGTTTTGTCCCCTCTGCCGACCCAAATTGTATTTTCAAAAGAAACGTTGGAAAATGCCCATCCCAACACCATGGATCTGATCGCTTATGAGAACGATCAATGCATCGGCTCTTTACGGGTGGAGTCTATCGGCGGTGGTGATCTGCGAATCCCCGGAGAAGATACTTTGGATACGCCGGAGGTCTATCCGGAAAACTCCTTTGCGGAGATCGCGGATTTTTGCAAGTGGCGCTATATTGAAAAGCTCAGCGATTATGTGGAGCTGAACGAGGGCGAAGAGATCTGGGACTACCTTGCAACCGTTTGGCAAACTATGAAAAGCGCCATCAATGAGGGTTTGGAAGCGGAAGGCACGCTGCCCGGTGGGTTGAAAGTACAACGCAAAGCAAAATATCTGCATAACTTCCCCCGGGAGGAACTGGCCCCCGGCATGTTAGAATTCAAAAAGATCGCCGCCTACGCCTATGCGGTGGCGGAACAAAACGCGGACAACGGCACGGTTGTTACCGCCCCTACCTGCGGTGCTTGCGGCGTGGTGCCGGCGGTACTGAAATATGCGCAGGAAACCCGGGGCTTTACGGATGAGCAGATCGTGCGAGCTTTGGGCACTGCAGGTCTCATCGGCACACTGACCAAACGCAACGCCTCTATTTCCGGCGCTGAGTGCGGTTGTCAAGCAGAGATCGGCACCGCCTGCTCGATGGCCGCCGCTGCACTTGCAGAGCTATATCAGCAGAATTTGGATCAAGTGGAATACGCAGCGGAGGCAGCTATGGAGCACCATCTGGGACTGACCTGTGACCCCATCTGCGGATTGGTGCAGATCCCCTGTATTGAGCGTAATGCCGTGGCAGCCATGCGGGCAATGAACGCATGCAACCTCAGCTTCTTCCTTACAGGCTCGAGAAATATAAGCTACGATATGATCCTACGGGCTATGCACGAAACCGGAATCAATCTGAACCACCGGTTCCGGGAGACCAGCGAGGGCGGTCTTGCCAAGATCTATGCACGAAAAGAAAAATAAAAGCCGGGCGTTCACTTTCCGTGAACGCCCGATTATTTTATTCCATATCCGCAATCAAAGCTTCTGCGCACAGGATGCCGTCGATGGCAGCGGACATGATTCCGCCGGCATAACCGGCGCCCTCTCCTGCCGGATACAGTCCTGCTAAAGAAATCGAGTGCATCTTTTCATTCCGGGGAATCCGCACCGGAGAAGAGCTTCTCGTTTCCGGTGCAGTAAGCACCGCATCCGGATGAGAAAAGCCTTTGAGATTGCCCTCCAACATTGGAATTGCCGTTTTCAGTGCGCCGGTGATCTTTTCCGGAAGCACCGAATGCAGATCGCACCAGCAAACGCCGGGACGATAGGTAGGCTGCACCCCATTTGCGCCGCTGCTTGCCTTCCCGGTTAAGAAATCCCCTACCAGCTGGGCCGGTGCACGGTAGCTGCCGCTGACCCGGTAGGCTGCTTCTTCGATTTGCTCCTGCCACTTCACGCCGCCTAAGGGGCCCTCATAGGGAAAGTCTCGGGGATTTAAGGTAACCAGCAGCGCCGCATTGGCATTTTCCCCTGCCCGATCCGCATAGCTCATGCCGTTGGTGACCACCCGGCCTTCTTCCGAAGCGGCCGCCACCACATAGCCCCCGGGACACATGCAGAAAGTATAAACCGTTTCTTTTTCCAGATGCTTGACCAGTTTGTAGTCTGCCGGCGGCAGCACAGGATCATTTTTGCCGTACTGCGCAAAATCGATCAGGCTTTGGGGATGCTCAATGCGCACACCCATGGAAAAGGGCTTGGGCTCCATGGCGATCTGCGTATCCAGCAGCATCCGGAATGTATCCCGGGCGCTGTGGCCGATGGAGAAAATCACTTGATCGCAAGGAATCTGTTCATCCCCCACCAGCACGCCGGTGATTCTGCCGTTTTTCTGACAAATGCCGGTAACCTGCGCATGAAAACGCACTTCGCCCCCCAAACTGATAATGCGGCGACGGATATTCTGCACCACTGTCAAAAGTACATCGGTGCCCACATGGGGTTTGGCATCAAACAGGATATCCTCCCCTGCGCCGGCCGCTACCATCTGCTCCAAAATCCAGCCGATACGGGGATTATTCAGACCGGTATTCAGCTTGCCATCAGAAAAAGTACCTGCACCGCCCTCACCAAACTGGACATTGGTTTTGGTGTCCAACTGTCCTGTGGCAAAGAAATGCTCCACTTTTTCATGGCGGGTCATTGCATCCGCGCCCCGTTCCAGAATCAAGGGCCGCAGGCCTGCCAGCGCAAGGACCAATCCGGCAAACATACCTGCCGGTCCAAAACCCACCACAACCGGCCGATGCTTCGGTTCCGCCGGGCAGCGGGGAGGCTTATAGGAAAGCTTGGGCGCAACAGACGCCCGCTTACAGCCTGCCTTTTTCAGGATCTTTTCTTCGTTGCCCTCCACCTTCACATCCACGGTATAAACAATGCGCACATCCGGTTTCTTCCGGGCATCAATGCTGCGGCGGATCAGCTTGAGCTGCCGCACCTTGGAATTGGAGATCTTTAAAAGCCGCGCCGCTTCATATGCCAGCTGCTGGGTATGATGCTCCGGTGGTAAAGATATTTCACGGATTCTGATCATAGTGTTTCCTTTCCCGCGCTGCGACCGGCAAGGCAGCCGGAACTCCATGCCCATTGCAAATTATAGCCGCCGCAATCGCCGTCGATATCCAACACCTCACCGCAGGCATAAAGTCCCGGCACAAGGCGGCTTTCCATGGTAGCAGGGTCAAAATCAGCGGTCATCACGCCGCCGGCTGTAACCTGCGCGCTATCCATGCCCATGGGCTCTGTAAGTGAAATTTCAAAAGCCTTTACCGCGGCGCACACACCGGTCAATTCATCAGCGCTCAATTCCTCAATCGGGCACTGACCAATGCCGGCAGCTTTGGTCAGCACTCTGCCAAGGCGGTTATGTAAAATACCGGTCAGCAAATCCTCTGAACCCAAATTACCGGGGCGAGAGGACAATGCCGATAGCAAGCGCTTTTCATCCCATTGGGGGAGAAAGTCCAGCTTGGCCGTCCATATACCGCCTCCGAAGCAGGCATCCCGGGAGGTTTCAAAAATCACAGGGCCGGACAGGCCGTAGTCTGTAAACTGCAGCTCTCCGGTGCTTTCGCTATGGAGTTTTCCATCTCTGAGGATCTGCACATGGCAATTGGCGCGGACGCCCTTTAAGGAAGTAACCCCGGGCCAAGCCGTTTTCAGCTGCACCAACGCAGGGCGCAGCTTTGTAGATTTATGACCAAATTTGCTCAGCAGTTTATAGCCTGCCATGGTGCCGCCCAGCTTCGTACCTGCCAGACCGCCACAGGCGATAATGACCTTGTCACAAAAAACGGTTTCGGCATCGGTACTTACCGAGAAGCCACGATCTGCCTTGCTGATTTTTCCTACCTCTGCCCCAAGGCAAAGACGGATATTCGGTTTCTCCAAAGCAAAGCGCAGTATATCCACCACAGAGTTTGCCTGATCGGAATAAGGATAGACCCGACCGGTACTTTCTGTTACGGTGAGCAAACCCATGTCCGCAAACCACCCAAGAGTCACTTCCGGCGGCATTTGCTCCAGCGCATTGCTGACAAAATCCGGATCCTGCCCATGGTAACCGGTTTTACCCGCATTTGTGTTTGATAAATTGCACCGGCCGTTGCCGGTTGCCAACAGTTTTTTCCCTAATCGGGCTTGCCGTTCAAAAAGCACTACCTGCACATTGGGGTTTTTCGATGCTTCCAAAGCCGCAGCCATGCCGGATGCGCCACCGCCGATGATTCCAATAACCATCTTTATCACCTCTTGATGCCATTATACTCCATCCGCCGCCCCGAAACAAGAAAAACTTCCTTGCAATAGGCAAAACCTGTGGTATAATATTTCCGGTGATCAAATGGACAGAAGCAATATTGAAAAAATCGCCCAATCTGCGGAAGATAAAGTCCTGCTTGCCAAGCTGTGGGACAAGATCACCGCAGGAATGCGTAAAAACATCATTGCCAGCACCTGCTTCCTCTCCCCCCGGGAACTGAACATGGCACAATACCTGTTCGGGGAACAAGAGGGACTATACAGTTTCGGCGGTTATGCTGATGCGGAACGGCGGATGCTTATTTATCTTCCGGAATATCTGGACGAATCGAGCCTTTACGAAGACGATTCCCCGATGGTATGCTTGCGGGCTGCCTTTTACGAAGGAGATACTCCCTCCCACCGGGATTTTTTGGGTGCGCTGATGGGCGCCGGTATTGCAAGAGAAACGGTAGGCGATATTTGCGTTTCGAAAGGCAGCTGTGACTTCTTTGTCACCGATGAGATCGCCCCATATATTTTACAAAACCTTACCGGGGCAGGCAGAACAAAACTACGCATAAGCAGAATCCCCCTCGATCAAGTACAGATCCCCGAGCCGGAAGTGAAGCAGATTCGGGATACGGTGGCATCCTTACGGCTGGACAGCATTATTTCCTCCGGATTCCGCATTGGAAGAAGTCTGGCAGCCCAATATATCTGCGCCGGCAAAGCTGCCATTGACGGGCTGCCCTGCGAAAAGCCGGATAAAACGGTGGAAGCCGGCACGAAGATCTCTGTGCGGGGACTTGGCAAGATCAAACTGCAAAGTGTAAACGGTCAAACAAAAAAAGGCCGTATTTCAGTGGTCATTGACCGCTATGTATGAGGTAATACTATGAACATGGATCAAGTGATTGCAAGAATCAACGAATTGGCAAAAAAAGCAAAGGCGGAAGGGCTGACCCCCGAGGAGCTCGCCGAGCGGGACAAGCTGCGCAGAATTTATATCGACTCTGTAAAAGCAAGCCTTACCGGTCAGCTGGATAACACCTATATCGTCCGCCCCGACGGCACGAAGGAGAAACTCAAAACCAAAAGTACCGACCCTCAATAACTTGACTTTTTTATGGGTAAATGGTATCATTTACCCCACATGGAGAGTTGTCCGAGCGGTTTAAGGAGCTAGTCTTGAAAACTAGTGATTCCGAAAGGAACCTAGGGTTCGAATCCCTAACTCTCCGCCAACAAAAGACCTGATTTGTCTACCTAGACAAATCAGGTCTTTTTGCATGATGTTTGTCTTCGGCAAATGAGGGCGCATCGCCATGAAATATTGGCATCAACAAATTGTTTTTGATTGTTCCATATTGTTCTTTACACCCAGCATGGGTTATGGTATAATAATGCATATTCTTTTGAAAGGATGCATTTACATGAAAAAGTTTATCGCAATTTTAACGGTTTTTATTTTGGCAGTTTCTTTGGTCGCCTGTGGCGCTAAGAACGAATTCGGTGAAATCGAAAAGCTGCCTGTTTCCGGCGGCAGCACGGAACCCCTCGCAACCGACAGCACTAAGACTGACGATGACGCCGCTCAGGACAGCACCCTCTCCACCGAGGCAGAGAACAAAGAAGAATCTACCCCCGACGAACACAACAGTGACACCGTTATCAGCACGGACACAGGCAAGGGCAGCACCCCCGCAAAAAAGCCCTCCTCCAACAAAGACAACAACAAAAACGATGCGACAACCACTACGCCCGAATCCAACACCGACAACATGACTGTTTTGGATTTTGACGATCTGATCAGCGCCAGCAATAAGTAAATAAAAAGCGTAAGGTCATTTGGACCTTACGCTTATTTTTATACCCTTTGTTTCTTCCCCGACAGTTTGCGAACACCGGCGGCAATTAAAAGGATCCATGCGGCGGCAACCGTAAATGCCAGAATATATACTGCAAGGCACCACGGAAATGCCAGCGCATTTTGCACCGCGCTGTACACCGGCAGTGACGGCGCACAATGGGGGCTGATAAAGAACATATTGAATACTTCCCGCTCCAAAAGGCCGGAAGCATAGGCGATCTCATTCATCAGTGCCGCAAGAGCCACGCAAACCGCAAACACAGCAGTTGCCTGCAACAAGGTTTTCATCCGAACCTTCACATGACCGCTGTAAAACAGATAGACACCCATGCAGATCATGCTGCCGTGGCAGATCATGGTCTGGATATTGATACCCACCGTACCGATGAACACATCACCGGGATAAACCGTCACGCAAACGCCGGCAAACACAGAAAAAGTTGCTAAGTAGGCGCAAAGGGCATCATGAAGCTTGCCTTTCCGGATGATACCGGCCAGCAAGCCTATGTACATGGGCGTGGAACAAAACTGAAACGGAAAGGCGTACCACTGGTAGTCAAACTTGATGCCGTCACTGTAAGAAAAACTGTAGTTGATCTGCTTGTAGATCTCCAAAACAGCCACCAACACAGATACCGCTAAAAGCACCCCCGGTACGGAGGGCGCTTTTTTCTTATGGAGCCAGCACAGGCCTAAACTCCCAAGAATCACCAGTGCGATCCACATAAGATGAAACCAACCAAATAATGTAGGGCGAGTCATTTGGGTATCCAAAATTCGAAGGATCTTTTCAAAGAAAATCATCATTTTCCTCCATTCTTCGACGCATTATATCACAGAATCAGAAAAATGATTCTTAATCTTTCCTTAAGTCAGAAAAAACCTTTATCGCGGAGGGCGGCAAGTAAATTTTTGCTGTAGTGCGTAAATCCACTGTCGTTGGGATGCAGTCCATAGTCGGCAAAATACATGATATCATGGGGAATCAGATCGAATCCCCGGATGACCGTCACATTGGGATAGGCTGCGGTATGGCGCAAAATGCATGCTTCCACATCATGAAAGCTTTCAAACCGGATCACATCGGCGTAGGCATCCAGTTCGGCACGCCATACCGGGGTAACCGTAATCACAGGAACATTGGGATACTTCTGCGCAAGAATCCGATAAAGCTCTGCGCAATTACGCTCCAAAAATTCCGGATCGGTTCTGCGCCAATCGTTAGTTCCGTAGCCAACAAAAATATAATCCGGGGTAAAGCTTTCCGGACACTGCGCCAGTAAGGGTGCGTGTCGCTCGCCGCCGACACCTTTATTATATTCCTCCGCATCCAGTGCCCGGCACAAAGCATGGATATGATGGACAGTCGGATGCAGCGTATCAAAGCCCTGAGTAATGGAATCGCCGAATACAAGTGCTTTTTTACTGGGTTTTACAGACTGCAGCGATGCGCCGTCATCCAGAGAAAGTTCATGGAGATATACACCGGTCAGCCGGGGAAAATGGATGGTAATATGCTTTTTGCCGTCACCCAAATCATAAGTCACTTTTTTGCGGATATTGGGATAGGACAGCTCCGCATAATCCCGGGGCAGTTCCATATGGGAATAGTTATTGATGTTCTCCAACGCTGCCCCGTTGCAGAACACCTCCACCGTACCGTAGGAGCGCCCCATCACCTTGACAATAGAGATATCCAATGTCATTGATGCGCTGTCTGTGGAAAAAGACAGCATGACACCTGCCGTCGTTAAGGCCTTGTTATAAAATGCGGGATTGGGTTCCCGGTAGACCTCCAACTGCTCATGGGTCATGCGTTGAAACCAGATTCCCTCCGGCCGCTGCTCCACCAGTTCTGCGCCACAGGTAATTGCACGGATCTGCGAAATATCAAGCACCATGATTTTGCTCCTTGTTTTTTGTTGATAATAGCATATAAAGACAAAATAATCTACCGAATATGCAAAATCTATGTTTACTGAATTTGAATATCGCTTCGCATTCACTTAATTTAGAGAAAAACACGCCGGTCCTGCTTGACAAAAAGGTTAGACTATGCTAGTATATTCGGGCATGAAGTGAATATCTTTATGATTCGGAGTGATACCCAAGAGGCCGAAGGGGCTCCCCTGCTAAGGGAGTAGGCGGTCAAAAGCCGCGCGAGGGTTCAAATCCCTCTCACTCCGCCAGAAAAACAGCGATAGCAAATGCTATCGCTGTTTTTCTTTGCAGGCACAAGACTTGAAATAATATAAACACGACGCCAACAAGCGAAGCCCGCAACGGATGGATGCCGCAAAACTTTGATCCGCGGCTACTTCAGATTGCATACTGTCTCAAGTTATGATACAATAATCACAAAGGACGGTGAATTCCATGGCAAAAACCATTCTGTTTGATTTGGACGGAACTTTAACAGATTCCGGTGAAGGTATTATAAACTGTGCCGAATTGGCGCTGCGGCACTTCGGTCTGCCAATCCCTGACAGACAAACCTTACGGGTATTCGTAGGCCCTCCCCTACACGATACTTTTGTAAAATTCGGCGTACCGGAGGACAAAGCGGAAGAAGCAGTTGCGGTTTACCGCAGCCGCTATACCACGGTTGGTAAATTCGAAAACACCCCCTACCCCGGTGTTCATGAAATGCTGCAAGCATTAAAGGATCAGGGGCATACCTTGCTGGTTGCTACCTCCAAGCCGGAGGGCATGTCGATTGAGATCATGGACAAATTTGATCTTTCCAAGTATTTCTCACGGATTTGCGGTGCTACCATGGATCGCAGCCGTTCCAGCAAAGAAGATGTGATCGCGTATCTGCTGGAGCAGAACGGCACTGCCGAAAATATGGTGATGGTTGGCGATACTGCCTTTGATGTGCTGGGTGCGGCTGCCCACAAGATCCCCACCATCGGCGTTTCTTGGGGCTACGGCAGCGTGGAAGAAATGAAAAATGCCGGTGCTGTTGCCATCGCCTATTCTATGGACGAGCTTCTTACCCTTCTGAACAAATAACAAAACGGGTGTTCCCCACAGGAACACCCGTTTATATTTTTAGAACGACATGGTAATTACCAGAGCCAAAGGCAGTAGCAGTGTAAAAATGCTGATGATCCAAGGATAAGTGACCCGCTTGGAAAGCAGTGTCATCAAAATGCTTAAAGCTGTCAGTGCCAAGGGGCCCATAACAAGCACCGCTTTGCTGATAATGGTAACACTTTCACCAAAGCCGATCACCAGCTGAGAAGGAAGCAATGCCATATTATTTACCGCCAAAATCACCGCGATCACTGCCACAGGGAAAGAAAGGGCCACACTGCGCAGACGGAACGCCCAACGCAGAACCGCTTTAAGATTTTCTCCCTTGCTTTTTTTCGGATCGTAAGGATTTTGTGTATCATCAGAATATTGTAATTTCGCCATAATAGACCTCCGCTGATTTGTTTTTATATATCATAACATATTCCGCACCGGGATGCAAGATGGGGATTATTTTCATACCGCCCCATTTAAGTCCGTTTTATTGTACCGTTTTCGTTATATCCTGAAGGCACAAAATCCAAGGAGGTAACGAATATGAAAACTGCAACCATTTACCGCCAAGCCCCTGCGATCCGTACCAAGCTGCCTTATCCCAACGCAGCCACCCGCCGCCAGATCCTGCACCAACTGTCTGATGTGCTTCTGGTTGCGGCTATCGGGATGGCCTTTGCCGCAGCAGTGCTGTTCCTGCCGGTGCTGGCATGAGAAAATCTCACAGGTCCAGAATATCCGTCTGTTCCAATATGGTACAGGCGGATATATTTCCATCCCGGGTTTCGATCAACGCCACAGAGCCATGATCCCCCCGGCAGGAACCGGGGTTGACTACCCAGATCCCATCTTCTTCCCTGCTGCAATGCTTTACATGGGTATGCCCGTAAAGCGCTGCCTGCGCGCCCAATTCCCGGGCTTCCTTCAGCAGACGGTACACACCGGCGCTTTTGACCCCATGCAGGTGCCCATGGGTCATAAACAGACGAACCCCGCCTACATCATAGCACAATACCGCCGGTTCCCGGTTGCGAATAAAACTGCTGTCACAATTACCGGGGACCATATGAAACCGAATGTGCGGATATTCCTCCTGCAGAGCTTGTGCATCTTCATAAAGATCACCTAAATGCACCACATGGTCCGGTTTGATCCGATCGATACTCATGCGCATAAACCGCAGGGCGGAATGAGAATCAGACATTACAAGTATCTTCATTGAAATCCCTCGCTTTTGATACACTATATCACAAGCAAGACCAAATGGCAATCCGCAGTCAAAAGAGAATTACATAATGAATTCCGGGCAGCACTCACTTTGGAGCGCTGCCCTTTTTGGCACATTTTATAAACCTGCGCATATAGTATATCGATAGCATTAACACAGTGAAGGAGGTTACCCAATGGAAAGCCAAAACTTTTCCATGGAGGATGCCATGCGGCTGATCCAATCACCAGCAGGTCAGCAGCTTATGAAACTTCTTCAAAGCTCAGACGATCCTGCACTGCATACAGCAATGGATCAGGCGAATCAGGGAAATATGGAATCGGCAAAAGATGCGATTCGCAAGCTGGCAGAAAGCGAACAGATCCGGAAATTGATCTCGCAACTGGGAGGATAACATGGATGATCTGCAGGCCCGAATGGGGGCAATTCTCAACGACCCTGAAATGATGAAGAAGATCTCTGCGATGGCACAAAGTCTTTCTGCGCCTCAGGAGCCGCAAGTAACCAAGCCGCCGGAAATGCCCAATATGTCTAACATACCAAGCATTGACCCGGGGCTCTTGCAAAAACTGGCTGGGTTTGCCGGACAAACCGGCATCGACAACAACCAAAAAACCTTGCTCCACGCACTAAACCCATACCTGAGCCGGGAGCGGATCAACAAACTGGAACGGGCAATGCGGGCTGCATCTATGGCCCGGATGGCATCGGTGTTTTTAGGGAGGTAGCGCATGTATAATCGCTATATTCCCCAGCCGGACGGTTCCTACCGCCGAGAACGCAACCGGGATCCGGATACTGCGAACCACAAAGAACCGCCAAAAGAGAGACCCAAGCCCAGTCCACCTCCAAAAGAGCCGGTAATCCCCTGTCCGCCTCCTGCGCCCTATCCGGACCCACTCCCGCCTTGTACGCCCACTTGCCCGGCTTCACCGCCCTGTACACCGCCGTTAAAGCCGCCGCCATGTCAGCGCTCCCACGGGAAAGAACCCGGCGGTATCGGGGGATTCTTCCGTCAGCTTCTGCCAAAAGATATGGATACGGCAGATCTTCTGATTATCCTGTTACTGCTGCTTATGGCAGGCGACAAGGAAGAAGACCAAACCAATGCGTTACTGACACTTGCTCTGTATTTTTTCATGTAATGAACGAACACCCGCAGTTCATGATGAACTGCGGGTGTTATATATTTCCATATGCTCTGTAAGCAGGTTATTTTGCAAGGAAACCGATTTTCTTATAGACCTTGCGCAATGTTTTTTCCGCAACATAGCTTGCCTTCTCGGCACCTGCACGGTAAACGCTTTCCAAATATGCCTTATCCTTCAGCAGGCGCTGCGCTTCCTCCCGGACGGGGCGCAGATGCTCCACCACCGCTTCACCGACAACCGGCTTAAACTTTCCGTAACCCTGCCCTGCAAACTCCGCCTCGATCTGCTCAAAGGTTTTGCCGGTCACCGCGGAATAAATGCTCATCAGGTTGGATACACCGGGCTTATTCTCCGGATCAAAACGGACACAGTTTTCCGTATCGGAGTCAGTAATCGCCCGCTTGAACTTCCGCTGGATATCCTCCGGAGATTCCATCAGGAATACGCAGCCCTCGGGCATGGACTTGCTCATCTTACTGTCAGGCGCATTCAGGCTCATGACTCTTGCGCCGGTTTCGGGAATATACGGCTCGGGGATCTTGAACACATCTCCGTAGATGCTGTTAAACCGCTGGGCAACATCACGGGTCAGCTCGCAGTGCTGCTTTTGGTCGTGACCCACCGGCACAAGATCCGGCTGGTACAGCAGAATATCCGCTGCCATCAAGGCAGGATAGGTAAACAAGCCGCCGTTGATGTTTTCCGCATTCTTTGCAGATTTATCCTTAAATTGAGTCATACGACTCAGCTCACCAAACATGGTATAGCAGTTGAGCACCCAGCCCAGTTCCGCATGCTGATGGACATGGCTCTGAACAAAAAGGGTGTTCTTTTCCGGATCCAAGCCGCAGGCAATATACTGCGCAAGCTGCTCAATGGTACGCCGCCGCAGATCTGCCGGGGTCTGCCGGACAGTGATGGTGTGCATATCCGCCATAAAGTAGAAGCACTCATACTGCTCGGCACGGCTGCTCCAGTTCTTGATCGCGCCCAAGTAGTTGCCCAAATGCAGATCACCGCTGGGCTGGATGCCGGATAGCATTCTTTTTTTCTGTTGGATCTCTTCCATAAATTTCGCCTCTTTATCCGTTTTTCAGTATTCTAACATAGGTAAAGAAAAAAGGCAACGGGAATTTGACATACAACTGCATACTATGCTATAATATTTCGCAGATAAAGAAGGAGTGATCACTACGGTATTTCATATCGACAAGGACTATATTATCCGAATCCGCCGGGAGCTACATAAAGTGCCGGAGATCGGCTACGATTTAACGGAAACACTGAAAATCATCCGTCGGGAGCTGGATGCCATTGGCCTTCCCTACACGGAGGAACTGGGCGAATCCAGCATCGTTGCCACCTTGAACGAAGGTGTGGGCAACAAAACCATCGGCATTCGCGCGGATACCGACGCGCTGCCCATTCAGGAACTGCGGGAATCTGATTTTAAGTCTACCCACCCCGGCAAGATGCACGCCTGCGGCCACGATGCCCACGCCGCTATGCTGCTGGGCACTGCCAAGGCCCTGAAGGAAATGGAAAAGGACATCCACTGCTGCGTCAAATTCATTTTCCAAGCATCTGAGGAAGGTGTCAGCGGTGCAAATAAGCTTTGTTTGGATGGTGTGATGGATGACATTGATTTCATCACCGCCTGCCATGTGGTGCCACACATGAAAGTGGGAACAATCCAGCTGAACAAAACCTGCTCCAACGCCAGCAGCCGTGGTTTCCGGATCAAGCTGACCGGTAAATCCTGCCATGTGTCCAAGCCCCAAGACGGTGTGGATGCCATTGCAATGGCAACCCGCGTGTATACCGGCATTCAGATGATGCGTGCCCGTGAAATCGACCCCTTTGAATCCTTGATCGTCAACATCGGCGAGTTCCACAGCGGCACTGCCAACAACATCGTTCCCGGCTATGCGGAAATGACCGGCACTACCCGAAGCCTGAAAAACGAGGTAGATGCCTATGTCTACAAGCGCATCCAAGAAATTGCCGACAGCACCGCACGGGAAATGGGCGGCTCTGCCGAAGTGGAGACTTACAAATTCTCCCCCTGCCTGATCAACGATCACGGTGTAGTGGATATCGTCACGGAAGCCGCCGCCAAGGTAATTGGCATAGAAAACATTAATCTGAACAAACCCATCAGCATGGGCGCAGAGGATTTTGCCTACTATACCCTTAAAAAGCCCGGTGCCCAATTTGGCATTGGTATCTGCCCCGAGGACGGCAAGTATGCTCCTTTGCACAACGGCAATTTTATTATCAACGAAGATGGTCTGACCACCGCGCCTGCGATCTGGGTGCAGATCGTGCTGGATCAAATGGATAAATGAGGTATAAATTATGGATTATATGAAATTAGCGGATCTGCTGTTTCCCAATGTCACTGACACACCGGAAGATCTGGAGCAGCGCTATCCCCAAAGAAGCCTGCCGGAAGGCGCCATCGTCACCCGCATGGCCCCCTCCCCCACCGGTTTTGTCCATCTTGGCAATCTGGTAATGGGTTTGACCGCTGAACGGATGGCCCACCAAAGCGGCGGCGTTCTGTTCCTGCGGGTGGAAGACACCGATGCCAAGCGGGAAGTTCCCGGCGCTGTGGAAGTGCTGATCAACACACTGAAGCATTACGGCATTTCCTTTGACGAGGGTGCTACCATCGATGGCGACAGTGGCAATTACGGTCCTTACCGTCAGCGCCAGCGTGCTGCGCTTTACCATGTATATGCCAAAAAGCTGGTTCAAAACGGCATGGCCTACCCCTGCTTCTGCACAGAAGAAGAGCTGGGTGCTATGCGCCAGCAGCAGGAAGCCAACAAGGAGACCACCGGTTACTACGGAAAGTACGCCATGTGGCGTGACCGCAGTCTCGAGGAAATTCAGGCACAGTTATCTGCGGGCAATCCTTGGGTGCTCCGCTTCCGCAGCACCGGCTCCATCGAAAATCAGTTTAAGTTCGACGATCTGGTCAAGGGCAAGCTGACCATTACAGAAAACGATGTGGATCACGTTCTTCTTAAGTCCGACGGCATCCCCACTTACCACTTTGCCCACGCCGTGGACGATCATTTGATGCGCACCACCCATGTGATCCGCGGCGACGAGTGGCTGCCTACCCTGCCGTTCCACATTCAGCTGTTCAAAGCGCTGGATTTTAAGCTTCCCAAGTATGTCCACATCGGACCGCTGATGAAGATGGACGGTACCTCCAAGCGCAAGCTTTCTAAGCGCAAGGACCCGGAGCTGGCCCTGACCTTCTACAAGGCAGAGGGCTTCCCCGTGGAAGCGGTGTATGAATACATCATGACCGTTCTGAACTCCAACTTTGAGGATTGGCGCCGCGCCAACCCCACTGCTCCTACTGACGATTTTAAATTCAGCCCCAAGAAGCTGAACCCCGCCGGCAGCCTGTTTGACTATGCCAAGCTGACGGATGTCAGCAAGAATGAGATTGCCCGGATGGACGCCCAAAAGGTGTACACCCTGCTGACCCAGTGGGCAGATGAGTTTGACCCGGAATTTGCGGACAAGCTGAAAGCAGATCCCGGTTTTGCAACCGCTATTTTGGCCATTGGCCGGGGTGGCAAAAAGCCCCGCAAGGACATTGCCACTTGGAAAGAGGCCAAGCCTTACATGGGCTTCTTCTACGATGAATATCTGGAAAAACCGGTGTTCGATGCAAAGTTCTCCAAAGACACCGTGCTGACGGCACTGGAAAAATTCTTGGAGCGCTTTGATATTGCCGACGATTCCAGTGTTTGGTTTGATAAAGTCAAGGCTATCACGGAGGAAATGGGCTTTACTACGGATATGAAGGCATACAAAGCCGATCCCGATGCCTTCCCCGGCACGGTAGCGGATGTTTCCACCTTTATCCGGCAGGCCGTCACCGGCAAGACCAATTCCCCGGATCTTTACACTGTAATGCAGATTTTGGGATATGAACGGACCGTAAACCGCATTCGGGCGGTTATGGAAACACTGAAATAACAGCTCTTACCGTAACAGGCGCAGCAGAAAACTCTGCTGCGCCTGTTGTTTTGATTTCACTCAATGATGGTGATGATGGTGGTGGTGATGACCACAAGCACCATGCTCCTCCACATGGCAATTTACGGCACTGCAAGGCTCATTTTCTGCTTCCAGTTCCAAAGTAGCATGGCAGATCCCGTGCTCAGACAGTTCCTCCCGCACCTGAGCCTTGATCCGTTGCGTATCTTCATTGGTAACGATATGCATGGTTGCATAGCGGTTTGTACCATCTATACTCCAGATGTGAATATGGTGAACATCTAAAACACCGTCTATATGGCAGATATGTTCTGCCAGTTCATTTACATCCGTCCCTTGCGGCGTTTTCACAAGGAACAAATCCAGTATTTCCTTTAAATTTCCAAAGGCATTTACGATGATAAACACACCGATCCCAATGGACATAATCGGGTCAATCATTGTAAAATCCGTAAACCGCATAACAATCGCGCCCAAGAGCACAACCGCCCAGCCCAGCACATCTTCCAGCATATGCAGGTTCACAGCCTTCTGATTCAGAGAGTCTCCCTCCCGGGTCACAAAGGCTGCTGCGCCGTTAACAAGCAAGCCAACCACCGCAAAGAGGATCATTCCGTTATAATTTATGGCTGTGGGGTGCATGATCCGTCCAATCGCATGAAAAATCACCGCTGCAGAACTCAAAAGAAGGATCATCGTTGTAACCGCGCTGCCCAGCACAGAAAATCTTGCGTAGCCGTAAGTATATCTGTTATCCGGCTGTTTCTTGCTGGTCCGCTCAAAAAAATAAGACATACCGATACTGGCAGCATCCCCAATATCGTGGATCGCATCGGACAAAATTGCAACGCTTCCGGTAAACAAACCACCAATCAGCTCAAATACCGAGAAAGCCAAATTGAGGATAAAGGCAATCAAGATGTTTTTCTGGGTTTTCATAAATACCTCCTACGCAAAGAATACCGAACAAAATGTTCTGTATTATACTTGTTGTTTATCATTATATATGTTATCATAGGAATAACAACAAGCAGCATTTCGAAATTGTACGATACTGAACATTTTTAAGTTTTTGTATGGAGGCATTATGGACAGACGGCAACGCAAAACCCGGGAATCAATTTTTTCCGCCTTTATTCAGCTGTTATCCGCCAAGGAGTACAGCCAGATTACCGTTGGGGAGATCATTGAAAACGCCGATATCGGCAGAGCCACCTTTTACGCTCATTTTGAAACAAAGGATTTCCTATTAAAAGAGCTTTGCGAGGATCTGTTTTGCCATATTTTTGACGGAGAAGATCCCGATCATCCAACGCACCGTCACATGTTTCACTGCCATGCGCCGGATTCCGTGTTTTTGCACCTTTTTCAGCATTTACTAAAGAACGACAACCACATTCTGGAATTGCTCTCCTGTCAAAACAACAGCCTGTTTTTGCAGTATTTCAAAGAGCATCTAAAAACACTGGTAACGCAGCAGCTCCCTCTGTTTGAAGCCAGAAAAAGCGATACATTGCCGGAGAGTTTTTGGATCGACCACATCTGCTCTACATTCGTAGAAACCCTTCGCTGGTGGGTCGACAACGGCATGATTCAGTCGCCGGAAACCATCACCCAGTATTTTTACTTGGCTGTATAAATACCCCGACCTGTGAATTGGATCACAGGTCGGGGTTTGCGTTATTTATATTTATCAAACAGTGCGTTGAGCTGGTCTGTCAATCGTGAGATATCTTTATTGGATGCGTTTTTCATGGTTTCGATCAGGCGCATCATCCGTTTGCCGGCTTCTACAAGCCGCTGGTAAAGCTTTACCCCATTGCGGTGTCCCTTACTTTCTCCGGCTGCACGGATCGGCACAGCCTTCTGGAACCACTGGCAGCTTAATAGATCATAGCCGTCTCCGCTAAAGGGTGCGCTGGCAGGATAGCCCAGTGTCTGCTCTACAGTGGAAACAAAACTGTCGCAAACCCCATCGTCACCATGGTTGACAAATACCTGCATGGGAACTTTTCCCATACTGCGAAGCCAATCAAGCAGCATGTCCCGGTCCGCGTGGCCGGAAATTCCATCCAGTTCGCAGATCGCCGCATGGACCGCAATGGTTTCCCCAAACAACCGCACAGAATCCGCGCCATCCACCAGTTTTCTGCCCACCGTGCCACCGGACTGGTAGCCCACAAACAGAACTGTACTGTCGCTGCGCCAAAGGTTGTGCTTTAAATGATGTCGGATACGACCGGCTTCACACATGCCGGAGGCAGACAGGATCACCTTTGGCGTCTTATCCATATTGATCAACTTGGATTCATCGGAAGTAACACTCAGCCGCAGATCCGGGAACAGAATAGGATCTTTCCCCGCTGCTAAAAGCGCCAAGGTTTCATCATCGTAATAATCGGTCATGCCGCAGGCATAGATCCGGGTAGCTTCCACCGCCAAGGGGCTATCCACATACACAGGAAAACCCGCATGCCCCTTGATAAGATTCTGTTCCTTAATGGTACGCAGCAAGTATAAAAGTTCCTGCGTTCTGCCAATGGCGAAGGAAGGGATCACCACATTACCGCCCCGGTCAAAGGTATCCTGCAAAATAGAGGTCAGCTGTCCCAAGTAATCCGGTCGGGGACCGTGAAGCCGGTCGCCGTATGTGGATTCAACCACCACAAAATCCGCAGGCTCTGCCGGCTGGGGATCCCGGATCAGCGGGCGATTATAATTGCCCAAATCGCCGGAAAATACAATCCTGCGGGTGGTATTTTCTTCACAGACCGTCAGATAAATACTGGCAGAGCCCAAGAGGTGTCCCGCATCCCGGAATGTAAGGGTAATGCCGGGAAACAAAGTAATTTGAGTTTCATAGGGATAAGGTGAAAACTGAGCAAGTGCTTTTTCCGTGTCTGCCATTGTGTAAAGCGGCACATAGGGCTGTTCTCCTGCCCGGGCTGCCTTCCGGTTACGCCACTGGGCTTCAAATTCCTGAATATGGGCAGAATCCCGCAGCATGATGGTGCACAGCTTATATGTAGCTTCCGTGGCGTATATCGGACCTTGAAAACCCTTTGCAACCAATGCCGGTATTTTCCCGGAATGATCCATATGGGCATGGGTCAAGCATACCGCATCCAGCTCTCCGGGCAAAACCGGGATCTGGCAGTTTTCGTATGTATCTGCCCCTTGCTCCAAACCGCAATCAATCAGGATTCGCTTACCGCAGGCCTCCAGCAGGGTGCACGAACCGGTCACTTCATGGGTTGCGCCTAAAAAGTACAGTTTCATATTCATCCCTCCTGCCTATATTATATCACACACCTTTTCGTTTTCCAGTAAAAATTGCGATAAAACTTGATATTGTACCCCAAAGTGATATAATGAAGATATCATAAAGGAGGTGTTTCCATGGAACTGCTAAAAACCGTATTCCCCTTCTCCTTTCAGCCCAAAAAAGATGTATCTGTTCTGATCATTAACATTGTGATCTATCTGGTGGTTGGCCTGATTGCCAGTCTGCTTATGGGCATTGTGGCAAAGATCCCTGTTTTGGGTATGATCGTAGGTCTGCTGGGCGGATTGGTTGACCTTTACATTCTGGCAGGTGTTGTTCTGTCTATCCTTCATTACCTGAAGATTGTAAACTGACCTTGCTACATAAAAAGCTGCAAACCATAATGGTTTGCAGCTTTTTCATTATTTATGATCACAGCCGGAGCAGCAGCCGGTGCAGGTGCCACTATCGGGACAACCGATGCACTTTTTTCCCTTCTTTTTGCTGCGGTAAATATACATGCCCGCTAATAACAGGATTCCGGCAATCACCGCAAGTACAATGATATCTTTCATACTGCATACTCCCCGGCAGATTTTTTCAGTTTTCGACCGGAACGGATACATAGCCAAGTCAGTACACCGGCAAAGCAAACAACGAATGCCAAGCCGCCAACAAAACCAGCGCCCAACGAGCCGGTAGTGATCAGAGTACCGATTTGATAGACCAAGAAGCCCAAGGTATATCCGGTTCCCAGCTGCAGAGCGATTCCGCCCCAGAACCATTTCCGGCCCTTAATTTCCGCATTCATAGCACCCATGGCAGCAAAGCAAGGGGGCGTAAAGAGATTGAACATCAAATAGGCCAATGCCGCAACCTTTGTCAGCCCAAATACAGCAGCAACTTCCGTGCCCGCACCCTCAGCCATCTCCAATGCTTCGGTATCGATCAGATTGGAAATACCATAGCATACTGCCAGCGTACCCACCACATTTTCCTTGGCGATAAAACCTGTAACAGCTGCGGCAGCCATTTCCCAAGCTTTGATACCGATTACAGGAACCAGCAGCACAGCAACAGGACCGGCAACGGATGCCAAAATAGAGCCGCTCTCTGCCCCTTCCTCAACCAATTGGAAATTCCAATCAAAGGACTGCATAATGTAGACCACAGCATTGCACAACAAAATGATCGTACCGGCCTTAACAATGTAGGACCAACCACGGCTGAGCATAGAAAGCGTTG
Source organism: Oscillospiraceae bacterium (assembly GCA_017398725.1). Classification (GTDB taxonomy): domain Bacteria; phylum Bacillota; class Clostridia; order Oscillospirales; family Oscillospiraceae; genus Faecousia. The sequence goes on along the minus strand of JAFQFA010000016.1, from coordinate 43,405 downwards.
CGCGCTTCAAAGAAGGCAGCTTGTATTCCGGAAGTTCCATGATAAAAAATGACTTACGGCGTGTGTAACCTGCGATCCGGTTCACCAACAACGCTCCCACCAGAATCACAGCAATGCCGACAAAATACATCAAGGTACCTACCCACGATGCCTCGTCGAAGAACGCACCGGCAAACAACGCAATCACCGGCAGTTTTGCGCCGCAAGGCATAAAGGGTGCCAGCATAGCAGTCGCGTTTCGCTCCCGCTCATTGCGGATTGTCCGGGCAGCCATGACGCCGGGAATCGCACAGCCGGTTCCAATAATAAAGGGGATCACAGATTTACCGGATAATCCAACTTTTTTGAAAATCGGATCCAGCACCACGGTGGCACGGGCCATGTAGCCACAGTCTTCCAGCAATGCGATCAGGAAATACATAACCATTACCAACGGCAAAAAGCCCACCACAGCACTCACGCCGCCAATGATGCCCTCTGTAAGCAGTGCAGCTAAAAAGGCATTGCTTCCCACCAGCAAACCGCCAACCCATTCTTTAAACAGATCGATCAGGGTCACAAGGCCGGGGATCACTGTACCATTGTCAAATACATAGCCCTCTGCAATCCACGGGCCGATCCATGCCTGAGAAATCTGGAACACCAGAAACATCACCGCGGCAAAAATCAAAAGACCGATGGCCGGATTGGTAAGGATCGCATCGATTTTATCTTGGCTGTTATAATCCTTTGTCCGAACCGTACGGTGTTCTACCTTTTTGACAATACTTTTAACGAAAGCATACCGCTGGCGATCAGCTGCTTCCACAGCAGCCTTATTAGCCATATCGACATTGCTCTGCTGATAAGGCGCTGCTTGTTCCTTTCCGTTCAGGGAAATTGCGGCAGAAACAACCTCTGCAAGCCCCTCATGGCCGGCTGAGGTAGAAACGGTCTCCACTACCGGGCAAGCCAATATTTCAGAAAGCTTTATTGCATCGATATGATTCTTTTTCTTTTCATTTAAGTCTGTTTTGTTCAATGCCACAACCACGGGAATCCGCAGCTCCAGAAGCTGTGTGGTAAAAAACAGGCTGCGGCTTAAATTGGTAGCATCCACGATGTTAACAATCACATCCGGGGCTTCATTACGAATATAAGTACTGGTTACACTCTCTTCCGATGTAAAGGGTGACATGGAATAAGCACCGGGAAGATCCACCGCGATCAGTTCTTCCTCCCCCGCGTACATCTTTTTGATGGGCGCTTCCTTCCGGTCAACGGTTACACCAGCCCAGTTGCCCACCTTTTCGTTGCGCCCGGTCAAAGCGTTATACATGGTGGTCTTACCGCTGTTGGGGTTGCCCGCAAATGCAATTCTCATATATTTTCCTCCAAAGTCAGTTAGCATCCGCTAACTATAGCACAAAAAATAACAAAGCTTTTAAGTAGAGAACTTAAACAAGGATCGCTTCCGCCAATTGCCAGTCGATATTATACCGACCGTCCTTGATAGAAACAACGCAGCTTCCCTTTCGCCGGGAAACCACCGTGATCGGTTCGCCGGTGTAGCAGCCCAAGGAAAACAGAAAGGCATTGAGCTCTTCGTCGTCCGTTACGATTCCTTGAATAATATATTCTTTACCAAGCTCCGCATTAAGCAAATTCATAGGATCACCTGATTTCTCTAATCAGTTAGCATATGCTAACCACGCATATAATAACTGCATTCCCACAAAAAGTCAAGAGAAAATTTGGAAAAACAGGAAGGTTTCTTTCCGCCAAATTTTAATTTATCGAACTGTTCCCCAATCGCATCGTAGGGTGAGGTCTCTGCTCCCGCCGCTCTGTTGTAACAGCTTTTGACGGCGGGACCAAGGCCCCGCCCTACATATTGGGCTGAAAAATCAGTATTTATATACCGTGTGATATATAGCAAAAAGGTGCTGCCGGGCGGCAGCACCTTTTCAAATTCAATTACCAAACAGCCGGTTCCGCAATCTGATAGTTTTCCGGCAGATCAAAAGGATACACACCCTTAGGCAGCTTCTCCCACTTCAGCTGGTGCAGATTGGATGCGCAGGCACCGGCAGTATCTGCCACATACACAAGATCGCTGATGGGGGTATAGGGTGCCCGGAAAGAGGTATTGGCTTTTACTACGATCAGATCGTACAAGGTGGGCTCGATACCAAAGTGGCGCAACACCTGCGGATCACCGGATGCACCGCCTTGGGTGATCAACAGCACATCTACATTACCGAAGCTAACCACCGCACTTCTGCCGAAGCAGAAAGCAGTACCGCGACCGGCAGCACCTTCCTGTGTCCACCAGCCGTCATGCAAAGACCGGACACGGCCCTCTGCGGTAACAGGTCCGGGAACGCCGGGGGTAAAAGCGGCACCGAAGGTAAAGGTACCGGTATTACCGACACCCACCACAAACGCATGCTCCACAGCAGCAGGATCGGTAACGAACAAGCCGGTCTTCAGCTCGCTTCCCCGTTCCAGCACCCGCAGCGCTACCACGGGACTATCGCCCACTGCACCGCCATTGGGAGAATCCGCAGATTCTGCCAACAGAACCGGTTTGCCAGAGGTGTTCTTTTCAGCGATATCGATGATCTCATCCACCGTCATCATGGGGGGCTGGACTTCATCGCGGATCTCAAACAGGCGTTGGGCAAGCTTGCCGGCACACACCTTGGCAGCTTCCATATCTTCACCAATGGTAATAATACGGCTATCGATCCCCGCGATGTCCAGCCAAGGCTGCACCGCAAATACACTGTAATCCTGAATCTTACCGGATGCCACCATCTCATCGCCCATGTCGATCAATGACTTGAAGGGCTCGTTCTGGGTGGTATAACCGGCAGGCGGAATCAGCATAGGTATGGCAACCGTTGCCATTTTTGCCTTGCTGCCCGCCAGCTTTTCCATCAGCAGCTTACCTGCACGGTAGCCAGTCTCATAAAAGTCCAAATGCGGGTATGTATGGTAGCCGCAGATGATCTGGGCATTGCGCAGCATCTTCTCGGTCACCTTTGCATGGAGGTCATGGGAAACCGCAATGGGCTTATCTCCCACTAAGCCGCGGACATACTCGATAATCGCACCGCATGCATCGTCTTCGCTTTCGGTACAGGTCGCACCGTGGAGCGCCGCATATACGCCGTCGATCTCACCGGCGGCATCCAGATGCCGCTTAATGCCCTCTTTCAGCATTTCCATCACCTTATCCGCCACACGGCCGCCGGATGGCGCACGGAAATACATGGACGGGATCACCTCACCGCCGGCTTGCCGGATAGCAGTCACGGCACCTTGTACACTGTGGCGCGTGTTCAACCGCAGCTTGGTCATCTCCTCCCCCTCAAAGGGCATGCCGGAATTAAAATGTTCAGGCTGGGCCACAACAGGATTAAAGGTATTGGACTCCTGACGAAATTCGAAGAAAAAGATCCTTTTCATAACCAACACCCTTATTTAAGTAATTCAGTCAGACAACGGCCATCTGCCTGCGGCAGTTCTTGACCTAAGACTTTTGCAAGAGTAGGCGCAACATCGATCAGATTGGCTGTAGGAAGCACCGCCCCCTCCTTAAATGCAGGGCCTTGTGCCAAAAAGATGGGCTGAGGACCCAACTCCGGCTCGTAGCCATGGGTTGCACGAGCCAGCGTATAATCCTCCAGATCCACCTCTGCCAAAGGAGGTTCTTTCCAATCCTCACTGACAGCAGTGGCACCATCGGTAGCCATCATGAAGCTGAAAGGACCGTAAGTGCCGTACTTTTCCTTTGCCTCCTCGGTAGTATATACCTTAGTAAAGCCCCATACCTTTTCATCTACGATCTTCTGCAGGTATGCATAGACCTCGTCATAGAGCTTCTTATTGGCAGGATCCAGCAGGTATACGGATGCGGACATGGCATTGGTCTGGGCGAAGGCGCGCCAAGAATACAAAGAGCCATCCAGCGCCACATCAATAAAACCGCCCCGAGCCAGCAAGGCATTGAGTTTGACCCGACGCTTTAAGTCCATCTGACCGTGGTCACTAAGAAGCACAAAGTTGGTCTGCTCGTAAACGCCGGCATCTTCCAGCGCTTCGATCACCTTACCCAGCCACATATCGATGGCATCCAGCGCGATCTTCACTTCCTTGCCGAATGCACCGTAGCGATGACGGCAGCTATCGGGGAAGCTGTTGTGCACCAGCATCACATCCGGCTGGACATTACGAATCAGGCTACAAGCGCAGCCCATGAGGAAATCGTCGTAGTTACTGTCGGGCACCAGCACGGGCCAACGGGGTGAACGGTGGATACGGTGTTCGTTTTCGCGAACGGCCTTTAACGCCTCTTCATTGGCGCCCATCCGCTTAAATGCACCAACGATATCCGTATCGCCGGGCTGCAGGAAGAAATACTCATTAATAATGTAGTCAACATTGGGGTTATTACCGGTAATGGGCCAATAGACGGAAGCTGTTGTACAGCCGGCGCGCTTGGCAGCAGCAAACAAATCCTCCACCCGGATCCACTTGGAGTCGGTATACCAATGCTTATAGCCATCGTCAAAAGTCTTGAAAGGTTCGTTATTATAGATACCGTGCTTGCCGGGGGTGCAACCGGTCATCAAAGTAGAATGAGCAGGATATGTAATGGCCGGAAAAACGGATTTGACCCGCTCCACCTCTGCCCGCTTACCCAGAATCTTCTGGAAATTCGGCAGGGTCTGTAGGTATGCTACGTCTTCGTGAACCGTGGCATCCATAGAAATAACAAGCAATTTCTGTTTCATCGTTTGCTCCTTTCGGGAAGATGGTTTTCTACACTACCTCCCTGATATATTCTAATCTTGATGATAACATATTGTCAAAACCTTTGCAATACCTTTGCACATTATTTCAACAAAAAAGTCACCGCATGGTCCATGCGGCGACTTTTTATAGATTACGGTTTTGCGATAATTACCCGGACACCGGCCTGCTCCAAAGCCCGGATCACTTGGCGGGATGCTTTATCATCGGTGATAACTACATCGATCTTTTCCAGCGCGCACACATTCACCACCGCCCGCTGGGCCAATTTGCCGGAGTCTGCCAACACGATGGACTGACGGGCATTTTTGATCAGCTGCCGGTGCAGCTGGGCTTCCCCGATATGGAAATCGGTAACACCGGATTCGCAGATACCGCCGATGCCGATAAAAGCCTTATTCACATTAAAATGGGCAAAGTTATCTTCCGCAGGAAAGCCCGAGAGGGTCAATTCTTTGGGACGGAGCTGACCGCCGGAGAGAATTACCTGACAGCTGGTGGATTCACTCAGCTCCACAGCCGTGCGCAGGGCGTTGGTAAACACCGTCAGACCGGAAATGCCCTTGATGTACTGCGCCATAGCCTGCACTGTAGTACCGACACCCAAATAAATAGACTCATCCGGTTCCACCAGCTTAGCGGCTTCCGCAGCAATAGCTTCCTTTTCTTTATGCAGCACATTCGCGCGGCTGGCATACTCCGGCTCGCTGCCCAATGAGCCATTAAGCACAGCACCGCCATAGACCCGACGCAAATAACCCTGCTGTTCCAAGTACTCCAGATCCCGTCGAACCGTTTCAATGGAAATATCAAATTTCTCCATCAGCTCGGAATTTTTCACCGTCCGCTGCTGGGTAATCATATCAATAATTCGGTTTCTTCTGTCCAATTTCAACGCGATAATCCTCCCAAACCTCGTAAACCTTGTCAAAAATATGTAAGCATTAGTATCGCACAATTTATGTCTTTTGTCAACAAAATTTATGTCTTAAATGCTTGCAACTTTCCCTTTATAGGGCTATAATCATAAAAAAAAGGAGGACCCAACCATGGAACTTCTCCAACTGCGCTATTTTAAAACAGTGGCAGAAATGGGCAAAATCAACGAAGCTGCAAAAGCCCTGTTCATTTCCGCTCCGGCCCTTAGCACTTCCATCTCCCGCTTGGAAAAAGAGATCGGCATGCCGCTATTTGATCGGGCAAATAATAAAATCACCCTCAATCAGCAGGGACAGATTCTGCTGCGGTATGTCAATCAGGTTTTTTCCACCTTGGATTGTGCCAAGGTAGAAATGCAGCAAAGTTTATTCCTGCAAGGCCGGCATGTATTTATCGCCAGTGTCAGTTCCACTCCTTGGGTGGATCTGGTAACCAATTTTACGCAGGAATATCCGGATTTTACCCTATCGTGTACCTCTGTGCGCCGGGCTGATCTGCAAAGCCACGGTATGCCCAGCAAATTCAATTTCCTGCTGGCATCCAGCGATGACCTACCGGCCTATTACGAAGCTTCCTTGGACTACATCGATCTGTACCGGGATGAACCTTTGGTAATGGTACATAAAGATCATCCGCTGGCAAAACGAGAAAGCATCAGCCTGTCAGAAATTTTAAACGAACCGGTTTTTCTGCCCATGCAGGAATTTGACCTGTATAAGCATTTGCTGGTGCTCTTCGACCGGTGCGGCATTCCCTTCCCCGGCGGCAACGCCTATTCTCATCTGGCAACCCAGCAATTGGTTTCTAAGGGATTAGGCATTGGTTTTACCTCCAAAGCCATTGTCCGCACCCCAACACTACCGGTGGTATATATTCCCATCAGTGAGCCTTGTCCCCCTTGGACCTTACGGCTGTACTGGAGAAAAGACCAGATTTTCAGTGAAGACGAGAAGGCCTTTAAGCAATTTGTTGAAAAGGAATATGCGGTCGCGCATTAAGTTTCGGATATGCTGAATGAATCAGCTGGTAATCCATCCTTCCCAAATAAGCGCACATCCCCGCCTGACCGGTGCAGGCGGGGATTATTTTTCCGAAAACAAGCGGATTTTTCAATTTTACGCCCTGTAAACCGTTGCAAAACCGGAAAACCTGTGATAGAATTTACAATTATTACAAAAGGTGGTGAAGCAAATGGACCCTTTACAGATTCTTTGGGTAGGACAATCCTGTTTCCAACCCAACGCCGGTGTTAAATCCCATACCCATCCTTATTTTCATATGATCCTGATCCTGCGGGGCCAAGATCAATTTGAAGTCGCCGGTCATCCCATAACCCTGAATGAAGGACAATGCCTCATCATCCCGCCGGATACCGACCATACCTTCTCCAACCGCACAGAAGCAAACACCGAGCATCTGGAACTGAAATTTACCATTACCAATCCGGCAATGTACACTCGGGTCCTCCGCGTCAGCAGCCGTGCACTGGAAAACGAACTGGCCAACGCCCTGTTTAAGCACATTCTCCACGAATATGCTACCCACTGCAGTCCGGCAGATGATGCCCCCGCCGCCTATCTGACTGCACTACTGCATGCCCTGACAGAAGAAGACCGGCATCAAAGCCCCCGGCAATTTTCCTATGTGGATGCCTCCGGTTTCTCTGTTCTTGCCCAGCGAGTCATCCGTTATTTGGAAACCCATTACGCAGAGGATGTGTCTTTGGATGCACTTGCTACCGCATTGGGCTATAACAAAACTTACCTGTGCGGTGTATTTAAAAAGGATACCGACCTAACGATTCTGGACTGTCTGAACACCATCCGCATTCGCCGGGCCGCAGAACTGATTGTTTACAGCGACCACAGCTTGACCCAAGTATCCGAATTGTGCGGTTTTTCCTCTGTAAGCCATTTCAATCGGGTTTTTCTCAAGTATGTTGGTGCTACCCCCGGTCAGTGCCGACGGGCATACCCTGTGGACATTCTCTTTAGTTCCGAAAAACCCAATGAAGCCAAGAGCACCGATTCTTTTATGTACAGTGTTTTGGCCCGGAAGCGCTTCTCTCCCCAAGCAGTGCGGGAACTGAATGCCCGGTCTGCAGAAAAAGACGAATAAATAAACCGCCGGTCACCCAAATGGTGACCGGCGGAGCTTTTTAACGGACAGCGCCTTCTGTACGCATTTTTTCAACCTGCTCTTTGGTGTAGCCCAAGGATACCAACACATCGGCGGTATCCTCGCCTACAGTGTGGGAAGGAACCGTCTTCAGCTGGCCCACAGAGAGCATCTCAATGGGGCTGGTAGGCATCACATCCACATTGCCGTTGGCAAATTCCACATGCTCTAAGTAATCGTTGGCCCAAGCCTGCGGATCCTCGGAAACATCCGCAAAGCCCTTCATAGGCATAACGGGAATATCCTCTGCCTCCAGAATTTCGATCCACTCAGCGCGGGTCTTCTTGGAAAAGTTCTCTTTGAAATACTGATAGAATGCAGGAGGATCGATAATTGCCACATTTTCCTGATTCACAAAGGTAGGATCCAATGCTTTCTCAGGGTTGCCAAAGATCCGGGTCAGCTTCTCAATGAGGATCTTGCGGCTGTTGGTGCCGATGTACATCCATTGGCCATCCCCCGTCTGATAAACACCGCCGGGCAGGCCGTGACCCACACGGTCGGTGGGGTAGGTCTTGCCGAAGGGGCGCTGATTGATGATATTCATTGTACCCATGCCGAAGATCGCATTATGGTACAGGCCGGAGCAAACATAGTCACCCTTACCGGTACGCAATTTCCGGAACAGCGCGGCGCAGATCTCGCCCATCAGCAGGTAACCGCAGAAGGTATCACCCACACCGAAGGGAGGAGACATAGGCATATAGTTATCGTTCAACATAGCCATATCCCGCAGGAAGCCACTCTTGGTCCAGAAAGCAGTGGTATCAAAGGCGGGCTTATGGGAGTCAGGACCCTTCTCACCGTAGCCCAGCAAAATGGCATACACCAGACCGGGGAAACGGTCGCAGACATCCTCGTAGGCAATGCCCAAGCGGTGCAGCGCTGCAGGACGGTTATTGGTCAGGAACACATCCGCTGTATCCAGCAGCTTAAAGAAGGCTTCCTTACCTTCCTCACTCTTCAGGTTCAGGCTGATCATCTTCTTGCCGGTATTGTAGATATCAAACACCGGATTTTCCTCATCGCAGAAGCGGGTAGGAATATAACTCTTGCCGCTGGTACGCCACATATCACCGGCAGGGGGTTCCACTTTAATAACCTCGGCGCCAAGGTCAGCCAACAGTCGGCCACAGGAAGGCGCTGCCACAAAGGTAGTCAGCTCCACAACTCTTACGCCACTTAAGGGTTTATCCATATATATACCTCCTAAAATACTTATACCCAGAAAATTATATTATATAAGCCGAATATCTGTCAAGCAAATCCGGCAAATTAACTGAATTTATTTAAAACAGATAAAGATATCTAAAAATAACACCCGCAAGCAAATCATTGCTCGCCCTGTTTTCAGAAAAAGATTGTACAACAGAAGAAAATATAGTATTGTATTGGCTGGAGGCGATAAACATGATCAAGCCCTTTGGCACCCTGCCCGACGGCAGAAGTGTATCTTTATATACCATCGCCGGTCATGGACTCAAAGCCATGCTTGCCCCGCTGGGAGCAACACTGGTGCGACTTTATACCCCGGATAAAAACGGAGTATATGATGATATTGTGCTAGGCTACAGGGATGCTGCCGCCTACAAGGCGGATTGGATGAATATCGGCGCCACAGTCGGTCGGTGTGCCAACCGGATCCGGGGCGGTACATTTACATTAGGCGGGCAGACATACACCCTGCCGCAGAACAATATGGGTAACAATTTGCATAGCGGACCGGATTTCTACAGTCACCGGCTATGGGAAGTAGAAAATTACACCGATGCTTCCATCACCTTCTATTTGGAAAGTCCTCATATGGATCAAGGCTTCCCGGGAAATGCCAAGATCCGCATCACCTATTCTTTGCAAGAACCCATGACCTTGTCGATCCGTTATGAAGCAGTCAGTGACCGGGATACCATATTGAATCTGACCAACCACAGCTGCTTTAACCTACGGGGACATCAACATCCGGAGGCTGCCATGCAGCAGCTTTTGATGCTCCCCAGCAGCAAATTTATTCCCTGTGATGAAACCTTTGTTCCCACCGGTGAAATCCGGGATGTAGCTGGAACGCCCATGGATTTTCGCACCCCAAAACCCATTGGAAAAGATATTCATGCAGACTACCCCCCGTTACGCAACCCCAAAGGGTATGACCACAGTTATCCCACAGAAGGGCCACTGTGTGCTACCCTCTCCGACCCGGTATCCGGACGGGTAATGGAGGTGTACACCGATAGCCCCTGTGTCCATGTATACAGCGGCAATTACATTGATCTGGAAGGCAAGGACAATGTATACTATTGCGACCGGGCCGGTGTAGCGCTGGAAACGCAGTTTTACCCCGATGCCATCCATCACCCGCATTGGCCCCAGCCAATTGCCAAAGCCAATGAAGTGTGGACCGGCAAAACAGATTTTGTTTTTAAATAAGGATATACAAAAATGCATCCTCGGCCTGAGGATGCATTTTGTTGCACAGACGGCTACCTTGCGCATAAACTGTCCTATAAGCGGTTTTTGCTTATTTATTATTGGGAGGTATCCATTATGTCTGAGCATTGCCATGGCAGTGTGCGCTGCACCCCCGATCAGCTGCAGCAGGCATTGGCCATCCACACCCGCAAGATCACGGATAGCTGCCGTGACAAAGATTGCATTGAGGACCTGCGGGTCTATCTCACCGAAAGCTCCCAAGCAATCCTTGACACCGCTGCCGGTGCCAAGGTCCGCTGCGCGGATCTTCTGTATACCTACATTGATGTGGAGCCGGTCGCATTTGACCGGAATCACTACTGTATTGAAGTTACCTTCTACTACCGGATCCTTGCGGATGCCATCATCGGTGCTACCCGCCCCGCCTCCTTATACGGCTTGGCAGTATTCTCCAAACGGGCGGTTCTGTGCGGCGAAGATAGCGCTACCCATGTTTACACCAGCGACACCCGGCTCGGCAGTCCCGACGGACTGACCAGATACCGCGCCAACAACCCCACCGCCGTGGTGGAGGTACTGGATCCCATGGTTCTGCATTCCAAGGTGCGGGAAGTCTGCGAATGCAAAGACAGCTGTGCCATCCAAGTTCCTGCCGGCATTCGGGAAATGTTCGACGAAGGCTTGGTGCTTACCGGTGAGCGGCGGCGGTTGTTTGTCACACTGGGTCAGTTCTCCATCATCCGTCTGGAGCGGGATGCCCAGCTTCTGGTGCCGGTACTGGATTACAGCATTCCGGACAAAGAGTGCTGCGATAACCCCGGCTGCGCAGAAGATCCCTGCGAGATGTTCTCCCGGATTCCCTTCCCTACCGCACGTTTTGTACCCCGGGGCTGCGATGACGATCGTTCCGATCCGGACTGCTGCCACAACGGCTACACGACCATAGGCAACTAACAAAACAATCCGGAGTGCTGCCCACAGGCAACACTCCGGATCTTATTTATACTTTCACTGTATTTAGACAATCGATATCCTGTTTTATTCACAAGGAAGCTGAACACAGAAACAGTTTCCGGTGGGATTGGAACGAACCCAGATTTTTCCTCTGTGCTCCTGTACCACACTTTGGGCAATGGACAAACCCAAACCAAAGCTGCCGTTTCGGCTTCGCGCTTGATCTGCCCGATAAAACCGTTCAAATATTTTTTCCTGTTCCTCAGCGGGGATGGGGCAGCCGGGATTGGCAACGGTAAGCAAGCAGGTCTTCCCCTGCTTCAGCAGCTGCACGGTTACCACACCGGTATCGGAATACTTTCCTGCATTGTCCAAAAGAATATCTGCCAATTGTTTCAAATACCGACCGTTACCGGTAACATACACCGCCGGTTGGACAGCCGCTTCCAAGGCAAGTCCTTTTTCAAAAAGTACCGGTTCAAACTCCAAAAGAGATTGCCCTACCATATCACTGAAATCAATCCGCGCAAAGCTCTTTTTCACCTGCCCATTATCCACCCGGGCAAGCTCCAGCATACTCTCTACCAAGCCCTTCATCTGGTGGGATACCGCTTGTATATTCTGGGCGTACTTCCCTGCCGCTTCCGGCAATTGCTGCTGTGTGCCGATCAGTTCCGCGTTGCTCATAATAACGGTCAGGGGTGTTTTCAACTCATGGGACGCATCAGAAACAAATTGCCGCTGCCGGTCCCAAGCTTGCTCCACTGGCTTGACTGCCCAGCGGGCAAGGAAAAAGCTGATGATCCAAAAAACTGCCAAGCTTACCGCACCGATCCCGATACAGCTTTCCACCAAGGCCCGCAAAGTGGCCTTATATCCGGAAATATCCAAAAACACAACACTCTGAGACAGCTTGTTGCCGATTTTTCGGTACATCAGGTGGTATTCATCCAAAACGCCTTCGCTACGTTCCTCCTGACGCACTTTTTCTAATATTTCGTTGAGAAACGCCTCGTCATCCAAATCATAGCCGGTATATCCCACCGCTGTGATCATACCGCCGGATAAACGCAGCACAAACCACGGGGTACGCACATCCCGGGGCGGTTGACTCAATCCGCCGGGCTTATTCACCATTTGACTCAGCCGAAGCATAGTACTGCGATTCTGTTCATCCAGATCTCCCTTGGTAAAGGTATATACCATAGAAAAGATCACTGTCAGCATCACCAGCACCAACGCCATGGTAATCAGTATAAATTTTAATCGCAGCTTTTTCAGCATTACTCACTAACCTCCAGATGGTAACCCATTCTGCGGATCGAAACGATCTTTACATTCGAGCCGATGGCTGCAAGCTTTTTCCGCAGAAATCCCACATAGACCTCCACATGGTTCTCCACTGCCTCCGAATCGTATCCCCAGACCCGTGCCAAGATCACCTCTTTACTGAGGTTGCGCTGGCCGGACTGGAACAAAAACCGCATCACATCAAATTCCCGGGAGGATAGGCGGATGCTTTGTTCCTTACAAAGCAGCATACCGGAGGAAAGGTCCAAGGCGGTATTCCCGTAAATAAGCTCGTCCACCTGATTGCCCTGCCGACGCAAAAGGGCATTAATACACGCCAAAAGCTCCCGGGTATCAAAGGGTTTTGTTAAGTAATAATCCGCGCCGGCATTCAAGCCACGGATCCGGTCCTCCAAGGAAGACCGGGCGGTAAGCATCAAAATCGGCGTAGCGCACCGCTTCGCCCGAACCTGCGATGCCACTTCAAACCCGTTCAGCTTCGGCATCATCACATCCAGAATCAGCAAGTCATAGATCCCCAAAAGGGCATACTCCCGGCCGGTTTCTCCATCGTAGGCCACTTCCGTTTGAAACCCTTTTCCTTCCAAAATATCCCGCAAAGAGTCCGCCAGCATTTTATCATCTTCCACAATCAGGATTTTCATAGCCTTTCCCACCTTTCTTCTATTATACTACATCTTTTCGTTGAATTGAAGCTGAAAAATATTTTTATTTCCCGGATATTGCCTTTATGGATGATACATGGTAGAATGGTGCAGATTTAGGAGGCTTCTTATGGAATTTTTGAAAATTTGTCTCATCGTTTGTCCCTTGGTATTCTTGGGCTCTTTTGTGGACTCTGTGGCCGGTGGCGGCGGTCTGATTACACTGCCTGCTTATATGCTTGCCGGCCTGCCGGTACATACCGCCAGCGGCACCAACAAGCTGGTGGCTGCCTTTGGCTCTCTTTCCGCATCTTACCGGTATTTACGAAGCGGCAACGTGATGATCCGGGTTGCGCTGCTTTCTGCACTGGGTTCTTTGGGCGGTGCCATGGCCGGCACCCGGCTGGCGCTGTATATTCCCGAAAAGACGCTGGAAATTATTATGATGATCGTACTGCCCACTGTGGCGATCTTCCTTTCCGTGAATAAACAACTGGGCAAGGAGCATACACCCCGGATGCTGACCCCCGGTATGCAAAGCATCACCGCATTGGGCATCGGTCTGGTGATCGGCTGCTACGACGGACTCATCGGGCCCGGCACCGGCACATTCCTGATCATAGCCTTTTCCGGCATTATGGGGCTGGATCTTTTGGTATCCAGCGGCTGTGCGAAGGTTTCCAACATGGCTTCCAACATCGCCTCGTCGATCGTTTGGCTTCTGAACGGTAAAGTCATGTTTACCCTGCTGATCCCTGCCGCCATTTGTTCGATCATCGGCGGCAATCTGGGTGCCAAATTTGCCATCAAAGGCGGCAGCCAGCGGATCCGCAAGGTCATGTTTGTGGTGCTGGCGCTGCTGTTTGTCAAGGTGATCTACGATTATGTATTTTAAGAATAAACGCCATTGAAGTGTAACACTTCAATGGCGTTTATGTTTATTTTGTGCGGCGGGCGACGCCGAAGTAGTGAAGAATGTTAATATCTACAGTACGGTCGGAGCCGTGCTTGCCGTGCACAGGAACGCCTTTTGTGCTGATACCTTCTTCCTCATGGCAGCCATGGTCGGGGCTGAAGGTAATGAGGGTATTGTGGTTCTTCCAATTCCGCTTTACCACGGAAACCAGCTGATCGAAAATGCCGCATTCCCGATACGCGGTGGCAATGCCCAAGGGTGTATGCGGGCCGCTGTAATGCTCCCGCTTATCGTAACCAATGGTGTAAACACACAGCACATCGTACTGATCCTCAATGATCAGTTCTTGGGCCTTTTCCACCACATTGGCTTCGGTATCCTCGATAAAAATGTCAAAATTCCCTTTGTCAAAGATCTTTGACATACTGGAATGGATGGTGGCGACAATGGCCACCTTCTTGCCGGCGCGCACAAGGGCATCAAAAAATGTATCCACTGTCAGAACCGGCTTTTCGTAAGCCTGGATACCATGAACCTCCGGCAGTACGCCGGTAAACATGGTGGCAAAGCAAACCGGCGTTACCGAGGGCATCACCGTCCGGAACGGCACGGTCAGCTGGGTATGCTTCAGCACCGGCTCAAACATATCGGGAAATTCCTCATACAGGAACATGCCCATGGCGTCCGGGTTATGAATCAGCACCCGGTCATAGCCCTCTTTACACATATCCTCCATTACATCGCAGACCCAATCCATGGAGGTATCTGCTCCCTGGGGCTTTTCGATGCCAATGATCTTGCAAACAGTTGCCACAAAATGGGTCAAAGAAATTTTATTATAGTGTGTCATATCTATTCTCCTTACAACTGCACGATACCGATGCCGTCGGTATTGATCTTAATTTTTGTACCGTAGGCTTCGGACATCTGGGCATAGCGTTCAATAATGCCTCTATCGGTGCAAACTCTGGGGTCGCCGGTGCGGTAACGGGGCTCATCAAAGCCCAACTCGATGGGCAACAGTTCCATGTGGGTCAGCTTGCCATTTTCCATCTCAAAGTAGGGAATCACCGCCTCCAACATCCGGCGGTCGGTCAGCAGCCCGCAGGTATAATTCCGGGATCGCTTGCGGTAGACCTCGCAAAGAGGATCATCAGAGGTCAGACCGTGCTTGGAATAAAATTCCTCCGCATGGTAGTCAAAGCTTTCATTATGGAGAAAGAAATCGCCCAAAGAATAGAATATAGGCTTGCCATCATAGATCTCCATGGGGCGCAGCAGATGGGGGCCGTGACCGATCACTGCATGGGCGCCCATGTCAATGGCTTTATGAGCAAACTCCTCCAGGAAAGCAGGCACACTTTCCTTTTCTGTGCCGCCAACCTGGTGGGAATGGATGCTGATAAGCACATAATCTGCCTGGCTCTTGGCCTGGTAGATGGCTTTCTCCAGCCGCTGCAGATCCTCGGCGTTGCACTTGGTGTGATACTGCAGCTTTTCACCGGGAATAAACTTCAGCTTTTGTGCTCCAAAAGTAACCTCGCTCTTTTCCTGCAATGGCAAATACCCCTCTGCACGGGAGATAGCGGCGGCTGCATTAATGCCGCTGTTATCAGCAATATCTTTCAGCACTT
Source organism: Oscillospiraceae bacterium (assembly GCA_017398725.1). Lineage (GTDB taxonomy): Bacteria > Bacillota > Clostridia > Oscillospirales > Oscillospiraceae > Faecousia. Next base: position 27,602 of record JAFQFA010000016.1, on the reverse strand, counting down.
CAAAGTGGGCTGCGGGAACTTCCACCCATTCATCCTGCCGCAGAGCATTGACACCGGGGCGACCCACCACACGGCGGGATTGCTGGCCGGCGATGGCGGCTTCATTGCAGTAAGAGGCGGTCATGGCGATCAGCGCCACCCGTCCGACCTTGGTTTCCAGGTAAACAGGAGCAGCAGCTTCATCCATGTTCCGGCCAACACCGGTATGCACCAGACCAGATTCCTCCAAAGCCACCAAAGTGGATTCCACGCCGCCATAACCATAGTCAAAGGTATGGTTGTTTGCAAAGGCAGTCATGTTAAAGCCAAGATCTTTCAGAATGTCCAACACTTTCGGATCAGACCGATGGAAAGAACCGCCGTTGAACTGGTTGCCCCAAGGCCCGCCCCGGTGCAAAACGGTTTCCATGTTAAAAAAGCGGGCATCCGCTTTATGTACAAATTTGCGGATCTCTTCCGCACCAATAAAGTCTGTGGGGATCAGCCGCTGGATCACTGCGTCACCGGCGGCAGCAAATGTCATTTTGGGTAGTTTCATAATACCTCCTAATAAAAGTTTTCTTTTTATTTGAGAGCTTATATATTGGCTTGACAGCATATGATCGCAATTTTATAATATAGGTAACTTTTCGATTAAGGAGTGATCCTATGGTCAACGCCAAGTGCATAGAAGTGTTTCTTTCCATCGTGGAGCACAAAAGCATCTCTTCTGTGGCCCGATCTTCCTATCTGTCACAGCCAACCGTATCGGAGTATCTGAATCAGCTGGAAACACTGGTCGGAACAGCTTTGGTATTGCGCGGTAAAGGACAGCGTCAGATCACACTGACACCGGCAGGCGAGGCATTCTTACCTTTAGCCAGAAAGTGGATGGATTATCAGCTGGAATTGGAACATCAGATCCTGCAGTTCCGCCAAACACAACCTCATAACGCACTGCGTCTGGCTGCCAGCTCCGGTGCCCATCAGCTTGTTGTATCCGATATCATTTACAAGCTCCTGGCCCGTTGTCCCGATGTCAAGGTTCAGCTTTGCAATACAGAACGACGGGAAATGCTTTCCGCTATTGAAGATCATTCTTTCGACATTGCATTTGTATTCGGCAACATCCCGGAAAGCGACCTTGTGGAAGTCGTACCCCTTTTTGAAGAAGACCAGTATGTCCTCTGCCCCGGCGCAACGCCTCTGCCCAACCGCACACTGACCCCGGAAGATCTAGACCCCCAGCATGAGATATCCTATACAGGCTACCTCAAATCCGAGAGATTTCAGGCCTGGCATCGGAGCTGTTTTTCGACACAGCCCGCATCTGCCGAAACCCAACGAATCGTTGTAAGCAGCCTTGCATCTGTCCACCATTATTTGACAGACCCCAAAGCATGGGCCGTTATACCGGCCAGTATCGCCATGACCAATATCTCCCAGAAAGCAGAGCAGCTCACCTTCCGCCGATTGGAGCCGGCACCGCCTTGCCGAACCTGCAGTGTACTGATTGCCAAGGCTTATGGCAGGAATAAGTTGGTACAAGATTTTCTGCAGTGCTGCACTGCCTTCACAGAAGAACGGTCCTACCTGCATAAATTATAAAGTTTTATTTATTTTCCTACAGAGATTTTCCCCGATAAACTTAGTATATCACAATATATTTTTTAATTACAGCCAAAAATATCCATTGAAATAAAGGTCTTTTTTCAGTAATTATAGATTTTCTTTCTATTTTATCATCTAAAAAGACGAGGTATCCTAAGATACCTCGTCTTTTCTATTTATGAAGCAATCGTTCCATCAAGCGGAAACCCTGGGGTTCGTAGATTCCGGTTGCTGCTGCCTCCTTCTCACTGTAGCGAGCATTCTTTCTTTGCTGGGCAGTACTGTCGTACAGGATAAAAGGAACAGGATCGCTTGTATGGGTACGGCAGCGGATGGGCGTAGGATGATCCGGTGTAAGCAGCATCCGGTAGTCTTCCCCGCTGGCATCCATCAAATCTTTCACCGTCTGCACCACCTTAGAATCAATGGATTCAATGGCTTGGATCTTTTTTTCGATGCTGCCTTGATGGCCCATTTCGTCCGGCGCTTCCACATGGATATAGACAAAATCACAACCGTCTTCCAAAAGCGCCTTGACACCGGCACGCGCCTTTCCCTCATAATCGGTCTCCAGTCCGCCGGTGGCACCGGGGACTTCCACTACCTGCATTCGCGCACCAACCGCAATGCCCTTCAGCAGATCGACCGCAGAGATCATTGCACCCTTTACGCCAAATTTTTCCCGATAAGGTTCTACGGCAGGCTTGGTGCCTGCTCCCCAGAACCACAGGCAGTTGGCTTTATTCTTTCCTTCGGCAGCCCGCTTCAAGTTCAACGGATGATTATTCAGAATTTCAAAGCTCTTTTCCATCATATTCCGCAGCGCCGGCTGGGCTGGCAGATAAGGTCCGATCTTCTGCCCAAGATGGTCATGGGGCTGCGACAGCTGCACCACTTCGCCGTGATTCCATACCGTGATCTCCCGATAACTTGTACCGGTATAGAACTGAAACTGCTCACTGTTAAAGGCTTCACGCACCGCATCCATCAGAACATCCGCATCCTGCGTGGAGATTTCTCCGGAACTGTGGTCCAATATGATTTTTTGGTCAAAGGATTCTTCCTCTGTGACCGTAACGATATTGCACCGCATAACCACATCGGTTTCCTTCATTTCCACACCAACACTCAAGGCTTCCAGCGGCGCGCGGCCGGAATAATTGGCTTGGGGATCGTATCCCAGAACGGAAAGGTTGGCAACATCACTGCCCGGCTTCATAGAATCGGGTACAGTCTTAACGAGACCCATGGTGCCCATAGATGCCAATGCATCCATACAAGGCGTTTTTGCCCGGGCAAGCGGCGTCATCCCATCTAGGGCTTCCAGTGGTTCATCCGCCATACCGTCTCCCAAAATCACGATGTATTTCATGATTTCGCCTCCGTTCTTCGTTTTGCTTGATGGCTCTTTATCAGTTTTTCCTATATGTTACCACCGACCGCTGAAAAATACAACCCCAAATGTTGCAGTATTTTTTCTGTTATCTACCGCAATTTCTGTTCAAAATGTATGATAGTGGTAAAAACACATACAATGAATTCACAAACTGTTCAGAATGATTTCAGCCCCTGTTCAGTATTACAGACTATACTGGCAGTAGAAAAAACACAAGGAGGTTCTGCTATGTACGAAGAACAGGAATACAAAAACAATGAATCTCAATCCCCATATCCGGAGCAAGCTGCACCCCGTTATAATCCCTACACCGCCCCCGTTAAAAAGTCCGGCGGTACAGGTAAGCTCATCGCGGTTGCGCTTTGCTGCTCCCTTTTAGGCAGTGCGCTGGGTGTAGGCGTTACTTTGGGTGTGACGGACCGTTCCGACAAAGAAAACGCCCACATTTCTAATGTGTTGGAGGGCAACCGGAAAAGCAGTATCATTCAGATCAACCAGTTGGATACCGGTAAGCTGATGACGCCGGCAGAGGTGTACGCCGCCAATGTCCGCTCCACCGTTGGTATCACCACCGCAGTGACTACAAACTTCTGGGGTTTTCAGACCACCTCCGCCGCCTCCGGTTCCGGTTTCATTCTCTCCGACGATGGGTATGTGCTAACCAATTATCATGTGGTTGAGGGCTCCAGTTCCATCTCGGTAGCCATGTACGACGGTCAATCCTATGATGCCCAGCTCATTGGCTATGACGAGGGCAATGACATTGCGGTACTGAAGATCGAGGCAGAAAACCTTGCTCCGGTGATTCTCGGTAACTCCGATAATCTGAATGTGGGCGACAGTGTGGTCGCCATCGGCAACCCCTTGGGGGAACTGACTTTCTCCCTGACCTCCGGTGCCATCAGCGCCTTGGAGCGGCAGATCACCATGTCCTCCGGCACTACCATGAACCTGATGCAGACTGACTGCGCCATCAACTCCGGTAACTCCGGCGGCGCACTGTTCAACCTCTACGGTGAGGTAATCGGCATTACAAACGCCAAGTATTCCGGAAGCGGCAGCAGCAATCAGGCTTCCATCGACAACATTGGCTTTGCCATTCCCATGAATCAAGCCCGGAAAATTTTTGAGAGCATCATTGAAAAGGGTTATTACTCTAAGCCCTATATCGGTGTATCCGTAGCCGATGTCAGCGAAGAAACCCAAAGCTACGGATTGCCGCAGGGTGCGGCGGTGCGTGGGATTGCGGAAGATAGCCCCGCTGCTAAAGCCGGCCTGCAAATAAACGATATTATCACCGGCGTCAACGGCTCTGCCATTACCTCCAGTCAGGAACTGGTGTCGATCGTAGGCAAATCCGCCCCCGGTGACACCTTGCAGCTGAAGGTATACCGGAAAGGTCAGACCATAGATCTGACGATTACCGTTGCGGAGCAGATCCAATCCGCACCCCAACAGCCCCAGCAACAACCGCAAAACTCCCAGCGCTACCCCAACTGGGGCAACCGCAGATAATTTTCTCCCCCTGTGCAATGCACAGGGGGATTATTTTTCTTTCCTTTTCCCGCAGAAGATGATATAATAGGTAAAATTATTGTTTAGGAGGAAGGGTATGGGTTTTCTTCCTGTTTGTAAGCAAGATATGCTGGACCGGGGCTGGACGCAATGCGACTTCGTGTATGTAATCGGCGATGCCTATGTGGATCACCCCTCCTTCGGTCACGCCATCATCAGCCGGGTACTGGAAAACGCCGGCTACTCCGTGGGTATCATCTCCCAACCGGATTGGAAAAAGGCCGATTCTGTTTGCATTTACGGCAAACCCAGATTGGGCTTTTTGGTATCCGGCGGCAACATGGATTCCATGGTCAACCATTATTCCGTTACCAAGCACCGCCGCAAAACCGATGCGTTTACTCCGGGCGGTGTGATGGGTAAACGGCCTGATTACGCCACTACCGTTTACTGCAACCTGATCCGGCAGTCCTATAAAGATGTACCAATCCTCATCGGCGGTATTGAAGCCAGTTTGCGCAGACTTGGACACTACGATTACTGGTCTGAGAGCATGAAGCGGTCGGTTTTGCTGGATGCGCAAGCAGATCTTTTAATGTACGGCATGGGTGAAAAGAGCATCGTGGAAATCGCCGATGCCCTGAATGCCGGTATGGATGTGAAGGATATCACCTATGTGGACGGCACCGTATTCAAAACAACGCAACTGGATGAAAGTCTGCCTACCGTGATCCTCCCCTCTTTTGAGGATGTAAAGAAAAATCCCCGGATTTATGCGGAAAGCTTTAAAATCCAATACAGCAACTGCGACCCCTTTACCGCGAAACGGCTGGCAGAACCCTACGGAAAAGAATTCGTGGTGCAAAATCCCCCGCAAAAGCCCCTGACCACCCAAGAAATGGACGATGTGTACCGGCTTCCCTATCAGCGCACTTGGCATCCCAGCTACGCAAAGCTGGGGGGTGTGCCTGCCATTGAGGAAGTGAAATTCAGCTTGGTCAGCAATCGCGGCTGTTTCGGTGCCTGCGCATTTTGCGCCTTGACCTTCCATCAAGGCCGGATCATTCAGACCCGAAGCCACGAATCCATTTTGGAAGAAGCCGAGAAGATCACAAAAGAACCGGATTTTAAGGGCTACATTCACGATGTGGGCGGACCTACCGCCAATTTCCGCCATCCCGCCTGTGAAAAGCAGCTCACTAAGGGCGCTTGTCCCCACCGGCAATGTCTGTTCCCCACCCCTTGCAAAAATCTGCATGCAGATCACTCCGATTATGTGGCGCTGCTGCGGAAGCTACGCAAACTCCCCGGAGTAAAAAAAGTATTTGTGCGCAGCGGCATCCGGTTTGACTATCTGCTGGCAGACAAAAAGGATACCTTCTTTAAGGAACTGGTCCAGTTTCACATTTCCGGACAGCTGAAGGTTGCGCCGGAGCATGTGTCGGATACAGTATTAAACCGCATGGGAAAACCGAAAAACGCCGTATATAATCGGTTTGTGGATAAGTACTTTGCCCTGAACAAGCAGTACGGTATGAATCAGTTTTTAGTACCGTATCTCATGTCCAGCCATCCCGGCTCCACTTTGAAGGAAGCCATTGAACTGGCAGAATACATTCGTGATATGGGCTACAATCCGGAACAGGTACAGGACTTCTATCCTACCCCTTCCACCTTGTCCAGCGTGATGTACTACACCGGTCTGGATCCCAGAACCATGGATCGGGTGTATGTGCCCACGGACCCCCATGAAAAGGCCATGCAGCGGGCGCTGATCCAGTACCGCAATCCCAAAAACTATTATCTGGTACGGGAAGCCCTGATGAAAGCCCATCGTGAGGATCTGATCGGTTCCGGTCCCAAGTGTCTGATTCGGGCAGTTCCGCCCCGTCAGGGCAAATCTGCGCCCCCGCCCAAAGCGCCCCCGAAAGCACCGGGCAAAGGACGCACCCCCAAGGGAAAGCCGGCCATGAAAAAGCCTGCACCACCGAAGGTAACCAAAAGAAAACATAAGTAGGGAGAATTCCGCTAATGACCCAAGATACACTACTTTCAACAGTCGATGCGCTGACTGAGGAATATCTGCAAATATGGGAAGATGTATGTAACATCGAAAGCCCCTCCACCTGCAAAGAAGGTGTAGATGCTGTGGGCCGTTATTGCATCGCAATCGCGCAAAAGAAGGGCTGGCAGGTAGAAATTTGCCAGCAGGAAGTTTCCGGCGATGCTGTTTGTATCACCATGAATGCAGATGTAGATGCCGCCCCGGTTGCGGTTTCCGGACATATGGACACGGTGCACCCCGTAGGTTCTTTCGGTATACCCACGGTCCGTCGGGATGAAGAAAAGCTCTACGGACCCGGAGTGTTGGATTGCAAAAGCGGTGTGGTGCTGGGCCTGTTCGTACTGGATGTACTGGACCGTTGCGGTTACCGCAAGCGCCCGGTAAAGCTGCTGCTGCAATCGGACGAAGAGGTAGGCAGCCGCACCAGCAATAAAGCAACAATTAACTGGATCTGCCAGCAGGCGAAAGATGCCGTGGCATTCCTGAACTTAGAGAACAGCCGTGGCAACACTGCCGGCATTTCCCGCACCGGCATCGCCCGGTATGAATTTACCGTCACCGGTAAGGCCACCCACTCCGCTTCCTGCGACAGTGGTGCCAATGCCATCGCCCAAGCCGCCCACATGATTCTTGAACTGGAAAAGCTGAAGCAGCGCAATATTCTCACCTGTAATTGCGGCCTCATCAGCGGCGGCGCTACCCCTAACTCTGTTCCCGAAAAATGCATCTTTGTGGCAGATATCCGTTACCGGGATGACGAGCAATTGGAAATCGGCCAAAACCTCGTGAAAAAAGTCTCCACTACGGAGTATGTGCCGGGCTGCAGCAGCACCTGCAAGCAGATCAGTTATCGGGTAAGCATGCCCGTTGTAAAGCGAAATTTGGAGCTGTTGGATCGCGTCAACGAAATCCTCAAAGCTGCCGGTATGAGCACCTTGGAACCGGTTGCCCTTGGCGGCGGCTCTGACGCAGCCGATGTAACCGCGGCGGGAATCCCCTGCTTGGATGGCTTAGGTCCTATGGGTGGCGGCGTCCACTCACTGAACGAGTTTGCATTTCTTTCTTCCATGCCCGCCGCCGCCAAGCGGATTGCAACGATTCTTTCTCACCTATAATATACATATTGGGATTTCCGCCGGAAATGCAGCTCTCCCTAAGGGAGGATTTGTTTCAAACGATTCCTTTTCCCCTTAGTCCCATAAAAAATCTCCGGAATGCATTCGCATGCCGGAGATTTTGTTATTTCTTAATCAGAAAGTTACCACTTCAAAACTGCGTAGCACCTGAAAAGAGCGGAGATTCTCGATGGAGCGTTGCCCAAGTCCTGTTCTTTTCATTTTCGGCGTGCATAGAATGTTCCATACAACTGTATTTTGAGGTGGTACTATGGAACATACGAACAACCGGATCACATTGCGGGGCAGCCTGCAAACCTTGCCCGAATTCTCCCACGAAAACCACAACCGCCGTTTTTTTCGCTTTCTGTTGGAAGTTCCCCGACTGTCCGGTGCTTTGGACATCCTGCCGGTGATTGCAGAAGAAAGTGTTTTGGCGCAGTTAGACCCCTGTGGCGGAGAAATGCTCACCGTTACAGGGCAGATCCGCTCCCATAACCTTCGGGTAGAAGGCGCTCGTCGGTTGCAGATATTTGTATTTGCCGCATCCATCACTGCAGAGGATGGAGATCCTATCAATGAGGTGGTTCTGGAGGGTCCACTGTGCAAAGAACCCATTTATCGCAGAACGCCCCTTGGTCGGGAGATCTGTGATGTGATGCTGGCTGTTCCCCGGGCCTTTCACCGGGCGGATTACCTGCCATGCATTCTTTGGGGGCGGGTCGCACAAGACATTTCCGCCTGCCATACCAGCGATGTGATCCGGATCCAAGGTCGTCTGCAAAGCCGGATCTATAACAAGCTGACACCGGAAGGATCTGAACAGCGTACTGCATACGAAATTTCTGCATTGACCGCACAAATCAGCCCTGAGGAATAACACAGCCATGCCGGGGGCAGCGAACCGCCCCCAAAGCCACACCGCCAGTTACGGCCGTGATTACATTTCATATTATTTTACAGATGACTATGTTGTGCAAAAAAGCTTTTCTTTCCCTGTAAAACATGCTATGATGTAAAAAAATGCAGGAGCATGATTATGAGAAAGAAAGTATCCGCCATTATCCAATTATTAAAAGACCGCTATCCCGTTGCCCCCTGCGCTTTGCATTATAGCAAGGACTACGAGCTGATGATTGCCGTCCGTCTTTCCGCGCAATGCACTGATGCCCGGGTAAATCTGGTAACACCGGCATTGTTTGCCGCCTACCCTACTTTGGAAGCGTTTGCCGCTGCCGATATTCGCGATGTGGAGCATTATATTCACTCCTGCGGCTTTTTTCGGCAAAAAGCAAAGGATATCGTCTTGGCCTGCCAAATGCTGCTGACACAGCACAACGCAAAAGTGCCTGACAGTATGGAGGCGTTACTTCGTCTGCCCGGTGTAGGCAGAAAGACTGCCAACCTGCTGCTGGGAGATCTGTATGCCGTACCCGGCAGTGTGGTTTGCGACACCCACTGCATCCGTATTTGCGGTAGGCTGGGTCTTTCCCAAGGCAAAGAACCGGAAAAAGTGGAAATGCAGCTGCGCAAGATCCTGCCGCCGGAGGAAAGCTCCGACTTCTGCCACCGGATCGTTTTGTTCGGTCGGGAGATCTGTACCGCCAGAAATCCAAAGTGCAACGAATGCACCTTGTCCCCCTTCTGTAACGAGGTTCACTGAATACATCCCCCCTTGTCCGAATAGAATGTGGACAAGGGGGGATATTTTTGCCCAAAAAAATGCCTATATTTTACAGTGCACTGCTACTGACCGGAGTCAATCTGCTGCTCAGGATGGTTTCAACCTCCTTTCAGGTATTTCTGTCCGGACGGATCGGCCCTGCAGGAATCGGCCTGCTACAGTTGGTCCTTTCCGTTGGCGGCCTGTCTGTGACCCTTTCCATGGCCGGCATCCGGACCGCATCCATGTACTTAACCGCAGAGGAGTTAGGAAAAAGAAAACCGGCAAATGTCAGCTGGGTCCTCTCCGGCTGCTTTCTATACAGCATTATATGCAGCACCACTGTTTGCCTGCTGCTATACGCCTTTGCCCCTGTGATAGCGGATAAATGGATTGGAAATCCGGAAACGACATGTGCGATCCGTCTTTACGGCAGTTTTTTGCCGGTAACCTGCCTATGCGGTGTGATGATCGGTTATTTTACAGCAGCCAATCGCATCAGCACATTGGCCGCCGTAGAAATCGCAGAGCAAGGCTTATACATGAGTGTTACCATGGTCATGCTTTGGCTTTGGGCGGGCAGCGATCCTGCAAAAGCATGCCTGAGTGTGGTCCTCGGCGCAGGCATCAGCAGCTGCATGACTTTATGTGTGCTGGTGTGGCTGCGGATTCGGGAAAAGCCGCCTGTGGGTGCCAGAATCCCTGTTCACAAGCGACTATTGCACTGTGCCGCCCCGCTGGGTCTGGGAGACACTCTAAAGGCAGGGATTTCCACTACAGAGAATCTGATGGTACCGAAGCGACTGCGGTTGTATGCAGCCGCCAGCGACCCGCTGGCCGCCTTCGGTTTGGTTTGCGGCATGGTGTTCCCCATTATGATGTTTCCCGCCGCCATCGTCTACGCCCTTGCTGAGCTTCTAATTCCGGAGCTTGCCCGATGTGCTGCAGCAGGCAGTCAAAACCGGGTTCGGTATTTAGTAAGAAAAAGTCTGCATGTGGTACTGATCTTTTCCTGCCTGTGCTGCGGTATTGAATATCTGCTTTCCCACGAATTATCCCGTTGGCTGTATAAAAACACCGAAGCAGGGGCCTATCTGAAGCTGTATGCACTGATGATCCCCATGCTCTACTGGGATGCGATCACCGATGCCATGACCAAAGGGCTGGGGCAACAAGCCGCATGCGTGAGATACAACATATTCTCCTCAGCTATGGATGTGGCGCTTCTGTTTGTTCTGCTCCCCAAATACGGCATGGGCGGCTACTATGTGAGTTTTCTTTTGACACATTTGATCAATTTCCTTTTGAGCCTTCGCAGGCTGCTGATCACTTCTGGTGTCCGGATCCGGTGGGCAGAGCCCATACTGACCCTCTCTTGCGCCGGAATCGGCATTCTGGGCGCTTCTGCCATTCGATTCCCTATATACAAAGCCATAGTATTCTTGGGGCTTTTTGTAAGTCTTCTGGTACTGACCGGTGTTGTGGGCAAGCGGGATATTGTATGGATCAAAGGCCTGATACAGAAAAAAAGCGGCGTGCAATAGCACGCCGCTTTTGATTTTATAGAGCTTTTAAAAGTGCCAGCAGATAGTCCCAGAAACGGCCCATGGAAGCAATCTCCATCCGCTCTCGGGTAGTATGGACATCGTATGCCTGCGGACCGGTAGAAATACATTCCAGCCCCGGCAGCTGATCGGCAAAGGCACCGCCTTCCAAACCGGCATGCACCACACGAACGATGGGCTCTTGACCAAACATTTTCCGATACAAATCACACATCAGATCCCTGAACGGAGAAACCGGCTGGTATTCCCATGCGGAGAACACGCCGTATTGACCATATACCGCGCCGTGACCCTCCACGATCACCTTCAGTTTATCCTGCAGCGCCTGACGATCCCGGTTGATGCTGCTACGGGGATAGATCAGCAGATTCAGATTTTCCTTCAATTCCATAATGCCCAGATTCAAGCTGGTCTGCGGCAGCCCCTCAAACGCCGGCTCCCAAGCCTGCACACCGTTGGGAAGCGCTTGAATAAGATCCGCGATCCGCTTGGAATCTGCCGCTGTCAGCGCCTGCACCTGCTCCGCAGGCAGCAACGCATAGGTTACAGAAGCATCTTTTTCCCCGTTCTCTTCCTGCAGCTTACGGCACAGTTCCTTACAGGCTGTTTCTACCTGCGACATATCCAGTGTTTCAGCCACAAGCACCGCTTGGCAGGTACGAGGCACTGCATTACCGGCAGTGCCGCCGGACAGTTCGATCAATTGAACGCCACCGATGCTGCCCAGCAGTTCACCCATAGCCTTTGCGGCATTACCGTAGTTAAACTGCACAACACCTGCCGAGTGGCCGCCGCGCAAACCGTCGATCCGCAGCTGCAGCCGCCGGCCAGTATAAGCCCTGCGCTCCACTGCCATATCCACCGTCACATAAGCGCCGCCGGCGCTACCGGCTGTAAAGGTACCTTCCCGGAAGGTATCCACATTCAGCATTTTACGGCCTTTGAGCATAGAAAGGTCGATGGCGTTCGCGCCGATCAAGCCCACTTCCTCATCGGCAGTGAAAACCACCTCCAAGGGCGGATGGGCAATGGAATCATCCGCCAGCACTGCCAAAAACAGCGCCATCGCAATGCCGTCATCGGCACCCAAGGTGGTTCCATTGGCAAAGATCAGATCTTCTTCATAGTCGATATCCAGCGGGTCTGTATCAAAATTGATATGACAGCCTTCATCCTTTTGACAAACCATATCCATATGGCCTTGGAGGATCACCGGCTCGTGATCTTCATATCCTGCAGATCCGTCCTTGAAAATAATGACATTCTTCGCGTCGTCCCGGATCCAACGCAGGCCGTGCGCTTTGGCAAAGTCCACCAAATACTGGCTGATGGGTCCGCAATTCCAAGAGCCATGGGGGATCTTGGAGATCTCTTCAAAGTACCCGAATACTACCTCCGGCTGCAGACCGGCAAGTTTCTTGGTCATGATCAAATTTCCTTTAATACTTCCAGCAGGAACTGCCAAGTCCGCTCCACGGAAGCGATTCCCAGCTTCTCCCGACTGGTATGAATATCGTGCATTTCCGGTCCAATAGATACACAATCCAAACCGGGCAGTTTTTTGCCCAGCAAGCCACACTCCAAGCCTGCATGGATGGCCACCACCTGTGCCTCTTTTCCGTACATTTGCTGATAAACGCGGCACATGGTATCCCGCAAGGGGGAGTCCGCCCGGTATTCCCATGCAGGGTATTCGCCGGTCATCGTGAATTGACCGCCATGGAACAGGCATAGCTGCCGCAATTTTTCGATCAGTTGGTGTTTTTCCTCTTCCACACTGCTACGCACAGAAAAATGCAGCACCATATCTTCATCCAAACGGGCAATCCCAAGATTTAAACTGGTCTGCACCAAGCCGTCAATATTCTGACTCATGGCCTGCACGCCGTTGGGGGCAGCACACAGCAAGCTGATGATCTTTGCGGTCTGCTCCGCAGACACCGCGTTGCCTCCCAGCGCATCTACATTATCGCCGGTAATGATAGCTTCCGGCTCATCGTATTGGCTGCGGATCTCCTGCTGTAACGCCGCAACAATATCGTTGATCCGTTCCGGATTCATGCCAAGGGCCACAAAAGTAGCCTGACAAGACCGGGGGATAGCATTATCTTTGGCACCGCCGGAAAAAGAAGTCAGGCAAATGGGCATAATTTCCTGTATACGGCCTAACAGCTGCCCCATAACTTTATTGGCGTTGGCACGGTTTTTATGGATCTCCACGCCGGAATGACCGCCCTGCAATCCCTCCACTGTCAGTCGGATACACGGACCGTAAACCGGACGGCGCTGTGCAGAAAGCGCCATGATCACGCCGGCGCCGCCGGCACAGGATACGGTAAAAATGCCTTCTTCCTCAGAGTCCATATTCAGCAAGGTGCGGCTTTTCAGCATCGAAAGATCGATCCCGGCAGCACCGTCCATACCGGTCTCCTCATCCACAGTAATAATCACTTCCAGCGGCGGATGGGGAATCGTCTTATCCGCCAGCAATGCCAACGCATACGCAACCGCAATGCCGTTGTCACCGCCTAAGGTTGTGCCCCGGGCAAATACATAGCTGCCGTCATGGGTCACATCCAAGCCTTGGGTCTGCATATCGATGGGGCAATCCTCATCCTTTTCGCAAACCATATCCATGTGTCCTTGCAGGATCACAGGTGCCCGGTTTTCTAAACCGCAAGTACCTTCCTGAAAGAAAATCACATTATTCAGTTCATCCTGTATATACCGAATCCCCTGTTCCTTGGCAAAGGATACCAAGTAATCGCTGATGGCCTTGGTATTGCCGGAGCCGTGGGGAATAGAACAAAGTTTTTCAAAATAGGCAAATACAGACGCCGGTTTCAGCCCGGCCAGTTTCATAGCTTCCATATTTGTGCTCCTTAACGTTTTTTCTTATTTTAACACATCCGCAAAAAATTGTCCATCTGCGCATATAAAAAAACGGCTGCAATGCAGCCGTTTTTTATATTCGATTAAATCAGGCTCAGGGTCAGAGTCAGCAGAATCCAAACCAAAGCCACCCACTTGGTCATGGTAGCCAGCTTCTTGTCCAGAGTTGCACGCATACCCTTGCTCATGTAGGAATCGCTGTTGCCGGAGAGAGCACCGGACAGGCCGGCTTCCTTACCGGACTGAACCAGAACGATACCTACCAGCGCCACGCTGGCGATCACTTCCAGAACGGTCAGAACAATCCGCAAAGCCTTATGGCCGGCAGATTCCTCTTCGGCAGCATGAACATGCTTGGGATCTTCCTCAGATTCTGCACCCTGCAGTTCGTCCATATCCAAGGAGACATCGCCATCTTCTTCCACAGCAGGCTGACCACCGTTCAAGCCGTCGGCAGGATCTTCTGTTGCCTCAGTGGTAGCTTCCGTAGAAACAGCCTCATTGGAAGTGGAAGCAGAGGTCAAGGTGACGTTCTCAGCGGTCGCAAAAACAGGAACTGTCAGGCAAGCCAGCAGGCAAACAGCCGCGATCACTGCCAGTACAGACTTCAGATTCTTCATTTCGGTTTCCTCCTAAAATACAGCCCCAGCGCCCAAAATTCGGCACCTATCAGGGCATTTTGCGCCCCGGCATACTCCCGGAGCATAATAAGCCCGATTATTGTAGCACAGGGTACGCAAAATTGCAAGGGCTAATTCGGTAAATTTTGTTATATTTCTTCCCGGATCTTTACTTAGTGACCCAATTTCCGGTGGCTGCGCATGTCAAATACGCATTAATAAAGGGATCCAGCGCGCCGTCCATCACCGCGTTCACATTGGACGTTTCACAGCCGGTGCGGGTATCTTTTACCAGTGTATAGGGCATGAACACATAGTTGCGGATCTGGCTGCCCCATTCGATCTTCTTCTGCACACCCTTAATATCGGAGATCTTGTCCAAATGCTCCCGTTCCTTGATCTCTACCAACTTACTGCGGAGCATGCGCAAGCAGTTTTCCTTGTTCTGGAACTGGCTGCGCTCCGTCTGACAGGCCACCACGATACCGGTCGCCTTATGGATCAGACGCACTGCAGAGGAAGTTTTGTTGATGTGCTGACCACCTGCGCCGGAGGAACGGAACACCTGCATTTCATAATCTTCCGCTTTGATCTCCACATCCTGACTATCGTCCTGAATATCGGGGATCACCTCGATGGCAGCAAAGGAAGTCTGCCGACGGGCATTGGCATCAAAGGGGGAAACACGGACCAAACGGTGGACGCCGTTCTCGCCCTTCAGGAAGCCATAGGCATTCTCACCCTCAATGAGGATATCCGCAGACTTCAAGCCCGCTTCTTCACCCTCCTGATAGTCCATGATCTTATAGGTGTAGCCATGGGCCTCTGCCCAGCGGGTATACATCCGGTAAAGCATCTGGCACCAGTCCTGCGCCTCGGTGCCGCCGGCACCGGCTTGGAAGGATACCATGGCATTATTGCCGTCATAAGTGCCGGTAAGCAAGGTCTGCAGCCGGCAAGTCTCCATATCCCCGGAGAGGGTCTGGAAGCCTTCCTTCAGCTCGTCCAGCATGGAATCGTCATCTTCCTCGGCAGCCATTTCGCAAATTGTCATCAAGTCATCCCAAGTAGAAAGCATCTGCTCATACTTGACAATCTTATTCTCGGTGGTTTTGGTTTTCACCACCACCTGCTGACTCTTTTCCGGATTATCCCAAAAGCCGGGAGCCTCCTGCATGGCATGCAGCCGCTCCAGCTCATTGCGCAGGCCCTCAATGTTCAAAGAGTCTGCCAGCGCCTCCAGACCGGGCCGGATCTCCCCCAGTTTCTGCTTATATGCGTCAAATTCGATGTTCATAACAGCACCGTCTTTTCATAAATATTCAGCTTATTATATACGAAAATCCCCGGTCTGTAAAGAGGAAAATAAATAACGGCCTGCGGAAAACATCATCCACAGGCCGCAAATACTTCAGCGCTCACTAGGCAAACCGTCTGCATCACAATAGATCAGATCATCCAAGTCTACTTCCCTGCCGATTCCCGACATTTTACACCCCTCCTTGCAAACACATCGTCCCAGTATTATATGATGGCAACGGAAAAAAGTGTGCCGCATTGTGTTGACAGGATTTCTTTTTTTCGGTACAATGCATGCATACGCGTCAGTAGCTCAGCTGGATAGAGCACCTCCCTCCTAAGAATCAGAAGAGGTTATTCCATTTAGACCAATTTCATATGTATGCCCCCGTAGCTCACCTGGATAGAGCGTGCGCCTCCTAAGCGCAAGGTAGTGAGTCCGAGTCTCGCCGGGGGTGCCAAACACCGTGATTTTACCGTAAATCACGGTGTTTTTATAACATATAGTCCCATTATTCAATTTAGCACCGAAACCATTGCGGGAGCCGCAGCTCCGCAAACCCCCGAAATGGATTCGAACGATTTTTGCTTGGTTTGCTAAGAAATTCGTGTTTTTGCTAATGGACGCTTTTGGAATGCCTGATACTATCAGGACGCATTGGCATTCAACAGACTGTTCAGGAGGTTCAGAAGCGCAGGATTTTGCTGTAGCTGGACAAGCAGCTGTGCAACCTCCAAGCCCTGCTGTGGAGCATTTTCCAATCGGAATGCCTGCTCCATTCCCCGCAGATCTGTGCGTGCATAGAAGCCAGCTTCAAAGCGCTGGGCGTTGACCTTGCGGTCTTCATCCAGTATGTGGGCATAGACCTCGGTAACCATGTCAGGCTGTGCGTGGCCTGTGTCGCCCTGTGTTGCCTTGATGTCTCCTTTGTTCAGCTTCAGCTTATAGGTCGTGCTGGAGTGCCTGAGGGAGTGGAAAACCACATCCGGAAGGTCCGCGTTCTTCTTTAGCCGATTGAACGCATTTCCGATGACACGATCCTCGCAAGGCCGTCCATTATCAAGGGTGAGGACGAGATTATAATCGTAGTAGGAATCTCCTAAGTACGCCTTTGCCTTCTCCTGGCTCTCCTTCCAGCCACGAAGCAACTTGGCAAGGGTTGCCGGAATCCACACCTTACGGATACTGGATTCGGTCTTAGGCTTTTTCAGCACCAAACGGGTCTTTGCAGAGCCGGCTACGATGGCAGGAAATGTGAAAAATATATCATTTTCTCCCAAAGCCTTCACCGCGCTCTCATCCACCCGAGCCAGCACCTTTTCCACCTTTAGATATGCGTTCTCATTCATGATCGCAGCATCCGAGATGTCAAGGCAGTCCCAGGTAAGTCCACAGATCTCTCCAAAACGAAGAGAACAGGCGAAGGCAAGATGGATGGCAAGAAACAGTCTATCGTCCTCACAGGCATCCAGAGCCTTACGGATGGTCTGCGCATCCCATATGGCACGCTTCCTCTGTTCCCTTTTGGGAAGGGTCGCGCCGATAAAGGGATTTTTGCCAACCATACCCCAGCGGACCGCCCGTTCAAAAGCGCAGCGCATCAGCTTGATGATCTTCTCAATAGTGCAGGGTGTAACGAACTCCGTTTTTGGTTTTCTGCCGTTACACTCTACCGCCTTGGTTTTCTGCAAGGTGCTGATGAACTTGTCCACTACACGGGCATCCACATCCTGCACATTCACATCCCCCAGAATGGGATTGATGTAATTGCGGATGAGGCCGGTATTGGAGGTGTACATAGACAGCCCCCATTTCCGAAGTCCATACATCTCCACGAACTCCACAAGAAAGTCTCTGACCTTTTTCGCAGAGGGAGCAATGAATGTACCGGTTGCCAATTCGTGTTCGATCTCATTTTTGCGCTTTTGGGCTTCCTTTTTGGTGCTCACTGGCGATTCCCATTTCTGGCGTGTCACGCCATTCTCGTCGGTGTAGTTAAAAACTACAGAATATTTATTTCCTCGTTTAACAATTGCCGCCATAATCAATCTCCTTTACATGATTAGTTACCTCGACCGTCTAACCATGCATCGAAGGGTCCCTTGGGAATTCGGATCAGATTGCCGATCCGAGTCACCGGGAAATACTCCTTCTTAATGAGCTCGTATGCGCCAGTACGGCTGATCCGCGCTAATTTCGCGATCTCTTCCACCGTGTACACGCGCTCACTTGCGACATTGTCTTCCTGCAACTTACTCATAAATACTCCTTTCTTCGGGCAAGCCACAGGTACATTAGTATTATAACATACCGTTCGACTCCCTGAAACAAAACTCTTTGTAAACTTTTTTCTTCATATTTTTTCTCTTTCTATCAATTATTTAAGGATAATTGCTCAATGAACTTGCCTATGGTTCTATTGCTTTTCTCCTATTTCAATTATCACCTCATAATTTCCGTAGCCCTTTATATGAACATAAAAAATCGCAGCATGGTCTTGACAGAACATACTGCGGAAATTCTCATATTCACCTGACTTAGATATATACGGATTGTTCAAAGACATCCCCATGCCAAATAGTACAAATCCATACATTTCAGTATCTAACAGGGCCGCTGTGTTCTATGTAATTCTATCCTATCACAGCCAATCCCGGTTGTCATCGGCAACAACCTGCCAATGCATTTACGCAGTTGTGCCAAAATGTTTTCACTAAAAAACAAGGACCGGGAGATCAGCTGCAAGCTTTGTCTGCACGTCTACAAACATCACTTTGTCGCAGCCGGTTCTCCCGGCAATCGATTCAAAGACCTTCACCGATTAAGGACCGCTATTTTCTCCTTAGCTGGTCCGTACCGTTCCACTGTCACCCGACAGTGTCAAACGGTGGGCGCACTTCCACCGAGACGGTAGCCTGGGTGCTTGATCTTGCCTTTATAATAATTATAGCACAGATGTTCGACAAAGTCAATTCCACTCACTTTCTCAAATGAGTCTGGGGAAGAAAACTCAAAAAATTTTTCCAATCCAGCCCCCGTGGCTGCAGGTGCATAGAGACTTCTCTCTCCGCTTTCTCTATGGCCGGGCCGAGTATTACAGAATTACCATTATACTGGTTCTACATCGTCGCGTTATACAGGTGTCAACTGTATGTCAGTGCTCATAGACCTAATTGCAACTTTACATATATTGACGATTTCCGTCAAGGATTATATAATATATTTACAAATTTTATATTTGAGGTGGAATAATGGCGATAAAAGCGACTATAACAAAGAAAAACGAGCGATTACTCCATACCAAAAGCGGAAACCGTTGCGCTATTTGTAAAACTATTTTAGTTGATCCCGATAATCCGTCTTTAGGCTGCATAGGTGAAAACGCACATATTTACGGAGAGAAATCTGATGCAGCTCGCTATGATGCCACTAAAGATGAATCTTTCGTAAACAGCGAGAGCAACTTAATATTTCTTTGCTGTAACTGCCACACAAAGATTGATAACGATGCCACATTGTATCCAACAGAAACTCTTTTTGATTTAAAGAGCAAACATGAACAATGGGTTGTCGAGATGCTAAAACAAGAATCTGTTTCTTACAGTTTTGCAGAACTAGAAGTTTTGGCTAAATATTTAATGACTTCTGCCACGTCGATAGAAACTGCTTCATCTTATTCGCTTCTAAAAATTGACGAAAAAATCAAAAAGAATTCATTACAGGCATTTCAAATGCATATAACAATGGGACTATCCAGCAACTCCACCATTGATGATTATTTAAATAAGCACCCAGACCCCTTATTTGCTACACAATTAACAAATATAATGGCACAAAAATATCAGGAATTAAAAGCACGAGGAATAGATAACGATGAGATTTTTGATGAACTATGGGACTTTGCGAGTGGAAAAAGATCAGATTTCTCATACAAAGCGGCAGGTCTCGGCATATTAACATATTTCTTTGAAAAGTGTGAGGTGTTCGAGAAGTGATTCTGCCGGACAAGAATATTAAAATAGAATATTCTCTTTTGGGATGTGGCGCTGCATTATTGTCTGAAATTACAGAACCACAAACGATCTCTTTATTGTGGGACAAAGTAAAAAATCACGAAGGTATAGTAAGTTTCGAAAAATTCTTGCTGACACTAGATTATTTATACATGATAAACTCTATTGTCTTAAAGGATGGAATGATTGTGAGGTGTAAAAATGATTCACTCAATTAAAAGCAATAATTCAAACTTTAAGTGTGTAACTTTACATTCTGGTTTTAATGTTATCTTAGCAGACAGAAACCATAATGATCAGTCAGAGAATAAGAAAACACGAAACGGTGCAGGAAAGACAACTCTCGTCGAGATAATACACTTTTGTTTGGGCTCACAGGTGACGGCTAATTCTGTCTTTAAGAACGAAAATTTAAAGGGCTGGTCATTCATTCTAGAGCTTGATATCGCCAACAAAATCTATAACATTGAACGTTTTACTGATTCCCCTGGCAAAATTTATATTGATGGTGATGTATCAACATTAAGTTTTGATTGCAAATACGATAAAAAAGCAAAACGCTATTATGTATCTCCAAACGCATTTAATAAAGCAATGCTTGAGGATTTTTACGGCATCGAAGCGTCGGAAAACAACGAAGAATATTTGCCTTCATTCCGTGAACTAATTTCGTATGCAGTCCGTAGGAATGTTGATGGTTACAGAAGTGCTTTTGAATTCTTTTCGCGCCAAAAAGCGTCAAGCGTGCAAATTTGCAACTCCTTTTTCCTAAACTTGAGCATGGAATATGCAGGACAATTCCAAAGCTTAAAAGAGCGAAAGAAAGGAATTGAAGACTTTAAGAATGCAACAAAGTCCGGTATAATTGGTCCTTTCAGACTGAATATCGGGGAATTAAGCACCGAGGTAATTACTCGTCAAAGAGATGTAGATGCATTCAAAAAGCAGCTAGAAGCGTTCCAAATACATCCACAATACGAAGATATTTCAAAAGAAGCAAATTCCCTTACCAATGAGATCCACGCACTCACCAACGCCCTCATATTGCGACAACAATTACTTGAAAGATATGAGGTTAGTTATTCAGATGATGAACCTGCATTGCCCGTCGATGATATAATGAAAATTTATTCTGAAGCTGGAGTGTTATTCCAAGCTTCTGTTCTACAGCCTTTGTCTGAAGTAATTGACTTTCACAAAGCTATTGTTTCGAACAGGAAAGAGTATCTATGTAACGAAATTACTTCCCTACGAAAAGAGATTGCAGAAATAAGCAGGCAGATCTCAGATTTAAGTATTCAGCGCTCCGAAAAAATGAGAATTCTTGAAACCCATGGTGCATTAGCTGAGTATGTATTAATTCAAGATCGATACGCAAAAGCAAAGCAGCTCTTGGAAGATGCAAAAAGAAGATTGGAATCCGCTGAATACATTGAAGATAGCAAAAGCAGATTAAAGATTGAAAACCAGGAACTTTTGATCAAATCGCGTCGGGATTATAATGAACGGATACAAATACGTGAACAAGCTATATCATTGTTCAGAACTAACACAGAGTTTCTTTATCCGGAAGCAGGCACTTTAACTATCGACCTAAAAGAAACGGGGTATGCTTTTGGTGTCGATATTAAAAGTTCGCGAAGTCAGGGTGTAAACTATATGAAAGTGTTTTGTTACGACATGGTATTGGCAGAATTAGGCCGTTCAAGAAATCGATATCCCAATTTCCTTGTACATGATAGCACAATTTTCGATGGAGTAGACGAACGTCAAGTAGCTAGAGCATTAATACTTGCCCAATTAAAATCCGAAAATTTAGGGTATCAATATATTTGTCTTTTAAATTCAGACATGGTCCCATACCAGGAATTTGATGACGAGTTTTCTTCATTGTTTAATAGTAACGTTGTATTGAAAATCTCAGATGATCAAGAAAACGGCGGTTTGTTAGGCATACGATTTTAAGAGTTGTGGACAGCAACCTCCAAGGAAGCGGGGTGGGCTGTCCACATACTTTTATAAACAAGAGGGTAAATAAATGGAAGAAATGGTAAACAAATTAAAGGAAAAATTAGAGACCTATGATACGCGAGATTTGCTTGGCATGATAAGTATCCGCTTTATGACCTTTGCTAATGACGGAGAAGAGGTTGCTTTTCAATCAGATATTTTTAACAAAACAAACCTCATGTCACCCCAAAAGCAGTACTTGTATCTAGCAGGACTGCTAATGAGTACTACCGACTTAAGTAAAGGCATTTCCCATGATTCAGAATCTGAATTTATAGGTATAGAGAAGGATATTCAAGCTATTACTTCTAAATATATATTAGGGTTTATGGACCTCGACGAAGAAACAATAAAAAACGATCCAGAAAAAGCAAAAAAACATTTTGTTTCAGCCGAAGCATTTAGCTCGTATTTCGATATGGGAATACTACGCTATGATGAACAAACCTTAAGCTTAATCAAGGACTTGTATTCCCCATTTGATATTGAATTGGAAGCACTCACCTCATTATGTGTTTCCGATTATATTGACTTTTACCACTTCATCTCTTCGGCTTTTGAAGAATCTTTTAAAGCGTGCCAAAAAGTGCAGGCGGAAATCTTTGATTTTCTTGATACCCTTGACCCTCGCTCCCCAAACATTAATAATGAATACAAAAAGCTTTTGGAATTTGTGAGAGGAAATAAACGTAACGAATTTCAATCAAAAATCAACGGCGTAAATATCATTTGCACAACAGACATCGTTGCAGAATTTGGCGAAGTAAAAGGAAATGCACTAATAAATGCTTTCTCTTTACAAAGACAAGAGCGCGATTTTACATACTACAATGGTAAAAATCCGTTTGCCAAACAGCCACTTTGCTATGTAGATGAATCACAACTGTTTGTGATTCACCCCAAATTTCTATTAAACGCAATATTCGATTATATAACTGATATTTTAGAGAATCCCCAAAATACTTTTGCTGCGAAGTATAAAAAGAGCAAAGCAGATATAGTTGAAAATTTCTTTTTAACACACTTAAAAAGCCTATTGGGTGAAAAAGCTATATATCATTCACAAGTTTGTGAAGAACGAGGAACTAAAGAACACGATATACTTGTTGAATTTGATAAGTATATATTAGTTGCAGAAGTTAAAGCTTCAAAAGTAAGGGAGCCTTTTTTTAACCCCGAAAAAGCATACCAAAGAATATATGATCATTTTCATTCCGATAGTGGCATTGGTGGCGCATACAAGCAAGCAATCATCTTAAAAGAATTAATAGAAAAGAACCAAAGCATAACACTGTTTGAAAACAAAAGCCAGGCATTCACTATCAGCAATATATCTCAAAAGATTATTTTGCCAATAGTACTAACACTCAATCAATTCGGAAGTATAGCAGTTAATACTTCTCAATTGATACAAACAGAAGATAATCAACCATATCCATGGGTCTGCAATTTACATGATATGGAAAACATAATTGAAATTAACACGTATTTGAATAAAGGCCCATCCAATTTCATAGATTATATTCTTTGGAGAATAAATAATCATGCTCATATTTATTCTTCTGATGAGTTAGATGTATTAGAAAACTATTATCTTAACAATAAAGCAACCATAAAAATCACTAATTCTGATACCATTATAATGCCCAACGGGCCAAGTCTGATTGATAAAATATATTTTGAAAAACATGGCATTCCATATACGCTACCTGCTATGGAGAAAAAGCCGGTTAGACGAACGAAGGTTGGTCGAAATGAGCTCTGTCCATGCGGAAGTGGTATAAAGTTTAAAAAATGTTGCATCCGCAAAGGTATATATGACTAAGAATACATAGCGGCATATAAAAAAGAAGTAGTAAGTACTATGCTTACTACTTCTTTTTTAGTATATATCGCCAATTATATCGAAGATACCCTAATCTGTATACAAAACATTCCGTAATTTACACTCAAATTACCCACAAAATCCAATACCAGTACATAGGTCTTGAAATACCCGGGGATAGGGATTGTATCACTAGGCATTGATTATCGTTTTTTGCAAATTACCCCACAGGCAATTTTTCTCCCCGCATTGCCAGCAGGCTGAGAGTGGAAGTCATCCGGTTCACTGTGAATGACTACGGTTCGTCCAATAATACCCTTTACAGAAAACCGATCTGTTTTTACAGACAGATATGCATTCCCCTGGCACCGTAGCAGCGGAGGCAGATCACCCGAATGTTCTGGATGTGCCTGGTCTGTGGGGTTATAATGACTTCCTGTGCTTGAAAAATCCGTTCCAGCGCAAGAGGTTCCCTGATGAATGTGAAATCCGAAGAATCCTGTTCCACTCACCCTGGGCAGACCAGAAATCTTCGCCACTATCAAAACGCAACCGTTCTCCTGATAAAACTGAACACATCCGGATAACTGCGGTGCCTCCGCTCCCCCTATGATTTGCGCCACCGCATCTGGACACCTTGTAGAATATTGCATAGGCTCACCTCATATCAGCCTATGCCAACACGCTTCTTTTGTCTCAGGATTATTTGATTTCTGCGCCGCCCCATTCTACAACGGTGAAACCGGAGCGTTCCGGTGCGGTCAGTTCTTGCTCGGGCATTTCTACAAAGCTATCCGCGGCCTTCCAAGCCATGAACACACGGATCAGGGTATCTGGTGCCGGGTCAATCTGTAGCTCGGCTGCATCAGTGTAGATGTCCGTCTGGAAGGAAATGATGTTGTAGGGGTTCTGCTCCATTAGAGGCAACCAGTACACGATAAATTCGTTTGCTTCTTTACGGTTAAGTCCCAACTTTTCCAGAGCATCCTCCATGAATGCTGCAGTGTCCTCACCCTTGATGCAGAAGCCTTCGATCATATCCCACTGAGCATTGGTTTCGCCTTCCCAGTAGAGATAGTTATAAATCTGGCCATTCACATCTGTCAGTGTGCCATCTGGAGCTGCAGTTACCTTCCAACCTGCGTTATAAGTAGGATAAGTGCAGGTTAGTTTGCCATCCAGATTCAGTTTGACGGAAACCTCAGTTTCTACTTCTGGATAGAGGTAAATAACAGGCTTGTAAGCCATGCCCGGCTCCGGTTGCCAGTCGCTAGGTTCCACGGTCATAAAATCGACTTCGAATTTGGTATTATCGCGATAAACATTATCGTAAGTGCAGATAACTTGATCTCCTACGCACCAATCTTCTGAAAGTTGTCCGTTCAGTTTAATTGTCCATGGCGCGGGAATTGCCGGAGTAGCAAAGAAACAGTTGGAGTAGATTTCAGTAATAATGATATGATCGAATGGTTCGTAGTCACATTTCTCTGCTGTTTCCTTGTTCAACCATTCCTCAGTAAATTCCTTATTCCGGTGAGTCTTGGCCATTTCCCATTTTACTGCGTTGATCTGCGCCGGATAAGATTCCATGATGCCACCGGTATAGTGGATTTCCACCTCGCTGCCCACCTGAGCGCCAATATCGCCGAGATCTGCAATGCCAAGATGGATCTTATCAGCACTGCGGAGTTCATCTTCCCCTTCTGCAGGCTGAACCAGCGCAGAGCTACTGTCCAATTCCAGAATGGTAGCCACAAACTTGTGAACCACTTCCTGCTCTTCGTTGGCCCACAGATCGTCAATGGACTTAAAGTTGTTGGGGAACCAGTACACTTTCGTGGCTTCGTATTTACCATCGGTAGTCAGTCGATTCCAGTCTACGATCTTATACGTCAATGCAGCATACTCCCTTGTGCCACCATCCTCATACGGCCCCTTGGGAATAGGGGCAAGGAAGATAGCAAAAAGAAGTACAACAGCAATTATTGTGAAAATTATCTTTTTTACCATAAGGGTACCTCCTTAAGGTTGGATGAGAGTTAATTGTCGATAGGGTATTTGCAGTTGGTTGTTTCAGCCCACTCGATAATTTCAGCGATCGTATCAATCTGTTCTTGGGTTAGATCTGCCTGGCCTTTATCGCAGCGTGCGTAACCGGCAGTTAGGTTTATACCATACCCAATTCCAAATTCGGTATCAACAGTATACTCAGGACGGCATCTGCAAACACGCATAGGATCATAGTCGAGATTAACAAGAATGTCCGTAAGGGTCACAGAGTATCCGTACATAAATGAATACTCCTTGCCGTCGATATGCAGTCTCGTCCATGTGTTGCCGCAGTATCCGGTCACCGGATCATCTACAGTTTGGGCAGTCACAGCCGCTTGATGATCGTGGTCATCTCCACCAGCAATATAGACATAGTAGTTTGCACTTCCATGATAGCCCTTGCCAACATCGTCCCAGGTTGCAACGATCTCATAAACATAGCCACCGGGTTTTGCGTAGAAAGCACCATCCTGCGAAACAACGGTATCTTCCGGAACATTCTCCTTTTGCCACACCGTTTCTGGCCAGCAAGCATAGGTTACGGAGTTGGGCTCCACATCCCATGCCAGCTTCACCAAATAGCCAAGGGAATTGGTCGGCGCATAGGTGTCCGTGCCTGGTACCGGAGCATAAACCGTTTCCGCGTACTGACTGCCTATTACAACTTGAGACAGGACCTCCTTTGGAATAGGTCTACCGTTCTGATCGGAGATCGTTGCATTTTCAAGTCCGTTCCCTAGTGAATAAATCCAGGAATAACCGCTGACTCGCAAGTCAGCCTCCGTCTCAGGTGTGATAATCTTTCCTGCAGGAGGCTCCTTGAATTCTGCTTCCGTCTGGGGAATGACAACCTTATCATCCATATAGGAAGGTAAGCCGTCTACATACAAATAGGTATCAATGGAGTTTTCTACCAAAACATCCCGGCTGAGTTCTAAGATGATATGCCACTCGGCCATATCGTCTGTACCAACTTCGGGAACATTTCGATCAATGGAAATGCTGATTTTCTTATCTTCTGTTTGCTCAACACTGCGGACCTCGTGCCGGATAGAGCCGCTGCCTTCTTCCAGCAGCACAAAGATCAAATAGTTATCTTCAAAGAAAGCTTCATCGAACTGATCGCAGGCATCCAGGAAGCCAATGGTTGTATCGGAGTACACCTTCTCCTTGCGCTCTAAGTCAAAGACTTCGTGCCAAGTATTGTAGTAATCCTTCAATTCCTGCAGGCTGTCAATGATCCGCACACTGGGATAGAGGACACCTTCAGAATATCCATTGGTACGGATATACTGGGCAGCCCATTGAATTTCCGTGCCGGTCACTTTGCTATCATCGGGACATTTGACATTTCCAAGGGTAAATTCTGCAGTAAGCTCACACTTCGTACCCTGTTCGGTGTTATCAGACACATAGCAATCCGTTTTGAAGCGGTAAGTTCCAGGCGAAGTCACATCAAACATATCAGTCAGCGTATATGTCTCGTTTTTCATCTTGCCTGCCGGCAGTAAATACCCAATTGCAATAAATGCCAGTTCCTCGGGAATTGCACAGCTGACCCATTCTTCACCATCCAATCGTTCAATCTCAAAGGATGCGCCGTAGGTCACTTCATACTTGGTTTCATTGTTCCAAGCGACCACCAGTGAAGACTTGAGATTTCCTTCATGCCAGTTCAAGCTGTCGATCTGAATTTCAACACCTTCGTAGCTGGTATGTGTTTCACCAGGCGTCATGTTAAGCGGAACAAAGCTGGGATCTTGGAGTTTAGGGTTTGAGCTGTTGCAGCCAACCAACCCGAGAAGGATTGTACAAACCATAAACATAGCGAATATCTTTTTCACAACTTCACGCCCTTTCTATAGAGCTGTGGGCCAGGAATCACGATTGGGGTATTCCCAGTAATTCATATAATTCGTTTATTTGAGTTTGGGATAAGTGATAGGTCTGCTTTGTTGTCAAATTCTCAAGTGTCTTGCCG
>JAFQFA010000015.1 GCA_017398725.1 Oscillospiraceae bacterium | reverse complement strand
CTCCCCTGTTGCGGTGCCCGGCATCTTCGTCGCCGACGGCGCGGCTTCCTCATCTGCCGACCGCTGCCACTCGCTCAGGTCGCTGTATCCGCCGCAGGCGGCGCTCCCATCGCTCCCCAGATTCTCACTGGCTTCGCCAGTTCAAATAGGTATCAGCAACAAAAAAATCAGCCATCCCGATTGGGATGACTGATTTTTTGGAGCTGCTAGCCAGATTTGAACTGGCGACCTCATCCTTACCAAGGATGCGCTCTACCGGCTGAGCTATAGCAGCATTTGCTGACAGCTTTGCCATTATACCGCACAAGTGGTCTGTTGTCAAGAACTTTTTCGAAAATAATCGAATGAAAATATAGGCAGGCGAAATTGTAAATTGGAATCTGCAACTTGCCATTTAAAACTGCCCCCAAGGTGTTCCTTGGGGGCAGAACCGGTTATTTCTGGGGTACGGTAAAATCAAAATCTCGCATGATGTATGTAACGCCATGACCATCCCGGAGGGTATGGGTGCAGTGATAATTGCCGGGGGCAAGCTCTTCCGGCGCGATGCGACCGCGTTGCTGCACCGGGAGCTGGGTGGTGAACCGCTCCAGCTGGAAGGAGAAGACCGGCTGCTTGGTCTGCCGGCGCTCATAGCAGGTGCCTTCCATAACCACATTGCCGCTTTCATCTTTGATGGTGATGGTTACGGCGGAAAGGATCCGATTGGATACGAATTGTCCCTTCAAAATGTTATCATAGCCGTACTGGGTCTCCGTGTCCTTCACATAAATTTCTTCCACCGGAGCGGGATCCAGAAATACATCACAGGTGACAGGCAGATACCCCTGCTCAAACAGTTTGGCATAAGTGTATTTGTCGTCAATGCCGTAGATGATGTACACATCTTCTCCGTACTGGGGATCGAAGACTTTTTCTTCTTTCATCATATAGCTGGTAGTCTGGTGCAGCACGGTGATATAGGATGCCTCCGCGTCGATGCTGCCGTCGGCGTTGTAGACCGGGTGATTCTCCACGATCATCATCGTATGGCCGTAGGCGGGGATCCGTTTGACCACCGCATCGGCCTTTTGCAGTAGGGCATAGGCCTTGGTCATCACATCCAATCCGTTTTCTTCACAGAAAGCCGGGGTGTCCTTTTGCTGGTTATCGGAGCTTTTGTACTCGCCAACCCGCTGGTAGCCGTGCATAGGGGTCATAAAGGGGGTGTTGGTCAGCTGGATTTTGGAACCTACATAGTTCCAAGCAAGCTGAATAGAGCTGGAGCAATCGTTGCCGACAACGGCACCGATGGTGGAGCCGCCATTGATACACCGCCAATGCAGACCGGACAGGGTGCAAATGCCCTGTTCATCCGGCTCAGAGGTGTAATCATAGAAATTCCATGCGGAAGCGCCGGTGTAGGAATAGGGAATGCCCCGATAGAGACGACCGGCTTTGATCTTTAGGAGCTGGTTGCCGGTGTAGTTTGCGAGATCTTCGTCGGTCAGTATCGTGGTGTCTCGGGTATAGAGCACATCTTCTTCAGCCCGCCACATAAAGGTGGCCATTTCCCGCATATAGCTTTCTGCCGCATCCCGGCGCTGCTGTATAATAGCGGCGTCCGGTACAGAGGAGGCAGGGGTGTTGCTGGATCCATCGCAGGCAATGCAGCCCAGAGGCAGTCCCAAAATCAGTGTAAAGAGGGCGATTTTTTTAAGCATAACAGAGTCCTCCTAATTTTTTTGAAACCAGCGGGCAATTTGCCCGCTGGTTTTTATTGTTTAGACTTCTTTGCTCTTGGTGGCGATCTCCAGCAGACACTTAGCAGTGAATTCTGCCGGGGTCATTGCGCCCAGATCGTCGCCCTTGCGGGTACGGACGGAAACGGTGCCGTTCTCCATATCCCGGTCGCCAACCACCAGCATGTAGGGGACCTTCTGCAGCTGTGCTTCCCGAATCTTGTAGCCCAGCTTTTCGCTGCGGTAGTCGCCCTCGGCATGGATACCGGCGTTTTTCAGTTCTTCCACCAGACCCTTGCAGTAATCGTGAGCCCGGTCGGTAATGGGCATTACCCGAACCTGCGTAGGCATCATCCACAGGGGCAGCGCGCCGGCATAACGCTCAATGAGGTATGCCAAGGTCCGCTCATAGCAGCCCAAGGAGGTGCGGTGGATGATATAAGGCGTCTTTTTCTGACCGTTAGCATCCACATATTCCATGCCGAACTTCTGGGCCAGCAGCATGTCGATCTGGATGGTGACAATGGTATCTTCCTTGCCGAACACATTCTTGTACTGGATGTCCAGCTTGGGGCCATAGAAGGCAGCCTCGTCGATGCCGATCTCGTAGTCCAATCCCAGATTGTCCAGAATGTCCTTCATGACAGCCTGCGCGGTTTCCCACTGTTCGGCAGTGCCTTCGTACTTGATGCCGGCTCTGGCGGGATCCCACTGACTGAAACGGAAGGTGCAGTTTTCCAGCATACCAACCGTATCCAGAACGTACTTGGCAAGCTCCAGACAGCCCTTAAATTCTTCTTCCAGCTGATCGGGGCGCAGCACCAGATGGCCTTCGGAAATGGTAAATTGGCGCACGCGGATCAGGCCGTGCATCTCACCGCTGTCCTCGTTGCGGAACAAGGTGGAAGTTTCACCCAAACGCATGGGCAGATCCCGGTAGGATCTTGCCCGGTTCAGGTATACCTGATACTGGAAGGGGCAGGTCATGGGGCGCAGAGCAAAGCATTCCTTGGTCTCGTCCTCAGGGTCGCCCATAATGAACATGCCGTCCCGGTAGTGATCCCAGTGACCGGAGATCTTATACAGGTCACTCTTGGCCATCAGCGGGGTCTTGGTCAGCAGGTAGCCCCGCTTCTGCTCTTCGTCCTCGATCCAGCGCTGCAGGGTTTGAATGACCCGTGCGCCCTTGGGCAGCAGAATGGGCAGGCCTTGACCGATCTCTTCCACAGTGGTAAAGAACTCCAGTTCCCGACCCAGCTTGTTGTGGTCTCGCTTCAGCGCTTCTGCCTGCTTTTCCAGATAAGCATCCAGCTCATCCTTACTGGGGAAGCCGATGCCGTAGATCCGCTGGAGCATCTTGCGGTTGCTATCGCCCCGCCAGTATGCGCCGCAGGACTTGGTCAGCTTAAAACCGTTGTGCCGGACACGGCCGGTGTGATCCAGATGGGGACCGGCACACAGGTCGGTAAATTCCCCTTGGGTGTAGAAGGAGATGACAGCATCCTCCGGCAGATCTTGAATCAGCTCTACCTTGTAGGGCTCGTTCAAGGATTCCATATAGGCGATGGCTTCTGCCCGGGGCTTCTCGCTCCGTTCCAGACGGATACGCTCCTTGCAGATCTTCTTCATCTCCGCTTCGATCTTTTCCAAATGCTCAGGGGTAAAGGAGAAGGGAGCGTCAAAATCGTAGTACCAGCCTTCGTCGATGGCAGGGCCGATGGCAAGCTGCACCTCCGGCCAAAGCCGCTTCACAGCCTGTGCCATAATGTGGGAGCAGGTGTGCCAGAAAGTCTTGCGATATGCGGGGTTTTCAAAAGTGTACAGATTTTCTTCGGACATAATGATTCCTCCTTGAAGTTTTCAGAGGTAAAAAAATAATCCTACCCCTGACATAAAATCAGGGGTGGGATACATATATAATAGTATTCCACGGTTCCACCCTGGTTGCGGACGAGCCGCCACTCATTGGCGCTTTAACGGGCGCACCCGGTCAGCTATTCGGGCTGACGGCTCGGAAGTGGTAAGCAAACTGCGGTGTTACAGAATCCTTTCACCAAGATAGATCCCTCTCTGAGAAGCCTGCAGCATACTGTTGTCTTCGTCACAGCCATTTACATTCAAAATATAGCATAAATCCGGCAGGTTGTCAACCGCCGCCGGCTTTTCCGGCCCGGTGGAGCAAAAACACAAAAATTGCAAAAAATTGTAGGCGCAAAGGGAGGAAAAACTAGGATTTTTAAAGAAATTGGTTTACCATAATCAGCTTTCCGGAAGAAAAAACACCATGTTACATAATTCTGCAAATTATGTAAACAAATGTAATATTTCCACAAGCGGTTGTGGTCGTACCCTGTCGGGAAACGGAATATTTGGGAGCGAGGTTTACATAAAAAATCAAACAATTAAGGCTATAAAGTTGCTTAAAACGGTCAAAAAGGAGTAAAAGCTTGACTTTTTAGGAGAAAATGTTATAATAATGCTACAACCGCTGTTTTGGGCGGTGCTGTGTAACTGTTTGATACCGCTTGATGTTGGGCGGTGAATATCCCTATAAACAGGGGAAGGAGGCTTTTTTGTGAGTGCGTTTTTGAAGGAAGTATCCCGCAAAGGCGGCAAGCCGGTGCGTGTAGCTGTTTTGGTGCTGCCGCTGCTGGTGCTGCTGGGCGCGGTGTGTCTGCCGGCGTTTGCCCAGACCACTTATGTGATCACCGATGGCGATCAGGTTAAGGTGTATTCCACCTTTATGACCGATCCTGCCAGCGTGCTGGATCAGGCCGGCTATACGCTGGCGCCGGAGGATGCGTATACCACCCAGCCCGGTGACGGCGTGTCCGAGATCACTGTCATGCGTAATCAATCGGTGACCGTGGATAATTGTGGCAAGACCATGCAGGTCAATACATACGGCGAAACCGTGGAGCAGCTTTTAAGCCGGCTGGACATTCCCACCAACGGCTGCTATGAAGTGTCCGTACCGCTGAATACCCCCACCAGTGACGGTCTGCAGGTGCAGGTCAAGTGCTTGGTGGAGCGGGAACAGGTGCGTTTGGAGGCCATTCCCTACACGACCCGTTACTGCCAGTACCCCGGCTTGCTGGAGGGCGAGCAGAAGGTGGTCGTAGAAGGTGAAGATGGCCAGAAACGGATTGTCGAATATGTGACCACCCTCAATTATGAAGAGCAGAGCCGCACTTTGGTGGACGAGACTGTGCTGCGCCAGCCTGTGGATAAGATCGTGATGGTAGGCACCGGCAAAGAAGGCAAACTGAAGCCGGACGCCCCTGCTATCGGTGACGGCGTGATCGTGCTGGCTGACGGTGAGATCCTTACCTACAGCAGCTACGACGATGGCTTCCATGCCACCGCCTATACCCATACCGATGCCGGCTGCAATATGATCACAGCCACCGGCACCAAGGTCCATAAGGGCACCGTGGCTGTAGATCCCCGGCTGATCCCTTACGGCACCAGAATGTTCGTTGTTACCAACACCGGCAGTGTTGTTTACGGCAAGGCTACCGCAGAGGATTGCGGCGGCGGCATTAAGGGTAAGCAGTTGGATCTGTACTATCCCACCACCCGGGAGTGCTTCCAGTTCGGCGTCCGTAACATCACCGTCTATTTCTTGGACTGATCTTCTATTGAAATATCGCCTCGTTTTTGCTATAATAACCGCAACAGCGGCCAAGTGGCAGAAACGGGGCGATTTTTTGATCAATGTATGCGATATTCAGGTAATGAAGCCGTTGCTTCAAAGTCACGGTTTTCATTTTTCCAAGGCAAAGGGACAGAATTTTCTGATTGCAGATTGGGTGCCCCGGCAGATTGCGGAGGAAGCCGGTGTGGACGAGACCGCCGGTGTATTGGAGATCGGTCCCGGCATCGGCCCGCTGACCCAGCAATTGGCGCTGCGGGCGGGAAAGGTCTGCGCTGTGGAGCTGGATGAACGGCTTAAGCCCATCCTTGCGGCTACCGTCGGAGAATTTTCCAATCTGGAGATCCTGTGGAGCGATGTGCTTAAACAGGATGTGCCGGCACTGGTGCGGGAGAAGTTTGCGGGTCTGCGGCCTATGGCATGCGCCAATTTGCCGTACTATATTACTTCTCCCATTCTTACCGCCCTGTTGGAGGCGGAGTGCTTCGAGTCCGTTACCGTTATGGTGCAAAAGGAAGTGGCCCAGCGGATCGCTGCCCGACCCGGTACAGCAGATTACAGCGCATTTACTATTTTTTGTCAGTATTATTCAGAGCCGGAGATTCTTTTTGATGTGCCGGCGGATTGCTTTATGCCGCAGCCGAAGGTCACCTCTGCGGTGATCACCTTAAAGACCCGGAAGCAGCGCCCGTGGCAGATTGACGATCCGGAGGTGTTCTTCCGGTGTGTGCGGGCAAGCTTTGCCATGCGCCGTAAGACCTTGCAGAACGGTCTTGCCGCCGGTTTCCCGGAGCTGGGTAAGACCGGGGCAGGGGAGGTCATTGCCGCCTGCGGATTTGCCCCCGGTGTTCGGGGAGAAACCTTGGATATTGAAGGCTTTGCCGCCATTGCCAATGAGATCGTCAGGAGAAAACGTCATGTTTGAGATTTTGCTTATCGATCTGGATGATACCATATTGGATTTTAAGAAACAGGAATATGTTGCCATCCGTAAAACGTTGGCCGATGCGGGCTTGGAGCCTACGCAGGAGGTCTGTGCCCGGTACAGTCAGATCAACGACTGGCACTGGAAACAGCTGGAAAAGGGTGCGATTACCCGGGATGAGGTGCTCCATGGCCGGTTTCGGGTGCTGTTTGCGGAAATGGGTGTGGATGCCGACCCGGTAGCCACGGCCCATGCCTATATGGAGAATTTGGGGAGCGGTCATTACTTCCTCCCCGGTGCAGCGGCGGCAATTGCCTCTTTGAGCCAAAAATACCGGGTGTTTCTGGCAAGTAACGGCACATCCGTGGTCCAGCGGCGGCGGATCGAAAGCGCCGGTTTGGAACAAATGGTGGAAGGCATTTTTATTTCACAGGATGTGGGTGTCAATAAGCCGGGAAAAGGCTTTTTCGACTATTGCTTTGCCCATATTCCTGATTTTGACATCCAAAAAGTGCTGATGGTAGGCGATAGCCTGTCTTCTGATATTTTAGGCGGTCAAAATGCCGGCATTCCCACTTGCTGGGTTGCGCCTAAGGAAAAAACTTGCACCTTGCAACAGCAGCCCACCTACCGCATTGAATCCATTACAGAATTGGAAAATCTGCTTGCATGCTTATAATGAAAATGCCACCGGTTATTTCGTAGCCGGTGGCATTTTTTGCGTCATATATTCATTTGCAGAAATCCATGGCAGCTGTGGCGTATACCTTGCAGGTATCCAAAACATCCTGCACATTGCTGCGCTCGTTGACGGTATGGGCGCCTTCTCCTGTGGGGCCGTACACCACACAGGGAACAACATCGTTCATGGCATCTGCGTTACAGCCGGCAGGCCAGCCGCTGGCGTTAGTGGGCTCGCCGCAAACCTGCAGGTGTGCCTGCTTGACCAGCTCCACCAGCGGGTGGCGGATATCGGTGTAGAAGCCGTCGTTGGCGGCAGATACTTCCATTACCGGCGGATGCTCCCGCAGCCACAGGTCAGTGTTGGCGGCGTTTTGGATGGTGCTGCGGATCAAGCCTTCCATTTCTTCCCGGGTGAATTGGGCGGAGTAGTGGGCGGAGTACTGCAGCGCTACGCTGGGGATCAGAGAGTTGACACCGCCACCCTTGATCTCAATGGGGGTAATGGTCACTGCGCCGATGGTATCCCGGGGGGCATCTGCTGCGCCGCCGGTGCCCACCAGACCGCCACGGTTGTAATCGGTGGAAAGCTCTCGTTCCAGACGGTACAAGGCGTCGATGATGATCATTGCCTTTTGCAGTGCATCCACACCCTTTGCGCTGCCGGAGGGGATGCCGTCATTCTGGGGGAATACACACTGGCGGCGGGAGCAGGGGTGGCAGCCCTTGCCTTCAATTTTCAAAGAGAATTTCAGGTTGCGGGGCGTTTCCGTACCAACCTTCTTGATACTGCCTTCGCAGACGATACATGCATCCGGCTTCGGTTCAATGGCCCGCACCATCGCGCCGGCGCCAAGATAGCGGCGGCTGTCGCAATTGGGTTCTTCACCCACGGCAGATTGCATGATCACATCGCCGGAGAGTGTTACGCCACATTCCTTTAAAGCGCGCAGGGTCATCAAAATGGCGGTGATGCCCCACTTGTTGTCGGTAGAACCTCTGCCATAGACCCACTCCCCGTCGTAGTCACCGGAGAAGGGCTCGTGTTCCCATGTTTCACCGGGTTCTACAGGTACGGTATCGCAGTGACAATCCAGCAGCAGCCGCTTGCCGCCGCCGGTACCGGGGTAGGTGATTCGCAGGTTGGGGCGCTTTCCTTCTTCGTCAAAGGCCATGGCTTCCACAGCAAAGCCGTGGGATTCGGCATATTCCTTCACAGCCATCTGCACATTGTATTCGTTGCCGGAAAAGGAGGGGATGCGTACCAGTTTTTGCAGAAGATCCACATAGTCTTGCCTGTGGTCTTCCAGCCACCGGATCACTTGCTGCTTTTTATCCATAGTGAAGATTCCTCCTTATTACGCCTCAAACAGGTCATACTGTTCCAGCATCCATTTTGCTGTGTCGTACATGAGTGCCTCTAAATGCTGCTGCATAAACAGTTGGGGCTCATTTAGCTTTGGGATCATACCGTCTTTCTCGAAACGGTTTCTTTTTCCTGTAACTTGGTTGAACCGGATCAGAGTCCAGACACATTCCATGGTGAAATATCCCTTGAAGCCCACATCGATCAGGGCGTTCATGATCTCATCGTGGTTCAGCCTGCCGAAAAACGGGATCAAGTGATCGTCGGTGACACCGTGATTGTCGTTGTAATGAATGGCGTGAAGATGTTCGCCCAGCGCCATGATCTCATTGTATTGCGGGCCTTCCTGATTGGCGTGGCCGGTATCCCAGCAGCCATGGAACAGGGGGTGATCCACATATTCAATAAACTGACGCATATCCTTGCCGTTTTTCAGAGCATATTTGGTGCCGCTGTTGACGGTGCTGGAATTTTCACACAGTACATTGACGCCGCATTTTTCCATAGTGGGAATCAGCTTTTGAAAAAAGGCTTTGTTTCTGTCAAAAAATTCCTCTTTGGAAATTCCTTCGATCTTTCCTCCGTGGGACACGGTTTCTTTGATACCCAGCATCTGGCACACCTCAATGGAACGGATGGTGGCGTCGGTGACCATCTGTACATGCTGTGGGTCATCGGAAAGGGGATTACCAATGGGGCTGTGAGCCTGCACAAATTCCATGCCCAATTCGTCAGCTACAGCCTTGAGCCTGTTTACCGTATCACGCCAATCAGGACGCATGTAGGGAGAATCGGGGGTCATCCCGTATATACCAAGGTCGATGTAACGAAAGCCTGCCTTATGCAATTGGCGGATGCGTTCTTCGTCGTTGGTGCAAAACATGCCGAAATCTGTGGTGGTGGTTGCGATTTTCATATAAATCCTCCTCTGGTGCTAAAAGGGAAGCTGATCGGGGTAAAAGTGTTTACCGTCCCAGTACATACATTCTTTGTAGCCGCAGCTTCTTGCCAGTTCTGCTGCTTCCCGAAAGGCGTAAAGCAAAGTGTTTGCGCTATGGGAATCGGCGCAAATGCAGATAGGCAGATTCCGCTGCCGCATAGCCAAAAGCAGTTTTTTGTCAGGATAAGGTGTGGTTCGAACCCCTCTGGACATGGCACCGGTGTTGATCTCGAAAATCAGATCCTTGCCGCACAGGGCATCCAATGCATCCAGCGCAGCCGTCCTATAACGAGGGTGATTGGTATCAAACAGGCAGTCATCCTGATTATGCTTGCAGATCAGATCAAAGTGGGCAACGATCTGACAACCGGTTTTGTCTGCGACCTTTGCGACGGTGGCATAGTAATCCTCCGCAAGGCCGTAAAGATCTCCGCCGTAACTTTCTTTGGCGGCGTCCATCAGCGCTTGCGCAGAATGATCCATGGAATAATTCCGATCATTCTTTTTGACATAGTGCACGCCACCAATGATGTATTCGTAGGGATACGCCGGCGTTGGCGAGTAGTAATCCTGCTCAATGCCTACATAAACCGGAATTTTCCCGGCAAAAAGCGCCTGCTGCCTTCGTGCCTCTGTATAGTATAAAGGGACATCTTCCGCTTTCATCGCCCAGCTGCAAGGAAAAGGCAGGGCAGCATGGCCGCTCAAGCCGATGGAGGACATTCCCAAGTCAATGGCGGATTGGACGATCTGCGCAATGCTGTTTTTGCCGTCACAGAAGCTGGTATGGGTGTGAAGATTCTGTAATTTCACAAAGCACCTCACCCGGCACGATTTTTTGCATAATCTATCGCATGTGCCTACTTGTAACAAGTGTATCACGGCAGACAAGGTGTGTCAATTTTGACTGGTGAGGCAAGACTATGCAGATGTTCAGTTTTTTGACCCGGTGGCAGAAAGTGTCCACCGACACCTCCATATAAATGGGTTCGAGTCCCTTGTCTGAATGCCGATACCAAACAAAAAACCCCATCCTTTCGGACGGGGTTTTTGTTTGCGAAAGAGCGACTAAAAGTAGTGTAAATAGGGGTAAGAAATACTAAAAGTAGTATAACAATTATAATCCGCCGTAAATAAAGTGCCACCAATATGGATATATAACTTCGGATGCACTTCCCGATGTAGACCAAATTGTTTTCCAAGATATTTCTTGCCATACGCCATTGTTGTTTTCGAATGTTAATACATTGGCGTCTGTCATACCTTTGCTGACATAATAGACCTCGGCTATATTTTCGTCGCAGCTTAATACTTTGAAATATTCCATTTCTCCAAGCGTTGTATTTTGTGTATACGCTTGTTTAAAATCATCATAATATTTTTGCGTAAGTATCTCACATTTGATTAGAGCCGATGCCCAAAGTACGGCTGGAATTAAAATACCAACAATAACAATTATAAGTATCACTTTCTTTTTCATTTTGCATTCTCCTTCAATGTTTTGCAACTTGCAATTAACATTCGTCTGATGCGACCACAAAGATTACGATGAGATTTGAATGTTTCCTCGTTTATCGCCTGTGTATTAAACAACAACTGTAACCATCCTTCGGTTTCACTGCATTCTTTAAGTGCAATTTCAAATTTAGACAGCATATCCGCTTTACTTTGACCGTAATTGGCTTCGCGAATATTGGCATAAACGCTGCTTGAACTTTTACGGATCTGGAAAAGAGTGTTAGATGATGCCTTTATGTTTTGACAAAGCAATTCTATTTCTGTTGCAAGCTGCTCAGAATATATCAGCAAATAGTTCTTAGACATAAAACCACTCCTTCCAAGAGAATTATACTGCTTTTCCGTAAACAAATCAAGGTGAAGCCTTGTATATCATCAATTCCGTCGGAATTGCATATCATCAACACACAGTGTTGCATCTCATCAAGCCGCAGGAAAAATACACGCTGGCGCGTGATGAGATACAAGGTCGGCTTGCCGACCTTGATGATATGCACCGCACTTCGTGCGGCGATGATATGCCAAGCCTGCGGCTTGGATAAAAAAAGAAGTAACTTTTGGTAGACAAAAGTTACTTCTTTTTTGGTGGAGACTACGGGACTCGAACCTGTGACCTCATGCGTGTGAAGCATGCGCTCTAACCAGCTGAGCTAAGCCTCCGTGTTGTGCTTAAGCATTATAACATATTTATGGGAATTGTCAACCCCTTATTCGGTCTTGGCAAGGGATAAATTTTCTGCTATGCTATAAAAAGAAAGGGGGATTGGATTTGCACTATGACAATATGGTAAAGGGGCAGTTTGTTTCCCGGCCCAACCGGTTTATCGCCCATGTGATGATTGACGGAGCAACGCAGGTGTGCCACGTGAAAAATACAGGCAGATGCCGGGAATTGTTGTTGCCCGGCACCACGGTGTGGTGCCAAAGAGCCTCTAATCCCGCCCGAAAGACCGCCTTCGACTTGATCGCGGTACAAAAAGGGGAAAGGCTGATCAATATGGATTCCCAAGCCCCGAATATTGCGGTCCGGCAGTGGCTGGAAGCGGGCGGTTTGGGTGAGATCTCCCAGCTTCGCCCGGAGGTAAAACATGCAGATTCGAGGTTCGATTTTTCTTTTGTGAAAGATGGGAAGACCTGTTTTTTAGAGGTCAAAGGGGTCACATTGGAAAATGACGGCGTATGTGCCTTTCCGGATGCGCCCACACAGCGGGGAACCAAGCATCTGCGGGGGTTGCAGAAAGCGGCGCAGGAAGGCTTCGGGGCCTATGTTTTGTTTGTGATTCAGATGTCAGATGTAAAATATCTGCATCCCAATGATACCACCGATGCTGCTTTTGGTCGGGCACTGCGCTCTGCGGCGAAAGCCGGCGTGGCCGTTTTGGCGGTAGATTGCGCGGTTACCCCCGATACCATGGATGTGCGCCTGCCGGTGGCGGTAGACCTGCGGGAGATATTGTAAAAATCCACTTGAGCGCAAGGATTTTCCACGTTTATCATGCCGGATCATCCGTTGACAAGGCAGTTGCTTTGTGATAGAATTAGCCTGTAAGTCTATTACTATGCCGTGATGCACCCATGAAGCATCCAAAGCAAACAGGTTCGCCTCTTGTAGAGACCGGGGCGGAACCGGTAAGGAGAAGAAAAATGAACGAAACCATTGAACTCGACTTGAGAGAGATTGGCACAGCGCTGCTTAAGCAGATTTGGGCCATCATTTTGTGCGCGGTGATCGCAGGCTTAGGTATGCTGGTCTATACCGCCAATTTCGTTACCCCTACATATAAGGCGGATGTAACGATGTATGTCAATAACAGCTCCGGTGTCAACAGCCAGTACATGTCCTCCTCGGACTTGGCGGTTGCCCAGCGCTTGGTGGAAACTTATACCAATATCATTTCCAGCCACACGGTTCTTTCCAAGGTAGCCGAAGCCAGCAACCTGAACATTACTGCCGATCAGATCCGCGGTATGCTCAGAGCCTCCGCTGTAGGCGAAACGGAGATGTTCAAGGTTTCCGTGATCGCACCGGATCCCCAGCTGGCGGCGGACCTTGCCAATGTGATCGCAGAGGTGGCACCCGGCGAGATTACCAAGATCATTCCCGGCAGCACCGCAAAAGTGGTGGACTACGCCCGGATTCCCAAGAGCCGTTATTCTCCCAGCTACACCAGCAGCACCATTTTGGCGTTCGTGGTCGGCGGCGTTTTGGCAGCGGCTGTGGTGGTTGCCCAGCTGTTGATGGATAATCGGATCGGCAAAAAGGAAGATTTGGAAAAGATCTGCCCGCTGCCGGTGTTGGGAAGCATTCCCGAAATGGATGAGGAACCGCAAAAGCCTTCCTCCCGGAAAGTGAGGCACTAATTATGAGCAATCAAGAAGTTCAAAAGACTGAGCAGGCACAGACCGCGCTGACTCAGCGCAGAATGATCCTGAATGAATCCAGCCCCTTTGCGCTGCAGGAAGCTTATAAGACCCTGCGTACCAATATCCAGTTCTCTTTGCGCGGCAATGCATGCAAGCGGTTCTGCATTACCAGCTGTTCCGCCGGCGAAGGCAAGAGTATCACCATTTTGAATTTGGCGATCTCCTTTGCCCAGACCGGTAAGCGCGTCCTGTTGATCGATGCGGACCTGCGGCGTCCTGCTTTGGCGCGGCTGATGGTGGAAAAGGCAGCACCCGGTCTTTCCAATGTGCTGGCCGAGCAGGTAGAGCTGGCAGAAGCCATCCGGACGCAGATCCACCCTAATCTGGATGTGATGTTTGCCGGCGATGTGCCTCCCAACCCCTCTGAGCTGCTCAGCAGTGAGCGGATGCAGAGCTTGGTGGAGCAGATTTCCAAGCAATACGATTATGTGCTGATCGACACGCCTCCCGTGAATGTGGTTTCCGATTGCTGCGTCATCGCCAGCTTGCTGGACGGCGTGCTGCTGCTGGCCCGTCAGGGTCGTTCCAAGAAGGAAGGCATCAAGCAGGCCATCAACCAGCTGAAGCTGACCGACGCCAAGATCTTGGGATACGTGCTTAACGGCGTAACAGTGAAAACAAAGGGCTATTATCGATACGGTTATAAATGATGGTAGATACCCATACCCATATCCTTCCGGGGATTGATGACGGTGCCCAATCTCTGGGAGAGAGTCTTCGCATGCTGCGAAAATGTCGGGACCAAGGTGTGAAAAAAGTGGTGCTGACGCCCCATTTCTATCCCACTGTGGAGTCCGTGGACAGCTTTTTGGCCCGTCGCGCGCAGGCGTATGAAACATTATGCTCGGCAGTTACCGAGGATCTTCCCCAACTGATATTGGGTGCGGAAGTGGCTTGGTGTCCCAGCTTGGAGCATATGGAGCAGCTTACAGACCTGACGATGGGCAATTCCCGGTACATGCTGCTGGAACTGCCGTATATGGCTTGGGATAACAGCCATTTGGATGGTGTGCGGGAACTGATTCTGGATGGCCGCGTGGTTCCGGTGATCGCGCATGTGGAGCGGGCGCTGCATCTGCAGCGTCGGGGTCAGTATCAGGCCCTTGCCCAACTGCAGGTGCCCATGCAGATCAGCTCTGAGATTTTCGGCAAGCCGTTTGGCGGAAAAAAAGCCCTGCGATTGATGTCACAGGGAAGCTGGATGATCGGCTCCGACTGCCATAATACCACTAACCGCCCGCCATGTATGGATCGGGCGGCAAGGTATTTACAGGCCCACGGCCAAGAACTCCGGCAGTGTCTGGACTGGACTTTTTAACGATTTGCCTGCTGCGGCAGGCCTATGAGGTGTAAATGATGAAGCAATGCCCTGATTTTTTGCTGCGTGATGTGGCAGATAGTTTGGTGCTGGTCCCGGTGGGGGCGGCTGCCAAGCGTTTTCCCGGTATGATCACGCTGAATGAAACAGGAAAGCTTTTGTGGGAAGCTTTGCAGACAGAGCAAACGCCGGAAACACTGGCAGCACTGCTGCTGGAGCATTATCAGGTGGAGCCGGCGCAGGCCCGTCAGGATGTGGATGGGTTTATTCGCAAGCTGACTGCGGTAGGTGCTGTGATTACGGAGCAGGACCAATGAGCTTTTATCGAATTGCAGATCTGACGGTTCAGATGGATGTGTCCGGGCGGACATACCAGCAGGCGCAGGCCTACCGCGTCGACGGATCTGAAAAGGCAGATATTGTTCTGCA
The DNA here is from genome assembly GCA_017398725.1 of Oscillospiraceae bacterium. Classification (GTDB taxonomy): domain Bacteria; phylum Bacillota; class Clostridia; order Oscillospirales; family Oscillospiraceae; genus Faecousia. The sequence goes on along the minus strand of JAFQFA010000015.1, from coordinate 82,828 downwards.
GTATGATATGCAGCGCTTGGCAAGGCTGAACCCGGATATCAAAGATCCGGATATCATGCAGTATCTGGCAACCGGTGCGCTCTTTGCAAAGGAGCTTTTGGCTTTTGACGGCTCTTTTCTGCATTCCTCCGCGGTGGTTCTGGACGGAAAAGCCTATTTGTTTTCTGCCCCCAGCGGAACGGGAAAATCTACCCATACGGAAAAATGGTGCCGCCTGTTTGGCGCCCGTTACTTAAATGACGATAAGCCGGCTTTGCGTTGCGTGGATGGCGTTTGGATGGCATACGGTACGCCGTGGTCCGGAAAGTATGATCTTTCTTCCAATGAAGGGGTTCCCATCGGCGGCGTGGCTGTTTTGCGCCGTGGAGAAGAGAATACCATCAAGCCTTTGCAGCCGGCGGAGGCGTTACCTTGGGTCATGAGTCAGTCTTCCTATCAGCTTGACCGGGAAGATATGGAAAAACAGCTGGCACTGCTGGATCGCTTTTTGCGTCAAGTGCCTATCTGGCAGCTGAGCTGCCGCAATGAGGATGCCGCGGCAGTGGTATCCCGGAATGCAATGACAGCCGCTTCGGCGGACTGAAAGGGGAGACGGTGGCGATGGAGCTGTCCGCAGTTTCAATGGAATCCATTGTGCCACTGATCCGGCTGCAGCTGGAAAACGGTGGCCGTTCTCACCTGATCGTCACAGGTGTGAGTATGCACCCTACCTTGCGTAATTGCAGAGATCGGGTGGAATTGATTCCCCCGCCCCAAAGGTATTGCCGCGGGGATCTGATCCTGTACCAGCGCTTAAACGGCAGATATATTCTGCACAGAATCGTGAAAGTGAATGCCGACGGTAGTTTTATCTGTTCCGGAGATAATCAATGGCAGCCGGAAAGGGTGGAAGCCCATCAGGTGATCGCGTTGGTGGATACATATATCCGGAACGGCAAACGCATCCGCGCAAATGCGCCGGCATGCAAAGCCTATGTGTGGCTTTGGGTGCGGCTGTTTCCTGTGCGCAAACCGATCCTGAAGCTGCGCAGATGTTTTGGCCGCCTGCGCAAGAAGAAAAAGTAAATGTTTGCTGCGCCGCAGCGTGAATACATTTTATGGAGGATGGACATGAGCGAGAATAAAATGTTCTTTCTGATCGGCATTGTAATTGCTTTGGCATTGGTGGTCGTGCTGGCAATTACGATGATCGGCGGTATCAATCAGGAGCCTGATTACGGCGGAATTTCCACAAAGGGAACAAAGCCTTCCACACAGCAGACCACTGTGCCGGAGCAGACCACTGTGCCGGAGCAGACCACTATGCCGGAGGAAACCACTGCGCCGGAGGAAACCACAGAACCGGAAGAAACGGAGGCAACGGAGCCTGCCCCTACTACCCCTAAGCCCACCACTCCCAAGCCCACCACTCCCAAGCCCACCACCCCCAAGCCTACCACGCCCCCTACAGAGCCTACCACACCCCCCACGACGCCCGGCGGTTCCGGTAACGGCGCAGGGACTCCTGCTGAAAGGGAAGAGGGCGATATTACCATCGAGCTGACCGGCGGTAACAACAGCAACAACAGCAACGGCGGCAACAATGGCAATAACAATCAATCAGAGCCCACAGAGCCTGAGGAGGAAGAGGAAGAGGACAGCACCACCGAAACCACCCAGCCCACTGTTTCCGGCGGCGGTCAGGAAACAGAGCAGGAGGATGGAGACATCGTGATGCCGGCCCCTCCGTCCTTGTCCGGTAACGGCGGTCGTGTAGACGACGGCGAGATCGACATGGATAAAGTACCGTCATAATGAAAAAGAATGAAAATGCAAAGATCCTTTTTAAGCCTTGTGCCGGAAGGATCCTTTTGCTTTGTATGTTGACTTTGCTCCAATCACTGCTGCAGGTTGGCGTGGCTTTTCTTTCCCGGTTCGTGATCGATGCGGCACTGGGGAAAACCGGCCAGCTAATGCTCTACAGCGGCCTTTTGGCAGCAGATATTTTGGCTTTGGTGGGAATGCATACCCTGCTGGCTTGGTTTGCCGGCAGCACAATGGATACCATGGCGGCCCGGCTTCGCAGCCGACTTCTGCGTTCTGCCGCATATAGCCGGGATGTGCGGTTGCAGCAGTTCCATAGCGGTCAGCTTTTGAGCCGGAGTATGGAGGATGTGAGCACCGTCTGCGACGGTGCAGTGAGTGCCCTGCCGGGATTGGTTGGCCAGATTTCCGGATTGGTATCCGCCTTTATTGCGGTTTTGCTGATATCTAAACCGGTGGCACTGACCATGCTGCTGGCGGCAGTTGCCATTATCCTGCTGACGGGACTTTTGCGTCCGGTGCTGAAAAAGCATCATCGGCAGGTCCGCAAGGCAGACGAACAGGTGCTTAGCGCCATCCAAGAGGATCTGCAGCAGCTGGAATTGCTCCAAAGCCTGCAGGCGCAGGAAGAAGCCCTGAACCGGTTCGATGCTGTTCAGAATGTCAGTCTGACAACCCGTCGGAAACGGCGTGTCTGGTCGGTAAGTATCGGCAGCCTGATGAATGTGGGTATGCTCATCGGCAGCGGTGCATTGCTCCTGTGGGGCGCAGTGCAGGTGGCGGCGGGAGCTATCACCTATGGCGCGCTGACTTCTATGCTGCAGCTGTTCTCTCTGTTTCGGGGCCCTGTTTTAGGGATTTCCGGCCTGTGGACCCGGTTGGCCGGGGTGGAAGTGGCAGCGGAGCGATTGACAGAATTGATGGCGATTCCGCAGACACCGGAACAGGTTTCCGGAATCGTTCCCAAGGCCATTGTGTTTGATCAAGTCACCTTCTGCTATCCCGGTGAGAGCCAGCCGGTGCTGCAGGCATTTTCCGGGGAATTTCCTTTGGAGCGCTGGGCCTGTTTGACCGGCGTATCCGGACGGGGAAAGACCACCCTGTTTAAGCTGATGCTGGCGCTGTACACCCCGGATTCCGGTCGTGTGTTTATTCGCACGGAAACAGGGGAGATTCCCTGTACAGAGGCTACCCGCCACCTGTTTGCCTATGTGCCGCAGGATTATGCGCTGTTTTCAGGAACGGTGGTGGAGAATATGCAATTGGTTTCTGATCCGGATCCGGAGGCGTTGCGCAGTGCCTTGTCGGTGGCGCAGGCAGATTTTATCTATGATATGCCTGCCGGCTTGAATACCCAAGTGCGGGAGAACAACACCGGCCTTTCTAAGGGGCAGATCCAACGGCTGGCGATCGCGCGGGCGATCCTCATGGACCGGCCGGTTTTGCTGCTGGATGAATGCACCTCTGCATTGGATGCCCAAACGGAAGCAGCGGTGCTGCGTGGGCTGCACGGCCTCGGAAAGCAGGCTGTTTTGGTGACCCATCGGCCGGATACTTTGGAAGGCCTTTCTGACCTGCGAAAGATCTCTATGGAAGAATAAAAGAACATCCGTCGGTGTTGAGATCACCGACGGATGTGTTTTTTATCGTTTGCGTTCCGGAAACTCGCTGTACAGGGCACTGCCAAGAATCAGCACCGAGCCGACGATCCCCCAAGGGGTAAGAGGCTCTCGCAGCACCAAGGCAGAAAGAAGTACGGCCAGAACCGGGTCCAAATAGCTGAAGATGGCGATGGTATGGGCGGGTAAGGATTTCATGGAACCGAAATACATGGCATAGGCAATGCCGGTATGCACAATACCCACTACCGCCAACAGGCACCACTGCAATGGGTTTAGATCTGCGTGAGCAAAACCGTTGCTCAGAAGCAGATAGGGGACGATGGTCAAAGCGGCTGCACCCAGCTGCATCACTGTTTTATCGTAAGCGGGAATGGGGGCAAGCTTTTTGTTCATAAGCATTACTGTGGCGTAAAAAATGGCAGCACCAACGGCGCAAAGGACACCCCGTAATTGCCGGAAGCTCAGTGCCACGCCCTCGGTAACACCGGAAACCAGCACCATACCCCCAAAAGCGGCAGCGATGCATAGTAGCTTCTTGGGGGTGAGCTGTTCACCCAACAGGGGAGAAAGCAGCAGTAAAAATAACGGTGCCAGATAATAGCAAACCGTAGCCACTGCTACAGAGGTGTACCGGTAAGCCTCGAAAAGCAAGATCCAGTTAATGCCGATGGCTGCACCGGAAAATAACAGCAGTAGCAGGTTTTGCCGGATTGCCGACCATGCAGGTTTTTGCCGGGAGATCAGCATGGTCAGAAGTAGAAAAACCACGCCCAGCACGCCTCGGACAAAGGCAATGGTAGCAGAGGGGAGGGGAATATATTTTACGAAAATGCCGATGGTGCCGAAAATGCCCATGGCGCCCAATAATTGCAATTTACTGCGCATAGTATATTCCTTTCCAAATTTCAATTTATCGGTCTGTTTACAAACAACATCGTGGGGCGGGGGCTCATAAATCAGAATTTGTGTATTATTTGCCTAATACTAGCAAACAATATTCGGTGTGTCAAATGTTTTTCGGAAAATGCCTCTGTTTTTGTGTATTTTTCTAAAAAATACAAAAGTACTTGACAGATGGACACACCCGTGATAGTATATGGAAAAATTGAATCGCTAGATAGAGGCGCGGGCTTCATCAGTACCGCCGGGCAAGGTCAGGCAACCGCCCGGAGGGAAAGGGAATACCGCCGAAGTGAGCAGAACGCCTGATTTCTGTTTGCTGGTTCGTCAGAGAATATCTGCCGGACTGTCACAAACTTTGTGAAGCGCTATCGAAGCAGTGCCGCAATATGCGTCTTTGTATTTATTGCACCCACTGTCGGATCGCTTGACGAAGCGGTCCAATTTTTATTTTAAAAACATCCCGTTACGGAACAAGAAAGGAAGAAACAAAATGAAGAAGATGATTGCAATGACTCTGGCAGTTCTGATGGTGCTGGCAATGGCCGCATGTACTGCCGCCCAGCCCGCTACCAACGACGGCCCCTTCACCGGTGTGCAGGACGGCGTCCTGACCGTCGGCATGGAGTGCGCTTACGCACCCTACAACTGGACTCAGATGGATGACAGCAACGGCGCTGTGCCCATCGCCAATGTGCCCGGCGCTTATGCCAACGGCTACGATGTGATGATCGCTAAGAAGATCTGCGAAGAGAACGGCTGGAAGCTGGAAGTGGTTTCCTCTGCATGGGATTCCCTGACTCCTGCTGTGCAGGCTAAGACCATGGATGCCAACATCGCCGGTCAGTCCATGACCGCTGACCGTATGGCTGAGGTGGATATGGCCGGTCCTTACTACTACGCCACCATCGTTTGCGTTACCACTAAGGACAGCAAGTACGCCACTGCTACCTCCATCGCTGATCTGGCCGGCGGCAAGTGCACCTCTCAGTCCGGTACGATTTGGTACGATACCTGCCTGTCCCAGATTCAGGGCGCTGAGCTGCTGGCTCCCGCTGAGACTGCTCCCAACATGATCATGCAGCTGGAGACCGGCACTGTGGACTTCATCTGCACCGATATGCCCACTGCAATGGGCGCTGTTGCCAAGAATCCCAATCTGGTGATTCTGGACTTCACTGCCAACCCCGCGGGCGACTTCCAGTTTGCAACGGAAGCCGAGCGTGCCGAGAACGTGAATCTGGGCATCTCCGTGCTGAAGGGCAACGAGACTCTGAAGAATGCCATCGACGGCACCCTGTCCAAGATGACCGCAGAGGACTTCAACAAGCTGATGGATCAGGCAATCGCTGTCCAGCCTGCTGAATAAGATTTTAAAGATACGCTCACTTCCTCCGGCTGACCGCCGGGGGAAGTATGCGCGAAAGGAGCTTTTTTCATGGATATGTTCATGAAGCTGCTAAGTGATGCGGCAAGGCTTTGGGATAAGTACCATGTAATGTATTTAAACGGCATCAAGAATACCTTGATCCTTGCGTTGGTGGCCACCTTTATCGGCTGTGTCATCGGCCTTGTGTGCGGTATTCTTAATACCATTCCCTATACCAAGAACGATAATATTATCAAGCGGTTCTTTCTAAAACTGATCCGGATCGTGGTCCGTGTCTATGTGGAAGTGTTCCGCGGCACGCCCATGGTGCTGCAGGCGGTGTTTATCTACTACGGCCTGCCTTATTTTACCAACAACACGATGCGCTTTTCCGATATTTGGACAGCGGCGATCCTGATCGTGTCTATCAATACCGGCGCTTATATGGCAGAGTCTGTCCGCGGTGGTATTATTTCCATTGATCCCGGTCAAACGGAAGGCGCCAAGGCCATCGGTATGACCCATGTGCAGACCATGACCAATGTGATCCTGCCGCAGGCGCTGCGTAATATCATGCCCCAGATCGGCAACAACTTCATCATCAACGTGAAGGATACTTCCGTGATGTTCATTATCAGCTTTACCGAGTTCTTTGCTGCGCACCGCTATATTGTGGGTGTGAACAACATGTACTTCCCCTCTGCTGCCATTGAAATGGTGGGCTACCTGACCATGACGCTGGCGGCTTCTGTGCTGCTGCGTTGGGTGGAAAAGCTGATGGACGGCGCTGACAGTTATGAACTGGTGCAGGTAGACAGCTTGACGATGTCTGCCGGTACGTACAGCCATCCGGACCGCGGTACGCCCTTCGATGAGCGCAGCCGGGAGCATCGTGACAGAGAAAAGCAGAAGCTTCGCTTCGGCAGAAACAGAGGTGGCCGCTGATGAGTGAAATGATCTTGGAAGTGAAGCACCTGTCCAAGGCCTTTGGCAAGAATCAGGTGCTCAAGGATATCGATTTTACCGTGAATAAGGGCGATGTGATCTCTGTGATCGGCGCTTCCGGCTCCGGCAAATCCACCCTGCTGCGGTGCATTAACCTTTTGGAGACCCCTACAGCCGGTGAGATCTGGTACAACGGCAAAAATGTGGCAGACCGGAAGGTGAAGGCCCACGAATACCGCTCCCATGTGGGCATGGTGTTCCAGTCCTTCAACCTGTTTAACAATATGACCGTGCTGAAAAACTGCATGGTAGGCCAGATGAAGGTGTTGAAGCGGGGGAAAGAAGAAGCCCGGAAAAACGCTATGTACTATCTGGAAAAGGTTGGCATGGCTCCCTATATCAATGCCAAACCCCGGCAGCTTTCCGGTGGTCAGAAGCAGCGTGTGGCCATTGCCCGTGCTTTGGCTATGAGCCCTGAGGTGCTTTTGTTTGACGAGCCTACCTCCGCATTGGATCCGGAAATGGTGGGTGAAGTGCTCTCTGTTATGCAGCAGCTGGCCCACGAAGGCATGACCATGCTGGTGGTGACCCATGAGATGGCCTTTGCCCGGGATGTCAGTAACCGGGTGGTCTATATGAACCAAGGTGTTATCTGCGAACAGGGCAGTCCGGAGCAGCTTTTCGGCGACCCCCAAAAGCAGGAAACAAAGGATTTCCTTGCTCGCTTCCGCAACAATTAAAACAACGCCCCGGCTGATGAAAATCAGCCGGGGCGTCTTGTAATTCGTTAAATATCAAAATATCGCTTGGCGTTATAGAAACTGATGGATTCTACGATTCGCTTCAGGGCGGCGTCGTTGCGGGGATACTCGCCGTTTTCCACCCAATTGCCAATCAGGTTGCATAGGATTCGGCGGAAGTAATCATGCCGGGCGTAGCTGAGGAAGCTGCGGGAGTCGGTGAGCATGCCCACAAAGTTGCCGAGGATACCCAGATTGGCAAGGGAGGTCATTTGCTCCTGCATGCCGGTCTTGGTGTCGTTAAACCACCAAGCAGAGCCATGCTGGATCTTGCCGGGAATGGTGCTGTCTTGGAAACTGCCGATCAATGTGCCCAGTTGCGCATTGTCAGCGGGATTCAAGGAGTACAAAATGGTTTTGGGGCATTGATGGGTGCTGTCCAGCTCCGACAGCAGCCGGAAGATGTTTACACCGCAGGTGTTTTGGGCAATGGCATCAAAGCCGGCATCTGCACCTAAGGTTTTGAACATCCGTGCGTTGGTGTTGCGCAGGCAGGAATAGTGGATCTGCATAGCCATACCCAGCTTGTGGTAGGCCTTGCCCATGGCCAGCAGCAGTACCGTTTGATAGCCTTCTGCTTCTTCCCGGGTCACCGCTTCTCCTGCCATGGCTTTTTGGAAGATCGCATCCGCTTCCTCTATCGTAATGGGGCGGAAAGGAACCACATCCTCAAAACCGTGGTCGCTGGCCTTGCAGCCGCGATCATAGAAATATTCGATTCTGTTCAGCAGGGCATCCCGGACTTCCCGGGCGGAGGTCAATGCGTCTTTGCCAACACTGGCAGCCAGTTTTTGAATATAGTCGGCAAAGCCCGGCTTGTGGATGTTCATGGCCTTGTCAGGGCGGAAAGAGGGGCAGACACGGAAGGTCGCGGTCTTATCGTGGGAGAGCTTTTCGTGCCAGCACAGATCATCCACAGGGTCGTCAGTGGTGCCGATAAAGGCAACATTGGCTTTGCGGATCAGTCCCCGGGCGGTCATATCCGGATCGGTTTGCAAAAGACGGTTGCAGTGTTCCCAGATGCGGGGGGCACTTTCCAAAGTCAAAGGCTCCTCTACGCCGAAAAACTGCTTTAGTTCCAGATGACACCAGTGATACATAGGGTTGCCGATGGCCAGCTCCAGCGCCTCCACCAATTTTAAAAACCGTTCATAAGGGTCTTTGTTGCCGGTCACATAGCATTCTTCCACTCCGTTAGAACGCATCAACCGCCATTTGTAGTGATCGCCCGCGGGCGTTCCGTTTTCGTCCAAACCGCCCAGCCAAACCTCGGTAAGGTTTTCAAAGCGTCGGTCTTCCCAGATCTCTTTGGGATTTAAGTGGCAATGGTAGTCTGCCAGCGGGAGATTTTCAGCATAATCATGAAAAAGGTGCTTTGCGGTTTCTGTTTCCAAGAGGAAATCCCGGTCCATAAATGCTTTCATGGAAGCCTCCTTATAAATGTTGGATAGGGGCGCGGATGTATCGCTCATGACTGGTGGGGTGGGGGCGGGCATATACGCCGGAAACAAGTCCCAGCATAGCATACAGGGTGATCAGTGAGGAGCCACCGTAGCTGATAAAGGGCAGGGTCAGACCGATGACCGGCATCACACCGATGCACATGCCGATGTTGATGACGATTTGGAAGATCAAGGCGGCCGCTGTGCCGTAGCACACCAGCTTGCGCAGATAGTCGGTGCTGCGGTTGCCGACCCAGATGCACCGGGCGACGATCAATGCCAGCAGAAGCAAAACCACGGCGCAGCCCAAAAAGCCCAATTCTTCACCAATGGCAGCAAAAATAAAGTCAGTATGCTGGGCAAACAGTGCGCCTCTTGTCTGGGTGCGGTTGCCTTGGAACAGACCTTGACCGGTCAAACCGCCGCCGGTGAGGGAGCGCAGTGCTCGGTTGGTATGATACAGCGCGCCGGTGCCTTGGGGGTCTAAGCTGGGATTAAACAGCACCATGATTCGCTTGCGCTGATTGTCGTTGAGGAAAAACTCCCATGCAAGGGGTGCCATCAGTGCCAGACCGGCAAAAGCGGTCAAAAACCATAGAATGCTGACGCCGCCGGCCCAAACCATACCCACGGTGATAAATACGAAGATCAGAGAAACGCCCATATCCCGGGAGACCAGCAGATTCAAGCCCACCACTAAGATCATATTGAAGATGATGTAGCCGATGGACAAAGGAGAGGAAATGTTATTTTGCCGGGAAGCCATGACGGATGCCATAACCAGCACAAAGGAGATTTTACATACCTCTGCAGGCTGAATGTCAAAGGGCAAAAAGGGGAAGTTCAACCAGCTCTTATTACCGGTGCCCAGATCTGTACCGAAGGGGACCAGCAAAAGCAGCGCAACGGTGTTGAATGCGATCAGCACATTGCGCCGTTCGGAGAAAAATTCCGTATCGATGGAAGAAAAGAAAAGATAAGCAAGCACACCGGCAATGGCCGCGCCGATCTGCACGCCAAGGTAACGGAGCGGTCCTTGGGCGCTGGCATTGGTGGTGCTAGCGATGATCAGCAAACCGAAAACAGTGGTTACCACACATAAAAGCAGCAGAATCAGGTCTGCCTTGCGAAAAGCTTCGGTCAGCTTATTGATATAGCGACGCATTCCGTCACCTCCTTTAACTAACATTGTATCATTCTTTTGGTAAAATGTAAACCGATTTTCCCGGCGCGTGAAAAAAGTTCAAAAACCGACGGCAGGTTTTGACTGGCGGGATGCGACGAAACATTGGCATCGTCCAATAAAAAGTGTTTGAGTTACAATATAGCCTGTGCTATGATAGGCATACATTGGTATTTTGCCGCGGATTTGGAGGGAATGTACGATGCTTGCAATTATTAACGCGGAACTTGTTATGCGGGATCACCTGATTCCTGAAGCTGTGCTGTTTGTCGAGGACGGGAAAATTGCCGGCTTTGGCCAGATGCGCACGACACCGATCCCGGAAGGATGCGAGATCGTGGATGCCCATGGGGCCTATGTAGGTCCCGGTCTTGTGGATATTCATTGCCATTCCGGCACAGGTGTTCGTTTTATTCATGATCCGGAAACGGCGACAAAAGAGCATTTGGAAAACGGAACGACTTCGATTCTGGCTACTCCCAGTACCCGGGGAACACAGACTGAGTATCTGGAGCAGATCGACCGTATCCGCAAGGCAATGGCCGCTCCTGAGGGCTCCATCATTGCCGGTATCTACATGGAGGGACCCTTTATCAATCCCGGTTACGGATCTATGTCCAATGCGAAAGGGGTGGATGTGCCCCGGGTATTCGATCCTGTTCCGGAGGACTTTGAACCTCTTTTAAAGGCCGGTGCGGATATTATTCGTGTTTGGGGTACAGCACCGGAGCGGGAGAATATGGAGGTTTTTGTAAAGGCTGCCAAGGCCGCCAATCCCAATGTTCGTTTTGCGGTGACCCACAGTGAGGCGACTCCGCAGCAGATCGAAGCACTGATGCCTTACGGATTGTGTATTGGTACCCACCATACCAATGCCACCGGTACCATCGTCAATTATCCGGAGTGTCGGGGTGTTTGCGTGGATGAAGGTGTCAATTATAATCAGGATATTTATGCAGAACTGATCTCCGACAGCGCGGGTATCCATGTAAATCCCTATATGCAGCGGTTGGTTCGTAGAATCAAGGGCGATGACCGGATCATTCTGATCTCCGATCAGACGATCCACGATTCCATTGAGGTTCCCGGCCTTGCGCACGTGACAGATTTGAACTTTACTTACAGAAAAGACGGCCGGATCGATATTTCCGGTTCTAAGCTGACCTTAAATGCAGCCTGCCGTAACTATATGAAGCATACCGGTGCATCCATTGTGGATGCGTTCAAGGTAGGCTCTTATAATCCGGCAAAGGCCGTGGGCCTGAATGACCGGGGCGAGATCCGGGTGGGTCTGCGGGCGGACCTGATTTTTGTGGACATCAAAATGAATGTAAAGTCCGTTGTCCTCGGTGGGAAAGTGGTCAAATGAAACAATCAATCGGTCAGTTCCGAAAGGAACTGACCGATTTGCGTTTTTATAAGTAGGTAACAACGATTTAGCGCTGGATTCGGCCGGAGCCGTCGCCACCGGCCAGCTTTTCTACCTCGGCGACGGTGACCATGTTGTAGTCGCCCTCAATAGAATGCTTCAAAGCAGAAGCAGCTACGGCAAATTCCACGGCAGCTTGGGTGTCCTTACCGGTAAGCAGGCTGTAAATCAGACCGCCGCCGAAAGAGTCACCGCCGCCTACCCGGTCAATGATGTGCAGCTGATATTTCTTGGAGAAGCAGTATTCATTTTTTGCTACATTGTACAGCATGGCGCTCCAGCCATTGTCAAAGGCGCTGTGGCTTTCCCGCAAGGTGATGGCAACCATCTCGAAGCCGAACCGATCCGCCAACTGCTTTGCTACGGACTTGTAGCCTTCGTGGTTAAGCTCGCCTGCATAAATGTCGGTGGCTTCCGCTTCAATGCCGAATACATCCTTGGCGTCTTCTTCGTTGGAGATGCATACATCCACATACTGACACAGCTCGGTCATAGCGGCCCGCGCCTGCTCCCGGGTCCACAGCTTGCCTCGGTAGTTCAGGTCGCAGGAGATCTTAATGCCCCGGGCCTTGGCGGCCTGACAGGCCTCTTTGCAGATCTGCACCAGATTTCCTCCCAGCGCCGGGGTGATACCGGTGAAATGAAACCAATCGGCACCCTCAAAAATTGCATCCCAATCGAAATCACTGGGGGAAGCTAGGCTGATTGCGGAATGGGCCCGGTCATAGATGCAAACAGAGCCACGCTGGGAAGCACCCTTTTCGTTGAAGTAAATACCAACCCGATCGCCGCCGCGGACGATTTTGGAGGTGTCTACGCCGTAGCGCCGCAGAGAGTTTACGGCAGACTGACCGATGGCGTGGGTAGGCAGCTTGGTCACATAAGCGGCATCCATACCGTAATTGGCCAAAGACACAGCTACATTGGCTTCACCACCGCCAAAGGTAAATTCCACATGGTCGCATTGGACAAAGCGCTCATAGTTATAAGGCTGCAGACGCAGCATCAGCTCACCGAAAGTAATAATTCTAGCCATTTGCGTTACCTCCTAAATTATACACCGGAATAAGCGGCGAAACCGGCATCCACAGGCAGTACCACACCGGTGATGGCGGAGGCCGCCCGATCGTCGCACAGGAACAGGGTCGCACCGATCAGTTCCTCGGCATCCACAAACCGGGCGGTAGGTGTGCCGTTCAGGATCTTGGCGGAGCGGGCAGTAGGTGTGCCGTCCTCATTAAAGAGCAAAGCTTTGTTCTGGGCGGATACCAAGAAGCCGGGGGCAATGGCGTTACACCGGATGCCGGTGCCGGCAAAGTGGGTAGCCAGCCACTGGGTAAAGTTGGAAATACCGGCCTTGGCGGCGGAGTAAGCGGGAATCTTGGTCAAAGGGGTATAGGCGTTCATGGAGGAAATGTTCAGGATCACGCCGTTTTTCTTAGCCACCATATCCTTGGCAAAGGTCTGGGTGGGCAACAGGGTGCCTTGGAAATTCAGCTTGAACACAAAGTCCACGCCGGCAGCATCCAAATCAAAGAAGGACTTGCCACCCTCTTTTGCTTCGTGCTGATACTCGTTGTCGGTGGTAGCACGGGGGTTGTTGCCGCCGGCACCGTTAACCAGAATATCGCAGGGGCCAAGATCTTTCAGAACCGCCTGATGGACTTCCTCCAAAGCGGCAGGCTCCAATACATTTGCTTTGTAGCCTTCGGCAATGTAGCCTTCGGCCTTCAGCTCGTCGGCGAGTTTTTTAACAGCTTCTTCGTTCAGGTCCAGACAGGCCACCTTGGCACCGCTGCGGGCGAAAGCGGCAGCCATTGCGCCGCAGATCAATCCGCCGGCACCGGTGACTACCACCACCTTGCCGGTATAATCAATGTTCAGGGGAAGATTTGCCATAGCTAATTACCTCCAAAAGTTTTGATGTAAAAGGGAACGTCGGGCGCTCCGGATGTTTTTATTTGCCTGCTAGCTTGTCCAGCATATCCCAGACACCCAGCATATACATGATACCCAGTGCCCGGTCATACAAACCGTAGCCGGGACGCACATTGCCCGGACCTTCATCCCACAGATGACGTCCATGATCTGGGCGGATATAACCTTCAAAGCCGCAATCGTGGTATGCCTTCAAAATATTCAGGATTCCGGTGTCGCCATCGCAATCCCGGTGGCTGGCTTCGGAAAAATCACCGTTTTCAAAGTGTTTGACATTGCGGATATGGGCAAAAGCGATCCGGTGGCAGTGCTTGCGGACGATCTTTGCTACATCGTTCCGGGGGTCGGCGTTCAAACTGCCGGAGCAAAGAGTCAGACAGTTGCAGGGGTGATCCACCATTTTCAGGAAACGGTCGATATTTTCTTCGTTAATAAGTAACCGGGGGAGACCGAAAATATCCCAAGGGGGATCGTCCATATGGATGGCCATTTTGATGCCGGTCTCTTCGCAGGTAGGCATCAGTGCCTCCAAGAAATATTTGAGGTTTGCCCACAGGGTTTCGTGATCCACGTCCTTGTAGGCCTTAAAAAGCTCGTCCAGCTTTGCCATCCGCTCCGGCTCCCAGCCGGGGAAAGACATGTTGTATTTTTCGGTGAAGTCCAAAATATACTTTGCCATGGCGTTGTAATCATCTTGGATCATGCCCTTTTCGTAGAACAGTGCGGTAGAGCCGTCGCCTACTTCGTGGAACAGATTGGATCTGGTCCAGTCAAAAATAGGCATAAAGTTGTAGCAGATCACCTTGACACCGTATTTGGCCAGATTACGCATAGTGATCTTGTAGTTTTCGATGTACTGATCCCGGGTGGGCAGACCGATCTTGATGTCATCATGAACGTTTACGGATTCCACCACATCGATATTGAAACCGTACTGATCACATTGGGCTTTTACCTGTGCGATCTCTTCTTCTTCCCAGATTTCTCCGGGCATTTTATGATGCAGCGCCCATACGATGCTTGTTACACCGGGGATCTGCTTAATATCGGAGAGCTTTATCTTATCGTTGCCCTCGCCGTACCAACGGAAACCCATTTGCATTGGCATAAATAATTCCTCCTTGATGATCTTTCGTAAATCCGGTGGGGGACCGTTAATTGGAGCTGTTGACTTGCCGGAACTCCTTTGGGGTCATACCGGTGGCCTTTTTGAAGAGCTTGGAAAAATAGTGTACATCCAGAATGCCGCAGTGCTGTGCAACGGTTTGCACCTGCAGTTTGGTGCGGGACAGAAGGTTTCGTGCCAGTTCCATTCTGCGCAGGATGATGTAGTCGGTGAGCGTTTGCCCTGTTTCTTTTTTGAACAGGGAGGAAAGATAGCTGCTGCTGATGTTTAGGTTGTGAGCGATGGTGCGAAGATTCAGGCTGGCAGACAGGTCGGCTTCGATCAGCGCTACGGCCCGCTGCACCGGCGGGGAGTAGCCCTTCAGAGAGTTTTTGCGCACCAGCCGGCAGTAGGTGTGAAACATTTCCGAAAAGATCCCGGGAACGGATTCCAGAGACACCGCCTGCTCGATCCGGAAGGCAAAGCCGGAGGAGACACGGTCCAGATTCATAGGATGCACACCGCCTTGCTCTGCGGCTTTGCGCAGCAGGGTGTTCATAATGATGCAGTAGTTTTTGGCGTTTCTTAGAGGATCATTGGAGCGCTGCTCCAGACTTAAATGGGAAAATGTATCATATATCATATCCGCTTTGTGGGAGTGCCCTTTGGATACAGCTTCGATCAATTCATTTTCATAGGCATAACGCTGTTCTATAGAGCGCATATACCACAAGGTATCTTCCGCAGGGGATTTTTTATCTTCCGGGGAAAGGAAAAGCTCGTAGGGCTCAGAAAACACATCTTCCACAGTGAAGCCGTTTTTACCCCATAGCCGTTCAGCAAAGGTTTCCACCAAAGCAAACAGATGGTTTGCGTTTGGCAATACAGGTATGCTGTTATAGTAGTTTTGCAGGTATTTTAGCTGACCGGGAGAAACGCCGTGCTTTTCAGCCAGTTCCAAGATCTGTTGGGAATCGGGACTTTCGGCAAGATAAGGGCCGATCGCCAGCAACGACTCCCGGGCGGCGGTGGGCAGGCAGCAGTACAGGAAATGACATCCCAGCTGATCCCGGAAACGGTACACAACGCCGGGGCGGACCTGCGGCAGGCGGGATTCGAGGTCTGCAAGGCCATCGATATCTCCAAGCTGTGTGGGAATGTCCATTTGGGATAGACGCTGGGTCAGGGGCTGTGACATGTCAATAATATGGGTCTGAATATGACATTTTTGCAAAGTATCGCACAGAAAACGAAGCTCGGTGTCGTAGAGCATGAGAACGCCCTCCAGAATTGTCAAAAAATACAAAACAGACAGCTTGACTGGAGTTAGTATAGTATACAATTGTCAAAAAATCAACTGTGTTTTATAGGCAAATCTAAAAAGAATACCAATTTACTTAAAAATATTCCTCACAGAAATGATGAAAAATCCGTTATAATGATGTAGATCGCTTTGGTCATGTTAAATCTTAAGAAGGGATTTGATCTTTCATGGAAACAAAGGAAAAACGCATTAGACCTTTTGGTATTCGCGACAAGTTGGCTTATGCTGCCGGCGACCTTGGCTGTAACATGAGCTTTTCTTTGAAGAATACTGTGCAAACCTTCTGGCTGGTATATATGGCACTTGAGACCGGCTTACTGTCTATTTTGCTGTTGATTGTCCAGATTTGGGATGCTGTCAACGATCCGATGATTGGCGCGATGATCGATGCGGACCGCAGACAATATAAAAGAGGTAAGTTCAAGACCTATATTTTGATCGGCGCCATTGGACTGCTGGTTGGCGGTGCTGCTGTTTTTCTGCCTTTCCCCAACGCTTCTGTGGTTGTTAAGGCTATTTTGTTTATTGTTGGATACATTATTTGGGATGCTTTCTATACTATTGCCAATGTTCCCTATGGCTCTATGCTGAGTTTGGTTACTGAGGATGCCGGCGAGCGGGCACAGCTGTCTACATGGCGTTCGATTGGCTCTATGATTGGTAACATCCTGCCCGGCATGATTCTGCCTGCTCTGATCTGGAAGAAGGAGTTTAATGCTGATGGCACTCCTATGATCAATGAAGAGACCGGTGTTCAGGTAGAAACCTTGTTGGGTGACCGCGTGTTTATTGCTGCTCTGATCATGGGTGTTTTGGGTCTGGCTGCGTTCTTGTTCATGATCAAGACCATCACCATCCGCGTGAATGAGAATAGCGTAAAGACCAATGATGTGGAAAAATTTAATGTCTTTAAGGCGTTCGGTAACTTTATGAAGAACCGTCCTGCAGTTGGTGCCACCATGGCTGCTATGGGCATGTTCCTTGGCATGAATGCTGCCGGTACTGCCGTGACCATCATGTTTGCTACATACTTCGGCATGGCGCAGCTGTCCGGTGTTGTGCAAATGATCGGTTTCGTCCCCATGTTCTTCTTTATGCCTTTCATCAAGAAGATTGTCGATAAGCACGGAAAGAAGGAAGCTTCTGTTGCAGGCACGATCGTTTCTCTGGTGGGCGGCGTTATTATGCTGATTTTCCCCATGGTTCCTAAGAGTGCGGCTCTGATTGTTTACATGATCGGTTTGACTCTGTTCGGCATGGGCATGGGTGTGTACACCTGCGTGTCATGGGCTCTGATGGCAGATGCCATTGACTACAGTGAGTGGAAGTTTGGCAAGCGGGAAGAGGGTACTGTTTATTCTCTGCATTCTTTCTTCCGGAAGTTGGCACAGGGTGTAGGCCCCTCTGTTGTTCTGTTTATCATGGGCTTGCTGGGTTATGTGTCTGACCTTGGTACCGGCGGACAGTCTGCAGAAACCGTTTACAATATGTGCTGGCTGGCTGGTGGCCTGTATATGTTCTCTGCGATTGTGCAGTTCATTGGCTTGAGTGTTGTCTACAATTTGGATAAGAAGACCATGGAGACAATGAATGCCGAGTTGGCAGAACGCCGCAAGAGCGCTGAGTAATTGAAAGACCACACCCTGCCGGAATCTCCGGCAGGGTGTCATAAACCAAGGTTGGAGGTAAATCAAGTGAGACAAATTATCAGTTTAAACCGCAAGTGGGCATTTTCTAAGCTGCCCGAAGCAGTTCCTTCCGCCATTGATCCCAAGTGGGATCTGGTGAACCTGCCTCATAGCTGGAACGCCATCGACGGTCAGGACGGCGATAACGATTATTACCGGGGTACCGCTTATTATGCAAAAATGCTTAATAAGGCTGCATTCCCCAATGCAGAACACTACTATCTGGAGCTGAAGGGCGCCAATTCCTCTGCAGATGTGTACATGGACGGCAAGCATCTTGCCCACCACGACGGCGGTTACTCCACATGGCGCGTGGACATTACTGCCCATCTGGGCAATGCCAGCCTGCTGGTGATCGCAGTTGACAACAGCCCCAACGAAACGGTCTACCCCCAGATGGCGGACTTTACGTTCTACGGCGGCATTTATCGGGATGTGAATCTGATCTGTGTACCGGAATCCCACTTTGATCTGGATTATTTCGGCGGCCCCGGCATTGCTGTGACCCCCGAGATCACCGGTGCCGATGCGAAGGTGACGGTGGATACTTATGTTACCGCCGGCAAGCTGGGTCAGACTGTTCGCTATACCGTCTATGATGCCCAAGAGAATGTGATTGCCCAGACGGAAACAGCCGATACCCACGGGGAGCTGACCATTCCCAATGTGCACCTGTGGCACGGCCGCAAGGATCCTTACCTGTATTGCTGCGAGGCAGAGCTTTTGGAAGATGGCGAAGTGATCGACAGTGTGTGCACCCGCTTTGGCTGCCGCACCTTCCGGATCGACCCGGAAAACGGCTTTATCCTCAATGGGGAGGAGTATCCTCTGCGGGGCGTTTCCCGCCATCAGGATCGCTGGGGCGTTGGCAATGCACTGCTTCCCGAGCATCATGAAGAGGATATGGATCTGATCTGCGAAATGGGTGCTACCACCATCCGCCTTGCTCACTATCAGCACGATCAGTATTTCTATGACCTGTGTGATGAGCGGGGCTTGGTGATCTGGGCGGAGATCCCCTATATCTCCAAGCACATGCCTACCGGTCGGGAAAACACCATCAGCCAGATGAAGGAGCTGATCGTGCAGAATTACAATCACCCCTCCATCGTGGTTTGGGGCCTGAGCAACGAGATCTCCATCGGCGGCAGCACCGAGGACCTGCTGGAAAATCACCGGATCCTCAATGACCTGTGCCATGAGATGGACAAGACCCGTCTGACCACCATTGCAGCCGTGTCTATGTGCAAAATGGACGATCCCTATTTGCAGATTCCCGATGTGGTGTCTTACAACCATTACTTTGGCTGGTACGGCGGCGAAACTGCTATGAACGGCCCGTGGTTTGACAAGTTCCACGCTACCCATCCCAATATTCCCATCGGCTGCTCTGAGTATGGCTGCGAGGCCCTTGACTGGCATACCTCCGATCCCCGGCAGGGTGACTACACCGAGGAATATCAGGCATATTACCATGAGGAGCTGATCAAGCAGCTCTTTAACCGTAAGTACATGTGGGCGACCCATGTGTGGAACATGTTTGACTTTGGTGCCGATGCCCGGAATGAGGGTGGCGAAAACGGTCAGAACCATAAGGGTCTGGTGACCATGGACCGTAAGTATAAAAAGGATTCGTTCTATGCTTACAAAGCATGGCTTTCCGATGAGCCCTTTGTCCACCTGTGCGGCAAGCGGTATATCGATCGGGTAGAGGCTGTTACCAAGGTTACTGTCTATTCCAACCAGCCCACTGTGGAGCTGTTTGCCAACGGCGTTTCTCTGGGTGTTCAGGAAGCGGCAGACCATTTCTTCTACTTTGAGGTGCCCAATGCCGGCGAAACCAAGCTGGTTGCGGTTTCCGGTGACCTGAAGGATGAAGGTGTGATCCGCAAGGTAGAAACCTTCAATGAAGCCTATCGGCTGAAAGAGGAAGGCGCGATCCTGAACTGGTTCGATGTGGAAGAGCCCGAAGGCTATTTGTCCCTGAATGATAAGATGGGCGATGTGCTTGCGACTGTCCGGGGTAAGCTGATCTTTGCCGGTCTGATGGCGAAGATGATGGGCGGCAAGAAAAAGGATGGCGGCGAGGATAATAAGGTCATGGGCTTTGAAATGACCGCCGACATGATGACCATGATGAACGGCTTTACCGTGCTGCGGCTGATCACTATGGCCGGCGGCATGATGAATGTAAAGTTCACCAAGGAGCAGCTGTTGGATCTGAATGCCCAGCTCAACAAGATCAAGAAGCCCAAAAAGTAAATAACCCCTATTAGGCGGCTGCATTTGCAGCCGCCTTTTTATGTAAAAAACGGCAGGCAACATGGTGTGTTCCATATGCCTACCTTTAACTTACGACTTCACACGATCGCTGGGTATGATTGTTGCCAAAACCCACAGAAATTTCCTTGACAAGGGAATGAAAATCTTATACAATGGTTATCGTATTGAGGGAGTAATTCGGCGCATTTGCGTTGGCCTTTTCGTCAAAACGGCATTTATGCCCGGGAAGGTTCTTTACAGAATGAGACTCATGCGCAAATGCTTGCATTTGGCGCATGAGTTTTTGTTTTTGTCCCCAAATTATATTGAAGGAGAATTTGCGATGGAAAAAGAGTACAGCTTATCTCAGGAATCCATTCTGGAACAGCTGGAAACTACCGAGGCTGGTCTTACTTCTGAGCAGGCTGCCCAGCGGCTGGAAAAGTACGGCCCCAACAAGCTGAAGGAAGCGGAAAAAGCAACTTTGTTCCAAAAGTTCCTTGCCCAGTTGAAAGACCCCATGCTGATCATTCTGATGATCGCTGCCGGCGTCAGTGCGCTGACCGGTATGCTGTCCGGCGAAAACGAATGGGCTGAGGTCATTATCATTATGGCCGTTGTTCTGCTCAACGCCATTTTGGGCGTGATTCAGGAGAGCAAGGCAGAGGCTGCGATTGAGGCGCTGCAGACGATGACAGCAGCCACCTGTAAAGTGTTACGGGATGGCAAAATGGTGATCATGCACTCCGATGAGCTGGTTCCCGGCGATGTGGTTCTGCTGGAAGCCGGTGATGCGGTGCCCGCAGACGGCCGTTTGCTGGAAAGTGCTTCTTTGAAGATCGAGGAAGCTGCCCTGACCGGTGAAAGTGTTCCCGTTAATAAGGTCATTGAGGCTTTGGGCGTGGATACAGAAGCGGATGTGCCTCTGGGTGACCGGAAGAATATGTGCTACATGGGCTCCACCGTGGTTTACGGCCGCGGTAAGGCTGTTATCACCCGTACCGGTATGGATACCGAGATGGGTAAGATCGCCGGCGTGCTGGCTGCTACTGAGGACGAGCAGACGCCCTTGCAGCGTAAGCTGGATCAGCTGGGCAAGGCCCTGAGCTGGATCGTGCTGGGTATCTGTGTTTTCATCTTTGGCTTTAACCTGTTTATGGCCCGGGCACAGCTGGCTGTGCAAGGCCATGCTTTGAGCGTGATTCTGGAGACCTTCATGGTGGCGGTTTCTCTGGCAGTTGCCGCGATCCCCGAGGGTCTTGCAACGGTGGTTACCGTGGTGCTTTCCATCGGCGTGACCAATATGTCCAAGCGTAATGCCGTGATTCGCCGGCTCACCGCCGTGGAGACCTTGGGCTGCACGCAGGTGATCTGCTCCGATAAGACCGGTACACTGACCCAGAATAAGATGACCGTGGTAGAGCACATGGGCGACGGCGAGCTGGTGGCAACCGCCATGGCACTGTGCTCCGATGCTGCGCTGAACGAGCAGGATCAGGCAGAAGGTGAGCCTACCGAGTGCGCACTGGTGAACTTTGCCTGCAAGCTGGGCTTGAAGAAGCAGGATCTGGAAGCTAAGACGCCCCGTGTGGACGAGGCCCCCTTTGATTCCGGCCGTAAGATGATGTCCACCGTTCACGCGGTGAACGGCAACTTTGTTCAGTACACCAAGGGTGGTCCCGATGTGATCCTGCAGCGCTGCACCCACTACTGGGAGAACGGTAAGACCGAGCCCATGACCGATGCAAAGCGGGAAGAGATCATGGCTGCCAACAAGGCTATGGCTGATAAGGCGCTTCGTGTGCTGGCTGCCGCCATGCGGTTCTGGGACGAGAAGCCTGCAGACAATACCCCTGAGTATCTGGAGCAGGAGCTGATCTTCGTGGGCCTGACCGGTATGATCGACCCGGTCCGTCCTGAGGTCAAGGCAGCCATTGAGGAGTGCCGCGCTGCCGGCATCCGTCCTGTGATGATCACCGGCGACCATAAGGATACGGCTGTGGCCATCGCCAAGGAACTGGGCATCATCACCGATGCCTCCGAGGCTATTACCGGCGCGGAGCTGGACAATATCTCTGACGATGAGATCTGCGAGTTTGTGAAGAAGTACGGCGTGTACGCCCGCGTGCAGCCGGAGCACAAGACCCGGATCGTTACTGCATGGAAGGCCAATGGCGCCATTACCGCGATGACCGGTGACGGTGTTAACGATGCTCCCTCCATTAAGTCCGCCGATATCGGCGTGGGTATGGGCATCACCGGTACCGATGTCACCAAGAACGTGGCAGACATGGTGCTGGCAGACGATAACTTCGCTACCATCGTGGCAGCTGTGGGCGAGGGCCGCCGGATCTACGATAACATCCGTAAGGCCATCCAGTTCCTGTTGGCCTCCAACATGAGTGAGGTTCTGGGCGTATTCTTCGCCTCTATTCTGGGCTTTACTCTGCTGAACCCTGTGCACCTGCTGTTTATCAATCTGGTCACCGACTGCTTCCCCGCACTGGCACTGGGCATGGAGAAGGCTGAGCCTGACACCATGACCCGTCCTCCCAGAAACTCCAAAGACGGCATCTTTGCCGGTGGTCTGGGCTTCGATGTGATCTATCAGGGCGTTCTGGTTACCGCCATTACCATCGGTGCCTATCTGGTGGGCAGCTTTATGGAGTTTAACGCAGATGCAGCCGGCTGGTTCGGTAAGCTGGTTGCAGAGGGCAGCTCCGGTCACGGCATGACCATGGCCTTCCTGACCATGTCCATGTGTGAGATCTTCCACTCCTTCAACATGCGTTCTCAGCGCAAGAGTGTGTTCACCCTGAAGGGTCAGAACGTTGTGCTGTGGGCGGCTATGCTGGGAAGCCTCCTGCTGACCACCGCGGTCATCGAGGTTCCTTTCTTGGCAAATGCTTTCGGCTTTACCATGATCGGCTGGACTGAATACGGCATTGCCATGGGCTTGGCAATCTTGGTCATTCCTGTCGTGGAGACCGTTAAGTTCATCCAGCGCTTGTTCACCAAAAAGTAATCCACAATAAGAAAGGATGCACTGCATGCAGTGCATCCTTTTTGTAATTCAAAATGCAATTTATTTGACTTTCAGAATTCTGCCTTCTTTTCGGGGCTTTTGGGTAGGTTCTGCGGCGGGATATCCCAAAATGCAGTTGCCCACACCCCGCATGGTTTCCGGCAATCCCCAATCCTTCAGCAGCTGTTTGCCTTCCGGGGAATCAAACATCTGCCGCGCCCGATGGATCCAGCAGCTGCCCAAGTTCAGCGCTTGGGCGGCGTTCATCATGTTGCCCAGCACCAGAGAGCCGTCCTCCACCCAAGTAGTGCCGGTTGATTCTGCCAGCACCACGATCACGCAGGGGGCGCCGTAAAAAGGATCGCTGTCCACCCCCAAAACGGCTGCATTCATTTTGGAAAGCTGATCCCGAATGGCCTTGTTTGTCACAGCTACGCAGATCACATCCTGATTGTTTCTGCCGGTGGGGGCGTACAGCCCGGCTTCCAGCACCTTGTCCAGCAGTTCTTCGGGAACCGGGGTGTCCCGATAGGATTTGGTGCTGCGACGCTGCAGCATGGTTAAGATGGCTTCATTCATAGCGTCTTCCTCCTCAATAGTTATAAATTTAGCTTATCAAACGATTGCCTCTTTGTCAATTAAAACGGAAATTTTGCTTTCGGGAAAAAGCCTTGTGCCCCTTGTTGATTTTTTAGATACCCCATGGTATAATGCCATCAGTATATACTATAAATGGAGGGAAATACTATGAAATACGAGCGTACATTTAATTTCTCTGCCGGCCCTGCTATGATGCCGGAGCCCGTTCTGGAGGAGATCCGTGACGAGATGATGAACTACCGGGGCAGCGGTATGTGTGTTATGGAAATGTCTCACCGCAGTGCTGTGTATCAGCAGATCGTCGATGAGGCAGAGCAGGATCTGCGCGATCTGATGGGCATTCCCGATAACTACAAGGTGCTGTTCATTCAAGGCGGCGCAACCCTGCAGTTTAGCATGATCCCTATGAACCTGATGAAAAACGGCAAGGCTGTTTACATTGAGACCGGCGCATGGTCCAAGAAGGCCATTGCCGAGGCAAAGAAGGTGGGCGAGGTCACTGTCGTTTCCTCTAAGGATAGAAACTACGCCTACATCCCCGATTGCTCCGATTTGGACATTCCCGAGGATACCGACTATGTCTACATCTGCGAGAACGAGACCATTCACGGTACCACTTGGCAGACCATGCCCAACACCAAGGGCCATGTGCTGGTGTCCGACCAGTCCTCTATGTTCCTGAGCAAGCCCTGCAATGTGTCTGACTACGGCATGATCTACGCCGGCGTACAGAAGAATGTGGGCCCTGCCGGCATGGTGGTGGTGATCATCCGGGAAGACCTGATCCGGGATGATGTGGATAACCTGCCCATCTACCTGCAGTACAAGACCCACGCCGAGGGTGGTTCTATGTACAATACCCCCAACTGCTGGGCGATCTACTGCTGCGGCAAGGTGTTCAAGTACCTGAAGAATCTGGGCGGTCTGGAAGTCATTGAGAAGATGAATCAGGAAAAGGCCAAGGTGCTGTACGATTTCTTGGATTCTTCCGAGATGTTCACCGGCACTGTGGACAAGGAAGTGCGCAGCTTGATGAATGTGCCCTTTGTCACCGCATCCAAGGAGCTGGACGCTGAGGTCGTTGCCGCTACCAAGAAGGCCGGCTACGACAACCTGAAGGGCCACAAGTCCGTTGGCGGACTCCGGGCATCCATTTACAATGCAATGCCTAAGGAAGGCGTAGAGGCTCTGGTGGACTTCTTGAAGAAGTTCGAAGCAGAGCATAAGTAAGGAGGAACATCCATATGCGTATTCTGGTTACTGACGGAATGGAAAAGGCTGCCGTTGCCCAGCTGAAGGCAAACGGCCATGAGGTTGTGGAGCAGTACTTTGAGCCTGATGCACTGGGAGAAGCCCTGCAGGCGTTTGACTGTGTTGTAGTTCGCTCCAAGACCAAGGTTCGTGCCAACCATATCGACGAAGCCGTTAAGGGTAAGCTGAAGCTGGTCATCCGCGGCGGCGTGGGCGTGGACAACATCGATGTTGCTTACGCTGAGGGCAAGGGCGTGAAAGTCCGCAATACCCCCGCAGCCTCCTCTGAGTCTGTTGCCGAACTGGCGCTGGGTCACATGTTTGCCCTTGCCCGGTTCATCGGCATTGCCAATGTGACCATCCGTAACGGAGAGTGGAACAAGAAGCAGTATGAAGGTACAGAGATCAATGGAAAGACCTTGGGCTTGATCGGCTTTGGCCGAATCTCTCAGGCACTGGCTCGCCGTGCTGAGGCGCTGGGCATGAAAGTCGTTTACAATGATTTCTTGGGTGAAAATAAGAACTTCCCCCAGTACACCTTTATGTCTCAGGCAGAGCTTTTGAAGGTTGCTGACTTCGTTTCTCTGCACATTCCCATGCCCGCTGACAAGAAGCCCGTCATTGGTGAGGCAGAGCTTGCTACCATGAAGCCTACCGCCTTCATTATCAACACCGCCCGCGGTGGTCTGGTGGAGGAAGCTGCACTGGTCAAGGCACTGGACGAGGGCAAGCTGGCCGGCGCTGCACTGGATGTGTTTGCGGAAGAACCCACCAAGAACGAGGCTCTGTACAAGCACCCCAAGGTGTCTGTCACACCTCATATCGGTGGTTCTACCGAGGAGGCACAGGGACGGATCGGCGCGGAGATCGTCTCCATCATCGAATCCTTCGCCTAAGCCCAATCAAACCGTATAAATGATCACAAGCCCCGGAGCAACTGCTCCGGGGCTTGCTTTTAGCAAATTCTAATTTTATTGTTCCGATCTGTAGGGCGGGGGCTCTGCTCCCGCCGTTAAAGCCGCCGCACCTAAGCGGCGGGCCAAGACCCTGCCCTACGGTGTAATGCTGCAACCTGTTCAATAAATTGGAATTTGGTGTATAAAGAAACCGGCTGCCTTTTCAGGCAGCCGGTAATGTATGTCGCTTAGAACAGGCCGATCAGGTTGAAATTCAGAACCAGAGCAGCGAACACGATGGAAACCATGCTCAGCAGCTTGATCAGGATGTTGATAGCGGGACCGGAGGTGTCCTTGAAGGGGTCGCCTACGGTGTCGCCCACAACAGCGGCCTTGTGTGCATCGGAACCCTTACCGCCGTGGACACCGCTTTCGATGTACTTCTTGGCGTTATCCCAAGCACCGCCGGAGTTGGACATGAAGATAGCCAGCAGGAAGCCGGAAGCGGTAGCACCGCCCAGCATACCGACGACGCCGGTGGGGCCCAGCAGCAGGCCAACGGCCACAGGAACAACAACAGCCACAACGGTGGGCAGGATCATTTCCTTCAGGCTGGCGCGGGTGCACAGGTCCACGCACTTTGCGTAGTCGGCGTCGGCCTTGCCTTCCATCAGACCAAGGATCTCCTTGAACTGACGACGGACTTCGATAACCACGCTCTGTGCGGCACGGCCCACAGATTCCATGGTCAGTGCAGCGAAAACGAAGGGCAGGCAGGCACCGATGAACAGACCGATCAGCACGGTGGGGTTCATCAGGCTCAGCTTTTCAGCAGCCATAGCTGCGTCACCGCCGGGCATCTTGGTAACGGTTTCAATGTAGGAAGCCATCAGAGCCAGTGCGGTCAGAGCGGCAGAGCCGATAGCAAAGCCCTTGCCGGTTGCTGCGGTGGTATTACCCAGAGAGTCCAGTGCGTCGGTGCGGGTACGGACATCTTCTTCCAGACCGGCCATCTGTGCGATACCGCCGGCGTTGTCAGCAACAGGACCGTAAGCGTCGGTGGCCAGTGTGATGCCCAAAGTGGACAGCATACCAACAGCAGCCAAAGCAATGCCGTACAGGCCCATGGTAGCGCTCTGTGCGCCGCCGGAAACGAAGTAAGCGATCATAATTGCAACGGCAATGATCACGATGGGCAGTGCAGTGGACAGCATGCCCAGAGACAGACCGCTGATGATGGTGGTAGCGGAGCCGGTCTCGGCGGAAGCAGACAGCTTCTTGGTGGGCTTATAGGTGTCGGAAGTGAAATATTCGGTGGCCTGACCGATCAGAACGCCAGCAAACAGACCTGCCAAAATAGCGAAGTAGAAAGCCCAGTTTTCCTTGCCCAGCACAAAATAAACCAGAGGCAGGGAAACAATGGCGATCACGATGGCGGAGAAGTTGGTGCCGGTGCTCAAAGCCTTCAGCAGCTGCTTCTGAGAAGCGCCTTCCTTGGTGCGGACCAAGAAAGTGCCCAGAATGGAGCAGATGATACCGACGGAAGCCAGCAGCAGGGGCAGGCCCATAGCGGCGATGTTGCCGGAGAAAGCTGCAACGCCCAAAGCGGAAGCGGAGATAATGGAGCCAACATAGCTCTCGTACAGGTCAGCACCCATGCCGGCAACGTCGCCAACATTGTCACCGACGTTATCAGCGATAACAGCGGGGTTCCGGGGATCGTCCTCGGGGATGCCGGCTTCCACCTTACCAACAAGGTCAGCGCCTACGTCAGCAGCCTTGGTGAACACACCGCCGCCCACGCGGGCAAACAGAGCCATGGAGGAAGCACCCATGCCGAAGGTCAGCATAGCGCTGGTGATGGCAGCGGGATCCAGATTAAATACATATTTCAAAAGAGCAAACCAGATGGAGATATCCAGCATGCCCAGACCCACCACGGTGAAGCCCATGACGGAGCCGGCGGAGAAAGCCACACGCAGGCCGCCGTTCAGGCTGCCGCGGCAGGCGTTGGCGGTACGGGCGTTGGAAGCGGTTGCGATCTTCATACCAACGAAACCGGACAGGGCAGAGAAGAAGCCGCCGGTGACGAAAGCGAAAGGCACATAGGGAGTCAGCAGACCGAAGATGGCCATGACACCCAGAATCGCAAACATGACAACAAAGAAAACACCCACGACCTTGTATTGGCGGGTCAAATATGTATTGGCGCCGATACGAATGGACTGGGAGATCTTTTTCATAGTTTCAGTGCCTTCAGGGAACTTCAAAACCTTGAGGGCGGTGAGCGCCGCGAAAACCAGTGCGATAACGGCTGCGGCAGAGGTGAATAATACCAGATAATTTTCCAAAACGGTAAACCCCTTTCCTTTCTATTGCCTGATGATTATAAAACTGAATTTTTGCTTTGTCAAGGGCTTTTCCAGATAATCGGGAAAAAAAGAGCGATTTGCAACAAATCGTGCAAGGTGGGGTAAAAATATGGCAATAAATCTTGCAAAAATGATTGAAAATGTTATGAAAAAGGCCGGCGGCCAAAAAGATAACAAACAATTAAAAATACCATATAAAAAAAGCTTTTCGTTGCTATAAGGATAAAAATATCAATTTAAATGTTATAAAAAACGGAGATTGTATGTTAAAAATAACAAATTTGAACATCCATAAATAGAACCGATCAATATCATAAGATATATCTTATAACATGGTGAAATAAAGAATCAATAACAACCCATTATTTTTGATGTAAAATCTATTAGAATTGCCAATAAATAATAATGGACAAAAAAACCTATATTTACCAACAACGCAACCGGTTGCGCAAGTATATAAGAGAAAGGCACTGCATCCAAAAGTGCAGTGCCTCTATCTTTTTTAGCCAATTTCCCATGTTTTTTCCCGGTTTTGGCAGGAAAACAGGATTACTTGCCTATGAATCCCGGTGTCCTTAAGGATCTGCAGGGCCGTTTTTGCTCGGTTATCGTCAAAACGGACCAGCGCATCGTCCAAAATAATGGGGGATTGGGGCGTCAGTTCCTCTGCTACAGCCAAACGCAGGGCAAGATACAGCTGATCGGCTGTTCCGTCACTGCGCCATTGCCATTTTCGCAGAGTGTCTTCTTCCCGTGTGCCGGCGCTGAGGGTCAGATCCTGATCCAGAGCCAATCGATCGTACCGTCCGTCGGTAAGCTTTTCAAACAGCTGTGCCGCCCGTTTGGAGATCCGGGGAGCAAATTGCCGCTGCAGCTCTTGGGCTGCGGTTTCTAAGGTTTGCTGGGCCAGTACCAATGCGCCGTAAGTGTTTTCCAGCTTGTTGATCCGCCGGTCCAAAGTATCCAGTTCTTTTTCCAGCTGGGCTTCGCTGCCCAATGCTTCCGCCTGTCCCTGTGCCTGTCCCAGCATTTGCTGTAACTGCTGCCGCCGGAGTGATGCGGCTTGGGCGCGTGTTTCTGTTTCCGGCAGGGAGTAGGATAGCTTATCGGGATGCGGATGGGGCTGGGCGGTCCGGATCATGGAAGACAATTCCTGTGCGTGGTTCTGGGCTCGCGCTGCGGTGGCTTTTGCTTCCTCCAGCTGCTGATGCTGCAGTCGGACCTGCTCCCAGTATTTCCGGGCGCTGCTGATGGGGGCACCTTGGGTTAATGCCATGACCTTTTGCTCCCAATCGGTTTGCTGCTGCCGCCGTAGGTTGCGGGCATCTTCGTATTGCGCCATGGCTTTGGCGTGGGCGTCAAGGGCCTGTATGTGGGCGTTGGCGGCCGCTTGCCAAAGGGAAGGATCGCCGGAAGCATATTTGTGCTCCAGTTCGATTCGATGCTTTCGGTCGTCGATATGGGGCAGGCGTTTTATGACCAGCGGCAGACCGCAGATCAGAAGAGGGACCAAACACCAGCTTTGCAGCTGCGGGATACGGGCGAAGATTACAGCAACGATCAATCCAACAAAGAAACTGATCCAGTAGGGAATATACTGTTTTTTGTTGTTTAGTGCCTGATATTGCCAAAGATCCCGCTCCACCATCTCTTGGGTCTGCTGGACATCCAAGCCGTGGAAGGGCGCTTTTTGGGCAGGGGGATCCGGCAGTGTCGGGGTATCCTCGCGTTGCATTTGGTTCATTTCCTCTTGCAGAAGGTCAAGCTGCTGCAGGGCTTGTGCGGCTTCCGCCGGCGTGGGCAGCCCGGCACAGGCGGCGGTGAGCGTTTGCTGTTTTTGTGCGGCAACCTGTGCTTGCACCTGCGCCTGCTGTACCCGTTGCAGATCCTCTTGGGCGGCGGCATAGGCCAAAGCCAGCCGGTGATTCTCAAGATCGGCGATCTGCTGATCCAGATCGGCGATCTGCAGGGTAAACTGCGCAGCCTGTTGCCGGAAAGAACGCAGTTGTTCCAGCTTCCCGGCGGTCTGTGTCCGTTGGGCTTCCGCTTGGGGCAAAAGACCGGTCTTATTATGACGACATGCGTTTTTTAGTTCTTTCAGCTTCTGGGCAAGACGGTCGCTGGCACCGGACTCGTCACCGGTGGTTACCAACGCGTTGAGCCGTCGCCGCAGGGCTTCGTCTTGGGTCACCTGCAGATCATTCTGACGGATAAAAGCGGATTTTACAAACACGCTTTTTTCCACGCCCAGCAGCATAAGACCGCAGTTATCTGCTGTCAGCTCCGGAATGGGCAGACCGCTCTGGGTCTCATAGGCGTTAAAAACGCCGAAAATGCTGCGTCCTTTGGTGCTGCGCTCAATGGTGATGTTTTTGCCCTTCCATTCCAGTTCCATCCGACCGGACATGGGCTTACCGGACCAAGGGGCGTAGCGCTCCTTGTCTGCCAGATTCGTTTGGGTGTTTCGTTCCCGTGTATCGATGCCGTAGAGCATAGCGGCAATAAAGGCGCACCAAGTGCTTTTGCCCCACTCGTTGGGGGCGTGGATCACATTCAGTCCGGGGGCAAAGGTGATGGTCTCATTTTCCAATTTGCCGAAGGTGGCTTGCATAGATAGGATCTTCATGGCAGCACCACCTCCTGTTCGTCCAGAATACGCCGGGAGATCTCTGCGGCCAGACGGATTCTTTTTTGGGTCAGTTCATCTGCATTTTCCAGCTGGGCCTGCAGCAATTTAAAATACCGCCCTTCAAAGGTGTCCTGCCCGGCACTGCTCCAAATATCCACCGGAGCGGTGGTGCGATCCCGCAATACGAGGTTGGGAAATTCCGGCCGCAAAAGGGTGTCCATGTCTAATGGCGCGCTGGGGCCTGTAAAGGTAACCCGATAAAAATCCTGATTTCCCATAGCCGGCAGTACTTGATCCAGTGCGGCGGCGGGGTCTTCTCCGGCGGCAATATCCAGATCAAAGAACCGGGGGCTGTCCAAGGAAACAAAACGGGCTTCGGCAGTTTCGTCCAATGTGACGATCAGTACGCCTTTTTCACCCTGCTCGTCGTAGCCTCGGCCCATGGGGCAGCCGGGCCATGCGCACAGGGTCTTGCCTGCCCGGAAGCTGTCGCCCTTATGGATATGTCCCAGTGCCAGATAATCCAGCCCGGAGGATTGGATCTGCTGCTTGGAGATGGGACAGTAGGGGGAATTTGCTTGGGTGGGGTCTGCGTGTAAAATACCGACCTTGTATTGCTGGGGGTGGTCGGCGGAAAAAGCTTTCAAAAGCCCCGGGCAATCCATAGAGATGTAGCCGGCGCCATAGATTCGCAGATCCAGCTCTTCCAGCACCACGGATTCCATGGTAGGGCGGGTGAAGATATGCACATTTTCCGGCCAGACCTCACTGGTCCACGGGGCGCTGGCACTTACAAAATCGTGGTTGCCGGGGGTGATAAACACCGGCACGCCCACATCCCGGAGCGTGGCCTTCAATTCCTGCAGTGTGCCGGCGGTGCTGGCGCCGTCGAACAGGTCACCGGCCAACAGCATCAGGTCGCAGTTTTCTTCTTTGCACAAGGTGGCGATTTTCCCCGGAATCTCTGCAAGGGCTTCCCGCAAATACCGGGTCTGCGCCGGGTTGCGCATTAAAAGCGGTGCATCCAAATGCCAGTCGGCACTGTGGAGGATCTTAATCATACAAGTCAACCCTTTCTGCTTTGCGGCATAAACCGGTGAGCGGATCGATGGTAAATAATACAGCTTCCAGCTTTGTGGGACCTTCCGCCCAACGGTAACGCTCCGGAATATCGCCCCGGAACCGGGCGATGGAAAGCTTGGGCTGAATGCCCAGTACGGAGTGCTTCGGGCCGGTCATACCCAGATCGGTCACATAGCCGGTGCCGTTGGGGAGCACTTGGGCATCTGCGGTGGGAACGTGGGTGTGGGTACCCCATACCGCGCTGACGTTGCCGTCCAGCATGTAGCCCATGGCAAGCTTTTCGGAGGTAGCCTCCGCATGAAGTTCCACCAAGATCAGCTTGGTGTCCAGTTCTTTTATGATTTTTTCTACGGCTAGGAAGGGATTGTCCGGGGTGTAGTCCATATTGCACCGGCCTTGCAGATCGATTACTGCCACCGGACCGAACTCGGTTTCATAAACACCCCAGCCGTTGCCCGGCATTTGCGGAGCGTAGTTGGCAGGCCGTAGGATGCGGCGGTTCTCATCCAGATAGTCGGCGATCTCCCGTTTGCCGAAGGTATGATTGCCTAAGGTGATTACATCGGCGCCGGCATCAAAAATATCTTCTGCCTGATCCGGAGTGATGCCTACCACTGCGGCGTTTTCTCCGTTGACGATCACGAAATCCGCCCCGGTGGCGGCTTTTAATTTTCTCAGGGAACGGCGGATTCGTTCTATACCCGGCTGGCAAACCACATCGCCTACCGCCAAAACCTTAAAATCCATAAAATCATCCCTTCAAATTGAGATTTATACTATTTTAATATAGTATATAATAAAACCGCCGTCGATGCAAGCACCGACGGCGGTAATCTTTATCGCTGATATTCAAACTGCATGTCGTAGATATCTACCACATCGCCGTCCTGAATGCCCATTTCTTCCAAGCGGGTAAACAGGCCGCACTTGCGCAGCTGGGTGTCAAAATAGTTTCGGGATTCGTAGTCATCAAAATTGATGCTTTGAATCAGCCGTTCCAGCCAAGTGCCGGTAATTACCCAAGTACTGCCCAGATGCTCGATCTGCAGCTGGTTGGGATCTCCGGCGGCTTCGATGACCTCCACATATTCCGGCTCGTAAATAGTGACCGGGGGGAGTGTCCGCAACTTTTCTGCAACCACCCGCATCAGGTTCTTGGTGCCTTGGGTCGTGCCGGCAGAAATTTCATAAAGCTGGCAACCGGCCGCTTCCACATGGGCCCGGAGCCGTTCCAAGTTGTCGCTTTCCGGCATCAGAAGATCGCATTTGTTGGCAGCTACAATCATAGGGCGATCCCCCAGATCAATGCTGTAGTTGTGGAGCTCCTCGCAGATGGCGTCGAAATCCTCTACAGGATCCCGGCCTTCACTACCGGAAACATCTACCACATGCACAAGCAAGCGGCAGCGGTCAATGTGCCGCAAAAAATCGTGACCCAGACCGGCACCTTCTGCTGCGCCTTCGATAATGCCGGGGATATCTGCCATGACAAAGGACACGCCCTCGTCTACATAGATCACACCTAAATTGGGAAACAGTGTGGTGAAATGATAGTTGGCGATCTTGGGTCGGGCATTAGAGGTAACGGACAGCAAAGTGGACTTGCCGACATTGGGGAAACCTACCAGACCCACATCCGCCAGAAGCTTCAGCTCCAGAATAATATCCCGCTCCTGTCCCTTGGTGCCTGCTTTGGCAAACCGGGGGACTTGCCGGGTAGCGGTGGCAAAATGGGAGTTGCCCCAACCGCCTCTGCCGCCTTTGGCGATAATGTGGTCTTCGCCGGTGGACATGTCCACAATGATCTGATTGGTTTCGGCATCCCGGACCACGGTGCCCCGGGGTACTTGGATGATCAGCGGCTCGCCCCGCTTGCCGGCCATATTCCGACCTTGGCCGTTCTGGCCGGCAGGAGCAGAATACTTACGTTTATAACGAAAATCAAGCAGGGTGGTCATATTGTCGTTGACCCGCAGGATCACACTGCCGCCATGACCACCATCGCCGCCGTCAGGACCGCCGGCAGCTACATATTTTTCCCGGTGGAACGCCACGGCGCCGTCGCCGCCGCGACCGCCGACAACGGTAATTCGTACTTTATCTACAAACATAGAAAAACCTCCAATCAATATGGATGCCTGTACTGTCATAAATTCCAATTTGAAGAGCAGCTGCCCTTTAAATTAAAATTTATCACAGTACAGAGAAAAAAGGGGCTGCTGCAGTAGTTTGCAGCAGCCTCTAGCAAGCTATTCGGTGATCCGTGATTACTGCTCGATGGCGTAAACGGAGCACTGACGGCGATCCTTACCCTTGCGCTCGAACTTGACAGTACCGTCAATCAGAGCGAACAGAGTGTCATCACTGCCGATACCGACATTGACACCGGGATGGATATGAGTGCCTCTCTGGCGAACCAGAATGTTGCCGGCCAGAACAAACTGACCGTCGGCACGCTTCACGCCCAGACGCTTAGCCTCGGAATCACGACCGTTCTTGGTAGAACCGCCGCCCTTGTGGTGAGCGAAAAACTGAATACCAATTTTCAGCATGGTGTTACACCTCCAAAACTTCGATATAATCTTCATAATCTTCCTTGATGCTCAAAAGGGTCAGCATCAGGCCGGAAAGAGCCGCCTGCACTGTTTCCTCTTCATCACAGGAAGTGGGGAGGGTCAGAGTGACGCGGGCGTCTTCCTCTTTGACCCGAACCTTGGCCTTTGCGCCACACACCTCATTGATGATGGCTTCGGCCATGGTGACAGCGGTGGAAACCGCAGCGCAGACAATGTCTGCACCGGCTTCGGCATAGCCGCTGTGACCGGCAACGGAGAATCCAGTGATTCTGTCGCCGTCCATAAAAAACTCGCATCTAGTCATAATTACAGAGCGATCTTGGTGATCTCCACCTTGGTGTAGGGCTGACGATGGCCCTGCTTCTTCTTCTCGTTCTTCTTAGCCTTGTACTTGAAGACGATGACCTTCTTAGCCTTGCCGGTCTTGATGACCTTGGCCTCGACGGAAGCACCCTCAACCACGGGAGCGCCGATCTTGGAGTTCTCACCATCCAGCACTGCCAGAACCTGCTCGAACTTCACGGTAGCTTCAGCTTCGGCCTCCAGCTTCTCGATGTACAGGACATCACCCTCGGAGACGGTATACTGCTTACCACCGGTCACGATAACTGCTTTCATTGTTTTCACCTACTTTATATTGTGTAGTCTCGCTCTTAGGGCGGGGCGTTTTGGGCGCACCAACTTTAGCCCATTCAATGCGGCTCGAACATTTTACCATCCCAATTTCCAAAAGTCAAGAGGTTTTCCAATATAAAACATTGATTTTCTCGTATATTTTTGCTATACTCCCGATAAAGATACCATAAAAGGAGGTATGGACATGAAAAAGTGGATCTGCGGTATGGTGGCGTTGGCATTTTTGTGCCTTTCCGGCTGTTCAGTCCATACCCAAAAGACGGTGTTTGCCATGGATACGGTGATGGATCTGCAGGTTTGGGGAAAAGATAGCGAGGCCGCCCAACAGAAGCTGGCAGTACTGATTGAGGAAACGGAAAACACATGGTCTGCTATGGACCGGAACTCCATTGTCGGGCGGTTAAATGCCGGCGGCGCGGTGGTATCCCAAGATGCCCATGATTTTCTGCAACGGGCAGAGGAACTGTCAAAGCGAACAAAGGGTGCATTTGATCCCCGCTTAGGCGGTTATATCCGGGCTTGGGGCTTTTATGATGGGGCGTATCGTGTACCTGAGGAAGCGGCGCTTCAGCAAGCGCCGGTACAATGGGATTTGGGCGGCGCGGTGAAAGGCTACACCGGGCAGCAGGCGGTTCAGCTTCTGGAAACACTGAGGGTTGACCGGGCAATTTTGAATCTGGGGGGCAATATCCAAACTTACGGAGAAAAGAAGGACCATTCCCCTTGGGTCATCGGCATTCAGAACCCTGACGGAGGGAACTATCTGGGAACGGTGTCCGTAGTAGGCACAATGGCTGTGGTCACCTCCGGGGATTATCAGCGCTTTTTTGAAAAAGACGGTACCCGTTACCATCATATACTGGATCCGGAGACGGGAAGGCCGGCCCAAAGCGGCTTGCGGTCCGTGACTGTAATTTGTGCGGACGGTCTAACCGCGGATGTATTTTCCACCGCCTTATTTGTGATGGGGCTGGAGAAAGCCTCCGATTTTTGGCGGCAAAGTGAGGATTTCGAAGCAGTGTTTGTGACGGATACCGGCAAGATCTATGCCACGCAGGGCGCAGCCCTCAGTGGCTGTGAATATGAGGTGATCGCCCGTTGAGAACAAGAACATGGATATTGGTGATCGCTTCCGTGCTGGCGGTGTGCATCGGCTTAAGCCTGTGGCTGCTGATGCCCGGTCCTCCGGCAGATGGAGTAAAGGTGATCTCTGAGGGGAAGCTGCTTTATACTTTGCCCTTAAACACGGACACACAGGTCACGGTTACTACCGCCATGGGTACCAATGTGATCACGGTCAAGGACGGCAAAGTGGCGGTGACGGAAGCAAGCTGCCCGGACCATTACTGTATGGCGCGAGGCTACTGCGACAGGGGCGCCCAGATCGTGTGCCTGCCCAACCGGCTGGTGCTGGAATTCACCGGCACACAACCCGTCGACGGCGTATCCGGCTGAAAAACAAGGGACAACCCGATTGCGGGTTGTCCCTTCTTTATATGCAGGATACGCCTTCCCTGTCATAAGAGGCTGCGTATGCAGCCGTGGCAATCTCCTATGAGGCATAGGCGTGTTATAGGCGGGTAGGGCGGGGGCTTGCTCCCGCCGCGAACCCAATAAGCAACCGCAGCACCCACGGTGGATGCTGCGGTAATCTTTTCAGAAAATTGGAAGTTGTCGTTATAAATTAATATTGATTTCATACTTATCTTTCATGAGTATGTAGTTCACATTATGCTTTTGTGCAAGGGATAACATTTCTGCATTATCTGCCAACACACGCTCCATTGTGCACCATTCATCATCCAAACGACTTTCAATGACATTTGCATGTTTCTTTATGTCAGCAAAGTGGTTTCTGATATATTCCTTACTCATTACAAGACAGTAATATCTGATGTTTTCAAGATATTCAGAGTCAAAGTCCTTCTGCCAATCGAATGGAATATAGCAACCTTCGACAATTAAGTTCTGCTTGTTTTCAATAGCAGTTTTTATCATTTCCCGAACAATCGGCCACAAATATTCGATTAATTCCGTATCGTCCATAGGGGTAAGTTCTGTGTTACCACTACGAATTAAACCCATTTTCAAATGGTCAATAGACAAATACGGATATTTATATTTTTCCAGCAACTTTTGAGCAAGTGCAGTTTTGCCTGTATGCGATGCTCCGGTAATTAAAATAATCATCTCAATCATCCCTAAAAATTCAAGTTTTTCGAATGGATTATATCACATGAACCATATACTTTCAATGTCTCGGTTTGATGTCTTTCGGCGGGCGCAAGCCCCCGCCCTATAGTCCGTAGAGAAAAAGAAAACCCAGTCCGTTTGGGTGTTGCGATAACGATAGATCTAATATAGGACTCGAGTAATCAAGGTAGCAACCAGTTTTTGAACTGGTTGCAGCAAGGCTCCACCGGAGCCTTGCACTGCGATGGGTTCGAGTCCTAAGTCCACAGAGAAAAAGAAAAACCACACCGAATGGTGTGGTTTCTTTTTCTGGTGGACGATATAGGACTCGAACCTATGACCTTCCGCACGTCAAGCGGATGCTCTAGCCAGCTGAGCTAATCGTCCATGGGCATG
The DNA here is from genome assembly GCA_017398725.1 of Oscillospiraceae bacterium. Taxonomy (GTDB): domain Bacteria; phylum Bacillota; class Clostridia; order Oscillospirales; family Oscillospiraceae; genus Faecousia. The sequence goes on along the minus strand of JAFQFA010000015.1, from coordinate 45,361 downwards.
AGTGATTATAGCCAAGGTTGTGCCGTTTGTCAAGTGTTTTCTTCAAATTTTTCTCTTAAGTGCGGGGATTGTATTTAAAACCGGAAAATGATAAAATACAGATAGAAACCATGATGGGAGGAAAGGGTATGCATCTATACATAAAACAAAAGGTTTTCAGTTGGGGAGATAAGTTTACGGTTAAGGATGAGACAGGCCGGGATCGCTACTATGTGGAAGGGGAAGTGTTCTCCTTTGGTAAGAAACTCCATATTTATGATATCCACGGCAGGGAAGTGGCCTTTATCAAGCAGGAGGTTTGGAGCTTTTTACCCCGGTTTTATGTGTTTTGCAATGAGCGGCAGGTGGCTGAGATCAAAAAAGAATTTACCTTCCTGTTTCCTAAGTACACCATAGAGGGTCTGGGCTGGGAAATTGATGGCAGCTTTATGGCCCATGACTATCAGATCACCCAAAACGGCTATCCCATTGTAGCGATCCGCAAGGAGTGGATGAGCTGGGGTGACAGCTATGAGCTGGATATTCGTGATGCCAAAGATGAGATTATCGCATTGGCGGTGGTGCTGACCATCGACTGCGTGTTGGATGCCCAAGAGGAAGCATCCAATAATCATTGAGGTGGACGACTCCATAGGGCCCTAAACCAATCATTTGAATAAAAGCGCGTGTTGCGAGATTTTTCGCAGCACGCGCTTTTTCTATGTGACGGTTTTCGACAGATTTCGCAGTGTTTCTGTAGTATAGTGATGATACCCAAGTCGGATGCTATTTACATCCTGTTGTTTCCTTCCGGTAATCCGGCAGACCCAGCAAGTAGTCGGCACTGACCCGGAAGAACCGGCAAAGAGCGGTAATATCTTCCAGACTGGGCTCGTATTTTCCGCATTCAATATAGGAGATCTTCCGTTGGGTCATGCCTACGGCTTCTCCCAGCTGGGTCTGATTCAGATCATTGTCTTCTCGCAAGTTCCGGATCTTTTCGCCAAAAGAAAGTTCCATTGCAGTCACCTCGGTAACAGTTTAACCTAGATAGAAACTATCTATTGACAAATAGACGGAAAATGTCTAAAATTAAGTAGCGGAACAAAGTGACCCAAAAAGAAAGGATGAGATTATGAAAAAACTTATTTGTATGATGCTGGCATGTTGGATGGCGGTATTTCTGGCAGCTTGCGGTGGCGGAGACGGGGAACTTCTTCTGCCGGATTCCTCCGGAAGTGTAGGCGGAAGCCAAAATGCCCAGCAGGCAACCGTTGCGCCGGCAGTGATTCTGGAGCAGAAGGATCTGAAAATTCAGGTGAAGGAGCTGGACACCGATTCTCTGTTCGGTACAGAGCTGAAATTGCTGATCGAAAACAATTCCGATAAGAACCTGACAGTGCAGTGCCGGAATGTTTCCGTTAACGGCTATATGGTGGAGACCATGTTCTCTGCGGATGTGGCAGCAGGCAAAAAGGCCAACGATGCCATTACCTTCCTGTCTGCGGATCTGGAGCGCAGCGGCATTACTCAAATTGCGGATCTGGAGTTTTCTTTCCATGTATTTACCACGGAGGATTGGGATGCCTACCTTGATTCTGAGCAGATCCAAGTAAAAACATCTTTGGCTGACACCTTTTCCTATACCTACGACCATACCGGAACACCGGTATATGAGGGGGATGATATCAAAGTGATCGCCAAGGGCCTTTCTGAAAAGGATTCCATTTTAGGACCGGAGCTGCAGGTGTATATCTATAACGGCGGCAGCAAGTCTGTTACGGTGCAGACCCGGGAGACCTCCATCAACGGCTTTATGGTAGAGACGCTCTTTTCCCAAGAGGTCCTGCCGGGAAAACACGCGGTGGCAGGGATTACCTTTTTGAACTCCGATCTGGAGGAGAATGGCATTGAGAAAATAGAGCAGCTGGAATTTTCCTTCCACATTTTCAACACGGAAACATGGAAAACCATCAAAGACACCGATCCGGTAAAACTGTCCTTCCAATAAAACACAAACCGCCCCGGGATTTTCCCGGGGCGGATTTTTGTACAAAGAGTTTCCCCGACACCGATGACCGGTCGGTGCCGGGGAGATCCCTTGAAAAGAGAGGTAGGAATGAAAAATCTTCACCTTTATGGAATGATTATACAATATAAAGTTCAAGATTCAAGGAATCTTCTATTAAAGAAATGTTAAGCGCATAAAAAACAGAAAGGAAAAACTGTGCATTCTGCCAAATACATGCCTGCAAAGTAAAGGGAAAAAGAAATTCATAAAAAAGGAAAATATATAAGCGGTTCTTCAGTTTCAGTAAAGGCTCAGGGTGTATAATCGTAGCAAATGCAAGAAAACGGCATTTATGAAAGGAGACGCTATGGAGAATCAGGAACATGTAGTCCAAACCGGACCGGAAGCGCAGGATGATGCCCTGTTTGAGGCATTGAATAAAAGCAGAAAGCGCAAAAGAAAGAGAATTATAATCACGGTGGCGGTCACGGTGACAGCTGTGGCGATTTTGACCGTTGTGGGCGTGAGTATGTTGCAGCGCCGGGTGAAGGCGCAGTTTGGCGGCACCGGTGCGCAGGTGCTTTCACATACGGTTACCACCGGCACCGTCAGCACAGTTGTGTCCGGGTCCGGCTCTTTGGCAGATGTGGATCTGGAAAAGGTTACCGTGCCTGCGGGTGTAACGGTGAAGGAGGTGCTTGTGCGGAAAAACGCGGCCGTTGAAAAAGGAACGGTTTTGGCTACGGTGGATATCGCCTCCGTGATCAGTGCCATGGCGGATCTGCAAGCGCAACTCGATGATCTGGATGATGCCATCAGCAATGCGGAAGAGGATGCTGCCGGCAGCAGTGTGAAAGCCGGCGTCAGCGGCCGAGTCAAGGCAGTATATGCCAAGAAGGGCAGCAAAGTGGCGGATGTGATGTACGAAGAAGGTGCTTTGGCGATCCTTTCTTTGGATGGTTATATGTCTTTTACATTGGAAACGCAGGCCCTGCAGGCCGGGGATAAAGTGAACGTCCTGCGTGCAAACGGCAATCAGATCACCGGTAAGGTGGAAAGTGTCATTGCCGGGGTTGCCACTGTTTTGGTGACAGACAACGGCCCGAAGTATCAAGAAGCGGTCAAGGTGCTGGACCCTGAGGGTAAAGAACTGGGAACCGCCAAACTGGAGATCCACAGACCCTTGCGGATCACCGGCTATGCCGGCACGGTCAGCGCGGTGAAGGTTTCCGAAGGGAAAAAGGTTTCAGCATCCACAAAGCTGTTTACCCTGAAGGACACCCAGTACAGCGCCAATTATGAATCCCTGCTGCGTCAGCGCAGCGAAAAAGAAGAAACATTGCTGGCCCTTTTGAAGATCCGGCATGACGGTGCTGTGCTGGCAGACAAGCCCGGCAGCGTTCAAAGCGTGGACTTTACAGAAAACGGCACGGAAAGTGAAACGCCGGTGGTGACCTTGTCTGCCGATGAGAAGATGTCTGTGACCATTACAGTGGATGAAGATGACATCCTTTCTTTGGAATTGGGGCAGCAAGTGTATGTGACTGTCAGCTCCGTAGGCGAAGCTGCTTTTTCCGGCACCTTGACGGAGATCGACCGCAGTGGCGATTCCGGAAGTTATACTGCGGTGGTGGAGCTGAACAAAGTTTCCGGTATGCTTTCCGGTATGACCGCCAGTGTCAGTGTGCGGATCCAAGGTGTGGATAACGCACTGCTGATCCCGGTGGAGGCACTGCACCTGACCCGGGATGGCGCATATGTATACACCCAATACGATGCCCAGAAGCAGGAATACGGCGGCCGTGTGGATGTGATTGTCGGCTTGCAAAACAGTACTTATGTAGAAATCAAGTCCGGCTTACAGGAAGGCGATACTGTGTATTATACCAAGCAGCAGAGCAACAATTTCGGCGGCTTCGGTAATATGGGTGGCTTCGGTAATATGGGTGGTAATCTGCGCCCCGGCGGCAATTCCGGCAGCAGTAACCGACCCGGCAGCAATTCCGGAAATAGCAACCGCCCTAACTGGGGCGGCAATTCTGGCAATAGCAACCGACCCAGCGGCAATTCCGGCAATAGCAACCGGCCCAGCTGGGGCACAAATGCCGGCTGAGAGGGAATGCCATGATCGATATGAACGATATTTCCAAGGTTTACTTGGTGGGCGATGAGCGGGTCCGGGCGCTGGACCGTGCATCCTTGCATATCTATCCCAAAGAATTTGTCAGCATCATCGGCCCTTCCGGCAGCGGTAAATCCACCCTTATGAATATTATCGGCTGTCTGGATGTGGCGGATGCTGGCGCTTACCGTCTGGATGGGCTGCCCATTGAGGCGTATTCGGAAAATGAGTTGGCAGCTATCCGGAATGAAAAGATCGGTTTCGTGTTTCAAAGCTTCAACCTGATCCCTAAGCTTACCGCTTGGGAAAATGTAGAGCTTCCCTTGATCTATCAAAAAGTGAAGCGGCCGGAGCGGCAGCAGCGGGTAGCGGCGGCATTGGAACGGGTGGGCTTGACCAATCGGGCAAACCATCTGCCCACAGAGCTTTCCGGCGGTCAGCAGCAGCGGGTGGCCATTGCCAGAGCGATTGTCACCAATCCCAAGCTGATCTTGGCGGATGAGCCTACCGGTGCGCTGGATTCCAAAACCGGTCAGGAGATCATTGACATTTTCCACGAACTGCACGCCCAAGGCAACACCATTGTGCTCATTACCCATGATCGCGATGTGGCAAAGCAGGCAGAGCGCTCCGTGCATATTTTGGACGGAAGAATTACGGAGGTGCAGTTATGATGGCACTAAAAATGGCTCTGCGGTCCATTAGCTCCAATAAGCTTCGGGCGGTGCTGACGATGCTGGGCATCATTATCGGTGTGATGGCGTTGGTGGTGCTGGTGAGCTTGGTCAACGGCGCGACTACCTCGGTAACGGATGCGGTATCCGGTTTGGGCAACAGCATGATGTCTGTTACTGTTTCGGATGATAAGGGAAGCCCGATTGATCCGGCGCTTCTGAACCAGTGGTCAGAGCGCACGGATGTGGGGCTGCTGGCTCCTTACTGGACGGATTCCGCAACAGCCCACGGTCGGGAGGAAAGCGGCAGTGTCACCCTTTACGGCACTACGGCTGCATGGTATGCACTGCAGGGCCTGCAGATGGAAATGGGTCGCTGGCTGAAAACCGCGGATATAGAGAATCATAGCTATGTTTGCGTACTCAATAACGCAGCAGCGGAAGAATTGATGGGCTACACCGATTGTATCGGTCAGGCGGTGCGTCTGGACGGGGTGGAGTATACCATTGTGGGTGTGCTGTATGAAGAAGACGGCAGCCTTACCAGCCTCAGCTCCGGCGGTATGACGGTTTACCTGCCCTATACCTCCTTGCTGCGGCTGTCCGACAGTTTACTGGGGGATGTGACCAGATTTTATGTTAGCGCCCCGGAGGGCGGAACGGTGGATATGGCAAAAACCGCCATTACCGAATTGCTGATGGAGCGCTTTGAAGAGGACGAAGAGGCGTTCTCTGTGTCCACGCAGGATGTGCTGGAAAACGCCATGAGCTCCATCACTTCGGTGCTGACGATCCTTTTGGGCGGTATCGCCGCCATCTCGCTGGTGGTAGGCGGCATCGGCATTATGAATATTATGCTGGTCACGGTTACGGAACGGACCCGTGAGATCGGCATCCGGAAAGCCATCGGTGCCAGCCGGGGTACGATTCTGAGCCAGTTTTTGATGGAGGCAGTGGTCCTTTGCATGTTGGGCTGCGCATTGGGAATTTTCCTTTCGTGGGCGATTTTGCAGACGGTGACCACAGTGGTTTCCAGTTTGGAAATCACCTTCTCTCTGGATGGCGGCGTGGTGCTGATCGCAGTGCTGTTCTGCTTTGTGATCGGTTTGGTCTTTGGCCTCTACCCGGCCAATAAAGCGGCTAAAATGAAGCCCATTGATGCGCTGCATTATGGAGGATAACCATGGATAAAGCGAAAAAGAAAAGAATAAAGCAGGTAATCGCGGCGGCTTGTGTTCTGGTTTTGGTTGGCGTGCTGGCGCTGATGCCGGTGATTGCCAAGCAGAAACCGGAAGCCAAAGGTCCGGAACCCAGCATTCTTACTGCAAAGGTTGCTTTGGGTAACTTGACATCCCGGATCATCGGCGGCGGCGTGCTGGCCGGGGAGGATCCGCAGTTGCTGACGGTGCCTGCGGCGGTGAAGATCACCGGCTATGCGGTTTCCAACGGTGACACAGTCAAACAGGGCGATGCCGTTGCCACTGTGGACCGTGTTTCCGTGATGAAAGCCATTACACAGGTGCAGCAAACCTTGGATTATTTAGCCAAGCGCATTCAAACGGAAGGAAAGAAGAGTACCGCAGAAACGGTCAAAGCCCTTTCCGGCGGTACGGTGAAACATGTATATGCAAAAAAAGGCGACAGCGTACAGGCGGTGATGCTGGAGCATGGCGCCTTGGCGGTACTGAGTCTGGATGGGCTGATGGCGGTGGATCTGACGGTGCAAAGTAACCTCGGCGCCGGGGAATCCGTCGCTGTGACGTTGGAAAACGGCAAGACCGTCACCGGTAAGGTCAAATCGAACCTTGCCGGAGAAATGATCGTTACGGTAACAGATAAAGACTATGAAGAAGGTCAGACGGTGCAGGTCAGCGCCGGAGAAAAAGTGTTGGGCAGCGGAAAATTGTATATTCTCAGCCCGTGGAAAGCAACGGCCTATACCGGTACAGTGAGCAGTGTTTCCGCAAAGGAAGGCAGTAATGCCAAGGTAGGGCAGACACTGATGAAGCTGACAGATACCGGCAATACCGCTGCCTACCATCAGCTGGTAGCACAGCGGCAGGAATATGAAGCGCTTATGCTGGATTTGTTCCAAATGTATCAGACCCGGCAGCTGCGTGCTTCCTGCGATGGTACAGTGACCGGTCTGGATAAAAACAGCACCCAGCTGTTAAGCGCTTATACCGGCTACAGTCTGGACCTTTTGGCAAATGCTCCCAATGGTGACGATCAGACCCAATATGTCAATTATGTGGGTAAGGTCACCGGCGTGGGTCAGAACGGATGGACACTGCTGATCAATCCGCAGGAGCAGCCTGTTACGGATTATATGGATCTTGCCGGTGTGCTTTTAACGGAAGAAACCTTTACCCAAGCCCAGCTTTTTGAGGGGGCTGTACCTGTCTATGAGCTGGTGGAAAACATCTGGCAGCAGATTGATCCGCTGACGGTGACAGCCGGAGATATCCTTCTGTTTGCCTTTGATCTGCAGGGGCAGCCGGTATGGATCGTCCGGGTGCAGAAAGCGCCGCAGGATGTGCCGGAGCAGCAGCCCTCCCAACCCGGCGGCAATACCCCCGGCGGCAATATCCCCGGCGGCAACCGCCCGTCCGGTAACAACCGCCCATCCGGCAGCAATCGTCCTTCCGGCGGTGGCAGTCAGCAACAGGAAGCCTTTGAACTGTACGGCCTGCAGGTGATCCAAATCGGTCAGGTAAATCCCCAGACGCAGGTGACCTTGAAGATTTTGGTTGATGAAATGGATGTGGCAAAGCTGCGTACCGGCATGTCTGCCCAAGTGAAAGTAGATGCCCTCGGCGGCGAAAAGTGCACCGCCCGAATCACGGATATCAGCAATACCGGCGAAAGTGACGGCGGTCAAAGTAAGTATGCGGTGACATTGACCATGGACCGGCTGGAAAACATGCTTTCCGGCATGAATGCCACGGCGGAGATTCCTTTGGAATCTTGGGAGAATGTACTGACACTGCCGGTGGCAGCCTTGGTGGAGCAGGGAAGCAAAACACTGGTCTATACCGGCTACAATGAGAAAAAAGAAGCCTTTACCGGTGCGGTGGAGGTGACGGTCGGCGTGTCTGACGGCGAAACGGTGCAGATCCTGTCCGGCTTGCAGGAAGGCCAGATTGTCTACTATGCCTACTATGATACTCCGCAGATCTCCAATACGCCCCAAACCGGTAATGCCGGCTTTGGTGGTATGGGCAACCGACCCGGCAGATAAATCGATATTACAGGGAACGCTGATGTTGGCGTTCCCTGTATTTATGGTTGCGGGCCGGCGAAATCGGGGTTTGAAAAAAACGAACAGTGATTGACTTTTTCCTTATTTTATGAGAGAATAAATCGATAACTTTTAGAATAAGGGGATTATAGCTATGATGCAATCCAGAACCCATAATTGCGGTCAGCTCCGCCTTGCGGATGCAGGTCAGAATGTCACCTTAGCCGGTTGGCTGGAAAATATCCGTGAAGTTGGCTCCAACTTTGCCTTCTTGGTGCTTCGTGACTATTACGGCACCACACAGGTGGTGGTAGAGACCGCTGAAATGATGCAGCTTGTCAAGGGCATCAATAAAGAATCTACTGTGCAGGTTACTGGTGTGGTACGGGAGCGGGAGAGCAAGAATCCCAAGCAGCCTACCGGTGAGATCGAGGTGGTTCCCACAGCCATCAAGGTGCTGGGCAAATGCCGCCACAATCAGCTGCCCTTTGAGATCAACAAGTCCAAGGAAGCTGATGAAAATGTAAGACTGAAGTACCGTTATCTGGATCTGCGTAATCCTGCGGTGAAGAAGAATATCATCCTGCGCTGCCAAGTGGTTGCCGCGATCCGCGCAGCCATGACCGACCACGGCTTCTTGGAGATCACCACCCCCATTTTGACCGCTTCCTCTCCTGAGGGCGCCCGTGACTTCTTGGTGCCTGCCCGGAATCACCCCGGCAAGTTCTACGCATTGCCGCAGGCACCCCAGCAGTTTAAGCAGCTGTTGATGACCTCCGGTTTTGACCGTTATTTCCAGATCGCACCTTGCTTCCGTGATGAGGATGCCCGTGCGGACCGTACACCCGGCGAGTTCTATCAGCTGGATATGGAAATGGCTTTTGCTACGCAGGACGATGTGCTGACCACATTGGAAGAAGTGCTGCAGCCCATCTTCTGCAAGTACGGCAAGTATAAGAGAGTTTCCTCTTATCCCTTTATCCGGATTCCCTTTAACGAGGCGATGGAGCGCTATGGCTCCGATAAGCCCGATCTGCGTATCGATCTTGAGGTGCAGGATATCACCGAGGCCGTTGCCGGCTGCGAGTTTGGTCCTTTCCAGAACGCTGTTGTCAAGGCTGTTGCTGTGGACAATTTCGCCGAGGGCCGTAAGTGGATCGATAAGCTCTTAAACGATGTGGAAGTGCAGACTGCCAACAAGGCTTGCTGGTTCAAGGTGGACGAGAACGGCGAGCTGACCGGTGGCGTTTCTAAGTTCCTTGCTGAGCAGAAGGCAGCCCTGACCGAGAAGCTGAACCTGAAGCCCGGCAGCTTTGTCTGCATGGCCGCCGGCAAGAAGCTGGCAGCCCAGAAGACCGCCGGCGTGATCCGTACCATGATGGGTAAGCGCCTGCCCGGCCACTTTGACGAAGAGCAGTACGCCTGCTGCTGGATCGTGGACTTCCCCATGTACGAGATGGGTGAAGAGTCCGGTCAGTTGGAGTTCTGCCATAACCCCTTCTCTATGCCTGTAGGCGGCAAGGAAGCGCTGGAGGCCGCTGAGGGCGATATCGAGAAGCTGTTGGCCATCAACGCCAACCAGTACGATCTGGTTGTCAACGGCTATGAGTCTGCTTCCGGTGCTGTTCGGAACCACGATCCCGAGATCATGGTCAAGGCCTTCCAGATGGTTGGCTTGGGTGAAGAAAATGTGAAGGCAAAGTTCCCTGCGATGTACAATGCCTTTACCTACGGTGCACCTCCCCATGCAGGCGCAGCTCCCGGCATTGACCGGATTGTGATGCTGCTGTGCGGCGAGGAGTCCATCCGCGAAGTCATTACCTTCCCCCTGAACAAGAATGCGCAGGATCTGATGATGGATGCCCCCACCACTGTTTCCCAGAAGCAGCTGGACGATGTGCATATCCTCATCAACGAATCCCACCTGCAGTAATTGAAAATATTGCCGCCGGTTTGGTATCTCCAAGCCGGCGGCTTTCTTATTGTTCAATTGGGCCAATTCCCATTTATCGCACTGTTCGCTCCACCCACGGGACGCGCATTTTCGATGCTGCGGCGCACCCCTTATGCGGTTTAAGAAGCGGTCTATCTTGAGGAAGTGCAGTGCCTTTTCGTCCCATGGAAACCGAAAGCCTGCTGTTTTTAGATGTTCGATAAATTGAAATTTATTGTGCCGGATAATTTGGTATTTTGATTGCAAATTTTGATGGAAAACGATACAATGAAGAAGACATATAAAAGGAGAGAACGGAATGAGACGAATCCTTGTTTTTATTCTGACCATTGCGCTGGGGCTGGGGCTTTTCGCCTGCAGTAACCCAAGCTCCGGAAATTTACAAACAGGCTTTGGCAGAGCCAGTATCATGCCGGAAGCCTCTGTTCCTCTGGCAGGAGGCGATTGGACCAAGCGCTACTCTACCGGTGAAATGGATGATCTTTCAATCACCTGTGTAGCACTGCATCAGCAGGAAAAGACCATTCTGCTTTATTCCATGGACCTGATTACAGCTACGGATAACTTTGTGGATCTGACTAAGGCTACAGTCAGTAAAGCCACCGGTGTGCCACAGGAAAATATTTTGATGAATGCCACCCACACCCACAGTGCACCGGCGATTCGCAATGATTTTGACGGTGTGGTGGAATACCGGGGGTTGTTCTTTAAGGCAGCCGTCCAAGCCGCTACCGATGCGATTGCCGATCTGGCTGCCACAGAGGTCTACTATGGAAGCACAATGACCGAAGGCATGGCCTTTGTGCGCCACTATCTGCTTAGCGACGGCAGCTATGCCGGTTCTAACTTTGGCAATTTTAAAAACGGAGAGATTCTGGATCATTCTACGGAGGCTGACGGGGAATTACAGCTTGTCAAACTTATGCGTAAGGATAAAAAGGATATCCTGCTCATGAGTTTTCCTGCCCATGCTACCTTTAACGGTGGTTCTGCTCAGACAAAGCTTTCTGCAGATTTTCCCGGTATTACCAGAGCCTATGTGGAGGAACATGCCGATGTACTGGCTGCATATTTTATTGGTGCTGCCGGGGATCAGATCAGTCGCAGCAGCATTGAAGGGGAGGGAAGGTTCCAAAAGGGCGAGTATAGACCCTATGGTGAAGCGCTTGGGAAATACGCAGTAGATGCGTTGGGGGATCTGGTGAAAATGAAAGACGCCGAAATGGCACTTTCCACTGTGACCTTTACCGGCAAGTCCAATAAAGAAAAAGTAGAGAAATTTATGGAGGCGAAGGCTGTGGTGGCCGTTGCCCGGGAGTATGGTGTCTCCGCACCGGAAACCATTGCGGCTGCCCGGGAAAACGGTTTTTCCAGTTACTATGAAGCCAACGCCGTGAAGAACAGAGTCTCCGCCCCTCCCACCCGGAGCATGGAGCTGCGGGTCATGAAGCTGGGAAATCTGGGTTTTGTCTTTGCGCCTTATGAGATGTTTAGCACCCAAGGTATGTACATCAAGGGAAATGCCAAGTGCGACATGACTTTTATTGTTACCAACAGCGAGGGCGACATGGGCTATATTCCCAGCAAAAAGGGTATTGAGATCGATTGTTACGAAGCCTGCGTCACAGATTTTGAACCCGGCACAGCAGAGACCCTTGCGGAAGAATTTATAAAGCTTTTGGATGCCTTGAAGTAAAAGAAGGGAAAAATCATGAAACGATTGCCTTGCTTGCTGTTATCGCTGTCTGTTTTGCCGGCTATAGCGGCGCACAGCTGCGTTTCGTGACGGAATTTACAGAGCACAAAAACTAAGAGGGGAAGAGAAAGAATGAAAACAGCCATTCTTTTTGACTTGGACGGCACGCTTTTGAATACTTTGGAAGATCTGTATAATGCCACCAACTACACTTTGGCACATTTCGGCTGTCCCCTTCGTTCTATGGAGGAGATCCGTACCTTCGTTGGCAATGGTGCGAGAAATCAGATCCGGCTTTCCTTGCCGGAGAAGGTCAACCATCCGCCTTTGGAGGAAGTGCTTGATTATTACCAAGAATACTATAACCGTACCAGTGCCGATGGAACCGCAGCGCCCTATCCCGGGGTTATGGAAGCCATTGATAAACTGGGGCAGAAGTACAAGCTGGCTATCGTATCCAATAAGCCGGACCCGGCGGTAAAGGCCTTGTGCGCTAAATATTTTCCCGGCATCTATGCCCGGGGCGTCAGCGAGGATTGCCCCCGGAAACCGGCGCCGGACATGGTGCATCTGACCCTGAAAGCGCTGGGCGCAGAAAAATGTGTGTATGTGGGCGATAGTGAGGTGGATGTAGCCACCGCAAAAAATGCCGGCGTGCCCTGTGTCAGTGTCCTGTGGGGCTTCCGTGACAAACAGACCTTGCTGGATGCCGGCGGAGAAGTTTTCTGCACGGATGCCGCCCAATTACCGGATGCCATCGAATCCTTTATAAGAAACATATAAAACGCCAACCGGGCAGCTTGCCGCTGCCCGGTTATGCTACGGTTAAATTCCGGTTTATCGTTCTAATCTGTAGGGCGGGGGCTCATAAATCAGAATTTCTCCCAAAAGAACGGGTGCTGCATTGGCAGCACCCGTTTTTTGTATTTAGCTGTTTCTGACCTGCATAAACAGGGTTTCCATATACCGGGAGATTTCTTCCGGCAGGAAGGCAAAACTGGTTCCGTTGTCCAGCACGGTCTGATCGGGATAGACTACGTCGCTTTCAGCCAGTACCGGATCCATATGCTGCTTTGCTTCGCTGACAGGGGAACCGTACCAGATATAATCCATATTTGCGCCGGAGATCTCCGGGTCGCACATGAAATTAATGAACAGTTCCGCCGCATCCTTTTCCTGACAGCAGGTGGGGATGCACATGGAGTCAATGAAGAAGTTGAAGCCCTGATCTACCGGCAGGTAGAAGGCAAGATCTTCGTTGTTCTGCATCATTGCCATGCAGTCGCCGGCGTAATAGGGGGCGATCCATGCCACTTCATTTTCCATCAGGTCGTACACCTGATCCATGACATACTGCTGCAGGATGGGCTTTTGCTCCTTGAGCTTGTCGGCACAAGCCTGAAGCTGGGTTTTATCTGTGGTGTTGATGCTGTAACCCAGCAGGAACTGGGCAATGCCAAAGGCGTCCCGGGAGTTATCAAACATCAGGATCTTGTCGGTATATTTTTTATTCCACAGCAGATCCCAACCGGTCACATCCTCTTCAGCCACATATTTGGTGTTGTAGAGGATGCCCACGGTGCCCCAAGTGTAGGGGACAGAGTACTTGTTTTCCGGATCAAAGTGCTGATTCTTAAAACTGTCATCCACCAGCGCGTAGTTGGGGATGTTTTCAAAGTTCAGCTCCTCCAGCATGCCTTCGTTTTTCAGCCGGGCGATCATATAGTCCGAGGGGATGATCACATCCACGGTAATACCGCCGGTAGAAAGCTTGGAGTAAAGCTCCTCGTTGGAGGCGTAGGTGATATAGTTGACCTTGATATCCGGGTAGCGTTTTTCAAATTCTGCGATGATATCCATGGTCTCGTCGCTGCCGTCGGCAATGTTCTGACCCCAGTTGTAAACATTCAGGGTAACCGTGCTGCTGCGGCCTTGGAAGATCAGCAGACCTACCCCCAGCACCAGTACCGCAGCCAAAGCAAAGGCACCAATGCGCTTGGCGAGCCGTGCATACTTGCTGTCGGCGGTAGCGCGACGCTTATGCTTGTTCTGCTCGCCCCGGATCTGAATGAGGTTCATGGTAATCATCAGCACCAGAATCAGCAGGAACAGCAGGGTAAACATGGCGTAGATCTTAGGCTGGATGGGCTTTTTTGTTTCAGAGTAGATCTTTACCGGCAGGGTCATAAAATCGGAACCGGTAACAAAATAGCTGATCACGAAATCGTCCAGACTCATGGTAAAGGCCATAATGGCACCGGCAATCATGCCGGGCATGATCTCGTGCAGGGTCACTTTGAAAAATGCCTGTACCGGAGTGCAGCCTAAGTCCATGGCAGCATCCTGCAGGGCAGGATTCATCTGCTGCAGCTTGGGCATGACATTCAAAATGACATAAGGCAAATTGAAGGTCACATGGGCAATCAGCAATGTCCAGAAGGTCAGGCTTTCTTTTTGTCCCAGCAGCTTGCCGCCGATAAACACGAACAGCAGGGAAAGGGAGATACCGGTTACGATATCCGGGTTGGTCATGGGAATGTTGGTCAGACTCATGACCGCCTTGCGCATCTTGGGTTTTAAACCGTGGATGCCCACAGCAGCCATGGTGCCGAACATGGTGGAGATGCCGCTGGCCAGCACCGAGATCAGCACAGAGTTACCCAAAAGCCTTAAAAGCTTTTCATCCCGGAACAGTCGTACATACTGCTGTAGAGTAAAGCCGTCAAAGCTGGTGATATCCTTGCCGGTGTTGAAGGATGCTACGATCAGCACCGCCATGGGGATATACAGAAAAATAAAGATCAGGATAGTGAAAATGCGGTTTGTCCGTTTCATACGATCACACCGCCTTCCTCGTCAGAGCCGAAGCGGTTCATAATGCCGGTGCAAATAAACACCAGTGCCATCAGCACCAAGCTAAGGGCTGCGCCCAAGTTGGGGTTGTTGGCCTGCTTAAAGAGCCGTTCGATCGCGTCGCCGATGAGCACCGTATCGATACCGCCCAGCTTTTGAGAGATATAGAAGGTGGACACGGCCGGCACAAACACCATGGTCACGCCGGATAGAATACCGGGTACACTCAGGGGAAGCACCACTTTGGTAAACACCTTTACCGGGGTGCAGCCTAAGTCTTCCGCTGCTTCGATCAGTCGCTTATCGATCTTCACGATCACTGCGTATAGAGGCAGGATCATATAGGGCAGATAGTTATACACCATGCCCAAGATCACCGCAGCGGGGGTGCGGATCAGCTGCAGCCGGGGCAGACCTATGGCGGACAGCAGATTGTTGATGATGCCGGTGTCCTGCAAAAGGCCTACCCAAGCCAAAGTCCGCAGCAGAAAGCTCATGCACATAGGAAGCATTACCAGCATGTACAGGATCTTCTGTGCCACCGGCTTTTGGTGCGCAATAAAGTAAGCCACCGGATAACCCAGAACCAAGCAGATCAATGCGGAGATCAGGCTGTACCAGATGGACTGCCCCAGAACCGGCAAATAAAGCTGCAGCTGGGTGATATTGCTGAAAGTGAATACGCCGGTGTTAGGGTCCGTCAGGGCGTAGTAAGCCACCACACCCAGCGGAATCAGGGTGAACACCAGCATCCACAGAATATAAGGGGTGCTCAGCAGCAGAGAGTTATTCTTCTTCATCGTCGGCATCCTCCGTCAGCTCGTCGTACTCGGCAGAGTAGGAGCTGTAGTCACCAAACATGCCGGAGTACTCACTCTTGTGCATGATATGAATGTCCTCGGGGTTCAACCGGATGCCCACGGTGGACCCAACAGCTTGGTGATCCGTAGTCTGGATCAGCCATTTAAAACCTTTGAAATCTACGATAATATCGTAGTTCAGGCCTTTGAAGGTAACGGAAGTGACCGTGCCGGTCAAATGCCCCTCTTCAGGAGGCACAAAGTCAATATCCTCCGGACGAATAACAACATCCACCGGCTCATTGGGCGCAAAGCCTGCGTCCAGACATTTGAAGGTCCGCCCAAAGAACTTGACTTTATAATCGGCCAGCATAACACCGTCGAGAATGTTACTCTCGCCGATAAAGTCTGCAACGAAGGCGTTTTGGGGCTCATTATAGATATCCTCAGGCTTGCCGATCTGCTGGATGCGGCCTTTGTCCATAACGATCACTGTGTCAGACATGGAAAGGGCTTCTTCCTGATCGTGGGTGACATACACAAAGGTGATACCCATGGCTTGTTGGATGCGCTTGAGTTCGTTCTGCATGTCTTTGCGCAGACGCAGATCCAGCGCTGCCAAAGGCTCATCCAAAAGCAGCACTTTGGGGCGGTTCACCAAGGCCCGGGCAATGGCAACCCGCTGCTGCTGACCGCCGGAAAGGCTGTCAGTGCGCCGGTTTTCGTAGCCCTTCAGACCCACCACAGCCAGCATTTCCTGAACCCGTTCATGGATCTGGGCTTTAGGCAGCTTAGCTACCTTTAGACCGAAGGCGATGTTGTCATATACATCCAGATGGGGAAACAGCGCGTAGCGCTGAAACACCGTGTTGATCTGCCGGTCATAGGGGGGCACATCGTTGATCCGTTTGCCGTCGAAAAACACATCGCCGGATGTGGGATTCAAGAAGCCGCCAATGATCCGCAGGGTCGTGGTTTTGCCGCAGCCGGAGGGGCCCAGCAGCGTGAGGAATTCATGGTCATTAATTGTGAGGTTGATACCGTCGAGTATCTGTTCCCCGTCGAACTCCATAACAAGATCTTGGAGTCTGATGAGTTCTTTGGACATTATCCTCCCCCGTTTCTTTTTGAAAAATGCGTCGAATATGACAAGTATAGATATACAGGAAAATCGGCGGAATGTCAATCAAATTTTCCGCAGGGAGACCCCCGGGGAAAATTTTTACAGGATCATGTTTATTTTTCCGGAAATGGGTAATACTGGACTACGGAGGTGCTTAATATGAGCAATAAGAAATTCACCGGCAACCTCAGCAGCAAAGGCTACTACATAGCCTTAGTGCTGTGTGCGGTAGCCATTGGCGTGGCAGGCTTTTTGTATTATCGGAATGCTGCCGAACCCCAACTTCAGAAAAACCCAAGCGCCAGTCAGCCTACGGGCAGTGATGTGGAAGTGGTAGCGCCCCAGAACGGGCAGACTCCCACCGACGCAACAGAACCGATGGTTGAAAATCCCCAAAAGCCGGAAAAACGGGTCAGCCCTCTTGCCGGCAGCACGGTAGCCGGCTATTCCATGGAGACGCTGAGCTATAACCAGACCACCCGGGATTGGCGGGTTCACAACGGTGTGGATATCGCAGCCAAAGAGGGCAGTGCTGTTTGCGCCGCGGCAGATGGCACAGTATACACGGTCTATGAGGATGACACCATGGGTACAACGGTGGTCATCAGCCATGGGGGCGGTTATTCCACCCGGTATTCCAGCCTTTCACAGGAAGTCAGCGTGAAAGCCGGAGATGCGGTTCAGGCAGGTCAGACCATCGGTAAGGTGGGCAATACCGCACTGATGGAAAATGCCATCGGTGACCACCTGCACTTTGCGGTGAGCTGCAATGGCAAAGCTGTGGACCCGATGGAATTTTTAAAGTAACAAGCTTCTTCATTCTTTCCTCTTTGTCAAGGGGCGCCCGGCGCCCCGCTACATACCGCCACTTCCAATTTATCGAACTGTTCCCCAATCATATCGTAGGGCGGGGGCTCTGCTCCCGCCGCTCTGTTGCAACGGCTTTTGACGGCGGGGCCAAGGCCCCGCCCTACATGGTTATATGATAAACAAACCGATAAATCAGAATTTATACGAAAGCCGCCGGCTGCATCGTGCAGCCGGCGGCTTTGCTTAATGTAGCTTCAAATGGGCTTTTTCCAAAGCTTTGGAGATGGACATAGCCAACAGCGGCGCAGCCACGATGGCAACAACCGCGTTAAAGGTGGTGGCGGGGATTTTTTCGAGCACAACCACACCCAATGCGTTGAAGGGAATACCCTTGATCAGCATACCGCTGTAGAAGCAGGATTTGCACAGATACAGTACTGCGTAGGTCAGTGCGCCGGCAACAGCTGCCAGCACAGCTTTCAAATAACTTGCCTTCAGACCTGCGTGCCAAGGCTTTTTACCGGACCATGCAATAAGTCCGGCAACCAGACCGTAGGCCCCTTTCATAATAAAGGTGATCCAGCATTCAGAGATGTACACCGGGTCGAACATATCATAAATGGCAGAGCCAAGGCCGGCAGCCAAGCCGCCGTAAAAGGGACCCAGCAGGATACCGGACAGGGCACACATGATGTTACCCAAGTGAAAAGCGGAGGTGCCGACAATGGCAGGCACTTTGATCCGCAGGTAAGAGCCCGCTACGGTCAGTGCAGCCAGCAGTGCGGTCAATACGATCTTTTTTGTGGAAATGGTATTGGTTTTCATGGAAATGGCCTCCTTTGGTTTGTTGCCTTGATTCTATCACCAACTGGCAATAAAAAAAGAACCAAATCTGCTATAAAAAACAAGGCCAGTTGTGTAGTGTTGATTTTTGCATAACTTCCTGTTTACAGAAGCAGTGTCCATGTGATATGATATAAGATAGTAATCAGAACCGAGGTTTCGTAAATGGATTATATTGTATTGGATATGGAATGGAATCAGCCATGGCCGGGATCTCCCTCGGCCCGAAAGGTGCTGCCCGTCCAGATCCGTGGTGAGATCATACAGATCGGCGCGGTTCGGGTCACAGAGGATCAAACCGTTGCCGATGAATTTCAGGTGCTGATCAAGCCCAAGTATTACCGCCGACTAAACCGCCGTGTCAGCAAGCTTACCGGTATCAAGGAAACGCAACTCCGGGAAGAGGGTGTTTCCATGGAGGAAGGCATGGCGGCTTTCCGGGACTGGTGCGGTGAGCAGGTAATTTTTCTGACGTGGGGCTTTGATGATATTACCATTCTCAAAGAGAATTTGCAGCTTTATGGCATTGATGACAGCTGGGTAAGCCGTTGGTACAATGCCCAGATGATCTTCAATGCCCAGACGGATGGCTCCAACGCCCAGAAGGCTCTGAAGACCGCTATGGAGATCTTCGAAATCGAAGCTACCCGCCCGGCCCATGATGCCTTGGGCGATGCCTACCATACGGCACTCATTTGTGCAAAGCTGGACTTAAAAAAAGGTACAGCTGAGTATGAAGAAGCGGTAAAAAGCCATGTCAACGGCTTCCACGGCGCAGAATTGCCGGGGTGCATCAGCCGAAAGGTGTTTTATGACTATCCGGACAAGCGTGCGGCCTTGAGTGCCATGTCCGGCGCGGAAAACCAGTGTCCCACCTGCGGACGGCAGATGCTGGGATCTCGCTGGTTTGCCCAGCCGGGACACCGGTATATGGATTTGGCAACTTGCCCGGAGCACGGAAAGTTTTTGATCCGGGTGCGGCTTTCTGCCCAGCCGGAGGGTACAGTCCGTGTCAGCCGGCTGACTTATGAAGCCACCTCGGAGGCGGCGCAGGCTTATGCCCGCCGGGTGGAAAAGGCAGATCCGGAGCCGACGGCAGCAACCCGCCGCCGTCGTCGCCGCAGCAAGCTGCCCCCCAGAGAAACCGAAAAAAAGGAAGAGGCTTAAGCCTCTTCCTTTTATTATAAATGGTATCCCCGGGTGCAAAAATGCATCCGGGGCGTGTTAATTACTTTTTGTAAAGTGCTTCCTCGTCAACGGGGATTTTGCCGTTTGATTGTTCATATTCATCTACGCAAGTTTGTGCCAAGTATTCTAATTGGGCGTTCAGCGATCGCTTATTTGCTTTGGCAACTTGGGCGATTTTATAGAGCAGTTCCGGCTCAAAACGGATTCCTGTTTGCACCTTGTTTGTTGCCATGATAACACCTCGCCACTAATTTGATAACAGTATAACAACAAACCTGTTGAAATAATACAAACAAAGTGTTATCATAACGAAAGGAAAACTTATGGAGGTTGGAAGCATGGCTGATTTGACAAAGTTGATTGCAAAGGCTTCTGCAGATGAGATAAGTGGTATTTGGCAGCCTTTGCTAAATAGATACAAAGAACTGTTTCCTGACTGGGATATTACAATTCTTACAATTGAGAAAACACAGGATAGGAACAAACAAATAGACAACTTAATTCATATCATGGAAAGTTTAAGGACAGCAGAAGAGTAAAAGTAACAGGAACATGGATTCTAATTTGTATGAATGATCCATAAAAAGACCCCGGATGCAAAATGCATCCGGGGTAAATGTTTATGAAATTAAGCCAGCATCAAAGAGTTGATCAGCTGGTTTGCAAGAACCACCAGCACCAGTGCAATGGGATAGGTGGCGGCGTAGGCACCAGCCACATCTTCCGTGCCGGCAGTGCTGATCAGCGTACCCAGCGCAGGAGTAGAGGTCATACCGCCGGTGATGGAACCCAGATTGCTCAGCAGAGGCAGCTTGCAGATGTACTTTGCAAACAGATAACCGACGACCATGGGGATAATCGTGATGACAACACCGGCAAGGAAACCGTAAACAACCAGCATGGCACCCAGCTCAGACTGGCTGATCTGCTGCACCAACACGACGCCGCCTTCTACACCGGCACCCAGCAGGAACAGCATCAGGCCGAATTCCCGGAAGCTCTTCAGCGCGTGGACATCGGTCTTCATGCTGATGGGTCCGATGTGACCAAAGTGGGCCAGAATCAGGCTCATGATCAGCGGGCCGCCGGTGGTACCCAGAGAGAAGCAGGGGCCTGCATAGCCCTTGGCGCTCAGAGGGATCTTGATAGCGCCCAGCAGCAGACCGAATACCAGAGCCAGACCAAAAGCGGCAAAGCCGTATTCGTCCAAAGCAAAGCGCTTCTTTTCGTCTTTGGCAGCAGCGGTGGCAACAGGGGCAGAAATCAGTGTGCGCTCCTTGGCAAGGTCGGCTTTGACCAGTCGGGGCATGACCTGCACAAACAGTACCACACCAATCACGCCGAAGGGATAGGAAACGGCCTGACCCAGAACCACCAAACCTACCTGATTTTCCGCCAGCTCAGCAACGGTGTCCTTTGCAGCGGAGAAAGCGGGGGTGGAGGTCAGGGCACCGGAGAGAATACCGGTGGCGTAAGCAGGGCCGATGCCGGGGATCATGGCAAACAGCACAGTTACCAATGCACCGATGGTGATGATCAGCGCACCCATGGGCACATAGGTCTTGGCATTTACCTTCAGATCCCGAAAGAACTTGGGGCCGGCAATAGAGCCGACGGAGGTAACGAACAGCACCAGACCAATGTTGGAAAGGAATTTAAAGCTGCTGATCTTGCTGTCGGCGGCATCTGCCATGTAGAACTTACCCAGCACAGGAATTTCTTTCAGGCCGGGCAGGGTGCACAGATAACCGAACAGCAATGCAAACAGGAATACGCCGGCGGTGCCCAGATTCAGGCCCTTGACCTGAACAGCACCCAGCGCGTAACCTACAAAGCAAACAAAGAAAGCCATCAGCAGCACAGTGGGGGTGGCGCCAAGGCTGACCAGATTAGAAAGTAATTCTTCCATTATTCAAACTCCTTAAGACGGCTGTAAGACAGGGGTAAGCCCCTGCCTTGCAGTCTTAATTTATTACTTTTCGTGACGGGCGTACTTGGGCAGCAGCAGGGGGGATACGCTATCTTCTTTCAAGCCGGCTGCTTCCAGTTCCTTAGCATAAGCCTGCACATGATCCAGATTGGGCTTGCCCAAGGTGACTTCCTTGGCCTTGGCAGCAGCAGCCTTACCGGCGTTACGACCAAAGACGATGATATCCAGAAGGCTGTTGCCCATCAGACGGTTACGGCCGTGGATGCCGCCAACGGCCTCACCGGCAACCAGCAGGTTGGGGATAGCCTTGGTGTAGCCCTCGCCGCCGATCTCCAGACCGCCGTTCTGGTAGTGCAAAGTGGGATACACCAGAATCGGGACTTTCCGCATATCAATGCCGTAGTTCAAGTACATACGGAGCATTGCGGGAATTCTTTTTTCAATGGTACCCTCACCGTGAAGCAGCTCGATCATGGGAGTATCCAGCCAAACACCGCTGCCCATGGGGGTGTCAACACCCTTACCGTTGGCACACTCGCGAATGATGGCAGATGCGGAAACGTCTCTTGTTTCCAGAGGATGGGCATAAGCCTCACCATCTTTGTTAACCAGCATAGCACCGATGGAACGAACCTTCTCAGTAACCAGAGCGCCGAAGATCTGGCTGGGATAAGCCACGCCGGTGGGGTGGTACTGGATGGTGTCCTGATACAGCAAAGGAGCGCCGGCACGGTAGCCCAGAATCAGGCCGTCAGCGGTAGCGCCGTAGTGGTTGGAGGTGGGGAAACCTTGATAGTGCAGACGGCCTGCACCGCCGGTGGCGATGATGACAGTCTTTGCCTTGGCGACCATATAATCGCCGGTTTCCATGTTCAGAAGAACAGCGCCGGCAACCTGACCCTTGTCGTCCTTGATGAGTTCCACAGCGGAGGTAAACTCTACCACAGGAATCTGACGGTTCAGCACTTCGTCACGGACAGTACGCATGATCTCTGCACCGGAGTAGTCCTTGCAGGCGTGCATACGCTTCCGGGAAGTACCGCCGCCGTGGGTGGTGACCATGGTGCCGTCTTCGTCCTTATCGAACATAACGCCCAGCTTGTTCAGCCAGCGGATCGCATCGGGGGCTTCCATGACCAAGCGCCGCAGCAGCTCGGGACGGGCAGCAAAGTGGCCGCCGCCGAAGGCGTCCAGATAGTGCTGCACGGGGGAGTCGTTGGGCTTGTCGGCAGCCTGAATGCCGCCTTCTGCCATCATAGTGTTGGCATCGCCAATACGCAGCTTGGTAACGATCATGACGTTGGCACCGGCCTCGTGGGCCTCGATGGCAGCGGATGCACCGGCACCGCCGCCGCCGATAACCAGAACATCCACATCATATGCAGGATTCTCCAGATTGATGTTCTCGTTCAGCAGACGGCTGTTGGAGTGCAGCAGCCGGGTCAGCTCTACGGGTGCCTTCTGACCCTTGTTGGGGCCAATCTTGATCTCTGCAAAGCCTTCGGCACGGTAGTCGGGGTGATACTGCTTCAGAAGCTCGCTCTTTTCCTCGGCAGTCATACGGCGGGGTTCAGTGCCCATACGGGCAGCACGGGTTGCCTCCACCTTTTTGATGGATTCCAGCATGGTTTCAGTAAACATTGTGACCCCTCCTTACTTTTCAATATCCCGGGTGTTGTACAGTTCCTGCATCTCGGTGATGGGCTTCTGCATAATCGCCTCGATCAGCTGATCGTACTCACCGCGGTTGATCTCACCGACGCGCTCGGTCAGATGCTTGGACTCAGGAGCAATGTACTTACCGGTCAGGCGGCGGGCCAGCAGACCCACCATGGGATGAGAGATCTCGGCAGGGCAGCGGACGGAGCAGCAGCCGCAGCTGACGCAGTCAAAGGACTCTTCCGCACACTTTTCCAGCTCGCCCCGCTGGGCATAAGCGATGTACTGCATAACATTCAGGCTCTGGGTGCAGGCCTTGGTACAGGCGTTGCAGCCGATGCAGCTGTAGATCTCGGGGTACAGCTCCATCATCACCTGCTGATTGGGCTTCAGATCCTCGATCTCATAAGCCCGCTTGTCAGTGGGGAAGAAGGGAATGGAAGCGATGTACATACCCTCCTGCACCTGTGTCTGGCAAGCCAGACAGGTCTTCAGCTCGTTGCAGCCCTTGATACGGTAAATGGTAGCGCAGGCGCCGCAGAAGCCGTGACGGCAGCCGCAGCCGCGGGTCAGGGTGTAGCCGGCGTATTCCATGGCGGTCATGATGGTCAGGTCCGCAGGAACTTGGTAGCGCTTACCAAAGAAATAAACATTGACAAGTTTTTCCATTGAAAACATCTTCCTTTCTTAGTACTCTGCGGGGAGTTCATCAATTTGATCGCAGCGGAACACAGGACCGTCCTTGCATACATACTTGGAGCCAATGTTGCAGCGGCCGCACTTGCCGACGCCGCACTTCATGCGCAGCTCCAAGGTGGTCCAGATCTGCTCCTTTTTAAAGCCCATTTCCTGCAGGGCCTGCAGGCAGAACTTGATCATAATGGGAGGACCGCAAAGCACAGCAATCCGGTCGGTGTCGAAGGCCAGCTCCCGCAGATAGTTGGGAACGAAGCCGACATTGCCCTCCCAGCCTTCCTGCGGCCGGTCAATGGTCAGGAACACATCCACATCCTTGGTGTTCATCCATACTTCTTGGATTTCTTTCAGCTGCACCAGATCGTCAGCGCTGCGGCTGCCGTAGAGGATATCCACATGGCCGTAGTTGTTCCGATTGTCCAGTACATAGTTGATCACACTGCGCAGAGGCGCCAGCGCGATACCACCGGCGATGAACAGCAGGTTTTTGCCCTTGAGGTCAGTTTCTACGGGGAAATTGTTGCCGTAAGGACCGCGGACGGTAACCTGATCGCCCACTTCCAGAGAGTGCAGGCATTCGGTCAGTTCGCCGCAGCGCTTAATGGAAAATTCCTGATATTCCTTGTTGGTGGGGGAAGAGGTGATGGAGAACATCGCCTCGCTGACGCCGGGCACGCAGATCATAGCGCACTGACCGGGCATATGCTCAAAGAACTTGCCACCCTGCGGAGGCTCGATGCGGAAGGTCTTAACATCGGGGGTTTCCTGACGGATGGAGGTGATCACGCCCACTTGGGGGATCAGGGTGTCATGATAAAAGCCGGGATGGCAGGTACATTCATGATGGCTCATCATTTACCCTCCTTTTCAAAGGCCTTGATGACCTTAACGATGTTTAAGTGGCTGGGGCACTTTTCCACGCAGCGGCCGCAGCCGACGCAGGAGTAAGCACCGTCGTTGTTGGCGGGGAAGTATACCAGCTTGTGCATGAACCGCTGACGGAACCGCTGCAGCTGGCTGGTGCGGTTGTTGCCGTGGGCCATCATGGTGAAGTCAGAGTACATGCAGCTGTCCCAGCAGCGATACCGCTGGACACCGTTTCCGGTGTTGTAGTCCTTAATGTCGTAGCACTGGCAGGTGGGGCACACGAAGGTGCAGGTGCCGCAGGCCAGACAGGGCTTATACAGCTGTTCCCACAGAGGGGAGTTGAACTTTTCGTTCAGCACCTTGCCGTTCCAGCCTTCCAAGGACAGGTTGGCGTAGGGCAGCTTTTCCACGATCGCAGCAATGGCTGCCTTTTGGGCGTCCACAG
This sequence comes from Oscillospiraceae bacterium, assembly GCA_017398725.1. GTDB lineage: Bacteria > Bacillota > Clostridia > Oscillospirales > Oscillospiraceae > Faecousia. The sequence goes on along the minus strand of JAFQFA010000015.1, from coordinate 20,470 downwards.
CGGCAGTGTCGGCATCTTCAAGAAGATCGGCAACCTGTGCGGTGAGGGCTTCACCCTTTTCGGTAGCAGCCTTCCAGTACAGGTAACCTTCGGCGATCCAAGTGACTACATCGCCTTCCGGCTCAGCGCAGTCAATGCCGAAGACCTTGCAGAAGCAGCTTTCTTCCGGCGCAGCGCAGGCCAAAGACACGATGATGCCGTGCTTCCGGCGGGCGCAGTAGAAGGAGTCTACAGGCTCAGACAGGAACACCTTATCAAGAATCTGAATACCCCGGACATCGCAGCCCTTGATGCCGAACACCACAAAGGGTTCTTCTTCCAGCTTTTCAGGCTGCAGGGAAAGGGTCTTTCCATCTCGCTGACAGGTGTACAAAGTCTCACTCTGCGGGAAGAAGGCATCCTTTGCGGACTTAACCGTTTTTAAAGTGGCAAGATCCACATCGGCTTCTTCCGTCCACAGGCCGAAGTTGGTCTGACCGGCCTTCTTCACAGGCAGGATCAGGCTCTGTTTTTCGGCAATGGCAGCATACAGCTTAGGCAGGTTTTCTAATGCAATGCGCTTCATACGATCCCTCCCTTGCTTACAATGCTGGGTTCGGCATCCTCGGTGGTGAAGCTGGTCAGGGGGCCTTTTGCCTCGGGATCGGCACCGGCCTGATACTCACCGTAGAGGGTGTTGATATCTTTAATGAACTTGCGGTTAAACAGATGCAGCGGGATTCCCTGCGGGCATACGCGGCTGCATTCGCCGCAGTCGGTGCAGCGGCCGGCTACATGGAAGGCGCGGATAATATGGAACATCTTCTCTTCAAAGCTGTCCACATTGGCCTTCTGTGCAGAGTCGAACTTGTTGCCGTCGAAGACGCACTTGCGGCAATTGCAGGCGGGGCAGACATTGCGGCAGGCATTGCAGCGGATGCACTTAGAAAGTTCTGCTTGGAAGAAGGCAAACTTTTCTTCGGGGGTCATTGCCTCAATGCGGCGAACCTCGTCGAAGCGGTCAACAGTGGAGGTTTCTGCGCTTTCGCCGATCAGCTCGTCGTAGACCACATGCTCCTTACCCTTGCAGGAGAAGCAACGGCTCAGCATACCGGCAGTATAGGGCAGCTCCTTGTTGCCGTACAGGGTTTCAACCTGAATGGGGTCAGAGTCGGTGACGGACAGAATGCCCTTGACACCGGACTTTTTGATCTGCTCGATGCTCAGCTTGCCCTTGCAGCCCACACCGATGATGTAGGCCTTTTCCCGATCCACCCGGTGGTCGGAAACCAGCTGGTTAAAGCTGTAGCTGTCGCAGGGCTTCAGGCAAACCAAAGTCTTGCCCTCCAGCTTGCTTGCCTCGATCATGTACTTACTCAGGTTGGCGGCGCAGAAGTTGTTGTAAACAAAATCCTTCATCGCCTCCACAGAGTCGAAAAACGCGGGTTCGGGGTCATAGGTGTTTTCACCGATCTTCCAGCCAAGAACCCGGGCCACGGTGCCGTTTTCCAGCAGCTCGATGGCTCTATTCTTTAATTCTTGCATCTCAGATCCCCCAATCTTACATTCTCACCCAAGGAGCGGATCTTCTCCACGAACTCGTTCATGGTGGTGGAGAACTTCACGCCTTCGGCGGCAGACACCCATTCCACACGGGTGCGGCCGTTTTCTACGCCCATGTAATCCAGCATGGAGAACAGCAGCGTCATACGGCGGCGGGCGTAGTAGTTGCCGGTGGAGTAGTGGCAGTCACCGGGGTGGCAGCCGCACAGGATCACACCGTCAGCGCCCTTTTCAAAGGCCCGCAGAATGAACATGGGATTCACACGGCAGGAGCAGGGGACACGGATGATCTTTACATCCGCGGGATACGCCAAACGGCTGGAGCCTGCCAAGTCAGCACCGGCGTAGCTGCACCAGTTGCAGCAAAAAGCCACGATCTTCGGGCGGAATTCGTTATTTATCGACATATTGCATCCACCTCCGCAATCAGTTGTCTGTTGCTAAAGCCCTGCAGGTCCATAGCACCGGAGGGGCAGGTAACGGTACAAGCACCGCAACCCTGACACAGGGCGCTGTTGACATTGGCCAGTCGGCGATCCTCCCGGATGCCGTGGTCATTGACCTGACGGACTTCGTAAGTAATAGCGCCATAGGGGCAGACCTTGGCACAGTTGCCGCAGCCGTTGCACAAAAGCTCATCGGGCTTGGCAGTGCAGGGGTTGGTGGTCAGCTTATCCTTGGCCAGCAGACCGATGACCTTTACGGCAGCAGCGCCGGCTTGGGCAACGGTTTCGGGGATATCCTTAGGACCTTGGCACACGCCGGACAGGAACACACCGGCGGTGGGGGATTCCACGGGACGGAGCTTGGGGTGAGCTTCCGTGAGGAAGTTGTTAGTGTCGATGGAAGCGGTGAGCATGGTCGCAATGTTGCGCACGCCCTGATTGGGCTCAATGGCAGTCGCCAGAACCACCATGTCGGCCTTCATCTTGATCTGCTTGTTATCCAGCAAGTCAGAGGCCTGCACCAGCAGACTGCCGTCGGGCTGGGGAGCGACCTTGCCCACCTGACCCTTAATGTAGTTGACTCCGTATTCTTCCACGGCGCGGCGGTAGAACTCGTCAAAGTTCTTGCCGGGGGTACGCACATCGATATAGAACACAGTTACATTCACATCCGGATACTTATCCCGAATCAGCATAGCATGCTTGGCAGTGTACATGCAGCAGATCTTGGAGCAGTAGGGCTTGCCCCGGTCATCGGAGCAGCGGCTGCCTACACATTGGACGAACACGATCTCCTTGGGCGCTTTGCCGTCGCTAAGCCGCTCCAAGTGACCCTTGGTGGGGCCGGCAGCGTTCATGATCCGCTCCAGTTCCAGAGAGGTGATCACATCCTTGCTCTGGTTATAAGCATACTCATCGTACTGATCCAGCTTGATGGTATCAAAACCGGTAGCCACTACGATGGCGCCGTATTTCTCGGTGATGATTTCGTCCTGCTGGGCATAGTCGATGGCACCGGCCTGACAGACCTTTTCGCACACACCGCACTTGCCGGTCTTGAATTTCAGACAGGCTTCCCGGTCGATCACAGGCACATTGGGGATGGCCTGGGCGAAGGGAGTGTAGATGGCGCTGCGGTTGCCTAAGCCCCGGTTAAACTCACTGGGCGTCTTCTTGGAGGGACACTTTTCCTGACAAACGCCGCAGCCGGTACACTTGGTGGCGTCTACGGATCTTGCCTTTTTGCGGATATCCACGGTAAAGTCGCCCACGAAGCCGGAAACCTTTTCCACTTCACTGTAGGTGTAGATATTGATATTGGGATGACCGGCAGCATCCACCATTTTGGGGGTCAGGATACAGGCGGAGCAGTCCAAAGTGGGGAAGGTCTTATCCAGCTGGGACATACGGCCACCGATAGAGGGGGTCTTTTCCACGATGTCCACTTCGTAGCCTGCATCGGCAATATCCAGCGCAGTCTGAATGCCGGCGATACCGCCGCCGATAACCAGCGCCCGCTTGGTGACCCGGCTTTCACCGGCCTGCAGGGGGGCATTCAGGTTTACCTTGGCAATGGCTGCCCGGGCGAGGATCACAGCCTTCTCGGTTGCTTCCTGCATATCCTTGTGAATCCAAGAGCAATGCTCGCGGATGTTGGCGATCTCCACCATATAGGGGTTCAGACCGTAGCGCTCTGCGCACTTGCGGAAGGTGGCCTCATGCATCCGGGGGGAGCAGGAGCAAACCACGATGCCGGTCAGCTTCTTGTCGGCAATGGCAGCACCGATCTTGGCCTGACCGGCCTCGGAGCACATGTACTGGTAGTCCTCGGCATGTACCACGCCGGGCTCCAAAAGCACCATTTCCACAACTTTCTTAACGTCTACCGTTGCAGCGATGTTGCTGCCGCAGTGACATACAAATACACCAATTCTCTGCACGCGTCTCACCTCTTATATCTTCTGTAGGCGCTGACCAGAAGCTGCTGGGGCAGCTCTTCATCCAGCAGGGCGGGGATCTCGTCGGCGGTCAGGTAGTTGCCGCCTCGCTGACGGACCACGATTTGCCGGGCAGCATCAATGATGCGGCCGGGCTGTACATCCCGGGGGCAACGCTCCACGCAGGCAAAGCAGCTTAAGCACTTCCACAGGGATTTGCTTTCGGCAAGGGCCTGCACATTGCCGCTTTGGACATAAGACACAAACTGATGGGGCTTGATGTCCATTTCATCAAAGGCGGGGCAGGTGGCGGTGCACTTGCCGCATTTCATGCACTTGTAAGGATTCACGCCGCTGATTTCTTTGATCATTTCAGCCTGATTGTTCTGATGACTCATTTCAGCGCCTCCTCTTTCACGCCCAGTGCTTCCGCAAGGAGCTCGGTGAAGTAATAAACGGGAAGATCAAGCTGGGTCTTGGTCAGATTATACCGGCACAGGGGGCATGCGGTGATCAGCATTTCCGCACCAAAACCGTTTGCGCTTTCGCAGATGGTCTGGCACATGGACTTTGCCATATCCGGCTCTTTCAGGCTGATGTAGCCGCCGCAGCATTCGTTGCGGTAGGGGTAGACCACCGGTTCCGCACCCAAAGCCCGGATAAAGTCCTCCAGCATCTTGGGATTCTCCGGGTCGTCAAAGGCCATGATATTACCGGGCCGCAACAGCAGGCAGCCGTAGTAAGCGCCGATCTTTTTGCCGGTAAGCGGGTTGACGACCTTTTTCTTCAGTTCGTCAAAGCCGATCCGGTCCCGGATAACCTCCAGAAAATGCAGCACCTTGGTCTCGCCGCCGTAGGGGGTATCCAGCTTCATGTAGTTGTTGGCGCGGGTGCGGATATCCTCCACATTTTGCATGTCGTCGTTAACACGCTTGAGAACGTGGTGGCATGCAGAACACAGGGTCACCAATTCCTGTCCTTTTTCCTTGGCTTGTGCCAGTGCCCGGACAGAAGAAAGCTTGGAGGCGATTTCGTCTGTGCCCAGAGGGTACACACCGCCGCAGCACTGCCAGTCTTGCAGTTCTTCCAGCTCGAAGCCCAGCGCCTTTGCAGAAGCTCTGGCGTAAGCATCCAAGTCCTTGGCCTTGTTGCGCAGGGTGCAACCGGGATAGTAACTGAATTTCATTACGACACGATCCTTTCTTACCATAGAATCTTGTATGGTCAATTATGGAAAACCAATTGGAATGGCATGATATTCGATATGGCCATACCTATACTAGTTTATCAGATACCATTATAAATAAAAATAAAGAAAAAGCAAGGCTTTCGGCGGCGTTCTGACAATTTCCGCACATCACACAAAATTGCGGGGGTGGGGATTGGTGGTTTTGTGCAAAAAAATCTGCCGCCCGAAAAGAGGCGGCAGATTTTAGGATAAATTTAGCTTTTTCTAACAGCTTTTTTTGGTATATCAGTATCATTTACATCGAGTGGATCACTGGGGAGCAAGGTCATTAAAAACGGAAGACGCAGCCCCAAAGAACCGTCGATCCGTCCCCAAGACTGAAGGTGCTTGGCGGCAAAAGTGTGGGCTCGCTGCCGGTAGATCCGATGGGTGCCGTTTTCCAGATGAACCACGATCTCGTAAAGGTCTCCCTGCAGGGCATCTTTCTCCGGGTTAACCGGTCCCTTAGGATGCCAAAGCCGGATGCAGTGGAGCACCGCCTCTACCTTTTCCGGATTTGTGTAATGCCGGGTGATGGTGCAGGTGGGCTTTTGGCAGTAGATGTCAATGCCGGAAACGATGCGGCCGGAAATATTGCCGGCGGGGCTTTTCGAAAGACAACCGGGCAAAATAAGTCCAGCCATTAAAAACAGAATAATTGTAAATTTTTTCATCCCTTAACACATCCTTGACCTGTTTCTGTTAGGATGCGTTTTACCGTTATGAATATCACCGGAAAAAGAATAAAATTAAAAGATTAAATTCCAATTTATCGAACTGTTTGTCATATAACGCCGTAGGGCGGGGGCTCTGCTCCCGCCGCTAAAACCCATTGCATTTGCACGGCGGGACCAAGGCCCCGCCCTACAATGTTGCACGACACCTGTTCGATAAATTGGAATTTCTGTTTCTGTTTAATATTGTTTTTTACCCTTTATGCGATCATGATACAATTATATATTTAGGAGGTTTCAGATGAAAAAGCACATATCTTTTATGATCGCGGTTGTCTTTGCGTTTTGCTTGCTGGCGGTCTTTATCCGGATGGCGCAAAGAATAAAGATTTGCTTGGAGGAGAATGTGGAAGCGGTTCGTAGTTCGTGAAACAGAATATTTTGCAAAAATACTATCAGATTCTAAAGCTGTTCCAATGCGGTTTTGACGGAGTATTGGCGCCGGAGCGGATGAAGCATTTGAAATGGCTGTTGAAAGCCATTGCACAATGACCCGTAGACATGATTTCAAATGGGAAGCGCAGCTTAATGGCAATACCATGGTATAAAAAATCCCCCGGTGGAAAATCCACCGGGGGGGGTGTACGTTTATTAAAGCTCGCAGTTGCCTACGGTTCTGGGGAAGGGAAGTACATCCCGGATGTTGGTGATACCGGTCAGGTACATGACGCAGCGCTCAAAGCCCAAGCCGAAGCCGGCGTGACGGGCAGAGCCGTATTTCCGCAGATCCATATAGAAGCCGTAATCTTCGGGATTCATGCCCAGTTCCTCAATGCGGTTTTTCAGGATCTCATAATCGTCCTCACGCTGAGAACCGCCGATGATCTCGCCGATGCCGGGCACCAAGCAGTCCATGGCAGCCACGGTCTTGCCGTCGGGATTGAGCTTCATATAGAAAGCCTTGATCTCCTTGGGGTAGTCGGTGACGAATACGGGCTTTTTAAATACCTCTTCTGTCAGATACCGCTCGTGCTCGGTCTGCAGGTCGCTGCCCCAGTGGACAGGATACTGGAACTTGTCGTTGCACTTTTCCAGAATCTCAATGGCCTCAGTGTAGGTCACATGACCAAAATCAGAGTTCAGCACATGGTTCAGCCGCTCCAGCAGGCCCTTATCCACAAACTGGTTGAAGAATTCCATTTCTTCGGGGGCTTTTTCCAGTACATAGCTGATGATATACTTGATCATATCCTCCGCCAGACGCATATCGTCAGACAGGTCGGCAAAGGCAATTTCCGGCTCGATCATCCAGAACTCGGAGGCGTGACGGGTGGTGTTGGAGTTCTCTGCCCGGAAGGTAGGACCGAAGGTGTAGATGTTCTTAAAGGCCATGGCGAAAGTCTCACCGTTGAGCTGGCCGGACACGGTCAGGTTGGTGGGCTTGCCGTAGAAATCTTGGCTGAAATCCACCTTGCCGTCCTCGGTCTTGGGCACGTTGTTCAGATCCAAAGTGGTAACTTGGAACATTTCGCCGGCACCCTCGCAGTCAGAACCGGTGATCAAAGGGGTGTGAACATACACAAAGTCCCGCTCTTGGAAGAATTCATGGATGGCCATGGCAGCCAGAGAACGGATGCGGAACACTGCTTGGAAGGTGTTGGTCCGGGGACGCAGATGGGTGATGGTCCGCAAGAACTCCATGGTGTGCCGCTTGGGCTGCAGGGGGTAGTCGCCGGTAGAGGCGCCTTCCACAGTGATTTCAGAAGCTTGAATCTCAAAGGGCTGCTTGCTGTCGGGTGTCTCCACCAGAGTGCCCTTGACGATCAGCGCAGCGCCGATGTTGATCTTGGAGATCTCTTGGAAATTTTCGATGGTGTCGTTGTAAACCACCTGTACAGGGGTGAAATAAGTGCCGTCATTCAGGACGATAAAGCCAAACTGCTTGGAGGGACGCCGGTTGCGCACCCAGCCGCCAACGGTCACTTCCTTGCCTGCATAAGCGGCAGTATCCTTAAAAAGCTGACGAACAGAAATCAGTTCCATAATTGTTTCCTCTCTTGCATGGAATATCATTAAATAAGTATATGCCAAAATGCAGAAATTTACAAGTATTATTTTTAAAAGGTGGGCCTATGGAATCGGATCGTTGACAAGGAATGTACAACTATGTAAAATTATAATCAGAAAATCGGAAGAAATGAGGAGAATCTATGAATAACCGCTATGTAGGCCATGAAAACCAGCTGCTGACCGCCCGCCGGGTGACGTATACAGAGGGGATGAGTCAAGGCGTCCGGGCGATTGAACTGCGCAACAGTGCGGGGCTGTATGCCACCTGCGTGGAAGACCAGTGTTTGAACCTTTTTGACTTTTCTTACAAAGGGGTGAACTTTGCCTTCCAGTCTAAAAACGGGTTGGTATCCGGCAGGTACTTTAATGGCGGTGCGCCGGAGTTTTCTTATTATTGGCCGGCGGGTATGCTCTATACCTGCGGTCTCATGAATGTGGGGCCCGGCGGTGTCATGGAAGACGGCTTCTTCCATCCGGACCATGGCCGGATCGGTTCCATGCCCGCCCGGGATGTGACCGTTACCCGCAATGAAGAGGGCGTAACGGTTACCGGCACAGTACAGGAAGCCCTGCTTGCGGGCTACCATCTGGAACTGAAGCGGAAACTGTTCTTCCCTGCGGCGGATAAACGGATCGTCATAGAAGATACGGTGACCAATTTAGAACCGCAGGCGGCGGAATTTATGCTGCTTTACCATATAAATCTGGGCTACCCGCTGCTGGATGCCCAAAGCCGGGTGGTAAAGGGTAAGGGCGGCGGATACAGCATCCATACCAAAGGCCCGATTCCGGAGAACTGGGCCCAATGCTGGGAGCCGGAGGATCATAAGGACGAGGATTTGTTCTGCCACGAGAACACGCCGGATGAAAAGGGCTATGGATATGGTGCATTGATCAATGATGATCTGGGCTTGGGCTGCTATGTGAAGTACCATATGGAAAATCTGCCGTGGCTGATGCACTGGCGTAATATGTGCAGTCATGACTATGCGCTGGGCTTAGAGCCTTCCAATAATCAGGTTTTGGGCCGTGACAGCGAGCGGAAAAACGGCACCTTGCAGACGATCGGGGGCTATGAGACCAAGACCTTTAAGGTGGAGATCGGCGTGCTGGATGGCATGGAAGAAATTGCTGCCTTTGAAAAAATGGTAGCCAACCTGAAATGATATATGTAGGGGAGGGGCATTGCCCCTCCCATTGTTATCTGCCCCGAGTTAAGCCAACGCAGGAAACTGCGAAAAAATGAAAAGGGTGACCCGCGGAGATTCATTGCATTCCCGGCAAAGCCGGGAATTATAGTTCGGCTCCGTCAAGCCGTCGCCGGCAACGCTCATCCGCGTTGCATTTTATCCTTCGAATCTCCAGCATTTCCCCAATAAGAAAGAGCCATATCACCGTTGGTGATATGGCTCTTTCTTGGTGACCCGCTGGAGATTCGAACTCCAGACCCATTGCTTAAAAGGCAATTGCTCTGCCAGCTGAGCTAGCGGGTCATAAGCTGGGGACCCGGCGTGGGTAAATCCACAGCTTTTTGGCTGGGATGGCAGGATTTGAACCTACGAATGCCAGAGTCAAAGTCTGGTGCCTTACCGCTTGGCGACATCCCAATGTAGCGCGCCCGGTCAAGGCACACGCCGTATTATAGCATGGTCTTGTTTATTTTGCAACACCTTTTTCCGGATATTCTCAATTTAACCTTTATGGCATCCTGTCCGGCGAAAAAACAGGGAAGGAAAAAGAGACATTGGGTAGAATTTTGCTGTTTTAGAACAAAAGAAAATTGCAAATTGCTTGGGGATGTGCTATACTATATTAAAAAGGAGGTAAATACTATGGGTAATGCTTTTATGAACCCGGGCTTTGCCGGTATCGGCGGCTACGGCGGCGGCTACGGCGGCGGGTTTGACGGCTTTGAGGGCGCTTATGATGCCGGCGCGATGGGCGCTGCTGATGGCGTAATTAAGGCAGTGCTGGGCATTTTCTTCGGGATTTTGCTCGTGATGCTGGTGGTCAGCATTTTGATGTATGTGCTGCAGGCGGTGTCCATGTATTCCATTGCAAAACGCAGAAAGATCAGCAATCCTTGGCTGGCTTGGGTGCCCATTGGTTCTAACTGGATCCTCGGCAGTATTTCCGACCAGTATCAGTATGTGGTTAAGGGCAAGATCCGCAATCGCCGTAAGGTACTGCTGGGGTTGAATATTGCTGCGATTGCGATTTCGTTGATCTATGAGATCGTCAATATAGTGATGGTTGTCAATGCGGTGCTGTCCGATTCTGAAGCGGGGATGCTCCAGTGGGCGATCACCATGCTGGTGCTGGCGCTTGTGATGCTGGTCATTGCCATCGTGCAGTGTGTCTTTGTGTACATTGCTCTTTACGATCTTTACACCTCTTGCGATCCTGACAATAACCTTACATATCTGCTTTTGAGTATTTTCTTGGGTATTACCATGCCGTTTTTGATGTTTGCCTGCCGCAAGCATGACCGGGGCATGCCGCCCCGGAAAGAAGCGCCGCAGGCACTGCCGGCAGAAACGGCACAGCCTGCTCCCGCACCGGAAGCACCTGCAGAAGAAATTCCTGTGGAAGAAGCTCCTGCAGAACCTGCCCCGGCAGAGCAGCCTGAAGAATAATAGAACGGCGTGTCGCAATTTCTTGCGACACGCCGTAAACGTTTCAAATGATTCCCTGCATCGCCAGCAGGAACAAAATGCAGGTGATGAGCAACGCACCGCCCAGCAGGTACATGCCGACCATCACTTTGCTTTTGGATGCATTCCCTTGGGGCAAAAGACCGGTCTTGCGCAATGCGGAGGTCAACGGCTTGTAAAGCACCAGTACCAGCGCACTGTTGAAGCCGGCTTTCAGGGCGTTAAAGGGCAGGAAAATAGGTAGAAGCATGGCTTCTACAGCTTGCCTTGTGCCGCCCATATACAAAGGGGTAATGAGCCAGTTCCAAAGAAGCATCACGCAGATCATCGTGACGGAGCCTGCCAAAAGGCTGATCACCGCGCCGTTAAGGGTGCGCTTCTTTTTGTAGATCACCGCGGCGGTGCAGGCAAAACTGACGGTGGAAAGAAAATTCATGATACAGCCGATGATGCCGGTATCACTGACGGATACCATTTCAATGAGGGAAACCAAACCGGAGATGATCATGGATGCCATGGGGCCTAACAGGAAACCGCCGATGGTAATGACCACATCTTTCGGCTCGTATTTCAAAAACAGAACCACCGGGATCCGGATAACAGCCATCATCAGGTAGGCTACCGCTGCCAGCATGGCCATCAGCACCAGTTTGCGCAAAGAATCTTTTTTCTGCATATTCATCGCTCCTAAAAAATGCGCTCCGGGTACACCCAGAGCGCAGAAAGTCCGTAAAACGATCTTCTTCCATCCAGACTGTACTGTCGGTATCGGAATTGCACCGATTCAGCTTGAACCGAAAAAATGGCTCGCGCTCGCGGACTGTTACCGCCGGTCGGGAATTTCACCCTGCCCTGAAGAACTATTCATTTTCTTAAAGATAGCATGGTTTTCCGCCCTTGTCAACCCCGGGGCAATGTGGTAAAATAAATGGGAAAACCTACGGCTTTACAGGCTGCGTGGTTTCCGGAGCGGGGGCTTTGCTTAAGCCTTGCATGACACCTTTGGCGGAGGTGTCGGTGACATCGCCGCCAATGACTTTGTTTTTGTGTACCAGCAGGGTTGCGTATACCGGTTCGGTAGCACCGGGGAAATTGTGGACCTTATATACATAGCGCATAACGGCTTTGCCGGCATAAGAACTCAGGTCGTAGCCTAAGCTTTTTTGCAGGGCGTTGTAGCGGTCATACAGCTCGGTGGGATCCTTGGGGATCCGTACCTGACTGGATTCTACCGGAGAAGCGCTGACTTGCCAGCCCAATTCTTTCAGGAAATTTACTCTGGCGTCATTGCCGGAAACGGTTCCGGCGCCGGTGGCAACGGTTTCCTTGCTTCCGCCGAAAATGGCCAATACCCCGATGATCAGCAAGGCTGCAGCAGCCAATATGATCAATATTTTTTTCAGATCCAATTTAGCGGTCATAAAGAACATTTATAGATCCCTCCCAGTGATGATTCACAGTATGAGGATATTCGCAGACAGGGAGGGATAGAACGGAGAAACCATGGAACGATTGGACAAATTCCTCTGTGATTGCGGTATCGGCAGCCGCAGTCAGGTGAAACAGATCTTAAAAAGCGGTCGGATTACGGTGGACGGACGGGTTACCGGCGACGGCAGTATGAAGCTGGACACTGCAACAGCGCAGGTTTGTCTGGATGGACAGCCGTTGCGGGTTCGCGGGCGTTTGGTGGTGATGCTCAATAAGCCGGCGGGGTATGTGACGGCCACAGAGGATGACCTGTCTGCGACGGTCATGGAACTGCTCCCGGCGGCATATCGGCATTTGAAGCCGGTGGGGCGGCTGGATAAGCAGACCGAAGGACTGCTGCTGTTTACCGATGACGGGGATCTGCTCCACCGCTTGATCAGCCCCAAAAAAGAGGTGCCCAAGGTCTACTATGCCCGGCATGAGGGGCAGGCAACGCAGGCGGATGTGGAGGCGTTTCACAGCGGACTGACATTGCGGGACGGCACATTGTGCCGGAGCGCCCTTTTAGAGCCATTAGGCCCCGGAGAAAGCCGTATCACGGTTTGCGAGGGGAAATACCATCAGGTCCGAAGGATGATGGCTTCCAGAGGTATGACGGTGCTGTATCTGGAGCGGCAGCAGGAAGGGGCGCTTTCTTTGGGCAATTTACCCCGAGGCGGTGTCCGGGAACTGACCGATGAAGAGATCGATTTGTTGGAGAAATGACGAAAAAAACAGGCGCATTTTCCGCTGTGAAGCTGGGAAATGCGCTTTTTTTCGACGGCACTTAGGGAAATTGTATAAAAATTAAGGGGTGTTTTGCAATAAAATGTCAAAAAGCACTTGCAAATTGCCAAAAACAGATATATAATAATAGGGCAATTTTGTGTATTGCGTTTTTGTGCAATTTTCTAAGGAGGTCTTAGGAATGTCCAATAGTGTATTTCAAAGCGTGATCGTCCAGCTTAAGGAAGTGCCTGACCGTATCTTCGGTGTGGTAGATACCGAGGGCTGCGTGGTATCCTGCACGGATGTTTCCCTTTTGGGAGAGCGCTGGCCGGATGCGGCGTTGAAAGTAGCCGGCAGCACGGAATCTGCGGTGACCTTCGGCCAGAAGACGTTCCGCGCCATTGTTAGCAGCACCAACGTTCTGGAGTACGCCGTGTTCTGCACCGGTGATGACGATCAGGCTCGTACATATTGCAATCTGGCTTACATTTGCCTGAACGACGCCAAAATGTTCTACGAAGAAAAGCACGACCGTGGTACCTTCGTTAAGAACATCATTATGGATAATATTCTGCCCGGCGATATTTATATCCGGGCAAAAGAGCTGCACTTTGCCACCGATGCTCCCAGAGCGGTATTTTTGGTGCGGCAGCTGGGCCGCAGCGATGTGGCTACGGTGGATGTGCTTTCCGGTATGTTTTCCGATAAGCTGCAGGATTTCGTTATCAGCATTAACGAAACAGATATCGCAGTGGTCAAGCAGCTTGCCGGTGAAACGGAACCGGAGGATCTGGAGCGGATGGCCCGTTCTATGGAGGATACCCTGCGTAATGAACTGTTTATCAAAACGGTCATTGGTATCGGCACCGTGGTGACCCACCTGCGGGAGCTGGCAGATGCTTACAAAGAAGCCCAGACCGCCATCGATGTGGGTAAGGTCTTTGATACGGAAAAGAGCATCATCAACTATGAGAATCTGGGCATTGGCCGGCTGATCTATCAGCTGCCCACCACTTTGTGCGAGATTTTCCTCAGCGAGGTGTTCAAAAAGAACTCCATCGATTCTCTGGATCAGGAGACGCTGTTTACCATTAATAAATTCTTTGAAAACAACCTGAACGTTTCTGAAACTTCCCGGAAGCTTTTTGTCCACCGGAACACATTGGTCTACCGGCTGGAAAAGATCAAAAAGCTTACCGGCTTGGACCTGCGCCAGTTTGACCATGCTATCGTATTTAAAGTGGCGCTGATGGTCCGTAAGTACCTGTCCTCCCGGGAAAGCCGCTAAGAGGAAGGGCCGATCAGGTCTTTTGCCCTTGGGCCGCACCCGGTGCGGCCCAAGTTTTTTGGTAATTTTAACATGTCATTTTTTTGCCGGGTGTGTTGACAGGTTGATTGCAATATGTTACAATTTGTAACAGTTGTCCCCGGTATAATACTTTATATGTGGTAAAACTTTAGTATTTTATCCATAATCCTGTATAGGAGAAAGATATATGATCGAATTTGTTGATGTAACCAAATCCTACTCCGTAGGCACCCATGCTCTGCGGGGTATTACCATGCAGATCGAAGATGGTGAGTTTGCGTTCTTGGTGGGCCCTTCCGGCTCCGGCAAGTCCACCATTATCAAGCTGATCACCGGCGAGCTGAAGCCCACCAGCGGTACTGTCCATGTGAACGGCTACTCTCTGGAGCGGATCCGCAAGCGGGAAGTGCCTTATCTGCGCCGCACAGTGGGCGTTGTGTTTCAGGATTTCCGCCTGATCGAAAGTAAAACGGTATATGATAATGTGGCATTTGTCATGCGTGCGGTGGGCGCTAAGGAGCATCAGATCCGGGAGCGTGTTCCCTATGTGTTGGAGCTGGTTGGCTTGGAAACCAAGAGCCGCCGCCATCCCACGGAGCTTTCCGGCGGTGAGCAGCAGCGTCTGGCCATTGCCAGAGCCTTGGTGAACAATCCCTCCACCATTATTGCCGACGAGCCCACCGGTAACCTTGATCCGGCCCGCTCCTTGGAGATCATGAACCTGCTGCAAGAGATTAATAAGCTGGGTACAACACTGTTGGTTGTCACCCACGAGATGAATCTGGTGCAGCAGTTCGGCAATCGGGTCATCGCCATTGATGAAGGCCTTGTGGTCAGCGACGGAATGGAAGGATACAGGCACTATGAAGAATAATTTTGGGTACTTATTGAAAGAGGGCATCCGGGGAATTTTCCTCCACGGATTCATGTCCTTTGCGGCCGTGTGCGTTACGGTGGCCTGCCTGCTGATCGTGGGCAGCTTTTCCATCCTTATTTATAATGTAAATATTATGGTGGACGATCTGAATAAGACCAATGAGATTCTGGTCTATGTGGACGAGACCCTTCCCGATGCGGAAGCAAGAAGCGTCGGCACCAAGATCAACACCATTTCCAATGTCCTGCAGGCGGAGTTCGTCTCCCGGGAGGATGCGCTGAAGAGCTTTGTGGAAGACCATCAGGGCGATGAAGCCTTTTCCGGCGTGGATGCGCAGGATCTGCGCCACCGTTATGTGGTAACGTTGATGGACAATGCCCAGATGAAGCAGACGGTTGCTGAACTGGAGCAGATCCCCGGTGTTGCCAAGATCAATGCCGCCTATGAACTGGCAGAAGGCTTTACCACCTTGCAGAATATGCTGCAGATCGTGTCAGTTGCGGTGATTTCCGTGTTGCTGGTGGTGTCCCTGCTGATCATTTCCAATACGGTCAAGCTTGCAATGTATGACCGCCGGGATGAGATCGCCATTATGAAAATGGTGGGTGCGACCAATGCCTTTATCCGCCTGCCTTTCGTGGTAGAGGGCTTTACCTTGGGTATGCTGGGCGCCGTTTTGGCATTCGGTGCAGAATGGCTGATGTACGATGCACTGCTCGCCAATCTGGCAAGCATCGATACTTTGCAGCTTTTCAGCTTTGTTCCCTTTAAGGAACTGCTGCTGCCTATGATCATTACCTTTACCGCTGCCGGCCTGTTTGTTGGCATTTTGGGCAGCTGGACATCCATCCGCAAGTTCATGGACGTATAAAGGTGTATATAAGGAGTATATAATGAGAAACAGAAAACCTTGGGTCGGGGCGCTTGCCTTGGTTTTGGCGCTGGTCATGACCTTTGGCTTGGTAAGCGCGGTGCTGCCGCAAACGGTCAGCGGCGCCAGCCTCAGTGAGCTGGAAAAGCAGCTCAACGCCCTGAAAGACCAGAAAAAAGAGATTGATAAAGAAATCAAGGGGCTGAAAGGACAGCTTTCTGATAACCTGAGCGATATGCAGGCCATCGTGAAACAGAAAGGCACTATCGATCAGGAGATCTTCATGCTCCATGAGCAGACAGCCAATCTGAACGAACAGATCGCTACTTATGTGCTGATGATCGCGGACAAGCAGGAGGAATTGGATGAAGCCAATGCCCGCTTGGCAGAGCTGAACATCAAGAATAAGCAGCGTATCCGCGCCATGGAAGAGGACGGTGCTGTTTCCTACTGGTCTGTGCTGTTTAAGGCCAATAGCTTTGCCGACCTGCTGGACCGGTTGAACATGGTGGAGGAGATCGCCGCATCCGATCAGCGCCGGCTGAAAGAGATGAGCGCTGTTTCCAAGCAGGTGGAGGAAGCGAAGATCGTTCTGGAAAAAGAACGGACTGCACTGGAAGAATCCAAAGCCGAACTGGTAGAGTCGGAAAAAGTGCTGGAGGAGCGGCGTGCCGAAGCAGATAAGCTGCTGGCGGAGCTGATCTCCAAAGGTGAGGAGTATCAAAAGCTGCTGGACAAGGCCGAAGATGACGCTGCTGATTTGAAGAGCGATATTAAGGACGCTCAAAATGCATATAATGATAAAAAAGAGGAACAAAATGCCTCTAATAATTCCGGAAGCAGCTCCGGCAGCGCCCCCAGTTCCAGCGCAAAATGGATCGTTCCCTGTAAATATAAGCGGGTGTCCAGTGCTTACGGCTGGCGGATCCATCCTGTGTACGGTTATAAGAAGTTCCACTACGGTGTAGACTTGGCGGCCAGCAGTGGTACGCCCATCAAGGCCACCCGGGCAGGCACGGTCACTGTGGCAAAGTATTCTTCCTCTGCCGGTTACTATGTGACCTTGGACCACGGCGACGGTTTTTCCAGCCAGTACATGCATATGACCCACTACATTGTGAAAAAGGGTCAGAAGGTAGATGCCGGTCAGGTGATCGGTTATGTGGGTTCTACCGGTGCATCCACCGGACCGCACCTGCATTTCAGCATCCTTTATAAGGGTTCTCATGTGAATCCGGCAAAGTACATCAAGATCTGACAATCATCCCACAGCCCTATGGGGCTGTGGGAGCTTGTTCTGTATGGAAGGTGGCAGTATTATGAACGAGAAAAAGCGTTGGTTTACCCTTCTTTTGCGGGTGCTGACTTATGTGCTGGTGGCGGTGGTTACCTGCGTCAGCACCATGTATTTTATGCTCCGGCAGCCCGGCAGTAAGCTGACAACCCTGCGCTATCTTATCGACACTTGCTTTATCGGCGAGGCAGATCCGCAGGCATTGGAGGACGGCGCGGCCAACGGTATGGTGGAAGCATTGCCGGACCGGTGGAGCTATTATATTCCGGCATCCCAGATGCAGGCCAATGAGGAGCATACCAAAAATGCTTATGTGGGCGTGGGCATTACCATTACTGCGCGTCCGGATAAAACCGGCTTTGATATTATCCGGGTGGAGCCTGACGGTGGCGCGCTGGCGGCAGGAATCCAACCCGGGGATGTGCTGGTGAAAGCACAGGGACAGCCGGTTTCCCAGTTGGGGATCGACGGTGTCCGGAGCTTGATCCGGGGCAAGGAAGGCACAACTGTGGAGCTGACAGTTCTGCGCTCCGGTGCGGAACAAACCTTTGCGGTAGAGCGCAAGCAGCTTCTGACCAAAGTGGCCTCCGGGCAAATGCTGGAAGGCGGCATCGGTTATATCACCATTGCCAATTTCAATGACCGGTGTGCGCAGGAGACCATTGCCCAGATCGAAGCACTTACCCAGCAGGGTGCCACCTCTTTGATATTTGATGTGCGGTTCAACCCCGGCGGATTCAAAGAAGAACTGGTAACCCTTTTGGATTACCTGCTGCCGGCGGGGGATCTTTTCCGCAGTCAGTTCTATACCGGGCAGGAAACGGTGGATCCCTCCGATGAAAAATGTCTGAAAATGCCCATGGCAGTGCTGATCAACGGGGATAGTTTTTCTGCTGCGGAATTCTTTGCTGCCGCTTTGGAGGAGTATGACTGGGCGGTGCTGGTAGGGCAGCCTACCGTGGGAAAAGGCTATTTCCAAAACACCATCCAGCTGGGCGACGGCTCAGCGGTAGCCCTTTCCATCGGTAAATACTTTACCCCCAAAGGCCGCTGTCTGGAAGAGGAGGGCGGTTTGATTCCGGAAATTGTTGTGGAAGTGGATGAACAGACCGCAGCAAAGATCTATGCCGGCCTTCTGGAGCCTATGGAAGACCCGCAGGTGCTGGCCGCCATGGAAGCATTGAAAAAATAACCCGGTATTGCGCTTGACGAATGGAGATTATTCCTCTATAATGGAAAAAGATATGGAAATTTTTCTTTAAAGAAAGGATTTTTCAAGATGGCAAAGGAATTTAAGATTACCAGTCTGCGGCTCTCCGAGTTGGAAAAGGAACTCAACTACCTCAAGACCACCCGTGAGCGTGAAATCGCCGCTATGATCGCGGAAGCCCGTTCCTACGGTGACTTGTCCGAAAACTCCGAGTACGATGCTGCTAAGAATGAGCAGGCAAAGCTCTATGGCCGCATTGCCGAGATCGAGGATATTTTGTCTCATGCTGTAATCATCGAGGATGAGAACGAGCTTTCCGGCCGTGTCGGTCTGGGCTGCAAGGTGACCGTGGAAGATCTGGCCACCGGCGAAAAGACTGTTTACAAGATTACCGGTTCTCAGGAAGCCAACCCCATGGAGTATAAGCTTTCCGACGACTCTCCCTTCGGCCGCGCTGTGGTGGGCAAGGGCATTGGTGACACCTTTATGGTCAACGCACCCGCCGGTTCCTACCAGATGAAGGTCGTAGATATCTCTCGAGAGGGCTAAGAAGATGGCAAAGTTTGAACCCCAGACAGAAATGAGCTACAGCGATCAGGTGCAGGTGCGCCGGGATAAGCTGGCAGCTTTGCAGGCGGAGGGCAGAGACCCCTTCCTGCAGACCAAGTTTGATTTTAATGCGGATTCTGCCGCCATCAAGGCAGATTACGAAGGCTACGAGGGTAAGACCGTCCGGGTCGCCGGCCGTCTGATGAGCAAGCGCGGTCAGGGCAAGGTCATGTTCTGCGACCTGCAGGACTGCACCGGCCGTATCCAGCTGTTCGTCAAGATCGATGAGCTGGGTGAGGAGGAGTACGCCCGTTTCAAGAAGAACGATATCGGCGATATCGTCGGCGTGGAAGGCGAAGTGTTCAAGACCAAGACCGAGGAGATCTCCGTCCGGGCAAAGACCGTGACCCTGCTCTCTAAATCCCTGCTGCCTCTGCCCGAAAAGTACCACGGCCTGACCGATAAGGAGATCCGCTTCCGTCAGCGCTATGTGGACCTGATGGTCAATCCCGAGGTCAAGCAGAACTTTGTGATCCGTTCCAAGTTCATCAAGTTCATGCGCAACTACTTGGATAATATGAACTACATTGAGGTAGAGACCCCGGTGCTGAACACCATTGCCGGCGGTGCTTCTGCCCGTCCCTTCATTACCCACCATAACACCTTGGACATCGATATGTTCATGCGTATCGCCACGGAGCTGCCCCTGAAGCGGCTGATCATCGGCGGTATGGACCGGGTGTATGAGATCGGCAGAATTTTCCGGAACGAGGGCATGGACCCCAAGCATAACCCGGAGTTTACCTCTGTGGAGCTGTATCAGGCCTATGCGGATTTCCACGATATGATGGATATTGCCGAGGGCATCATTTCCGGTGCAGCGCAGGAAATTCTGGGCACCTATCAGGTAGAGTGGATGGGCGAGCAGATCGACCTGACCCCCGGCTGGCGCCGGCTGACTATGGTGGATGCGGTTAAGGAATATGTGGGCATCGACTTTGGCGCGATTACCGATGATGCCGAGGCCGTGGCTGCTGCCAAGGCCAAGGGCGTGGAACTGGCGGATGCTGCTGAAAAGACATGGGGCAACGCCCTGTATGCTTGCTTTGACCAGAGAGTGGAAGAGCACCTGATCCAGCCTACCTTCATTACCATGTACCCTGTGGAGGTCAGCCCCCTGACCAAGCGCAGCCCTGTCGATCCCCGGCTGACCGAGCGTTTTGAACTGTTTATCTGCCACTCTGAGTTGGCAAACGCCTACTCCGAGCTGAACGACCCCATCGACCAGAGAGGTCGCTTCATGAAGCAGGTGGAGCAGCGGGAGCGGGGCGACGATGAAACCGAAATGCTGGACGAGGATTTCCTCAACGCCATGGAATACGGCATGCCCCCCACCGGCGGCATGGGTATGGGCATCGACCGCTGCGTCATGCTTCTCACTGGTACCGATACCATCCGCGAGGTCATCCTGTTCCCCACGATGCGGCCCCTTGAGTGAAAAACCCTTGTGCCGCAACGCTTTTTCGGCTTTTCAGCTTTTGGTTGACAACAAATTGACAACAAATTTGCGTGTTTTAGCGAATAATTGTGACGCAGCATGAATAAGTTGT
>JAFQFA010000014.1 GCA_017398725.1 Oscillospiraceae bacterium | reverse complement strand
TTCGAGGAGGCGGCTGGATCCCGTGAGCAATTACGGGACTAGATAGATGGCTGTCAAGACAGAACCCGGCTTATAGACCTGATCGCATAAAAAAGCACCGCTTGATTTTCAGCGGTGCTTTTTTTGTATAAAGAAGTCAAATTCCCGTTTGTCGGGCAGCCGATGGCTGCAAATTGACAATTGAAAATTGACAATGGAGAATTTCGGAGTCGCCAAAGGCGACATTTTAAAAACATTTCCGAAGGAAATACCATAATTGTCAATTATCCATTATCAATTGTCAATTCGTGCGTCAGCACGCAAAATGGCAATTTGTCGGTCGGCTTTGCCGGTAAGCTCCAACATCAGCTTTGCGCCAACGGCAACACCGTCTAAAAACGCCAGTTTTTCATATTCTCCACAGGCTATATATACGGCACTCCGAATCTCATCTGCCTGTTGAAACGGCAAAGACAAAACACATTGCTCTACCTTTTGAAAGCTACTCTGTACCTCCTTGCTGCGCTTTTCTACCCCACTGTCATAATTGGAGCAGATCAGCTCTGCAATGTTTTCTCCCTCCTCCCCAAGCTGCTCCTTGATAAATACCTTGACAGCATCTATATCTTTATGCATAAATCTTCCTCCGCATATATCATATTTCCTATATTTAGCTCATTTTGAGCTAAAAGTCAATAGAACAAAATGGGCTGTGGCAAAATATAAAAAAGGGGGGATTTAGATGTATCAACGAATCCGCGATATGCGAGAAGACAACGATCTAAAGCAGCGTGAGGTTGCTGCATATTTGAACTGTTCACAACGTACTTATAGCAATTATGAATTGGGGCAGCGGGATATCCCTACCGATATTTTGATAAAGCTTTCCAATTTCTACAATGTTTCTGTGGATTACTTACTGGGTCTGACCACCAACCCCAAACGCAACAAATAAGCACCGCTCAACCGAGCGGTGCTCTTTTTGTATAAAGAAGTCAAATTCCCATTTGTCGGGCAGCCGATGGCTGCCAATTGACAATTGAAAATTGACAATTGAGAATTTCGGAGTCGCCAAGGGCGACATTTTTAAATCATTTCCGAAGGAAATACCACAATTGTCAATTATCCATTATCAATTATCAATTCGTGTGTCAGCACAAAAATGGCAATTTACTGCTCTTTTTCTTCCTTTTTCTCTTCGATCTGGACCAGGCCGGCCACATCGCTGACCGGCAGGGCAAAGGCGATGCCCTTTGCCTTTCTTGCCATATCCAGCTTCTTGTAAATGGCATTGAGCACACTGTCCCGGATATTCTTATCCACCACGGTCATCAGGATCTCCTTGTCCGCATGGAGGGTAATGCCGAAAAAGGCTGCCGCCTCCTCCTTGACCACACCCCGGGCGTTGAGGATCGTACCGCCCCGAACTCCCAGTTCCCGGGCCACATCCATCACTTCATCGGCAAAGCCGGAATCCACGATGGCAAAAATCACCTCATGGGCATCTGTCTTCATATCAAACGTCCCTCCTGTCACTTAGAAAACGGTACATATTCACGCCGATGACACTGCTTAGGGGTACGGCAAAGGCAATGCCCTTGCCGTTGCGGATAGTAGCAAACTTATCCTCCAAGGTGTTCATCACCGTGTCCACCACATCCTCGCGAACCACACTGAGGATCACCGCCTTATGGGATTCCAGACCCAGCAGCTCCACCAACTCTGAGGCAGCCGTACCCAAACCGCCCATAACCATTTGACAGTTGACATCAAACTGGCTGATGACATCCAAATAAAACTCGCCCTTCTGCCGATCCACTACCGTAAACAGCAGCTTCAGCTTTTTAATGGCAGAATCATTGACTGTATTACTCATAGGACACCTCCCGTTACAGGAAATTGATGATCTGCTGATCATCCGCATCCAGGATTCGCTTCATTGCCCGGCGCTCTGCCCGTTTTTCCTTCAGGATTCCCCGGAAACCCAGAAGCTGAATGGTGATCAGCGGGATCATGGCCACCAACGCCACCACGCCAAAAGCATCCTGCAGAACAGCGGCTTCTCCCTGCAGTCCCACACAGGCGCCAATGGCAAAGGGTAGGATAAAACCGGAGGTCATAGGTCCGCTGGCCACACCGCCGGAGTCAAAGGCAATGGCAGTATACACCGGCGGCACAAATAAGGACAACGCCAAGGAGATCCCATAGCCGGGAATGATGTAGTACACCAAGGAAAAATCAAATGCGATCCGCACCATGGACAAGCAGATAGCCGCGCCAACGCCGATACACAGGCCGATCATCATGGATCTCTTCTTTACCAATCCGCCGGTGACCTCTTCCACCTGGCTGTTCAGCACATGGATAGCAGGCTCCGCCAATACCACCAAGACACCCATAACTAAACCGAACCCAATCAAAAACCACGGACTGACCCGAGAAAGGGCATGACCCAGCTTATAACCGATAGGCATAAAGCCAACGTTCACACCGGTGAGGAAAATCACCAGACCCACATAAGTAAACACCACGCCAACACCGATCCGGGCAAGATGCCGCAGATTCAGCTTCAGGAAAAACACCTGACACAAAATGAAAAATACAACGATCAACCCCAGGGCAATGGCTACTTCCTTGCAGGTATGGGCTGCGGTATGCAGGAATGTCCCTAGAACATCCTGGCTGACGGTATAATCCGGCACCGTGTAGCTCAAATGGTTCCGGGAAAACACACCCAGCAGCAACACCGCCAAAATAGGGCCAACGCTGCACAGAGCCACCAAGCCGAAGGAATTTTCCTTGTTCCGCCGGTCACCCAGCACCCCGGAAATACCCACACCCAATGCCATGATAAAAGGCACTGTGATAGGCCCGGTGGTCACACCGCCGGAATCAAATGCCATAGGCAGCAGCGCCTCGTTTCCATTGACCACCAGCAGCAGCGCCACCGCAAACAGCAGCATATAAAACAGCATCAAGATATGGGAAAGGGATTTCTGGAACACGATCTTTAAAACGGCAACGAGTAAAAACAGACCAACGCCTGCTCCCACCGCTACGATGAGCACCGTGCCATTCATCACCGCGCTGACCTGGTTTGCCAGCACCTGCAGGTCAGGCTCTGCGATGGTAATGAGCATCCCCAACACAAAGCAGACGGTCAAAAGCAGCGACAGCTTTTTCTGCCTAGACAGGCCCGAGCCCACATGGGTACCCATGGGTGTCATAGCCAGGTCCGCGCCCAGATTAAATAGTCCGATTCCCAGGATCAGCAGCACCGCGCCTACGGTAAAAGTGATCAACTCGGTAGCAGAAAAATCGAACCAGGGTGTCAGCGCCATAATATAGACGATGGCAGTCACAGGCAGTGCCGATACCAGTGCCTCTTTAATTTTCTCCCAAAGCTCTTTCAAGTCGGCTTTCCTCCTGTCCCCCATTTTAATATTTCCATTATAACAGAACGGTTACTGTTTGCCAATGGTACACCGGTAAATTTTCCGTAAAAAATCCCCCCGGCCAAGGCCGGGGGGGATTTAAAATTTCAAGAATTACTCGTAGATCTCGGTAACAACACCGGAACCGACGGTACGGCCGCCTTCACGGATAGCGAAACGCAGGCCCTTCTCGATAGCGATGGGGGTGATCAGCTCGACGTTCATAACAACGTTGTCGCCGGGCATGCACATCTCAGTGCCTTCGGGCAGGGAGATGATGCCGGTAACGTCGGTGGTACGGAAGTAGAACTGAGGACGGTAGTTGTTGAAGAAAGGAGTATGACGGCCGCCTTCTTCCTTGGACAGGACGTAAACCTGGCCAGCGAACTTGGTCAGAGGCTTGATGGAGCCGGGCTTGCACAGAACCTGGCCTCTCTCGATCTCCTTCTTGTCAAC
>JAFQFA010000013.1 GCA_017398725.1 Oscillospiraceae bacterium | reverse complement strand
CGGCGGCGCGTGTGAGCCCTTTGCTACCGTAGAAAACGTATTAAGCTACACGGATATCGATGCGGTTCCCGGCGTTAGCTACAGCTATCAGGTGTTTGCATTCGGTGAGGATGAGCCCTATAACGGCGCACCCAGCGCGGTTAAGACCATCACAGCTGCTTGTGTCCAGCCGAAGAAGCCTGCGGCTGCGTTGGATCCCGAAACCGGAAAACCTGTGATCACTTGGGAAGCGGTGAAAGATGCAACCGGCTATGGGGTCTACCGCTCCACCAGCACCAGCAGCAAAAAGTTTAAGCCCGTTGAGGGTGCGGAAATAGTATACACAGATACCGGCGTATCCTTTACAGACACCACCGCCAAGAAGGGCACGACCTATTACTATAAGGTAGTGGCATTGTCCGGTGCGTCTGCCAGCGCCCAAAGCAGCTATGTGAAGATCAAGAGTAAGTAATCCATCCTATTTGTACCCCGGCGGTTCACCCGAACCGCCGGGGTTTTATACTGGTTGACCAAAGTTAACCAACGGAAAAACTCCCCGGTGGCACAAACCACCGGGGAGATTCTTTATAATTCTGTTTCCATGACGTAATCCCGAAAATCCAAGGCAGCCTTACTCAAATAGTGTCGCGGATTCCAGATAATGGCGATGGGGCGTTTTGCAAAATCATCTTTAATGGGAATGTACGCCACATCCTCACCCAAAGTGTTTTGTTGCCGGGAAGAATTGGTGGTGATGGCAATGCCGAAGCCGGCGGCTACCAGCTTGCCCCGGAGGGAGTAGTCGCACTCCAGTTCTGCCCGGTACTGGATGCCTGCTTTTTTAAAGAGTTCATCGCAAAACACCCGGAAGCTGTTGTTGGCAGGCAGATTGATAAAGGGCTCATCCTTGACCTCCGCCAAATAGATGCCGTCCTTGCCTGCCAGCGGATGATTCAGCGGTACGCAGGCAAATAGCTCTTCAACACGGATGATATAGTGCTCCAATCCGGATAAGGGCATATCGTCTACACCGGCGATGACAAAGTCAATCTGCTGATCAGTCAAAAGGGGACGGAACTGATTTTTTTCGCAGGTGATCTGCCGCAGGCTGTAATGGTGATACCGGGTGTGGAAACCTTGGATCAGATTGGACCAAACAGAGGACACCGGCATGGCAACGGATACGGATTGCTGATATTCCTCTTTAAAGTCACTCAAAGCATTTTGCCCGTTATCCAATGCGATCAGCGCTTCGTTGACATACATCAGGTACAGCCGGCCGGCGTTGTTGAGCTGCAAGGTTCTGCCGACCCGATCGAAAAGCTTTACGCCCAATTGCTTTTCCAAGTTAATGATGGTGTTGCTCAAGGTTGTTTGCGTAATATAGAGCCGCTCTGCGGTTTGTGTCAGATGTCCGGTAGCGGCCAATTCCCGGAAATAGCGTAATTGCTGTAATGTAACCATGTAATCTCGTCCATTCATTTATAAAATTAAATGTATCTAAGAAAAATATACATTGGTGTTTGGCATTTGTCAATGGTATAATAAGCTAGGAATAAAGTGGAATCCTCTGGGTTCTTATTGAAAGGAGTAAAATTATGGTTAAAGGCGCACTTAGCGATATCACTGTGCTGGACATGACCCGGGTGCTGAGCGGTCCCTTTGCGGCTACTTGGCTGGGCGAAATGGGCGCGAATGTGATCAAGATCGAGATTCCCAACGGCGGCGACGAGTCCCGGCGGAATCCTCCGTTCTCTCCCAACGGCACCAGCGCGTTCAACACCACCATTAACCGCAACAAGCGCAGCATCACGCTGGACTTGAAGAAGGAGGAGGGCAAGGCCATCTTCCGGGAACTGGTCAAAAAGGCAGACGTGGTTCTGGAGAACTTCCGCCCCGATGTGATGGATCGTCTGGGCTTGGGCTATGAGGAACTGAAGAAGATCAACGATCAGATCATCTATGCCTCCATCTCCGGCTTTGGTACATCCGGTCCCTACGCAAAGCGCCCTGCATATGACGTGATCGCACAGGCCATGGGTGGCATCATGTTCTCCATCGGCGAAGAGGGCGGCGAGCCCCTGAAGGCCGGTGCGTCCATTGGCGACCTCACTGCCGGTATGAACTCTATTATCGGCATTCTGGCTGCGCTGCATGCCAGATCCATCATTGGTCACGGTCAAAAGATCGAGACCTCTCTGGTGGAATCCATTATCGCACTGCAGCAGTCTGAGAACAACCGTTACTTTGTCACCGGTGAGATCATCCGCGGTACCGGCAGTAAGCACGCTACCAACTGCCCCTACGGCGCTTATCATGCCAAGGACGGCATGTACATGATCGGTGTTGGCAAGAACGAACTGTGGTGCAAGCTGTGTGAGCAGGTGCTGAAGCAGCCTGAGTACTGCAACGATCCCCGGTTCGACAGCATTGCAAACCGTGTGGCACATAAGCAGATCGTTTGCGAGATTCTGGAAGGCTGGTCTAAGCAGCACAGCGTGACCGATGTGGTAGATACCCTGCTGGCTGCCGGTATTCCTGCCGGTCCTCTGCTGTCCATCAAGGAGCTGGCAGATGATCCTCATTTTGCAGGCCATCGTCAGATGTTCCCCTACATGGAGCAGCCCGGTGTCGGTCCGTTCCGTGTGACCGCAATGCCCATCAAGTTCAGCGATACCGAGACCAAGGTCTATCGTCCCGCTCCCGCTCTGGGCGAGCACAACGAAGAGGTCTATGCGGAAATGCTGGGTTACGATGCCGCACAGTTGGCTGAGCTGAAGGAAAAGGGCATCATCTAAATTTGTAATTAAATTTATACGGAGGTATAAAAATGGAAGAAGTATATGTAGTAGCTGCATGTAGAACCCCCATTGGCAAGATGGGCGGCGCGCTGAAGTCCATGACCGTGGCAGACCTTTCTGCCCATGTGTTCAAGGAGATCCTGAAGCGCGGCAACATCACCGCTGACATGGTCGATGAGATCGTCATGGGTGAGACCCGTCCTTCTGCCGCCATCCACAATGTTGCTCGTCATGCTGCCATTCTGGCCGGCTTCCCCTATGAGGTTACCGGTTTCACTGTTCAGCAGGCTTGCGCATCCGGTATCACCGCTATTCAGAACGCGACCAACAAGATCATGGTTGGCATGGCTGACATCATGATCGCCGGCGGCGTGGAGAGCATGAGTAACGCTCCCTTCTTCACCAACGGCATTCGTTACGGCGCCGGTACCGGTGACCTGACCATCTACGACTCCATTACTGAGAGCCAGATCGGCGCACAGCCCTCCAGCATTTTTGGTCGTATGACCATGGGCCCCACCGCTGAGACAGTTGCCAAGCAGTACGGCATTACCCGTGAGGAGCAGGATGCACTGGCTCACCAGAGTCAGGTCCGCTATCAGGCTGCTTACGAGGCTGGTAAGTTTGATGAGATCGCGCCTGTCACCATTCCCCAGAAGAAGGGTGACCCCATTGTTGTGGACAAGGACGAGCATCCTCGCCTGACCTCTCCCGAGAAGCTGGCTACTTTGAAGCCCGTGTTCCAGAAGGACGGCACTATTACCGTAGGTAATGCTTGCGGCCGTAACGACGGCGCTGCGGTTGTTCTGCTGATGAGCGGCAAGAAGGTCAAGGAACTGGGCGTAAAGCCCATGGCTAAGATCATCGGCTACAGCACTGCAGGCGTGGATCCCAGCGTCATGGGTATCGGCCCTGTACCCGCTGTTCGGAAGCTGCTGAAGAAGCTGGATATGACCATTGACCAGTTCGATCTGATCGAGCTGAACGAGGCCTTTGCAGCACAGGTTTGCGCTTGTGTCAAGGAGCTGGGTATTGATCAGGAGAAGCTGAATGTGAATGGCGGCGCTATTGCGCTGGGTCACCCCGCAGGCTGCACCGGTGGTCGTCTGGTGGGTACTTTGTGCTACGAGCTGCAGCGCAGACCCGATGCAAAATATGCTTTGGCTACCCTGTGTGTCGGCGGCGGCTTCGGTGCTACCGTTGCGCTTGAGAAAGTGTGAGGTAATTGAACATGATCAAAAATGTTTGTGTTGTTGGCGGCGGTATGATGGGCCGTCAGATTGCGCTGAACAATGCCAAGTACGGCTTTGATGTCTATGTCACTGACAGCAATGCCGATGTATGCGCTTCCGCTACTGCTTGGGCAGAAGATTATCTGGCAGGCCGTATTGCCAAGGGCCGCATGACTGAGGAAGAGGTTGCCGGCATTAAGGCTCGCTTCCATGTGACCACCAGCTTGGAAGAAGCTGCAAAGAATGCAGATCTGGTTATCGAGGCCATTTTCGAGGATGAGAATGCCAAGCACGATATTTTCCGGAAGCTGAATGCTATCTGCCGCAAGGATACTTTGCTGACCACCAATTCCAGCGCAATGGTTTCCTCCATCTTCGTTGCAGATGTGGAGAATCCCGGCCGTCTTGCCAACCTGCACTACTTCAATCCCGCTCTGGTTATGGAGCTGGTGGAAGTGGTCAAGGGCGAGCACACCTCTGAGGAAACCGCACAGGCTTTGATGGAGTTCTGCAAGGCTTCCGGCAAGCACCCTGTTCTGCTTCGTAAGGAAGTGGAGAAATTCATCGTTAACCGGATCATCACTGCCATTGCCAATGAGGCTTACTGGCTGGTGGAGAACGGCTACTGCACCGTGGAAGATGTGGACATTGCGTGCAAGAAGGGCGCCGGTCATAAGATGGGACCCTTTGAGTCCAAGGATCTGACCGGTATCGACCGTAACTTCCTGATGATGCAGGCGCAGTACGATAAGACCGGTGTCAAGCCTGTGGGCTATGATCTGTTCAAGGAACAGTACGACAAGGGTCGCTACGGTCGCAAGACCGGCCACGGCTTCTACGATTACGAATAATCCGGAGGTACATAACATGAAGAAAATTGGTATGATCGGCCTTGGCGCCATGGGCCACAGCGTTGCTGAAAATGTCATGGCCAAGGGCTTCCAGATGGTCTTGTTTGATATCCGCCCCGAGGCATATGCTGATCTGGTGGAAAAGGGCGCTGAGGGCGCTGCTACTTTGCAGGAACTGGGCCAGAAGGTGGACACTGTTCTGATGATGGTCAACACCTATCCTCAGTGCTGCAGCGTTATGGGCAGCCTGCTGGAGACCATGCGTGACGGCGTGATCATCAATCTTGGCACCATCGCTATGGACGAGGCACAGGCTTTGGATAAGCTGGCTGCTGAGAAGAACTGCAAGATGATCGACTGCCCTGTCAGTGGCGGTACCTCCGGCGCAAAGGCCGGTACACTGACTCTGATGGCTGCTTGTGCTGACGATGTGTTCGAAGCAAACAAGGAGCTGCTGGAGAGCTTTGGCTCCAACCTGAAGCATGTTGGTACCGAGGCAGGTCAGGGTCAGGCTATCAAGGCCATCAACCAGCTGCTGGTTGGTGTGCATATGTGCGCCACTGCCGAGGCGTTCACTCTGGCCACCAAGTGTGGTTTGGACCTGCAGCTGATGTATGAGACCATCTGCACCAGCGCCGGCCGGTCCGAGATTTTCAGAAATCGCGGTCAGTATCTGATCGATCGTAATTTCAACACCAGAAGCACCCTGCAGATCCAGCTGAAGGACACCGGTATCGCCTGCAAGACCGCTGAGGCCGTGGGCGCTCCCACCTTCTTGGCCAATACCGCCAAGGAACTGTTTAAGCTGGCTGTCAGAAAGTATCCGCCCACTGACGATTCTCTGGAAGTTGTTCGTTTGTACGAAGAACTGGCAGATCTGGATCTTCAGTAATTGCAAGCTGTGTTCAGCAATTGAAAGGAGTTACAATGGACTACAAAGAACTGGGGTTAACAAAAGAAGAGCTTGTTGAAATGTACCGCATGATGCGGCTGATCCGTGTGTTTGAGGAAAGCGCTGTTGCTTACTTCAAGCAGGGCATCGTTATCGGCAACATGCATATGTATGTCGGTGAGGAAGCTGTTGCTACCGGCGTCTGCAAGGCTCTGACCAAGGAAGACTATATCGCCTCTACCCACCGCTGCGACGGCCACCTGATCGCCAAGGGCGCTGATATCAACGCCATGATGGCAGAGCTGATGGGCCGTGAGAACGGCATCTGCGCCGGCCGTGCCGGTAAGATGCACCAGACCGCTCCCGAGGTTGGCTTCATGAGCGCCAACGGCATCGTGGGTGCTTCCCAGACTCTGGGCACCGGCCATGCTCTTTATTGCTCTCTGTACGCCCCCGAGCGCGTCAGTGTTTCCTTCTTCGGTGACGGCGGCGGCAATCAGGGCGCTTTCCATGAGGCCATGAACATGGCTGCTCTGTGGAAGCTGCCTGTGATCTTCGTCTGCGAGAACAACCACTACGCCATCTCCACCCGCGTGGATACCGCAACCGCTATGGGCACCTTCTATCAGCGTGCTGCCGGTTACGGCGTTCCCGGTGTGCGTGTTAACGGCAACGATGTTCTGGAAGTGTATGCAGCTGCTAAGGAAGCTGTTGCCAGAGCCCGTCGCGGCGAAGGCCCCACCTTCATCGAGTGCGATACTTACCGTCTGCGTGGCCACCACGAGGGCGACGAGCAGACCTACCGTACCCGTGAAGAGGTCAACGAGGTTCGTGAGAACAATGACTGCATCACCAGAATGCAGACTCTGCTGAAGGCTGAGTTTGGCTGGACTGAGGAAGAAGATCAGGCTCTGATCAAGTCCGTGGATGATGAGATTGCTGCTGCTGTGGAATTCGGTCTGAAGGGTGAGCCCATGAAGGTCGAAGACATGTATAACAACCTGTACGTGGACTAAGGAGGTAATGTAATGAAAACTATGATGTATCGTGATGCTATCTCCTCCGCACTGGCAGAGGAAATGCGCCGTGACGAGAAGATCTTCGTCATGGGCGAAGACGTTGCCATTACCGGCGGCGTTTATAAGGCTACCAAGGGCCTGCTGGACGAGTTTGGCCCTCAGCGTGTGCGCAACACCCCTCTGTCCGAGTGGGCGATTGCCGGCGTTGCCTGCGGTGCTGCAATGTGCGGTGCCCGTCCTGTTGCTGAGATCATGCACGTTGACTTTATCGGCTGCTGCTTCGATATCGTGCTGAATCAGATGTCCAAGATGGCTTACAAGACCAACGGTAAGCTGAATGTTCCTATGGTTCTGCGTACGCAGGGCGGCCGCGGCAAGTCCAACGGCTGTACCCAGTCTCAGAGCTTGGAGTCTCTGTTTACCCACATCCCCGGTTTGAAGGTTGTTATGCCTGCTACCCCCAAGGATGCAAAGGGCTTGCTGAAGTCCGCAATTCGTGATAACAACCCTGTTATCTTCATTGAGCACAAGGGCCTGTACCAGACTAAGGGCGAAGTGCCTGAGGAAGAGTACCTGATCCCTCTGGGCAAGGCTGATGTTAAGCGCACCGGTAAAGATGTTACCATTATCACTTACTCCAAGTCTGTGCTGACTTCTTTGGATGCAGCAAAGGAACTGGAAGGCAAGGGCATCGACGCTGAGGTTCTGGACCTTCGCACCTTGGTGCCGCTGGACTTTGAGGCTATTCGTGAGTCCGTCACCAAGACCGGCCGTGTTGTCATCGTTCACGAGTCCACCGAGCGCACCGGCTACGGCGCTGAGATCTCTGCTCAGATCGCTGATAAGCTGTTCGATGAGCTGGATGCTCCGATCGTTCGTGTTTGCGGTGCCAACATCCCTGTGCCCAATGCTACTCTGCCCGAGATCGAGTCCGCTCCCACTGTGGAGAAGATCGTGAAGGCTGCTGTTCGCGTATGCCAGGGAGGTAAGTGGAATGGCTGAGATTTTTGCAATGCCCAAACTGGGCATGGATATGGAGGAAGGCGTTGTTGCTCAGTGGCTGAAAGCTGAGGGCGACACCGTCAAGAAGGGCGAGCCTCTGGCTGAGATCGAGACCGATAAGTCCTGCGTGGAGGTAGAATCTCCTGCGGAAGGTGTTGTTCTGAAGATCTTCTTGGCTGCTGGCGAGACCGCTCCCTGCGGTACTGCGATTGCGGTGATCGGCGCTGCCGGTGAACCCATTCCGGATGTAACCGCACCTGCTGCTGAGACAGCAGCGCCTGCAACTGCTCCCACTGCTGCCCCCGCTGCCGCTGTGAACTCTGACTTGTTCTTCCTGATGCCCAAGCTGGGTATGGATATGGACGAGGGCGTTGTCTCCAAGTGGCTGAAGGCCGAGGGCGATACCGTCAACAAGGGTGAGCCCATTGCTGAGATCGAGACCGACAAGTCTGTTGTTGAGGTGGAGGCTCTGCAGTCCGGCGTTCTGCTGAAGATCTACCTGCCCGAGGGCGAATCTGCACCTTGCGGTGATCCCATTGCCGCTATCGGCCCTGCCGGCACGGAAGTGCCTGCAGATCCCAAGGCTGCTATGGCTGCCGCACCTGCCGCTGCCCCCGCAGCTGCGCCCGCTGCTGCACCCGCTGCTGCAGTGAACTCTGACCTGTTCTTCCTGATGCCCAAGCTGGGTATGGATATGGACGAGGGCGTTGTCTCCAAGTGGCTGAAGGCCGAGGGCGATACCGTCAACAAGGGTGAGCCCATTGCTGAGATCGAGACCGACAAGTCTGTTGTTGAGGTCGAATCCCTGCTGTCCGGTGTGATTCTGAAGATCTACTGCGCAGAAGGTGAGTCTGCTCCCTGCGGTGATCCCATTGCCGCTATCGGCCCTGCCGGTACCGTGGCGCCCGCAGATCCCAAGGCGGCTATGGCTGCACCCGCTCCTGCTGCAGCACCCGCTGTCCCTGCTGCTGCACCCGCTGCTGCGCCTGCTAAGGTGGCTGCGGCTGTCAAGACCGGTGTTGCTGCAAAGACCCCCGGTGGTCGTGTCCGCGTGTCTCCCCGTGCTGCCCGTCTGGCAAACCAGAATGGTGTGGATGTTTCCTGCATCATTGGCAGCGGTGAGGAAGGCCGGATCGTGGAGCAGGATGTTGCCAACTATATTGCCAGCGGTGCAGCAGCAACTGCAACTGCTGCGGTTGCCGCACCTGCTGCTTGCCGCGTACCCACTGAGACGGTTGAACCTATCAACACTGTCCGTAAGGTCACTGCACGCCGCATGGTCCAGAGCCTGACCGAGGCTGCCCAGACCAACCATCGCGTGGATGTGGATACTACCAACCTGATGAATTTCCGCAAGCAGGTCAACGCCAAGCTGGAGAAGGATGGCATCAAGGTTTCTGTCGTGGATCTGCTGGCTATGGCTTGTGCCCGCGCACTGATCGAGCACCCCATGGCAAACTGCTACATGATGCCGGATGGTTTGCATATGCACAACTATGCTAATATTGGCATCGCTTGCGACACACCTAAGGGTCTGATGGTTCCTGTTATTAAGGATGCGGACATCCTGAGCATCACCGAGATGGCACAGGCTAGCCGCGCTGTCATCAATAAGGCTCGTAAGGGTGAGCTGAAGCCCGCTGATATGTCCGGCGGTACCTTCACTATCTCCAATCTGGGTATGTTTGAGATTGATTCCTTCACTGCTGTTTTGAATCCTCCCGAAACTTGCATTCTGGCTGTTAGCCGGACGCAGGATAAGGTTGTGGTTGAGAACGGTCAGATGGTGATTCGTCCCATGATGAACCTGTGCTTGACTTATGATCACCGCGTTCTGGACGGCGCTCCTGCCGCTCGTTTCTTGGAGACCATTAAGCACTACATCGAGAACCCTGTTTGGCTGGTGGTTTGAACCTAATGCCGCAGAGGGCTTTCCTTCGGGGAAGCCCTCTGTTTGTTGGAGGAAAAATGTCTATTGTTCGATTTTACAGGGATGATCCACAAGCGCCGAAGCCTAACAAACCGACTCGACTAGGCGCAAATGTGCTGATCACCTACAACAATATGCTTCTGTTGGAGAAAAGGGTCGACAGTGATTCGTGGGGATTGGTCGGCGGCGGCGTAAAGCCCCATGAAACACCTTTAGAGGGGATTACCCGGGAGGTTTATGAAGAATTGGGCCTGCGGATCCCAAATACAAAATTTGTAAAACAAAAGGTCTATGGGGAACCGGGGCGCATTGCGGCCTACCAAGACGGCAGTATTTGGCGTATGGTAATTGTCGCCTATATTCTGGCGCTGGATACATTCCCTGAAATGAGGATCAGCAAAGAATCCAAAGAACTGCGATTTTTCACCTGTGAAGAACTCCGGGATATTAACATCGTAGTAACCCATAAAGATGTTATTGAAGAACTTTTTATAAATAAATAACGATCCGCCTCAAGAATCACTTGAGGCGGATTAATTATTTGGACTGCAGTTGCTTTTTAAATTGCATTGGAGTCATACCAGTGTGCTTTTTGTATAGGCGGAAAAAGTTGGAGTAATTTTGAAAACCTACCATATAAGAGGATTCTTCAATGGACTGACCTTTACGCAAAAGGTCGTTAAAGGCGTGAAGCCTACGCAAAATCACATAATTCCACAGGCTCATGCCCACATGCTGGGTAAATAAGTGTGAAAGATAGGATTTGTGAATATTAAATACTTCGGCGATCCCGGAAACGTCGATATCTTCTTTGTAATGCTGGTTAATATACACCAGTATTTCGTCGATGAGGCTGCTGGCGTGGGTCAGCGGTTCTTGGATAGATGGCATGATGACCTGTTTCAGCTGAATAAGCAGCTCAATGACCTTGCAGACAGACAGGAGCTTGCCGGTGGGAGTAGGCGCTTGGAATAGCTTGAGCAGGGTAGTGAGCGTTTTATCTGCTTCCACCGATTGTACCGCTTCTGCGGGGATTAGATTTCCATTTCCTTTATCTCGCTTGGTAAAGGCATCAAATACGCCTTCCGTATCAAAGGGGAAACCATCTAAAATAGATTCGTTGACATATAGCACAATTCGTTCGTGGTAACTGTCGCTGTTAACGGTGCAGTGGTAAAGCTCGTGAGGACTTAACAGAACGATATCACCTTCTTGAATATCGTAGTGCTTTCCTTCCACCTTAATACTTCCACTGCCACGAATAAACCAAATGAGCATATTACGGATGTTGCAGTGTAAATAGTCCAATGTGGAAGCACCGGCCTCCGGACCGACTGTATGATGAAGACTGAACCCTTGCCGATGTTCGTATAAAATTTTCTTGTAATTTGTATTCATAAATTCACCGCCATAAACCTAATAGCACAATAATACATAAAAATAGTACAATAGTCAATTCAGTGTTGAATTTTGCTATTGTATTATAATATAAAAAAATAAATATAGGAGGAATCGACATGTATTTTGATTGCCATTCCCATACTGTAAATTCCGACGGTAAGTTTACCGTTGAGGAATTGTGTGCGGCAGCCTATGAAAAGGGCATGCCCGGTCTGACAATTACAGATCATTGTGATATGAACTTTTATCATGAACGGGATCATTACAACCGGATCCGCAAGTGTATTGACGAGATTTATGAGCAGAAAGAAAAGTATGCCGGAAAGATGGAAATTCTTTGCGGTGTGGAAATGGGCGAATACCTGTATGACCCGGAAAACGCAGATAAGGTGCTGGCATTTCCCGGCTATGACTGCATTTTAAATTCTGTTCACTTGGTGCCGGAAGCACGGTTTGAGCAGCCTTACAACCGCATCCCTTTCTCCGAGGACGGCTCTGATGAAGAAATCACGGATTATCTGGAAAAGTACCTTGATCTGCTGGATCGGACAGTTGATAGCTTTGATTTTGATGTGCTGGCCCATATTTCCTGCCCGGTTCGCTATATCACCGGCTTGCATGAGCGCAAGGCAGACATGATGCAGTTTGAGCCGATGGTCCGAAAGATTCTCCAGAAGATCATCGATAGAAATATTGCCCTTGAGATCAATTCCGGCGGTTTGAATCCCAGATTCCATTTCTGCAATGTACAGAATGAGGAGATTTTCTCACTGTATAAGAGCATGGGCGGTACCTTGGTGACCCTTGGCAGCGATGCCCATAGAACAGTTGGCCTTTGCCACGGCTTTGAGACAAATGTGGAATTACTGAAAAAGTTGGGCTTTACCCATTATCATTATTTCAAGAACAGAAAACCCGTTGCGGTTGAACTTTAATAAGAGGTGTTATTATGAACGATCAACTGAATCCTGTATCTTTGGAATCCCTGTGCGGTGCACTGGCTTATGCCATGGGCATTGAACCTCCCGCGCACGCCGCCGCGCCTAACGAGACACTTACTGAGTACATTGACCGTTGTTTGGCAGGCAAAAAGGCGGACCGGGTGTTTATGTACAACAGCGATGCCATTGCCCAGTGGGTGTATGAAAAATATCCCTACCTGTCTGATATTGCCCGGGAGCGTACCGATCTGGAGTTGCCCATGGTTACTGTGGATCCCCCCAAGACCCCCATTGCCTTCGGTACGATGTATACCGGCGCAGCACCGCAGGTCCACGGTATTGTGCAGTATGAGAAGAAGCTGATTATCATCGATACGCTGTTTGATGCACTGGTGCGTGCCGGTAAGCGGGTAGCGCTGCTCTCCAGAGGTGGTTACAGTATGGCGGTGATCTTTGCGGAGCGCCCCATCGACTACTACTTCTGCAAGACTTGGCCGGATGTAAATGCTAAGGCTGCAGAACTGATCGTGGAAGATAAGTATGATTTTATTCTGTGCTACAATGCTAATTTTGACGATGTCATGCACAAAATGACTCCGGAAAGTGTGGAGGCATTGTCTGAAGCAAGATTTAATTATCAGACCTTCTGCATGTTCGACAGTATGATCCAGAACCTGTGGAAGAAACACAACACATTGGTCGGTTTTGGTATGGACCATGGCTGCCATGCATTCATTAATGACGAGGGTTTGCCCCGTGGTACGCACCGGGATAACAGCCCCGAGGATCGAAATATCGTCCACCTGTATAAGATCCACCCCGCAGAAGAATAAGTCCAAAACCGCCGTCGGAATCCGACGGCGGTTTTAAATCTGTAAATTTATGCAAAAAATGAATTTATACTTGTATATTCAAAAATACTGTGATAATATACATAATGCGATTTTATAAAGAAATGTTAGGTTGTGTTACCTTTGTCTATACTTGAGAACATTCATGGTCATGCCGATATGGCCGCGCTGAATGAAGATCAGCGGCAGCAGCTCTGCGGCGAGATCCGCGATTTTTTGGTGGATCGGGTTAGCCGTACCGGCGGACATTTGGCATCGAATTTAGGTGTGGTAGAGCTTTCTGTGGCTTTAGAAACGGTTTTTGATACCGCGGTTGACCGGCTGGTATTTGATGTTGGACATCAATCCTATGTGCATAAAATGCTCACAGGCCGTCAAGGTGATTTTTCCGGTCTGCGGCAGTTTGGCGGTATGGCTGGCTTCCCGAAGCCTTCTGAAAGTGATACAGATGCCTTTGTGGCAGGACACGCATCCAGTTCTGTATCCATTGCTTTGGGGATGGCCCGTGCGCGGACTTTGAAAAATGAAAAGCACCATGTAATTGCGGTGATTGGAGACGGTGCGGCTACCGGAGGCATTGCCTTTGAAGGTATGAATGACGCTGCTGTCAGCAATGAACCGATGATCGTTATTCTGAATGACAATGAAATGTCCATAGACCGGAATGTGGGCGGTATGGCATCCCATTTGTCCAGATTGCGTACGAAGGATAAATATCTTGGTATGAAGCGCCGGTACAGAAGCTTTCTGTCTAAAATTCCCGGCGGTGGATTCGTTTTTCGGGTTACAAGAAGCATGAAAGATGCCTTGCGCCGTATGCTGATTCCGGAAACCATCTTTGAGAGCATGGGATTTACTTACCTTGGTCCTGTGGATGGGCATGATACGGAAAATCTCATCAGCTTGCTGAAAAGCGCCCGGGATATGAATCGGCCCGTTGTGGTGCATGTGATCACCCGGAAGGGAAGGGGCTATGCACCGGCGGAAAGAATGCCGGATAAATATCACGGCGTTGGTAAATTTGATCCCGTTACCGGTGAGGTATCCCAAAAGCAAGGCCAAACCTTTTCGGAAGCCTTTGGTAAGGAGTTAGTGAATATAGCAGCCGGCGATGACCGTGTTTGCGCCATTACTGCCGCCATGCCTTCCGGCACCGGCCTTTCCGCGTTTAAAGAGGCTTATCCAAAGCGCTTTTTCGATGTGGGTATTGCGGAAGAACATGCAGTATCTATGGCAGGCGGCCTTGCAAAGCAGGGCATGCGCCCAGTGGTGGCACTCTACTCTACCTTTTTGCAAAGAGCATATGATA
This sequence comes from Oscillospiraceae bacterium, assembly GCA_017398725.1. GTDB lineage: Bacteria > Bacillota > Clostridia > Oscillospirales > Oscillospiraceae > Faecousia. Next base: position 85,330 of record JAFQFA010000013.1, on the reverse strand, counting down.
TGATTATGCAGGATATCGGAATGTTGAAACTGCCGGTGGTTCTGGCCGTAGACCGTGCCGGACTTGTGGGGGAGGATGGCGAAACCCACCATGGTGTGTATGACATCGGATTTTTACGGCAGGTGCCGGGAATGCAGATTTTATGCCCCGGTTGTACGGAGGAACTGAAGCAGATGCTTCGTTGGTCTGTTGCAGATAATTGCGATCCTGTGGCAATTCGTTATCCGAGAGGCGGTGACCGGTGTGATATGCAGCCCTGTTGGGCTTCGGATGCATCGGTTGTGCTCCATAAGAAGGGCGCGAATGTTGCCATTGTAACCTATGGTACATTGGTCAGCAATGGGTTGGATGCGGCTGCGCAACTGACACAGCAGGGAGTTGATGCAGCGGTGATTCGTCTTACGCGGATTGAACCGCTACCCACAAAAGAACTGGCTGAGTATCTGAAACCGTTTCATCATGCAGTTATTTTGGAAGAAGCCTGCGAAGATTCCGGGATTGCCCAGTCGCTGATTATGCAGCTGGCGGATCGTTTGCCTGACTGCCGCTTCACAAAGATGGACTTAGGTAAGCGGTATATTACACATGGTGCATTGGCATCGCTTTATGCCGATAGCGGCTTGGATGCCAACGCCATTGCAAACCATATTCAGGAGGTGCTGAAAGTTGAAAATTAAAAAGAGACTGGATGTGCTTCTGGTGGAGCAGGGCTATGCAGACAGCCGTACGAAGGCACAGGCTATCATCATGAGCGGTCAGGTCTATGTGGATGGACAAAAGGCTGACAAGCCCGGCATGTCCTTTGACGAAACCCTACCTCTGGAGGTGCGGGGCGCGACCTGTCCTTATGTCAGCCGCGGTGGCTTAAAGCTGGAAAAGGCGCTGCGGGATTTTGGAGTGGATCCTACCGGCTATGTATGCAGTGACTCCGGTGCTTCTACCGGCGGTTTTACCGACTGTTTATTGCAGCAGGGTGCAAGTAAAGTTTTTGCTATTGATGTGGGCTACGGCCAACTGGATTGGAAGATTCGTTCTGATCCCAGAGTGGTTGTAATGGAGCGGACCAATGTGCGTTATGTGACCCCGGAGCAATTGGGAGAGCCGTTGGATCTTTCTGTAGTCGATGTAAGCTTTATCTCTTTGAAGATCGTTCTTCCTGTCATAAAAACTTTTCTGAAGCCTACAGGACAGGTCCTGTGCCTGATCAAACCCCAGTTTGAAGCGGGGAAAGAGAAGGTAGGGAAAAAAGGTGTCGTGCGGGATCCCCAGACCCATAAGGAAGTCCTCGATGGGTTTGTTTCCCTTGCCAATGAACTTGACTTTAAAATTCTTGGACTGACTTTTTCTCCGGTGAAAGGCCCGGAGGGAAATATCGAATTTTTGGGGCATCTGACCTTAGACGATCAGCCCGGCATTTCGCCGGATACAGCGGATGTTGTCAGCCAAGCCCATGAAACATTAAAGGGGTGAAATGATGAACAAGGTAATATTGACACCCAATCCTTATCGGGATAAAAATTTTCAGACTGTGCGTGCGGCACTGGAGATTTTGCGTGCAGCCGGCGTAGAGACACGGGTGTGTCTTCCCTTTGAAATCGACCGGTCTTTTGAGCTTCCCAGAGATATCCGTTTTTCCCGTTTAGATCGGGAACTTCCTACGGCGTCCATGGTGGTATGTTTTGGCGGGGATGGAACGATTTTGCATATGGCAAAATCCGCCACAAGGCATAATATTCCCATTTTGGGCGTAAATATCGGCACGATGGGATTTATGGCTGAGCTGGAAAGCACGGAATTACAACAGCTGGCCCGAATTGCCACCGGTGATTATACGGTGGATAGTCGTATGATGTTGGATGTATCTGTTTATCGGGATCGGGATATCATTTTCCACGACATTTGCCTAAATGATATTGCCATTACGAAAGGTGCTGTTGCTCGAATTGTGCATCTGTTTGTGAACTGCGACGGCGTGCAAGCAATGGAGTGCGGTGGCGACGGCTTGATCGTTGCAACCCCTACCGGTTCCACTGCCTACAGTCTGTCTGCCGGCGGTCCTATTGTAGAACCGGAAGCGCACAGTATCCTTGTTACACCGATTTGTGCCCATGATGTAGCAAGCCGAACCATTGTTGCCTCAGATAAACGGGTCATTACCGTTGGGCTGACCCAAAATGCAAGAAGAAATGCATATTTATCCGTAGACGGCGGCAAGGCCCTGCGTATGAATATCGGCGATGTTGCGACGATCCGCAAATCCAATTTTGCCACAAAACTGGTACGCTTAAAGGACCGGAGTTTTTATGATGTGGTAAATATGAAGTTTAAAAATTATTGAGGTTTAATAATATGAAAAGTCAAAGACAAGCAAAGATCCTCGAGATTATTTCCACCCGAAATGTGGAAACGCAGGAACAGCTTCTTGCAGCCCTGCAGGCAGAAGGCTTCCGTGGTACACAGGCGACGATTTCCAGAGATATTAAGGAACTGCGGATCGTCAAGGAACTGACCAATCTGGGCACCTATCGCTATACGACATCTTCCAATGAAATGACCGGAACATTCTCTTCCAGAATGAATACGATTTTCCGTGAGTGTGTTGTCGGCTATGACTATGCACAGAATATCATTGTGATTCGCACATTGCCCGGCCTTGCTTCTGCTGCAGGTTCTGCAATTGATGCCATGAATCTGAGCCTTGTTGTCGGTACATTGGCTGGTGATGACACAGTGATGGTGGTCATGCGGGATAATAATGCAGCCGCAGCCTTCTGCGGTGAGATCAAAAATCTGATTAGTTAATTAATGAGGTCTGAGTCATGCTGAGTCTTCTGCATATTGAAAATATTGCGGTCATCGAGCAGGCTGATATTTCTTTTGATAAAGGTTTTAATATTTTGACCGGTGAGACCGGTGCGGGTAAATCCATCGTGATCGATGCGATTTCTGCCATTCTTGGTGAGCGGGCCTATCGGGATATGATCCGTACCGGTGCCACGAAGGCCTCTGTTCGCGCAGTGTTTACGGATGTGCCGGCGTTTTCTTGGTTTGAAGAAAATGGCGTGGAGTACGATCCTGAAACTGTGGTCCAGCGGGAGATTTTTCTGGATGGAAAGAACATTTGCCGGGTAAATGGCACGCTTGTTTCCGTGTCCATTCTGCGCAAACTGGGCATCCAACTGATCAATATCCATGGGCAGCATGATTCAGCAGCTTTGTTTGATGAGGCGAATCATTTGATTTATTTGGATGCCTTTGCTGAGAATGCGAATTTGATCAGCGCCTATGCAGAAAAATATACGACGGTGGTTGCACTTCAAACACAGATTCGCAAGATGACCATGGATGAAGGGGAAAAACTGCGTCGCATGGAAACCCTGCGATTCCAAATTGAGGATATTTCCAAAGCGGACTTGCAGATTGGTGAGGATGAGGAGCTGGAATCCAGAAGAAAGCTTTTACAAAATGCAGAAAAGCTTAGCGATGGCGTGAATACGGCAGTGCAGTGCCTTTATGGCGGCGAGGATACCGATGGCGCGGCATCCTTGTTGGCGGAAGCGGAGCGGGAGCTTGCGCGCCTATCCAGATACACGGATGCTTTTTCGGACCTTCATGACCGGGTAGCGGATTTGATGTATCAGGTGCAGGATGCCGCAGAGGAGATCCGGGATGCCCGGGATGATTTGAGTTATTCCGCCGGTGAATTGGATGCCATTGAATCCCGCTTGGATGTGATCCATAAATTGCGCCGGAAATACGGTGCTACCTGCGAGGAAATTCTTGGTTATCTGGAACAGGCAAAGGAAGAATTGGATCGGATTGAATTTGCAGATGACCATTTGGAGAAGCTGAAGAAAAAACTGGAAGCGGCGGAAAAGGAAGCTTGGTCTGCAGCCCTTGCCCTCCGTAAATGCCGTCAGGAAGCCGCGAAACAGCTCTCGGCCCGCATTTTAGAAGAATTGTCCCAGTTGGATATGCTCCGCGTGCAGTTTGAGTGTGCATTTGAAGAGCAGGATCTGTCTGCAAACGGTGCAGATGCGGTGGCATTTTATATGTCTGCCAATGCCGGCGAAGCATTGAAGCCTATGAGTAAAGTGGCATCCGGCGGTGAGTTGGCCCGGATTATGCTGGCCATGAAAAACGTGCTGGCTGAAAAGGATCAGGTAGATACGCTGATTTTTGACGAGGTGGATACCGGTGTTTCCGGTCGTGCCGCACAAAAGGTAGCCGTCAAGCTGCGGGCTGTGGCACAACATAAGCAAGTTTTGTGTGTTACCCATTTGCCTCAGCTTGCTGCTTTGGCAGACACCCACTTGCTGATCGCCAAGGAAGAACGCTCCGGTCGTACTTATACCACGGTGACCCCGCTGGAGCTGGAAGGACGTAAGCAGGAGCTTGCCCGGATCATTGGTGGCGCAAACATTACAGAAACCACGCTTAAAAGTGCTGAAGAAATGCTTTTGAAGAACTAACTTGACAAAAGAGTTTCTTTTTGTTAGGATATTGCAAGTGAACACAGTGATGGGATGAAGTAAGCGGTCCATTTTCTTCCAGAGAGCTGCCGGTTGGTGCAAGGCAGTAAGAGAAACCGCCCAAATACCTCCCGGAGTGGCCTTTCTGAAATGATAGTAGGGAAGGACGGGTTCGCCCGAGATAGCGAAAGGTGTTGCTTGACACCGTGAGGCCTGCATCGTGAGATGCCGGCGAACCAGAGGTGGTACCGCGTAATTTACGCCCTCTGTCCGCTTGTGCGGGCAGAGGGCTTTATTTTTTGGAGGATAGAAATATGAAACTGTATGATGAACTGGTTGCCAGAGGCTTGATTGCACAGGTGACCAATGAGGACGAAATTCGTGAGATGATCGATGGCGGCAAGGCCACCTTCTACATTGGCTTTGACCCCACGGCTGATTCTTTGCATGTTGGCCACTTTATGGCGCTGTGTCTGATGAAGCGGCTGCAGATGGCCGGCAACAAGCCGATTGCGTTGATCGGTGGCGGTACTGCTATGATCGGAGATCCCTCCGGACGTACCGACATGCGTAGCATGATGACGAAGGAAACCATCCAACATAACTGTGATTGCTTTAAAAAGCAGATGGAGCGGTTCATTGAGTTTGGCGAAGGCAAGGCCCAGATGGTAAACAACGCCGACTGGCTGCTGGATCTGAATTATGTGGATGTTCTGCGTGAGGTGGGTGCTTGCTTCTCTGTTAACAACATGCTTCGTGCGGAGTGTTATAAGCAGCGCATGGAGAAGGGTTTGAGCTTTTTGGAGTTCAACTACATGATTATGCAGTCCTACGATTTCTACTACCTGTACCAGCATTATGGCTGTAACATGCAGTTTGGCGGCAACGACCAGTGGAGCAATATGTTGGGTGGTACAGAGCTGATCCGCCGCAAGCTGGGTAAGGATGCCCATGCGATGACCATTACCTTGCTGCTGAACTCTGAGGGCAAGAAGATGGGTAAGACGGCATCCGGTGCGGTTTGGCTGGATCCTAATAAGACGACTCCCTTTGAGTTCTACCAGTACTGGCGGAATGTGGAGGATGCAGACGTTCTCAAGTGCATCCGCATGCTGACCTTCCTGCCCTTGGAGCAGATTGATGCCATGTCCGATTGGAAGGATGCCCAGCTGAACACAGCAAAGGAGATTCTTGCTTATGAGTTGACCAAGCTGGTTCACGGTGAGGAAGAAGCTGAGAAGGCGCAGCTTGCCGCAAAAGCTCTGTTTATGGGCGGCGGTGACGATGCTAATATGCCCACGACTGAGATCTCTGTGGATGCACTTAACGATGGCAAGATCGGCATTCTCAGCCTGATGGTTTCCTGCGGCTTGGCAGCTTCCAACGGTGAAGCCCGTCGGCTGGTTCAGCAGGGCGGTGTTTTCGTCAACGATGAAAAAGTGCCTGACCACACATTTGCTGTTACCGAAGCTATGCTCCGCGATGGCGTCAAGATCCGTAAGGGTAAGAAAGTGTTCCACAAGGCAATTATTGCTTGATATAAAAGTGCCATCCGTCAGGATGGCACTTTTTTGCAATTAAATGTAAAGGTAGCTTGACATGTTGTGATTTATATGGTATTGTAATAATGTAAAGCGGGCTTTACAAAAAAGGGGTGCGATATAATGAAAAACCGTATTGAGGAAATCCGCAAGGAACGGGGTATTCTACAAGATGAATTGGCAAAGGTCTTGGGTGTTTCCCGGCAGACCATCAGTTCATTGGAACGGGGCAGATATAACCCGTCTATCTTTCTTGCCTATAATATTGCTGCCTATTTCGGCATGACGATTGAAGAAGTGTTTATTTTTGAGGAGGCGTAACTGTATGAAGTGCAATCGCAGATCGTTAATCAGTGTTGTTTGGATATTTTTGGGTATCGGGCTGAATGTGTCCTGTTATGTTGCTAAATTGGACGATTTTTGGAGTGGTCTGGGAACAGCTTTTGTGTTTATCGGGATTCTGCAGCTGTTCCGGTGGGGAAAATATAACCGGGATGCTGACTACCGCGCGAAAGTGGATGTGGAAGCAAAAGATGAACGCAATCGCTACATTGCTGCAAAGGCATGGGCTTGGGCAGGATATTTGTTCGTTATGATTGGTGCGGTCACTTGCGTCGTGTTGCGGATCTTTGGGCAGAATCTTTTGAGTTTAGCTGCCAGCGGTGCTGTCTGTCTGGTGATGGTGCTGTACTGGGTCAGCTATTTAATTCTGCGGCGAAAATACTGAGATATATGCAATGGCCACCTGTGTAGGTGGCCATTCTGTTTCAAATGTCCTCTGCGTAAATACCATACCAATAAGAAAACCACCCTTTTCAGGGTGGCTTTCTTATTGGTGGACTTGAGGAGATTCGTGAATCAATGTTCGCCTCGGTCAAGCCCTCGGCGGCGGCGCTCATCCGCGCCGCAATTTATCTTTCGAATCTCCACTGCGTAAATACCATACCAATAAGAAAACCACCCTTTTCAGGGTGGCTTTCTTATTGGTGGACTTGAGGAGATTCATGAATCAATGTTCGCCTCGGTCAAGCCCTCGGCGGCGGCGCTCATCCGCGCCGCAACTTATCTTTCGAATCTCCTCTGCGTGAATACCATGCCAATAAAAAATACCGCCTGATGGCGGTACTTTTTATTGGTGGACTTGAGGAGATTCGAACTCCCGACCCCCACAATGCGAATGTGGTGCGCTCCCAGCTGCGCTACAAGCCCAGACAAGCGAATTATACTGTTTTGCGTTGTGTTTGTCAAGCGGATTCAGTGCAGCGAAATCGTTGTTCAATTAATCCTTTTGTTATTTAATTGCATTTTTATTGGATTTATGATATAATTTCAAAGAAGATAAAGGAGGTATATCCTATGAAGAAAACAATCGCGCTGTTTCTGGTTTGTATGATGCTTCTTTGTTTTTGCGCCTGCAGCGGACAGAACGCCGATAACGGTCAGCCGGATACCACGCAGGTACCAACCGGGTCCGCTGTTGATCCTAATTATGATCCGGTAAATAATGATAAAACCTTGAAAGTCCTTGCGATTGGTAATAGCTTCTCCAACGATACCACCCACTTTTTAGAGGATGTTGCTAAAGCAGAAGGTTTTGAGAAAATTGCGATTGGCAACCTGTATATCAGTGGCTGCACCTTGCAGACCCATGCACAGAATGCTGCCGGTAATCTTCCTGCCTACAAATTCTATATGAATTATGATGGGGAATGGAAGACGATTGAGGGCTGTACATTAGATTATGCCCTGAAAAATCAGGATTGGGATATTATCACCATGCAGCAGGGAAGTACATACTCCGGTAAGCCGGAAAGCTATGAACCCTACTTGACCCAGCTGATCGAGTATGTAAACAAGAATAAGACCAATCCCAATGCTCGCCTTGCATGGAACATGACATGGGCTTATCAGAAAGACTTTGAGAAGGATATGTTCTCAATGTATGTTTATGATCAGGAAATCATGTATCATTCCATTCTCAATACGGTGCAAAGTAAAGTGATGTCCCATAAAGAAATCTCCTACATTATGCCCTGCGGCACTGCGATTCAAAATGCGCGCACCAGTTATGTGGGCGACACTTTGACCCGCGATGGTTATCATATGAGTGAACTGGGGCGGGTAATCACTTCCTATACATGGCTCGCAACCTTCCTGAATGAGCCCCTGACTGAGATCAATTTCACCCATGTCAGCGATACCTTAATTCTCACAGAGCAGGATAAGGCAATGATTCTGGAAGCGGTGAACAACGCCATTAAGACACCCTTTGCTGTTACAAATTCTACATATACAGGGTGAAAGTCATGAAAAGAGCAATCAGCTTGTTTCTGGCATCGCTGTTGGCGCTGTTTTTGTGCGCTTGCGGCGGTGGAGTAAGCCAGCAACACGAACAAACTACGCAACCGCAGGCGACTGCACCCAAGAGCTTAAAAGTGCTGGCGATCGGCAACAGTTTTTCTGAGGATGCTACAAAGTATCTTTATCAAGTAGCCAAGGCAGAGGGCGTTGAAGAGGTAGTAATCGGCAATCTCTTTGTGGGCGGCTGTACCCTGAAGATGCATGCCGGATACATAAAATCCGGTGAGGCAAAATATCGCTATGACAAGTGCGTTAACGGCGAATGGGAAAAAACACCGGAAACGACGCTGCTTACCGGTTTGCAGGACGAAGCGTGGGATGTGATCACCATGCAGCAGGGAAGTGTGGATTCCGGCTTGGTGGACACCCATCAGCCCTATCTGGATGAACTGGTTGCCTATGTGAGGCAGAATAGTAACAACCCCAATGCCAAGCTGTACTGGCACATGACTTGGGCTTACCAAGAAGACAGTACCCATAAGGCGTTTCCTACTTATGGGAACAGCCAGATGACCATGTATTACGGCATTGTAAACGTAGTGCAAAAGGTGATTGAGCCCAATGAGAATTTTCATGGAATCATTCCTGTGGGTACAGTGATTCAGAATCTTCGTGGCAGTATCATCGGCGACAAGCTGACCCGGGATGGCTATCATTTGAATGATTTTGGCCGTGTAGCTGCTGCCTATACTTGGTATGCAGTATTGGCGGATCAGAAGCTTCAGGATGCAAAGTACAGTGTTTTCAATGGTGATCTGATCGTTAAAGCTGTAAATGCGGCACTGGATAAGCCACAGGCGGTTACAGCTGTTTCCTGAATTTCAGCCCCCCGGAGCTTAGGCTTCGGGGGCTTCTGAAGAAAGTGTGTTAATTATGGAATTTCACGAAAAACTTCAAATGCTGCGTAAGCAACGAGAATTAACGCAGGAGGAGCTGGCGAAAAACCTGCATGTTTCCCGCACAGCGATATCGAAATGGGAATCGGGCAGAGGATATCCCGGTATCGATTCCTTAAAAGCTATTGCGAAGATTTTCGGTGTCTCCTTGGATCAGCTGCTATCCGGCGATGAGTTGTTGAATATTGCACAGGAAGAACACGCGCAGAAGCAAAACTATATGCTCGATTTAGTTTTCGGGTTGTTGGATTTAAGTGTTGCCTTGTTTCTGTTTCTGCCAATTTTCGGACAGTTAGTGGCAGGTACGATTCAAAATGTATCTCTGCTATTCTTAACCCATATTCCGGTGTATCTAAAGATTGCATATTGGGTATCGGTCATTGCAATGGCAGTATTCGGGTTGCTGACATTGATGCTTCAAAACTGCACAAAAATATTTTGGGTTAAAAATAAAAGAGTTATATCACTTATATGTAACATTCTTGCTGTTTTGCTTTTTGAATTAAGCGCAAAGCCTTATGCGGCGGTGTATTTATCGGTGTTAATGATTATCAAGGCTTTTTTGCTGATTAAAAGGCAGTGATACAAAACGTGTCGTCGGTGTGACGACACGTTTCTTGTAATAATAAGGGTTTTCCTGTAACGTGTGTTTTGCAAAAAAAACATAGAAGGGAAGACCCAAAATGAAGAAAGTGAATCTTAAAAATCTCGTTGTTTCAGCTTCTTTTTTAGCCGCATTTTTCCTGTGGACGGTAGCTGTTAAAATTGTGAATGTTCAAGCAATCGGACCGTTAAACACGAAAGTTGGTTTTGCAACACTGAATGCTTTTTTTCACAATCTTACCGGTGTTCATATGTGGTTGTATGTCTTAACCGACTGGCTTAGCTTGATTCCTGTGGCTTTTGTGCTGGGTTTTGCGCTGGTTGGTTTGATCCAGTGGATCAAACGCAAAAGGCTTGGATACGTGGATCAAAATATCATTGCCCTAGGGGGATTTTATATCCTTGTATTTCTTGCGTATTTTTGGTTTGAAAAATATGTTGTGAATTACCGGCCAGTGCTGATCAATAGCTTTTTGGAGGCGTCCTATCCGTCGTCAACAACGATGCTTGTAATGTGCGTAATGCCCACGGCCGTTTTGCAACTTAACAACCGCATGAAAAAATCTGTTTTCAAAGGATGTATCCTTGCTGCGTTGGTTTTGTATTCTGCGCTTATGGTGATTGCCAGACTGATCTCCGGTGTCCATTGGCTCACGGATATTATCGGTGGCATATTCGTCAGTGCCGGGCTTGTCAGTCTGTACAAATCAGTTGCAAATTTTGAATAGTACAGGAAAAAGAAAACCCAGAAACCAAAATGGTTTCTGGGTTTTTGAAGTTCTGAATGATAAACAGATTATCTCTTGGAGAACTGAGGTGCGCGACGAGCGGCCTTCAAGCCGTACTTCTTTCTTTCCTTCATTCTGGGGTCGCGGGTCAGGAAGCCAGCGGCCTTCAGAGTAGCGCGGAACTCGGGGTTCAGAGTCAGCAGGGCGCGGGAGATGCCGTGACGGATAGCGCCGGCCTGACCGGACACGCCGCCGCCGGCAACGGTGACAACCACGTCAACCTTGCCAACCAGATCAGCAGCGACCAGAGGCTGACGGACGACCAGCTTCAGGGTCTCCAGACCAAAGTAATCGTCGATATCGCGGCCATTAATGATGATGGAACCGGTGCCGTTCTCGTAAACGCGAACACGGGCAACGGAGGACTTACGGCGGCCGGTGCCGTAGTTATACTTCTTCTTGCTCTCGTACATAATCGATTACCTCCAAATTACAGGGTCCAAGCTTCGGGCTTCTGAGCAGCATGGGGATGCTCCTCACCCTTGTACAGATGCAGACGGGTCAGAGCGTTACGGCCCAGAGTGTTCTTGGGCAGCATGCCCTTGACGGCCAGCTCCATAGCGTAGTCGGAGCGGTTCTCCATCATGGTGCGAGCCTTGGTCTCCTTCAGGCCGCCGATCCAGCCGGATACCCGGTAGTAGGACTTCTGGTCGGCCTTCTTGCCGGTCAGAACAGCCTTGTCGGTGTTGATAACGATGACGAAGTCACCGCAGTCGACGTTGGGGGTGAAGGTGGTCTTGTGCTTACCGCGCAGCAGGTTGGCGACGGTGACGGCAGTACGGCCCAAGGGCTTACCTGCGGCGTCGATCACGTACCACTTGCGCTCCACGGTCTCCTTTTTAGCCAGTGTAGTGGACATTATGCGTTCCTCCAGTTAGGTAAAATATTTTGACAAATTGATGTGCAGGCATTACAATGTCTGCAAACGCTAGATTCTTATACCATAGTAAATTATAAATGTCAACCGATATTTTAATAAAATTTACGGGAGAGTGCAAAAACTTTCAAAAACGAAAAAATACTCTCAAAAACTCTTAAATGCTAACGAAGCATTTTTGGTGAAAACAGGAGGAATTGAAACATGCAAAGGCTGGTCGGGCTTGTGCGTCGCTGCGCGGAAGATTACGATATGATCAAACCCGGTGACCGGATCGGTGTAGGTGTGTCCGGCGGCAAGGATTCGCTTGCACTTTTGGTGCTTCTTGCGGAACTGAAAAAGTATAATCACAAGCCCTTCGAACTGGAAGCGGTGACAGTGGATCTGGGCTTTGGTATGGATTTTTCCGGTATTGAAAAACTGTGCAGTGAGCTGGATGTTCCTTTTCACTTGGTTCGTACGCAAATCGCACCTGTGATCTTTGACTACCGGCAGGAAAAGAATCCTTGCTCCATGTGTGCGAAGATGCGGCGGGGTGCCATTAACCAGACACTGTTGGAGCGGGGGCTTAACAAGCTGGCCTTGGGTCATCACTATGATGATGCAGTGGAAACGTTTATGATGTCGCTGCTTTATGAAGGGCGGATCAGCTGTTTTCAACCGGTTACAGACTTAGACCGCACCGGAATTATTCAGATCCGCCCCATGCTCTATATTCATGAGCAGACGGTGGATAATTTTGCCAGCCGTATGGATTTGCCTGTTATCCAAAACCGATGCCCTGTGGATAAGCGAACAAAACGGGAGGAAATTAAAAAGCTCGTGTACGAACTCAGCGGTCGCTATCCGGATCTGAAAGAACGGGTGTTTGGCGCAATGCAGCGATACCCGTTGCCGGAGTGGGAGCCCCATGGACGGTACAAGCGCCCGAAGGATGAAGAAGGTGTTGTGTTATGAGGTTATTTATGATCCGCCATGGGGAGTCTCAGGCGAATATAGACAGAATATATGCAGGGCATGTGGATACGCCACTGACAGCAAGAGGATGTGAACAGGCGCGGTCTATCCGCCCGGTATTGGCGAAGATCCCCTTTGATCGTGTGTTTTCCAGTGATTTGAAAAGAGCATGGGATACGCAGAAAAATGCATTGCCGGATGTGAAATGCACGGCCACTGATTTGCTGCGGGAATTTGATGTTGGTTCCTTGGCCGGGGAGAGTTTTCTTTGGCATAAGGATAAAATCGCCATGGATCGGGACTACACACCCTATGGCGGAGAAAGTGTAGATATGGTTTGCCGTCGGCTCGACCGGTTTTTGGAGCAGCTGGAGCGGAATCCCTGCGAAAATGTAGCGGCATTTACTCATCATGGGGTCGTAATTTGCATGCTGCGGAAAATACTGGGAAATGCATTTGACAGCAGTCTGTTGCATAGCTTTAACTGCTCGATCCACGTGTTTGAATTCACCGACGGAAAATGGCGGCTTCTTGCCTTCAATTACATGAATCCGCTGTTTTAAAAATTTTACCATGGGGAATACTGCCAATAGGAGGCGGTACTATGGTAAAAGGAATTTCTAAACAGGTTATTGTTGTGCATTCTCCGGACCCGCAGCTTTTTGAACAGGCGATCTTTATACTCAGTGAAGACGCGCTCAGCAGGGAAGGGGTTACGGAAGAACTGCTTTTAAAGGAAGCAAAAAGCCTGATCGGACCTGCGCGAAGCAAACGACAGGATGTGTGCCTGTTTGCCGGTGTCTGGGCTGCTGCAGGCGCTTTTGCAACGGCACTGGTTTGGTTTATGTCCACGGTGTTTTAGCTTGATTCATGCCGCTGCTTGTGGTATAATCGCCCCGGATGTGAGGTGATGACTGTGCGGATCCGTGAATTGGAAATTGAAAATCCGTTGATATTGGGGCCAATGGCCGGTGTTACGGACTGGGCGTTTCGCACGGTCTGCGCTGAGCTTGGCGCAAACATCACAGTTACGGAAATGGTTTCTTCCCGGGCACTGGTGTATAAGGATAAGAAGAGCGCGGCGCTGCTTAAGAAGAATCAGGGCAGCCTTTGCGGTGCCCAGATTTTTGGCAATGACCCTGCTATTATGGCGGAAGCGGCCGTACTGGCACTGGAAATATCTCAATGCGATTTTATTGATATCAACATGGGATGCCCTATGCCCAAAATCGCCAATTCTGGTGATGGATGCGGGCTGATGCGTACCCCTGAGCTGGCAGGTAATATCGTAACTGCTGTGCGCAATGCAGTGCATGTACCGGTTACGGTAAAGTGCCGTTTGGGCTGGGATAAAGGGTCTGTGAATGTACTGGATTTTGCTGCCCGGATGGAAGATAGCGGCGCGGATATGCTGACAGTCCATGGCCGTACCAGAAGCATGCTGTATTCCGGCGTGGCGGATTGGGATATGATCGCAAAAGTCAAACGGCAATGCAGTATTCCTGTGATTGCCAACGGTGATATTGTGGATCCGGAAACCGCATTAAGGTGCCGAAAATGGACCGGTGCGGACGGACTTATGATCGGCAGAGCCACCTTTGGAAATCCATGGGTTTTTTCTCAAGTCAGCGCGGCAATGGCCGGGATGCCGATTCCGGAACGACCGCCCCTGTCTCAGCGGGTGGATGTGGCTGTGCGGCAATTTGAGCTTGCCTACGAAGATAAAGGCGAGCATGTTGCCTGCCTTGAGGCACGCAAGCATTTTGCTTGGTATTTGCGTGGAGTTGCCTACGCAAATTACTATAAAGAAAAGATCTCAGCAATTAAAAGCATGGAAGATGTATATTCCATTGCCGAGGGCATCCGTCGGGACTTGAAATAATTACATTGCATGAATTTTACGCCGTTTCATATCCTACCTTTTGAGGTGAGATTATGAAACGGCGTTTTGCTATGTTGATTGCGTTGCTTTTGCTGATCGCGGTGCCGGTTCGGGGTGAAACGATCCGCTGGGTGGACTTTCAGGTTCCCTATGCGTCTTTGAAATACGCGATGGATGCAGATATCCGAACGGCAGAACAGGAGGTGCATGTGAGCTGGATTGATGCCTTAGCTGTTGCTGCCTGTAAAACCGGTGGCAGATGCCCGCTGCAATCGGTTAAAAATGCGTGCGCACAATTGCAAACAGGGGAGGCTCCCGAACAGATTCTCGGTGGGCTGCATAAATACTACAGCTATTATCATGATGCTTACGCAGCGGTATTGGGCGGCCTTTTGGGGCATTATGCTGTTCAGATTGATGGGCAGTGGAAAACAGCTTACGGGTTAAAAGCATTTTCTCCGATTGCGGCTGGATACGGCTACAGTCATTGTGCGGATTTTGGAAATCAGCGATCTTTTGGATTTTCCAGAAAGCACTTAGGAAACGATTTGATGGGCGGCCTTGGTACACCGGTAGTAGCGGTGGAAGGCGGTGTAGTAGAAGCTTTGGGGTGGAACCGATACGGCGGCTGGCGTGTGGGAATTCGTTCTTTTGATTCGAAACGCTACTACTATTATGCCCATCTGCAAAAGGATAAGCCGTTCGCGTCCGGATTGCAGGAGGGAGATATCGTTCAGGCGGGCGATGTGATCGGCTATATGGGCAGAACCGGATATTCCGATAAAGAAAATGTCAATAATATTGAAACGGTGCACTTGCATTTTGGGATGCAACTGGTGTTTGATGAAAGCCAAAAAGAATGCTTAAGTGAGATTTGGATCGATGTGTATGATATCGTTCGGTTGCTAAGTGAGCATCGTAGCAGCGTAACTGGGAAAGAAGGGCATTTTAAAAGAATATATCCATTTGTGGATTTGGATATAGATGCATTGCCAAGTGGTTGATTTTTTGTATAAAAAATCTGTCTAAAAACGGGGTATTGCGTTTGACAAAACACCGCCTGTATGGTATACTTGCACAGATAAAGAATATACGGAGGGATACGCAATGATGAGCACCGCTGGCAAGATGAAAAGTGTTGGTTGTTCTGTTGATGCCATTATTTCCTCCGGTTCTCCCTTTGCTGAGGATATTTGTTTCTTCAACGCTCCTGAATATGCTGTTTTTCCCGGCTTTTGCGATGTGCATGTGCATTTCCGTGAGCCGGGTTTTTCTTATAAGGAGACCATGGAGACCGGCAGTAAGGCATCTGCACGGGGTGGCTATACGGATGTATGCACCATGCCCAATTTAAATCCGGTTCCCGATTGTCGGGAGCATTTGCAGCAGCAGTTGGATTTGATTCGCGAAAATGCTGTGATCCATGTATATCCCTACGGTGCCATTACTGTGGGCGAGAACGGCGAGGAGCTGGCAGAGCTTGAGGAAATGGCGTCCCAAGTAATTGCTTTTTCTGATGACGGCCGTGGCGTGCAAAGTGATGAATTGATGCGCAAGGCCATGGAAAAGGCAAAAAGCCTCAATAAGATGGTTGTTGCCCATTGCGAGGTCAATGCGCTGCTAAACGGCGGCTATATCCACGACGGTGAATATGCCAAGCTTCATGGCCACAAGGGCATTTGCAGTGAAAGTGAGTATGGACAGATCGCCCGGGATCTGAAGCTGGTGGAAGAAATTGGCTGTAAGTACCATGTGTGCCATATTTCCACAAAGGAAAGTGTGGAATTGATTCGTCAGGCAAAAGCACGGGGCGTGGATGTGACTTGCGAAACAGCACCCCACTATTTGATCCTGAACGATATGCAACTGCAGGACGAAGGCCGGTTCCGCATGAATCCGCCGATCCGCAGCGAGGAAGATCGGCTGGCGCTGATCCGGGGTATTCAGGACGGCACCATCGACATGATCGCAACGGATCATGCGCCCCATAGCGCAGAAGAAAAGTCTAAGGGACTTGCAGGCAGTTCCTTTGGTATTGTTGGTATTGAAACGGCTTTCCCGGCGATGTATACCCATATGGTTTTGCCGGGGATCATCACACTGGAAAAGTTGATTGAACTATTAACGGTTAACCCCAGAAAGCGCTTTGGAATTCCCTGCGAAGATTCCTATACCGTATGGAATCTTGAGAAAGAAGCAAAAGTTGATCCTAACGAATTCCTGTCCATGGGCAAAGCAACGCCCTTTGAAGGCTGGGTTTTGAAGGGTGAATGTGTTTTGACCGTCTGCGACGGTAAGGTTGTCTACAGAAAGTAACAGGAGGATGCATTATGGCTAAGAGAACGGATATTAAGAAGATTTTGATTATCGGCTCCGGCCCGATCGTGATCGGTCAGGCGGCGGAGTTTGACTACGCAGGCACACAGGCTTGCCTTGCCTTGAAGGAAGAGGGCTATGAGGTTGTTTTGTGCAACTCCAACCCCGCCACGATCATGACCGACACTGTCATTGCGGATAAAGTCTATATGGAGCCGCTGACATTGGAGTACATGGCAAAGATCCTGCGTTATGAACGCCCGGACGCCATTTTGCCCGGCATTGGTGGCCAGACCGGCCTGAACTTGGCTATGCAGCTGGAAAAGAAAGGCGTTTTGAAAGAGTGCAATGTGGAACTGCTGGGCACCAGCAGCGAGTCCATAGAGCGCGCCGAGGACAGAGAACTGTTCAAGGAGCTGTGTCAGTCCATCGGTGAGCCCACCATCCCTTCTGAAATCACCTATTCTATCGAAGAGGCCAAGGCTGCAGCGGCACGCATTGGCTATCCGGTTGTCCTGCGTCCTGCATTTACACTTGGCGGTACCGGTGGCGGTTTTGCCTACAGTGAGGACGAACTGGTGGAAGTTGGCTTGAATGCATTTAAGCTTTCTCCCGTGCATCAGGTTCTGGTGGAAAAGAGTGTCCGCGGCTATAAGGAGATCGAGTTTGAGGTCATGCGTGATACCAATGATCACGCAATCACCATCTGCGGTATGGAAAATATTGACCCCGTTGGTGTCCACACCGGTGACTCCATTGTTGTTGCGCCGATCATGACCTTGAGCAAAGAAGACGAGAAAATGCTCAATGATTCCGCCATTAAGCTGATCCGTGAACTGAAGATCGAGGGCGGTTGCAACGTGCAGTTTGCACTCAATCCCCACACCAGCGAATACTACCTGATCGAGGTCAATCCCAGAGTATCCCGTTCCTCTGCGCTGGCATCTAAGGCTTCCGGTTATCCCATTGCCCGGGTTACTGCAAAGATTGCTGTTGGCATGGCTTTGGAGGATATTTGTATCGCAAATACCAATGCTGCATTTGAACCCAAACTGGATTATGTGATCGCAAAGCTGCCCCGGTTCCCCTTTGATAAGTTTACCGGCGCATCTAACGCACTGGGCACTCAGATGAAGGCTACCGGCGAGGTCATGGGTATCGGCTCTAATCTGGAAGAAGCGTTGCTGAAGGGCATTCGCTCTTTGGAAATCGGTGCACACCATCTGCATCTTCCCAAGTTTGATGATATGACCAATGAGGAGCTGGAGAACTACATTACACAGTTCCGTTCCGATAACATTTTTGCGATTTCCGAGCTTTTGGCTCGCGGTGTTTCTGTGGATCGGATCTATACCATTACCCAGATCACACCGTATTTCTTGGAATCCATTTTGCGGATCGTGCAGATGGAGGAATCCCTGAAGGCAAATGTGCGGGATCTGACCACATTGAAGGCCGCTAAAACAATGGGCTTCAGTGATAAGTATGTGGCAAAGCTTTGGAATTGCAGCGAACTGGATGTATACCAATTCCGTAAGGAAAATAATCTGTTCCCTGCGTTTAAGATGGTGGATACCTGCCATACAGGTGCCTATATCCCGTATTTCTACTCTTCCTACTCTGATGAAAATGCATCTATCCTTACAGACAAGAAGAAAATCGTTGTGCTGGGCGCAGGTCCGATCCGTATCGGTCAAGGCGTGGAGTTTGACTATTCTACCGTTCATGCGGTTATGACCATTAAGAACTCCGGATATGAGGCAATTATTATCAACAACAACCCCGAAACCGTTTCCACCGACTATACCACAGCGGATAAGCTGTATTTTGAGCCTCTTACTCCGGAAGATGTGATGAACATTATCGAGTTTGAGAAGCCTGAGGGTGTCATTGCCTCTCTGGGCGGACAGACTGCCATCAATCTGGCACAGCCCCTTTATGATCGCGGCGTGAAGATCATCGGCACGGATTGCGCAGCCATTGACCGTGCAGAGAACCGGGATGCCTTCGAAAAACTATTGAGCGAACTGAATATTCCGCAGCCTAAGGGCAAGGCTGTCACCAAGATCGAGGACGGCATCAAGGCTGCCGCCGAGATCGGTTATCCCGTGCTGGTTCGTCCCAGCTTTGTGCTGGGTGGCCGCGCTATGCGGATCGTTGCCAATGAAACGCAGCTTCGCAACTACCTGAAGACGGCTGTAGAAATTGATGAGGACAAGCCTGTGCTTGTGGATAAGTATATTCAGGGTAAAGAGGTGGAGGTTGATGCCATCTGCGACGGCATCAATGTATTCGTACCCGGTATCATGGAGCTTGTGGAACGCACCGGTGTCCACTCCGGCGACTCCATGAGCGTGTATCCTGCCTTCTCTATCTCCAACAAGGTCAAGGGCATTATTCTGCAGTATGCTAAGAAGCTGGGCTTGGGTATTGGCATCGTGGGCCTTTACAACATCCAGTTTATTGTGGATAAGGACGAGAATGTGTTCATTATCGAGGTGAATCCTCGTTCCTCCCGTACTGTTCCGTTCCTCTCTAAGGCTACCGGCTATAGCTTGGCAGATATTGCTACAGAGGTTATTTTGGGCAAGAGCTTGAAGGAGCAGGGCCTGTTTGACATCTATCCTGAAGAGAAAAAGCGCTGGTATGTAAAAGCACCCGTGTTCTCTTTCAACAAGCTTCGTGGCTTGGATGCTTACCTGTCTCCCGAAATGAAGTCCACCGGTGAAGCAATCGGTTATGACGACAAACTCAACCGTGCGCTGTATAAGTCCCTGCAGGCATCCGGTATGCATTTGCAGAACTACGGTACAGTATTTGCGACCATTGCCGATAAGGATAAGGAAGAGGCGCTGCCTTTGATCCGTCGGTTCTATAATTTGGGCTTCAATATCCAAGCAACTGAGGGTACTGCTATGTTCCTCAAGCGCAACGGTATCCGTACCCACATCCTGCGCAAGATCAGCGAGGGCAGCGAAGAGATCCCCGAAGCACTGCGCCAAGGTCATATCGCTTATGTGCTGAATACCCGGGATCCCGGTCATGAAGGTTCCACCAATGATGGTCACCAGATCCGTCTGCTGGCCACAGAGAACAATGTGACCATCTTTACTGCAATGGATACAGTGAAGGTGCTTCTGGATGTTCTGGAAGAGACTACACTGACCATTTCTACCATTGATGCCTAATTGATGGGCGGGCTTGCCCGCCCAATGAAAGGAATTCCCATGAAACAAGGTTTTTTTGAAATAGTTGAGAATAGACCGCTGACAGACAGTGTGTATAAGATGGTTCTGCGGGGAGATACCGGCGCGATTACCGCCCCCGGTCAGTTTGTCAATATTCTTTTAAATGGCCTGTACCTGCGCAGACCGATTTCTGTTTGCGATGTGTCGGGTGACCTGTTGACCATCATTTATAAGGTGGTTGGAAAGGGTACTGCACAGATGGCTGCTATGAAAAGTGGCACTTTGGACATCCTGACCGGATTGGGCAATGGCTATGATCTTACCGTTTCCGGTGAAAAGCCTGTTTTGCTGGGCGGCGGCGTTGGCGTACCTCCCATGTATATGCTCTGCCGGGAATTGATCGGTCAGGGTAAACAGGTTCGCGTTGTTTTGGGCTTTAATACCAAAAGTGAGGTCTTTTACGAGGAAGAGTTTAAAAAGCTTGGCGCAGAGGTTACTGTTACCACAGTGGATGGCTCTTACGGAATGAAGGGCTTTGTCACGGATGCGCTAAAGACAATGGACTATACTTATTTCTACACCTGCGGCCCGGAACCGATGCTCAAAGCTGTGTACAAAACCTCTGTAACCTCCGGACAGATGAGTTTTGAGAAGCGCATGGGTTGCGGCTTTGGTGCCTGCATGGGCTGTTCCTGCAAGACTATTACCGGCTACAAGCGGATCTGCAAAGAAGGTCCTGTGATGCGGAAGGAGGAGATCCTGTGGGAAGACTGAATGTGAATCTGTGCGGGATTGAATTGGATAATCCGGTGATTCCCGCGTCCGGTACTTTCGGTTACGGATATGAGTATGCCGAACTTTACGATATTAACTGCTTGGGAACGTTCTCTTTTAAGGGAACGACCAAAGATCCCAGATTCGGTAATCCCACGCCTCGGATTGCGGAATGCACCGCCGGCATGATTAATGCGGTCGGTCTTCAGAATCCCGGCGTTGAGAATGTTATTTCTCAGGAATTGCCGAAGTTGAAGCAGTGTTTCCACAAGCCGGTTATGGCCAATGTCAGTGGTTTTTCTGTAGAAGACTATGCCTATACCTGTGAACAGCTTGATAAAGAAGAGCAGGTAGGCTGGTTGGAGGTCAATGTCAGCTGCCCCAATGTCCACGGTGGCGGCATGAGCTTCGGCACGGATCCCAAAGCTGCAGCAGAGGTGACGGCAGCGGTCCGTAAAGTGACAAAAAAGCCGCTTCTGATCAAGCTTAGCCCCAATGTGACAGATATTGTTTCTATTGCCAAGGCTTGTGAGGATGCGGGTGCTGACGGTATCAGCCTGATCAATACGATGCTGGGAATGCGAATTGATTTGCGCACTAAGAAGCCGATCATAGCCAATAAAATGGGTGGTTTCTCCGGTAGTGCTATTTTTCCGGTTGCGGTTCGCATGGTTTATCAGGTTGCCAATGCTGTCAAGGTTCCCGTTGTCGGTATGGGCGGTGTGACCACGGCTGAAGATGTGGTGGAAATGATGCTTGCCGGTGCCACTGCGGTCGAAGTAGGTGCGGCCAATCTGATCAACCCCTACGCATGCCGCGATATTATTGCAGATCTTCCCAGAGTGATGGATGCTTATGGGATTAATACATTGAGTGAGATTATAGGAGGCGCAAAATAATGGGTAAGGATGTAATTGTAGCCTGCGACTTTGCCAGCGCAGAGCAGACCTTTGCTTTTTTGGATAAGTTTACCGGCAGAAAGCCTTTTGTAAAGATCGGTATGGAGCTTTTCTATGCGGAAGGTCCCGCAATTGTCAAACAGATCAAAGCAAGAGGCCATAAGATTTTCTTGGACCTGAAGCTGCACGATATTCCCAATACCGTTAAGAAGGCGATGTCTGTGCTTTCTAATCTGGATGTGGATATTACCAATTTGCACGCAGCCGGCACCACTGCTATGATGCAGGGCGCGCTGGAGGGTTTGACCCGTGCTGACGGCAGCCGTCCTCTGTTGATCGCGGTTACCCAGCTGACATCTACCGATCAGGAAGCGATGGAGCGGGACATCCTGATCAGAGAACCCATCGATCAGGTAGTTATGCACTACGCAAAGACTGCGAAAAATGCAGGACTTGACGGAATTGTTTGTTCTCCGCTGGAAGCCGGAAAGGTGCACGATACCTGCGGCAAGGATTTCCTTACCATCACGCCCGGCGTTCGTTTTGCTGACGGTGATGTGGGCGATCAGAAGCGGGTGATGACGCCTGCACAGGCAAAACTGATTGGTTCTGATTACATTGTTGTGGGCCGACCCATTACTGCTGCGGCTGATCCTGTGGCGGCTTATGAGCGGTGCGTTGCTGAATTTGTTGACTAAGGAGGGGAAATCATGGAAGGTTACAAAAGAGAGTTTATCCAGTTCCTGCAAGGGGCTGGCGTGTTGAAGTTCGGTGATTTTACCGCTAAGTCCGGTCGTAAGATCCCTTACTTTGTGAATGCCGGCATGATCAAGACCGGCGATGAAATCGCTAAGTTGGGTGAGTTTTATGCCAAGGCATATTTTGAGAAGCTTGGCAAGAAGAATGCAGTTCTGTATGGACCTGCCTATAAGGGTATTTCCATTGCTGTTTCTGCCGCTGTAGCACTTGCAAAGAATGGCTTGGATGTGCCTTTCTTCTTTAACCGCAAGGAGATCAAGGATCACGGTGAAGGCGGCATGTTCGTTGGCTATGTTCCGCAGGCTGGGGAAAAAGTGGTCATTGTAGAAGATGTGATCACTGCCGGTACTGCCATCCGTGAGAGTATGGCTATTTTGAGCCAGCTGGAGGGTGTTAAGGTCGCCGCTACCTTTGTGATGGTTGACCGGAAGGAAAAAGGTCAAGGCGAAAAGGGTGCTATGCAGGAGATTGAAGAAGAGTTTGGCTTCCCTGTATACTCTGTTGTGGATGTATATGACATTATTGAGTATCTGGAGGAAGATCCTGCAAACTTCGAGAATGTGGAGAGAATTAAAAATTACCTGAAAGTGAATGGTGCGAAATAATGAGAAGCCTGATCGATATTACTGATTTTTCCGTGGAGGAAGTAAACGAACTGTTAGATACCGCTTGTGATATCGTTGCCAATCCTGAAAAGTATTCTGAGGCTTGTAAGGGCAAAAAGCTGGCCACATTGTTTTTTGAGCCTTCTACCCGTACTCGTTTGAGCTTTACAGCAGCTATGATGGAGTTGGGCGGTAATGTGCTGGGCTTTGATTCTGCCAGCAACACTTCTGCATCCAAGGGCGAAAGTGTTTACGATACTGCTAAGATGGTCAGCTGCTATGCGGATATCATTGCAATGCGCCATCCTAAAGAGGGTGCGCCTTATGTTGCGGCCCGCAGCGCGTCTATTCCTGTGATCAATGCCGGTGACGGTGGTCACTGCCATCCCACCCAGACTCTGGCAGACCTTTTGACGATCTACCGGGAGTTGGGCCGACTGGAGAACCTGACGGTCGGTTTCTGCGGCGATTTGAAATATGGAAGAACCGTACATTCTTTGATTTCTGCACTGGCTCGTTATAAGAATGTTAAGATCGTTCTGATCTCTCCCGAGGAGCTTGCGCTGCCCAAGTACGTTAAGTACGAAGTGATGGAAAAGAACGGCATGGACTATGTGGAGACCACTTCTCTGGAAGACTCTATGCCTGAGCTTGATGTTCTGTACATGACTCGTATTCAGCAGGAGCGCTTTGATAACTTCGATGAGTACGAGCGGCTGAAGGATAGCTATGTGCTGGATGTGGATAAGATGAAGCTGGCTAAGGAGAAAATGCTGGTGCTGCATCCGCTGCCCCGCGTCAATGAGATCAGCGTCAAGGTGGATGCTGATCCTCGTGCTGGTTATTTCCGTCAGGCCCTGAACGCAAAGTATGTGCGTATGGCGCTTATTATGAAGCTGCTGAAGGAAGCTGCTGAGGGCCGGCAGATGCCTGAGCCTGTGGATGTGGTTTTCGACGAACTGCATTGCGATAACCCTCGGTGCATCACCTCTACCGAGCAGGAAATTGTGCATACTTTCAAATGCGTAAGTCCTGAAAACGGTGTTTATCGCTGCATCTATTGCGAGGCAAAAAAGATAAAGAATTAATCCATTTGCGCCCCCCGGTTGGAGAATGTACAAAAACCGTTCATCCAGCCGGGGGACGGGTGGTTAAAAGGTAAAAAATGTTGAAAAGTGCCGGATGTTTCTTGACAGTATATATTGGGCATGATAGAATTATAAGGTATTGAATACCGCTTTCTGCGACTGACGGAATTGTGGAGCACCACTAGGAAACAGGGAGCGTTGACGGATTGCCGTCAGTTTGCCGACCGTCTGGGCGCATTTAGCTTTTTGTGGGCTGATTGCGCTCTTTTTTAGTTTATAAGGAGGTAGAAATGAAAAAAGTTGGTATCATTATGGGCAGCGACAGTGATTTGCCCATCATTCAAAAGGCTACAGATATGCTTAAGAGCTTGGATATTCCTTTTGAGGTTCATATTTACTCTGCACATCGAACACCGGTTGAGGCTCGTGATTTTGCGCTGAATGCCAGAGAAAATGGTTTTGGCGTATTGATTGCAGCAGCCGGTATGGCTGCTCATCTGGCCGGTGCCATTGCCGCGAATACTACCTTGCCTGTAATCGGTATTCCCTGCAAATCCAGCGTGCTGGACGGTATGGATGCGCTGCTTTCTACCGTGCAGATGCCTACCGGCATTCCGGTGGCAACCGTTGCCATCAACGGCGGCGCCAACGCGGCACTGCTGGCTGCGCAGATCTTGGCGGTTTCCGATGGAGATCTGGCGTCTAAGCTGGATGCTAAGCGCGCAAGTGATGCGGCGAAGGTCCTTGAAAAGGATGCAGCCGTTATGGAAAAACTGTAAACCCGGGTCATCAGACCACATTCGATATTAAGGAGATTATCATTATGGAAAAGAAACTTGTATACACCGGTAAGACCAAGGACGTTTTTGCGCTGGAGAACGGTAACTACCTGCTGAAGTTTAAGGATGATTGCACCGGTAAGGACGGCGTGTTCGATCCCGGTGAGAATTCTGTCGGTCTGACCATCGAGGGTGTCGGCGATGTGAACCTGCGTATGTCCATCTACTTCTTTGAGAAGATCAATGCTGCCGGCATTAAGACCCATTATGTCAGCGCTGATCTTGCCAATACCACTATGGAAGTTCTGCCCGGCAAGGTGTTCGGTAAGGGTCTGGAAGTTATCTGCCGCTACAAGGCTGTTGGTTCTTTCTTCCGCCGGTACTCTGACTACTGCACCGAGGGTCAGGATCTGCCTGCCTATGTTGAGACTACCTTCAAAAATGACGAGAAGGGCGATCCGCTGGTTACCAAGGACGGTCTGGTTGACTTGGGCGTTATGACTGCTGAGCAGTATGATGATCTGAAGGCTATGACACAGGCTATTACCAAGATCGTTGCTGACGATCTGAAGGAAAAGGGTCTGGATATGTATGATATCAAGTTTGAGTTCGGCTACGATGCAGACGGCAAGGTGATGCTCATTGACGAGATCGCTTCCGGCAATATGCGTGTTTACAAGGACGGTCAGTATGTTGACCCGATGACTCTGAACAAGCTGTTCTTTGCCTAATTATTATCACTAAAGGAGTTAACCATGGGTGGTTTTTTTGGAATTGCATCCAAGCATGATTGCATGGTGGATGTGTTCTTCGGCACTGACTACCATTCTCACTTGAGTGCCCGCCGCGGTGGGATGGCTGCATATGATCCCGAGGCGGGACTGCAGCGAGAGATCCACAACATTGAAAATTCACCGTTCCGCACGAAATTTGAGAATGTTTTCGATGAGATGAAAGGCAGTTCTGCCATTGGCTGCATCAGTGACAGTGATCCCCAGCCTTTGCTTGTTCGTTCCCGTTTTGGTACATTCGCAATTACCACCATTGGTGTTGTGAATAATGCGGATGCGCTGATTAAGGAATACCTTTCTACCGGCGGCCATTTTAATGCAATGACAGGCGGTAAAGTGAATACCACAGAGCTTATTGGTGCGCTGATTGCAGAAAAATCCAGCTTTCAAGAAGGGATTCAATTTGCCCAGAGTGTGATTGAGGGTACAGCAAATATCCTTATTTTAACGGAAAAAGGCTCGCTGATTGCTGCAAGAGACCGTCTGGGACGGATTCCGGTGCAGATCGGAAAGAACGAAGATGGGTATTGCGCGTCCTTTGAACAATTTGCATATACAAAGCTTGGCTTTGAACATGTGAAAGAACTGGGCCCCGGTGAAGTAGTTAAGCTGACCGCAGACTCCATGACGCAGCTTGTTGAGCCCGGTAAAGAAATGCGAATGTGTGCATTTCTTTGGAGTTACTACGGTTATCCGACTTCTAATTACGAGGGCATCAACGTGGAAGCCATGCGCTACAGAAACGGTGCAGAGATCGCAGAACGTGATTTGGCGCAAGGTCGTTCTATGGAGATCGATTATGTTGGCGGCGTTCCCGATTCCGGCACACCTCATGCGATCGGCTATGCAAACCGGACCGGAAAACCGTTTGCCCGTGCATTTATCAAGTACACGCCCACTTGGTCCAGAAGCTTTACCGCGACCAAGCAGGCGGAACGGAGCAAGATCGCCAAGATGAAGCAGATCGCCATCCACGAGCTGATTAAGGACAAAAACTTACTGTTCGTAGATGACTCTATTGTTCGCGGCACGCAGCTGCGAGAGACAGTTGAGTTCCTCTACAATAACGGTGCAAAGTCGGTGCATATGCGTTCTGCTTGCCCGCCGATCATGTTTGGATGTAAGTATCTGAGCTTTTCCCGTTCTACCAGCGATATGGATCTGATCTCCCGCCAGACAATTATGGAACTGGAAGGGGAGGAAGGATTCAAATATCTGGAAGAGTATGCCGACGGTAACTCTGAAAGAGGCAGACGGATGCGCAAAACCATTTGTGAGAAGTTTAAGTTTGATTCTCTTGGCTTCCAGACTGTAGAAGGTGTTATCAAAGCGATCGGTATTGAACCCTGCAAACTTTGCACTTACTGCTGGAACGGCAGAGAATAATGAAGGAGTATTGTGATGGAAAAGAGCTATTCTGCCAGTTACGCCGCTGCCGGTGTGGATATTACCGCAGGTTACCGTGCAGTGGAATTGATGAAAAAGCATGTGGCCCGTACCCGTAATGCCGGCTGTCTGGATGATGTAGGCGGCTTCGGCGGCTGCTTTGGTTTGCCTGTTGCCGGCATGGAAGAGCCTGTGCTTGTTTCAGGTACCGATGGTTGCGGCACAAAAGTCAAATTGGCTATTTTGATGGATAAGCACGATACCATCGGTATCGATGCAGTAGCAATGTGCGTCAACGATATTATCTGCGTTGGCGCAAAGCCCTTGTTCTTCCTTGACTATATCGCCTGCGGTAAGAACATCCCCGAGAAGATCGCTGAAATCGTTGGCGGTGTGGCAGAGGGCTGTGTTCAGTCCGGTGCTGCGCTGATCGGTGGTGAGACTGCAGAGCATCCCGGTATGATGCCTGTGGAAGAGTATGATCTGGCAGGCTTTGCTGTTGGCATTGTGGATAAGAAGAAGATTCTAGACAATACCCGTATGAAGGCCGGTGATGTTGTGATTGCATTGCCGTCCACCGGTATCCATTCCAACGGCTTCAGCCTGTGCCGCAAGGTGTTTGATATCGATAATAACAATCCCGAATTGTATGTTCCCAAGGCGGAGCTTGGCGGAAAGACCACTGCCGAAGCACTGCTGACTCCTACCAAGATCTACGTAAAGCCTGTGCTGGCTTTGCTGGAGCAGGTGGATGTGAAGGGTATCAGCCATATCACCGGCGGCGGTTTCTATGAGAATATTCCCCGCAGCATTCCCGACGGCTTGGGCGCAGTGATCGATCGCAGCGCTGTTAAGGTCCTGCCTATTTTCGATCTGATCGCCAAGACCGGCAATATTCCTGAGCGGGATATGTTCAACACCTACAACATGGGCGTTGGCATGAGCATTGTCGTTCCTGCTGAGGAAGTAGAAAAGGCGATTGCTGTTCTCAAGGATAACGGTGAGGATGCTTATGTGATCGGTAAGATCGTGGAATCTGCCGATAAAATCGTCATCGAGTAAGGAGCTTTGTTCATGACAAAGGCAAGAATTGCGGTATTGGTATCCGGCGGCGGAACAAACCTGCAGGCGTTGATTGACGCCCAAGGCGCCGGCACGATTCATAGCGGTGAGATCGCACTGGTGATCTCTAACAACCCCGGTGCTTATGCATTGGAGCGGGCAGCCAAGGCGGGGATTCCTACGCAGACCGTGAGCAAAAAGCAGCTTGGCGGGGATCAGGAAGCGTTTGAATCCCGGATCAAGGAGTTGCTATCTGCGCATCGGATCGATTTGATCGTGCTGGCAGGCTTTATGTCCATTCTCAGTGAGAATTTCACCAAGGATTATCCGGAGCGGATTTTGAATGTACATCCTTCCTTGATCCCGTCCTTCTGCGGTGTGGGTTATTATGGCCTGCGCGTACACGAAGAAGCCTTGGCATACGGCGTAAAGGTTACCGGCGCAACGGTGCACTTTGTCAATGAGATCCCTGATGGAGGTAAGATCATTCTGCAAAAAGCTGTAGAGATCATGGAAGGGGATACCCCCGAAATCCTCCAGCGCAGAGTGATGGAGCAGGCGGAATGGAAGATCCTTCCCGCTGCGGTAGAATTGGTCAGCAAGCAGCTGATCGGCTGATTGAAAGGATGAATCATATGAACGTTTATGAAACCGGTTCTATGGCGGAAAAGCTTTCCACCAATGTATATCCCGGTCGCGGTATTGTTCTCGGCGTTACTCCCAATGGTAAGTATTCTGTTGCGGCCTACTTCATTATGGGTCGCAGTGTGAACAGCCGCAACCGTGTGTTTGTGCAAGAACCCGATGGTATCCGCACAGAAGCACACGATCCCAGCTTGATGAAGGATCCTCATTTGATCATTTATCATCCTGTTCGGGAAGCTGGCTGCGGTCTGATCGTGACCAACGGTGATCAGACGGATACGATTTGGGAGTATCTGGCTCGTGGCGAAAGCTGGGAGGCAGCCCTGCGTACCCGTATGTTTGAGGATGACGGCCCCAACTGGACTCCGAGAATTTCCGGCCTGCTGGCAGGCGATGGCAGCTACAAAATGTCCATTTTGAAAGCTGCGGATGCCCAAGGCAGTGCCTGTGCAAGATTCTTCTATGAGTATCCTGCTATTGCAGGCTTGGGTCATTTTATCCATACCTATGTGTGTGATGGCAACCCCGTCATTCCTACATTCCAAGGTGAACCGGAGCGAGTGGAAATTCTGGATGATATGGAAGCATTTACTGACATGCTTTGGGAGAACCTGAATCCCGATAATAAAATTTCTTTGTTTGTCCGTTATACCAATCTGGAAACCGGCGCTTTTGAGCAGCGGATTCTGAATAAGCATGCATAAGGAGATCGCATTATGAAAGAGTTTGAATTGAAGTATGGCTGCAACCCCAATCAGAAGCCTGCAAAGCTATATATGCACGATGGCAGCGAACTGCCTTTTACCATTCTCAATGGCCGTCCCGGCTATATCAACTTTATGGATGCGCTGAATTCTTGGCAGTTGGTCAAGGAACTGAAGGCTGCTACCGGTATGGTTGCTGCCACATCCTTTAAGCACGTTTCTCCTACTTCTGCGGCTGTTGGTAAGCCCCTGAGCGAGGATCTGAAGAAGGCTTGCTTTGTGGACGATATTCCTGAACTGGACGAGAATCCTCTGGCTTGCGCTTATGCGCGCGCCCGCGGCACTGACCGTATGTGTTCCTTCGGCGACTGGGTTGCGCTGAGCGACACCTGTGACGCGCTGACCGCCAAACTGATTGCCCGCGAGGTCTCCGACGGCGTGATTGCTCCCGGTTACACTGAGGAGGCGTTGGAGATTTTGAAGACCAAGCGCAAGGGTACCTACAATGTGGTTGCCATTAACCCGGATTATGTTCCTGCTGAGGCAGAGAACAAGCAGGTTTACGGTATTACTTTCCAGCAGGGACGCAATAACTTCAAGATTGATGAAGAACTGTTGAAAAATATTGTAACCGACAACAAAGAACTTCCCGAAAGTGCGAAGATTGACCTGATCGTTTCTTTGATTACCCTGAAGTACACCCAGTCCAACTCCGTTTGCTATGCCGTTGACGGTCAGGCAATCGGCGTCGGTGCCGGTCAGCAGAGCCGAATCCACTGCACCCGTCTTGCCGGCTCTAAGGCAGATACATGGTTCCTGCGTCAGCATCCCAAGACCCTGAACCTGCCTTTCCGCGAGGATTTGGGTCGCCCCAACCGGGATAATGTAATTGACGGATATATCAACGGCAATGAAGAAGATGTTTGTGCGGATGGTATCTGGCAGAACTACTTCACACAGCAGCCTGAGCGTTTGACGGAAGAAGACAAGAAAGCATGGCTGTCCACTCGCCAGAATGTTGCGTTGGGCTCCGATGCATTCTTCCCCTTCAGCGATAATATCAAGCGTGCCGCTGCATCCGGCGTTAAGTACATTGCAGAGCCCGGCGGCTCTATCCGCGATGACCTTGTTATCGAAGAGTGCAATAAGCGGGGCATCGTGATGGCCTTTACCGGCATGCGTTTGTTCCACCACTAATTTGTGGAGGAAACACTATGAAAGTAATGGTAGTAGGTGGTGGCGGCAGAGAGCATGCCATCATCCGCAAATTGAAAGAAAATAGTTCTATTGAAGCAATTTATGCGCTACCCGGCAACGGCGGCATTGCCGCCGATGCCACTTGCGTTTCTATTGCAGCGACGGATCTGGATGCGATTGTGGATTTTGCGAAGGCAAATGCCATTGACTATGCAGTGGTTGCCCCCGATGATCCGTTGGTGTTGGGCTGCGTTGACCGGCTTAATGCTGTTGGCATTCCTTGCTTTGGTCCGGAGGCAAAGGCTGCAATCATTGAGGGCAGCAAGGCGTTCTCTAAGGATTTGATGAAGAAGTACGGTATTCCTACCGCCGCTTACGAGATCTTTACCGAACTGGATGCAGCGATTGCTTATTTGAAGACGGCTCCCATTCCCACGGTTGTTAAGGCAGACGGCTTGGCGCTGGGCAAGGGTGTTATTATCGCCCAGAGCAGGGAGGAAGCGATCGAGGCGGTTACCGATATGATGGCCAATGCCAAGTTCGGTAAATCCGGCTCTACTGTTGTTATTGAGGAGTTCCTCACCGGCCCTGAGGTATCTGTACTGGCCTTTACCGATGGTAATGTTGTCAAACCTATGGTTTCCTCCATGGACCATAAGCGGGCAGGGGATAACGACACCGGTTTGAATACAGGCGGTATGGGCACCATTGCGCCCAACCCCTATTACACAAATGAAATCGCCCAAGAATGCATGGAAAAGATCTTCCTGCCTACGATCCGGGCGATGAAGGCCGAAGATCGTGCTTTTAAGGGCTGCTTGTATTTTGGCCTGATGCTGACGCCTAACGGCCCCAAGGTTATTGAGTATAACTGCCGTTTTGGTGATCCGGAAACACAGGTCGTCCTTCCGCTGATGGAAAGTGACTTGTTGACAGTTATGCAGGCCACTACCAACGGCACACTGGCCGAAACTGAGGTGAAGTTTGCGGATCAGCATGCTTGCTGTGTGATTACAGCTTCTGCAGGTTATCCTGAGAGCTATCAAAAAGGCTTTGAAATTACCATGTCGGATGAAGCTTGTGCACATACCTATGTAGCAGGCGCAAAGTTGCAGGACGGCAAGTTGCTGACATCCGGTGGACGTGTGACCGGAACCACCGCTGTTGCGGATTCTCTGGAGGAAGCTGTGCGCGAAGCTTACAGACTGGCTGACGGCGTACAGTTTGAGAAGGCCTATCGCAGAAGTGATATCGGTCAGCGTGGTTTGGCCGCATTGAAATAAGAGGAGTTAACGATATGGTATATCGCGTTTATGTTGAGAAGAAACCGGGTCAGACCCATGAGGCGGACAGTCTCTTGAAAGAGGTTCGGGAATTTCTCCAAATCAAAGGTTTGCAGTCGGTTCGGGTGCTGAATCGTTATGATGTGGAGAAGATCGAAAAGGAACTGTTTACTTATGCGGTAGGTACGGTGTTCTCTGAACCTCAAGTAGATAATGTTACCTATGATTTGCCTGCCGGCAAGGTAGTGTTTGCGGTTGAGCCGCTTCCCGGTCAGTACGATCAGAGAGCGGATTCTGCAGCGCAGTGCATCCAGATCCTGTCTCAGGGGGAACGCCCCCTTGTGCGGACTGCCCGTGTGTATGTGCTGGAAGGCGACTTGTCCGAAGCTGATATCGATGCGATCCGTCATCATGTGATTAACCCGGTTGAATGCCGTGAAGCAAGTTTGGAAATCCCTCAGACTTTGGAGCTGGAAGTCACAGTTCCGGAATCTGTGGCAACGGTTGAAGGCTTCCTTGATCTGGATCGCAACGGTCTTGCAGATCTTGTTAAGACCCTTGGTCTTGCCATGGACTTGGACGATATCACATTCTGCCAAGCCTATTTTAAGACCGAGAATCGCAATCCTACCATTACGGAGATCCGTATGATCGATACCTATTGGTCCGATCATTGCCGTCACACCACGTTCCTTACTACCATCGACGATGTAAAATTTGAGGATGATCTGCTGCAGGCTGCTTATAACGACTATATTGCAACCCGTAAGGAGCTGGGCCGCACCAAGCCCATCAACCTGATGGACATTGGTACATTGGCCGGTAAGTACCTGCGAAAGAACGGCATGCTGGAAAAACTGTATGAGTCCGAAGAGATCAACGCCTGTACGGTTCGTATGACCGTGACGGTTGATGGGGAAGAACAGCCGTGGTTGCTGCTGTTCAAAAACGAGACCCATAATCATCCCACCGAGATCGAGCCTTTTGGCGGTGCGGCCACCTGTATCGGCGGCGCCATCCGTGACCCCTTGGCCAGCCGTGCCTATGTGTACGCGGCTATGCGCGTCACCGGTGCTGCAGATCCTTTGAAGCCTGTTAGCGAAACCATTAAGGGTAAGCTGCCTCAGCGGAAGATCGTCACCACAGCTGCTGCAGGC
Organism: Oscillospiraceae bacterium; assembly: GCA_017398725.1. Lineage (GTDB taxonomy): Bacteria > Bacillota > Clostridia > Oscillospirales > Oscillospiraceae > Faecousia. Next base: position 52,320 of record JAFQFA010000013.1, on the reverse strand, counting down.
TATTCTTCCTATGGTAACCAGATCGGTCTTTGCACCGGCATGGTGGACGAGCTCTATCATCCCGGCTATGCGGCAAAGCGCATGGAGATCGGTGCTGTTGTGGGTGCTGTTCATGAAGACCATTCCAAACCCGACTTCCCCGCACCCGGCGATCAGGTGATCCTGCTGGGCGGTAAGACCGGCCGAGACGGCTGCGGCGGCGCTACCGGTTCTTCCAAGAGCCATACTGTGGAATCGCTGTCTTCCTGCGGCGCAGAAGTTCAGAAGGGTAATGCGCCTGAAGAACGGAAACTGCAGCGCCTGTTCCGTAACGGCGAAGCTGCCGTGATGATCAAGCGTTGTAATGACTTTGGCGCCGGCGGCGTATCGGTTGCAATCGGCGAGCTTGCTGACGGTCTGCAGATCGATTTGAACAAAGTTCCCAAGAAATATGAGGGTCTGGATGGTACGGAACTGGCTATTTCTGAATCTCAGGAGCGTATGGCTATTGTGGTTGCGCCCGAGAATGTGGCCCGTTTCTTGGAACTGGCAGCACAGGAAAATCTGGAAGCCACCGTTGTGGCAACAGTTACTGAGCAGCCCCGTTTGCAGATGTTCTGGAACGGACAGACTATTTGTGACATCAGCCGCGAATTCCTGAATTCCAATGGCGCTGAGAAGCATGTGAATGTGGAGCTTTCTAAGCCTGCTGCATTTGCGCCTCAGGTCACCGGAACCTTTACTGAAAATATGACCCGGGTTGCTACTGACCTAAATACCTGCTCTAAGCGGGGGCTTTCCGAGCGGTTTGACGCAACCATCGGCGCAGGTACCGTGCTGATGCCCTTCGGCGGAAAGCACCAGCAGACTCCCATTCAGGCGATGGTACATAAGGTCAGCCTTGAGAAGGGACATACCGATGATTGCTCTGTGATGAGCTGGGGCTATAACCCCTTTATCACGGAGAAGAGCCCTTACCACGGCGCATATCTGGCTGTTGTTGAGTCCGCATCCAAGCTGATTGCCACCGGCGCCAGCTATGAAGATGTTTATCTGACCTTCCAAGAGTATTTCCTGCGGGTAGGCAAGGATGCCAAGCGCTGGGGTCAGCCCACGGCAGCCCTGCTGGGTGCATTCAAAGCCCAGATGGACCTGAAGATCGCGGCCATTGGCGGTAAAGACTCTATGTCCGGCACCTTTGAGGATATCGATGTGCCTCCCACGCTGGTTTCCTTTGCCATTACTACCGATAAGGTGGGCAACATCATTTCCAATGAGTTTAAGGCACCCGGTCACAAGCTGTGCCTGCTTGTGCCTGATTATGATGCTAACGGTCTGCCTGTGACCGAAAGCCTGCTTGCTAACTTCAATGCGGTTACAAAGGCAATGCGTGAAGGCAAGGTAGTCGCAGCCTATACACCCGGTATCGGCGGCGTTGGTGAAGCTGTGCTGAAGATGGCAATGGGTAACGGTGTTGGCGCTGAGCTTGAAAACATTTCTGTTTCCGAGTTGTTTGGCTACAACTACGGCGGCTTCCTGCTGGAAATGGCAGAGGGTGAACTGGGTGCAGTGATCGGTAAGACTGTTGCAGATGCACATATTGCGCTGAACGGTGAAGCGGTTTGCCTTGCGCAGCTGCAGAAGGCTTATGAGGATAAGTTGGAGTCCGTATACACCTGCAATATTGCCGACGTGCAGACTCCTATTGAAACGGTTTCTACGCCCGAGAAGACCCGCGTTGCACCTGCTGTTAAGGTTGCAAAGCCTAAGGTTCTGATCCCCGTGTTCCCCGGCACCAACTGCGAATATGATTCCGCCCGAGCCGTTACCGATGCCGGTGCAGAACCTGAGATCTTTGTTGTGAAGAACATGAGTGCAGACGCCATTGCCCGTAGCGTGGAATCCTTTGCCGAAAAGGTCAAGGAAAGCCAAATGATCTTCATTCCCGGCGGCTTCTCCGGCGGCGACGAGCCGGATGGCTCCGGTAAGTTCATTACTGCCTTCTTCCGTAATGCTGCTATTAAGGAAGAGGTCACGAAGCTGCTGGAGCAGCGCGATGGCCTGATGTGCGGTATCTGTAACGGCTTCCAAGCCCTTATCAAGCTGGGATTGGTTCCCTACGGTAAGATTATTGATACCGATGAGAATTGTGCCACATTGACATTTAACGTCATTGGCCGCCACCAGAGCCGTATTGTGCGTACCCGCGTGGCTTCCAATAACTCTCCTTGGCTTGCCAATACGAAGGTCGGCGATATTTATAATGTTGCGATCTCCCATGGCGAGGGCCGATTCTTAGCATCTGAAGAGCTTGCCCGCAAGCTGATTGCGAATGGTCAGGTTGCTACCCAGTATGTGGATCTGGATGGGAATGCCACTGCAGATGTACGGTTTAACCCCAACGGTTCTATCTTTGCCATCGAGGGTATTACTTCTCCTGATGGCAGAGTATTCGGCAAGATGGGTCACAGCGAACGCATCGGCGATGGTCTTTACAAGAATGTGCCCGGTAATTATGATATCGGCATGTTCCGTTCTGCTGTTGAGTACTTTAAGTAATCATTTAATAAAAAGTGCTGCAAGCAATGCTTGCAGCACGTTTTAACTTTGATTAACCAATATAAGAAAAGCCTCCGGATTGGGCAGCGGGCCGCCCAATTCGGAGGCTTTATCATGTTCTCCGTCATTAAACTGCGGTAAATAACCCACAAGCTTGTGGCGGGTATGGAAATTTAGCTAAGGGGTTCCAGAATAGGGGTAGGTCTTGCAGTCTGGGGCGGTGCTTTGTGGGGGTTTTTCAATGCGTAATTGACACTGGCGATGATGGCTTCTTTATGGGCGGAGGTAATTTTAATATCACCAAAGGCCTTTTCCCGATCTGTTGCACGCATGTGCTGAGGGATCAAATCTACATTCACCTGTGTCAATTCCTCTAAGCCATATATCTGGGCGTATAGCTGATAGCCAACCAGCAGCCGGCCAAAGTCGGAAAGGTGGGTGTAATCCCGGTAAAGGTCATAAATACGAGCAGGATCTCCTTCCGGTACACCATGGGTTTCACTGGCGTATTGGATGGCTGTGCCGCTGTAGAATACTAGATCAAATTCTTCGTTGGTTTCAACGAAGGTTTCCATGTTCTGACAGATTTTGGCAAAGTGGCTCAGCCGGTTTCCCTCAAAGTATGCTGTGAAATTGTTCCGGAAATCGGCAGGCGGTTGGCGGCGTTCCGGTTTATACAACTCTGCACTGACAGGCTGCGCCCATGTGGCATTATAAGCCAGTCGGAAACCGGTTTGCGCGTATTCCCGAATGTGGTTGATCATAAATTCAAAATTGCCGTTTTTATAGGACTCCTCTCTGGTTTGGGGCCATGTTGCTTCGTTAAACATGATCACATCCCAGTTTTCTCGCACCAGCGCTTCCGTGATGGTGGTGTTTGGTGTGTGTTCCATAGCACCGTTTGTATTTTGGTAATAGTCGTATACCGCAGCTTGGTTTTTGATATTTGCTACATGGTCATCAAGGGGCACGGAACGGTAAACATCCACTACCAAAAAGTCTTGATCCGGCATTTCGGCCTTTAGTACATCGTAGAGCATCCAAATGGTATCTTGAGCATGGCTCTGTCCGATCATCAGGATCTTCATCACATCGTCATCTTGGGGTTCAACGGGTTTTTTAATTTTATCGAACTTCCAGTTTCCTGCGCCTTTTTCCTGCCATGTTACATAGAAGTCCCACAATTGCTTCTCTGTTTTTCTATGCGTTACCGGGTCGGCAGTGATGTTGCGGTCTGCAGCTTCCAAGAAACTGTAAAGGCTGTAGTCGGCACCGTTCGTTTCGTCTGTGGTATAGACAGTACCATCCCGGAATACTACAAAAGGCTCTGCGTATATAGGCATCTCACCGCGGTCTTGGTTTGTTGCGGCGTTGATATTATTTTTGAAAATGTTCTTCACTATAATGCTGTTGCAGACGCTGTTTATTAGTTTTTCACTGGGGAAGTTTACAACGATGGTGTCCGTATCGGCATGCATATTTGCTTTGGGCATATCAGCAAGGCTGACGCCGATGCCGCAGCTTTCGATTTGTGCTGCCAAGTGGCTGTCGCATTCCCAAACACCTGTGTAGTAAAGACCGACATCGGAGGGACGTAAAGTTATATCTGTTAACGCCATGTGTAAACGGTGGTAAGTTACGGTATCGTTTTCGCAGATGGCATAATATGTGTTGCCGTTGGGCGCAATAAAGCGCGGGGCAGTGTTGACGCGATCTGCCTGCGTCCATTGTGCGCTGCCGGAGGCATTTGTGAAGTTATCGCTGCTGCTGTCCATACCCAAAAGCATGCCGCTGCCGGTGATGGATACAGCCTGTCCGTTCAGATCTACAGCGCAATCCTTTGTCAGGTCTAGGGTTACGGGAGCATACAGCTTTATGTAATCATTGCTGCCGCAGGCGTTCATGGCAGTGCCACTATCTGTGTGCCATGTTTCCTGCCCATGGCTGTCTATTACGGAAACATTTGCAACACATAATACTCCGTCTTTGGGAAGTATTCCCGGCAGTCCGTAGTCGCCTTCCAGTGCGATTGTTGCGTTAATGCCTGTTGCTGCGGTGCAGGCAATGGTGTCACCGTATACGTTCTTTGATAAAAGAGCATTGTCTACAGCCATGCTTATGCTGCCAGTAACGCGGTCAGTTAGAGTCAACAGGGTTTTGGTAGCGCCCTTATTAAGATAAATATCATGGCCTGCAGCAGCACTACCGCTTGCAATATGAACATTATCCAATTCAACGATGCCGATAACATTCAAATTACCGCCATTGCCGCCTGCGTTACCGCCGCATAGCAATACGCCGCCTGTGAGCTTGGTAAACTGATTTTCTGCATTATAGTTGCCGGCATGGGCATAGATGTTACCGCCGGCGGCACTGGCAGTACCAAAGGCGACTTTACCGCCGGTGAAGGTGTTCTTGCCGTGGTTTAAGTAAGCATTGCCGCCATTGTCGGCATTGCCTGCAAGGAATTGGCAATTTTCAAATATATTTTCACCATTGGTTGCGGCAGTGTACAGGTTACCGCCTTTGGTTGAGTTTCCTTTGACGAGAAGGGTGTCATTGGCGATTAGCTTTGTTGCCGCACCTGTACGCAGGTTGCCGCCGGTATTTGCGGCTCTGCCGGACTCAAAGTAGCAGTTCTCCAGCGTCACATTGGTATTGATGAAATAGGCATTTCCGCCACTGAAAGCGCCGGTAACATTGCCGTCGAGGATCATGCAGTTTTCAATAGAGATTTCGGAACGGTTGGTAGCGGAATTACCGTTGACACGCAGGTTACCGCCGTCTTCCACACCTGTACCGTTTTGCAGCACACCGCCGGTAATGGTAGCATTTACGTAGTTTCCTAAATAAACATTTCCGCCGTACTGGGCATCTCCGCCGAGCAACCGGCCTGCGGTCATGGTGAAGCTTTTATTGGTACCCACATTACCCATGAAAAGGGTGCCGCCGTAGTTACCGGTGGTATAGTTCTGTGCGCTGCCGTCTAGTACACCGCCGTAAATGTTTACTTGAGAATTGTTTTGAGCAACGCTAACAACACTGCCGGAAAGAACGGTGTTGCTTGCTGTTTTTTCATAGACCAACTGACCGCCGTAGACATTTAATTGGAACGCTTCCTGCAGGCTGTAGATCACGCCGCCGCCGGCGTTGCTACTACCACCGCCGCAAACCTTGCCGATGCCGACGCCGTCCAAAATGCTCAGGGTGGCATTGGCGCCTGTGGTTGTGAAGGCGCGCTGAGAAGAACGCAATGTCTTGCCGTTTAGGTCCAAAACAAAGTCTGTATCTTGGGGTAGATTGTACTGGCCTGTTGTGTTAGCGGACAGGTAATAGTGACCGGATGTAAGTTCAGTATTCCCTGTAAAAGCGGTCCATACCACTGTTTTGGGGTTTTCAGGATCGTAGCAATGGGGGCAGTAGCCGCCCATTTCGCCGGAGCTTGCATATGTAGCTGAAAGCTGACCGCTGGCAGTTACGGTGATTGCGCTGGTGTGCAGCGCAGGTTTGAAGAAATCTTTGGAGGATTGATCGTTGGTAAAAATGCCGGTTGCTTCCACAAAGATTTCCGCACCTTGGGTCAATCCTGCAGCTTGGATCATCAAAGTTGCAGTGCCGTCGTTCAGATCCAGACCATAGCTGCCAAGGCCGATTTTGGTTGAACCCCGTAAAGTCAGACTTCCATCGCTGAAATGCACATCACCATCGATCCGGCAATCGGTAATGGTTGTGACAGCGCTGGCACTAGTGCAAGCTAGGTTGGCGCCGATATTCCGGGCAACACCACCGGTGATGACGGTGTCTGTAAAGGTTTGCTTGCCGCTGGCAATATAGGCATTGCCGCCGGCGTACGCACCGTAGCCGTCCCGCAATACCGTGTTGTTCTGGCAGATCACGGTTGCATTTCCCAAAGAGCATAAATTTCCGCCGCTGTAGTGGGAGGTGGCGCCGTAGCTGGTACCGAAGGCGATGTCACTACCGTCCAGAGTGAGTGTGCCGCCGGTCTTATAGATATTACCACCTGCGTTTTGGGCAATACCGCCCCAGATTTTGGAATCGGTTACTGTTACATCACCGGAAGAGTAAATGCTGCCGCCGCTTACAGCAGCGCGGCATCCCATAATTGTGGTGTCCTTAATATAAAGCTGGGAGTTTGGGCCGGCATAAATACATCCACCGTTGCTGTCGGAGTTGCCGCCAAACAAGGTGCAGCCATCCAACTCCAGCGTGCAGTCATCACCCACATAGATTAGACCGCCATTTTTTGCTCCGCTGTTTTCCACATGGGGCATTACGGTTACATTTTGAAGCCGCAGTATGCCGCAGTCGCTGTTTTTATAGTAGACCTGCAAGACACCGCCAACTGCTTTGCCGGTGGTTTTTGCACTAAGACAGCCACCACCCACAGTGTCGATGATACTAAGATCACCGTAGATCAGGAAAAGGCGGAAAGCGTTCTCAGTAGTTAGATTGTGACCCCGGAGGTCCAAAACCACCCGACTGCCGGAATTGACTGTGTATTGGGCAGATTGTGCATAATCCTCAGTCAGGTAGTAGTGACCGGTAGCAGGATTGCCGGTCTCGTTTACATTCCATGGCGTCCATTGAATTTGGGTCAGATTCTGACCGCAGCTACAGGGACACTGTTCGGGCGTTGCCATTACGGACACAGCCATCAGTGAAATAAGAAGTGTCACCGCTATCAGCCAATAAATATATTTTTTCACAGATAAATCTCCTTTAATATAATTTTGTTTTCATTATATTGAAGAATCAGAGTAAAGGAAATTGCATTTCGTTTATGTTTCATTGCAAATCATCCGAAAAAACGCAATGCGCAATGGCGTGCTTTGATAGCGGGGGATGTTATTCGCAGTTGCTGCGCGTGCGTAATTATAGAGCGGGCTTCAACAGAAGCTTCTAATAAAAAATCCGCCCAAACTAATGGGCGGATTCCATTTTTATAATGTGACGGTTTCGCCGGGCTTGATTTCATAGATCTTTCCGGCTTTGTCTGCGATCCAAACACTGCGGATACTGGGGTTGTGGATGATCGATCCGTCTACAGAGCTTTCCAGCCGCTGGTAGTCCAGCCACGCGGTGTAAATTTCTATATTGGTGGCGTACCAGATATCGGCTTTGTTTGCCATCTTCTCGGTAAAGTTTTCGATGACATGCCAGTTGTCTTGATCGTTAAATTCATAGGAATGGCCCCAAACATAAAACACCTGCGGTCCATACTTGGGTTTCAGATCCAGAAATTTTTCTGCCAATTCCATCAGCATGGGATGCTTATGATGGCAGGTTGTGGGCATTCTAAGCCAATCATTGGGCATGTTGAAATTCAGGGTCGCTTCCACTGTTCGGGCGTAGTAGATACCTGCGCAACGCACAGCTTCCACAACACGGTCGTTATAGGCGGAATTCGGATATGCCATGCCATGGATTTGCTTACCAAACATTGTTTCCAGATTTCTCCGGTCGTCGATAATCTCCATGCAGGCTACTGCGGGGTCGCAGGCAGTAAGAAATGCGTGGCTGACACAGTGGCAGGCAACCTCGCAAACATCCTCTGTGTAAAGCGCCTTTACTTCTGTGGCGCTGAGCCGACGGTGGGCTCTGCCCGGAGCATAGCTTTTGTCTTCCGGTCCAAACATTCCGGAGTTGATATTGAATGTTGCCCTCATGCCGTTTTTTCTAAAAATATCCACAAGACGGATGTCCTCGGATACACCATCGTCGTAGCTGAATGTCAGTGCTTTTGCTTTTCCGCCGGGAAAACGAAGATAGCGCGTAATCATAATATCGACCTCGCTTAATTCTGATTCTGAATATCCAGCACCGTCAGGGTGGTGTCACATACTTTAAAACGAATGTTATGTCCGCAAAAGGTTAATCCGTATATTCGATCGGCATCCTGCTGGTACGACGGTCTGGGATCGTGAGATAAAAGCTCCATAAGCGCATTGCGTTTGCAATCGGGGAATTTGGAGAGCTCCTGCGCCGGTATATCTACTTGTAAAATAAAATCTGAGGCAGTGTCAGTAAAGCCGCCGGTGGCTTCCGGATGGCTGTCACAGTAAGGAATGTAGGGCTTGATATCGAAGATGGGCGTTCCGTCCATCAAATCTGCACCGGCGACCCGAATGACCGTTCCGTATTCCTCTGTATGCTGTAGCCCAAGAATCCTGACACAGGAAAGGCCTAAATGATTGGGGCGAAAGGGCGAACGGGTGGCAAATACCCCCATCCGGGTATTGCCGCCAAGGCGGGGAGGTCGAACAGTGGGGGACCAATCGTTGCGCACAGCTTTTGAAAACTGCCAAATGATCCACAGATGGGAAAAGGCTTCTAATCCGCGTAGCGCATCGTCATTTCGGTATTCCGGTTCGAACACAATGGTAGATTCTAATGTTTCCACTAAGCCGCTTTGCCGGGGAATTCCAAACTTTTCCGGAAAATCACTGTGCATGCGTCCGATGATTTTTATGCTCGTTTGTTCCATGTTACATCCGCACCTTTCTGAAAAGAAAGCTAAATCCGTAAATCAGTGTGAGCACCAAAGCGATAGAAGCACCGGCAGAAACACCCCAAATGTAAGACAGGGTCAAACCGACGAGACCGGCTATCAATGCATTCAGCACGGAAAACAGGTGATACTGGCGAAGGTTCTTTGCAACATTTCTAGCTGCAGCACCGGGTAAAACAAGCAGGGAATTCAGGATCAAAAGACCTACCCATGAAATGCTCAGCGTCACCACAACAGCGATTGCCGTTGTAAAAATTGCCTGTGTCCATTCTACCGGGATTCCCCGAGAAGCCGCGAGGTTCGGATATACCGCAGACAACGTCAACCGGTTATTCAAAAACAACCAAAATAAAATTACGCAAGCAAGTACCACCGCCAGCGATCCGATTTCAGCAGGCGTTACAGACAGAATATCGCCGATTAGATACTTGTTGTATTTGGTAAAGCTACCGCCGCCAAAGGTTGCGATAAATATACCAAGCGCCACAGCACCACTGGAAAAAACGCCGATAATCGTGTCCGCGGTTTGATTGCTACGGCTTTTTACATAGGAAAATAAAAGCGCAAAGACCACAGCAAAAATTACAGAAAACCAAGCAGGGGCAGCAATACCGCAGATACTGCCGATAGCAATACCGGTAAATGCACTGTGGCCCAAGGCATCTGAGAAGAAACTCATTTTCCCTGTAACGATCATAGTAGAGCATAGTCCAAACAGCGGTGCCATGATAATCAGGGCCAGTAAGGCGTTTTTCATAAAATCCCAGTGAAGCATTTCAAAAGGAAGGTTATCGCAAAGTGCATACCAAACAGACATGCTTAAACGCCTCCTTTACGATGAAAAACGTCTTGAAATTCGTTAGAAGCAAGAACTTCTGCGGGGGTGCCTTGGGAAATCACTTTTTGCTCTATGAGAACGACTTGATTGGCATATGTGGGCAGCATAGAAAAATCATGGGTCGTCATCAAGATGGAAAGGTCGTATTCCTGACGGATCTGATCCAGCATGTCCATTAGACTTTGCATACCTTCCACATCCACGCCGGACAGGGGCTCGTCCAAGATCAAAATGTTCGGTAGGGGTTCCAATGCCAAGGCTAGTAAAACACGTTGTAATTCACCGCCGGAGAGGGTCCCGACCCGCTTATCAATTAAATCACAAGCATTCACTCGATCCATACAGCAAAGGATTTTCTCTCGCATTTTCTTGGAAATCCCTAAAAAGGCAGGCTGTTTGCTCATACAGCAGGCAAACAGGTCAGCAACGGTGACCGGGTCACCGGGATCAAAAATGGGACTTTGGGGCACATAGCCGATTTTTGCCTTACGATTTCGTTCCCCCGGGGCGGAGAATGAGATTACACCCTCGAATTCCTGCTGCCCAAGTATCGCTTTGATCAATGTGCTTTTTCCTGCGCCGTTTGGACCTATAAGGGCAACCAGCTCGCCGCAGTGGACGTGCATATTGACATTTGAAAGGATTTTTTGGGAACCAATCGTGACTGTTAAGTTGTTGATCCGCAGGCAGCAGGAATGACCGCAGCTTCCGCCGTGAGTTCCGATGTTCATCCCAATGCCTCCTTTAGTGTGTTAATGTTGTAATACATACAGTCAAAGTAGTTTTCACCGGACATTGCCATATCCAGCCGATAAAGCTTTGCGCCGGTTTCCGCGTAAATGATTTTTGCGGCACTGTCGCTGCCGTTTTTTTCTGCAAAAATAGCCGGAAGAGAATGATCTTGCACCAGCTCGCAAATCGCGATCAGATCTTTTGCGGAGGCTTCACTGCCGGATTCTTCTTCAACGGAGTGCAGGATGGTCAGATTAAATGCATCTGCCATATAGAAAAAGCCATCATGGAAGGTGATGATCTCACGGCAGTTGATGGCAGAAAGTTGCGTGTCTGCATGGCGCTGCAGTTGTTCAAAGCGCTTGTCCAGTTCTGCTAAATTCTGCTCAAATACGGCGGTATATTCCGGATATGCTTTTTTCAATCCTTCGCAAATGGAATGAGCCATCTGCTTGCTGTTTTCTATAGAAAGCCAGAAATGCGGATCTACATCGTGATGATGATCCTCAGCATGATGGTGCTCCTCGGTGTGGTGGAGTTTGAGCTGAGCAGATGCATCAATCATTGCTTTGTCGTCAGTTATGACATCTTCCAGAAAATGCTCCAAACCGCCGCCGGAAATAACGATTATATCGGCGTTTTCCAAGCGTTTCATGTGATCAACAGTCAGTGTATAATCATGCAGGCAGGAAACGTTATCTTGGATCAATTGACTAACAGTCAGAGGCGTGTCTGTACAAAGTGCCTGCGTAAATGTATACACCGGCATGGTGGTTGCAATGATATTCGGTTGCTGTTCTGCTTTGGTGCAGGCCGTACATAGCAGCGCAGCGGCTGCAGCGAAAGTCCGTATTAACCAGCGTTTCATAACTCACCAACTTTGCTTGTTCATACTTATAGAATACCATACATGTCAAGAAAGACCGCACCTGTTAAAATAACAGATGCGGTCTGCTTCTTAGTGGTTGTCCAGCCATTCGTTGACCTTTGCCTTGGCGAGACGAAGAATGTCTTCGTGGGGGTAAGGGGAGGTTTCACCGCCGTCTACGTACAGGAAATACAGACCGCCGGGAGTCTTATAAAGAAGCTCCTCGTAACCGTTAGGATCGCCGAAATTGCCGAAGGTGTATTTTTTGATCAGTTCAGCAGTTTCGGTGTCGTACTCTTTTTTGCAGATCACTTTCTTCATGTTGATTTCTCCTTTCAGGAATATACGCATTGATTATACACATTTGCAGTGGTAAATCAAGAAGAAATATGTAAATGGAAAATATTTCGTTACTGAAATGAAAAAGAACAAGCGGTTGCGCATAGAAATTAATCAACTTTCACAAGAAACTGGACGGTTGCTTGACAATATGGTATGATATAAAAAAGGGGGGGTGCATATGCGGGATATTCCGCTTTTTTCCACACAGAACGGTGTGGCCAGCCTTATTTTAAAGAAGATCCCGTTTAGCGGGGAAGCATATGTGCATATACGGGATTCTCTTGATTGCCGGGCGCTTATGAAAGAGTGTTTGGATGTATGTCGTATGGCCGGCGCTTCTGCTGTGTATGCTGCCGGACATGTTGATCTGGAAGATTACCCGTTGTTTTGTGATGTTTTGCGCATGTGCGCACGGAAAGATAACTTAGATACGACGGATGCGGTTGCATTGCCTGTTACATTGGAGCAAAAGGAACAGTGGAGGCAGCTTTACAATCAAAAAATGGCTTGCGTTCCGTCGGCATCGCCGTTGTCCCGTAGTGATGTAGAGGCGCTGATCTGCGCCGGTAAAGCATTTTATATTTACAGGCAATGTTCTGCCGTGGGGATCGGCGTTGCTTACGACGGACAGATCCATGCGGTCGCATCCCTTTGCCCGGGTGGGGGAAGACACGCAGTACTGGCGTTGGCAGAGCGTATTGTTAATGCTGAGATAACTCTTTGCGTGGCTTCAACAAACCGGAAGGCTATTGCGTTATATAAGGCGTTGGGGTTTGCGGTAACAGAAAAAGAAGCAAGTTGGTTTAAGTTTTTTGAGTGTTAAGGAAAAATACTTGACAAAGTTGTTCTTATGGTGTAATATATGCAAGGTGTCAAGTGGAATTACTTGACGGGGAGGGCCTGCATGGATGCGTTGGAAATGACATTGTTGTTTGATTACTACGGTGATCTGCTGACAGAACGCCAGCGCATGTGTTTTGATCTGCGCCATAACCAAGACTTGTCTTTGGCGGAGATCGCGCAGGAATTGCAGGTCAGTAGGCAGAGCATTCATGATATTCTCACCCGCACGGAAGCCCAACTGCGCAATATGGAAGAGAAGACCGGTTGTGTTGCCAGAGACCGTAAATGCCGCAAGGCGATGGAAGAAATATCCCGGCTTGCCGGAACACTGTCTAATTATACGGATTCATCTGTTTCTGAGATTGCCAACCGGATCGTTCGGTGCGCAGATCAGTTTGAGGAGTAATCAATGGCATTTGAGGGATTAACTGAAAAAATATCCGCTGCCTTCAAAAAGCTTCGTGGTAAAGGCCGGTTAAAAGAGGCCGATGTAAAGGAAGCAATGCGGGAGATCCGCATGGCACTTTTGGAGGCGGATGTTAGTTATAAAGTGGTTAAGGACTTTACGAAATCTGTTACCGAACGTTGTGTCGGCTCAGATGTTCTGGAAGCTTTAAGCCCCGCGCAGATGATCGTCAAGATCGTCAATGAAGAACTGACAGCTCTTATGGGCAGCGAAATCAAGCATATTACCATGAATCCCAACGGTCCTACCGTTGTCATGCTGGTTGGCTTGCAGGGTGCCGGTAAGACGACCAATGGCAGTAAATTGGCTGGTCTGATGAAGCGGCAGGGTAGAAATCCTTTGCTGGTTGCTTGTGATATTTACCGTCCCGCTGCCATTCAACAGTTGAAGGTTTGCGGTGAAAAGTTGGGTATCCCCGTCTTTGAAAAGGGGCAGGCGGATCCGGTGCAGACAGCTAAGGAAGCTGTTTTATATGCAAAGCAGCATGGCCATGATATGGTGTTTTTAGATACAGCCGGTCGGTTGCATATTGATGAAACGCTGATGGAGGAACTCAAGCGGATCAAAGGGGCAGTTGACCCGGATGAGATCATGCTTGTTGTGGATGCAATGACCGGTCAGGATGCGGTGAATGCGGCGCAAAGCTTCAATGAGTGGCTGGATATTGACGCAGTAATGCTCAGTAAGCTGGACGGTGACGCCCGTGGTGGTGCTGCGTTGTCTGTACGCGCTGTTACCGGAAAGCCCATTAAGTTCTCCGGTGTTGGTGAAAAGCTGGAAGATATCGAGCCCTTCCATCCGGATCGCATGGCATCCCGGATTCTGGGGATGGGTGATGTGCTTTCTTTGATCGAAAAAGCAGAAAAGGCGTTCGATGAGAAGAAGGCTGCCCAGATGGAAGAACGGCTTCGTTCCAATAAGTTTACCCTTCAGGATTTCTACGACCAAATGGTTCAGATGAAGTCTATGGGCTCTATGCAGGATCTGTTGGCGCAGATGCCCGGCATGGGCAATATGAAGAATATCCAGATTGACGAGAAGGCCATGGCCCATACGGAAGCGATCATTCTTTCGATGACGCCGAAGGAGCGGGAAAATCCCAGCATTATCGGTGCCAGCCGCAAAAAGCGGATCGCAGCGGGCGCCGGTCTTCGAGTAGAGGATGTTAACCGGCTGCTGAAATCTTTTGAACAGATGCGTAGCATGATCAAGCAATTTTCCGGTCCCGGTGCCGGAAAGAAAATGAAGCGGATGAGCCGCTTCGGCGGATTCGGCGGTTTCCCCGGATTCTGAATAAGTTCGCTGTAAGCAAAACGCTTTGCGATATAGAAACAATTTTTTGGAGGTGAAAACCATGGTTAAGATCAGACTGAGAAGAATGGGTGCCAAGAAGGCTCCTTACTACCGTATTGTTGTTGCTGATTCCCGCAGCCCCCGTGACGGCCGCTGCATCGAGGAGATCGGTACCTACAATCCTCTGACCGAGCCCGCTACCATCACTGTGGATGCTGAGAAGGCTCAGACTTGGATCAAGAACGGCGCTCAGCCCACCGATACCGTTCGCGGCCTGCTGAAGAGCGCCGGTGTGCTGTAATATTCCCAAAGGAGTTACGCAATGAAGGAACTTTTGCTGTATATGGCAAAGAACCTGGTGGATGATCCGGACTCCGTTACCGTTACCGAGATCGATGACGAAGACGGCAAGATTCTGGAACTCCGTGTTGCTCCCGGTGATATGGGAAAGGTGATTGGCCGCCAGGGTCGAATCGCGAAGGAGATTCGCACCATCGTGAAGACCGTAGCCCAGCGCTCCGGTGAAAAGGTCACGGTGGAAATCGTTGACTGACGAGTATGCGTGACGCTTTGCGCCACGCATTTCTCATTATTTGGAGGTTTCTATGAAGCTGCAGTTTTTGGAGGCCGGACAGATCGTTTCTACCCACGGTGTCCGTGGCGAGATGAAAGTGCTGCCTTGGTCGGATGGACCGGACTTTTTGCCGGAATTTCAGCGTGTTTGCATTTGCGGTACTGTTTACACTGTGGAATCCTGCCGCATTCAAAAGACCTGTAATCTTTTGAAGGTAAAGGGAATTGATACCATAGAACAAGCACAGTTGATGCGGGGAAAGACCGTAGAGGTGTTCCGTGAGGATGCGCCGGATGGCATGATCTTCGTGGCAGAGCTGATCGGTATGGATGTTATTGCTGAAGGGGAATCAATCGGTAAGATTGCCGATGTTCTGGACTATCCCGGTAATAAAGTTTATGTAGTCAAAGGGGAATATGAGTATATGATCCCTGCTGTCAGCCAATTCATTGAAAATATTGATATGGATGCCGGCGTAATGCGGGTCCGTTTGATCGAGGGAATGCGAACAGATGAGAATTGATATTATGACGCTGTTCCCGGATACTGTTGGGGATGTTTTGTCTGAAAGTATTTTGGGCAGAGCACAGGAGCGGGGGTATATCCGTATCGAGACACACCAGATTCGGGATTATACTGTCAATAAGCAAAATCAGGTAGACGATTATCCTTACGGCGGCGGCCGTGGCGCGGTGATGACCGCAGACCCTCTTTATCGCTGCTGGGAGGCACTTTGCGATCAGGCCGGTGGCCCGGTGCATACAGTCTATATGTCTCCTTGCGGACATACCTTCCGGCAAGAAGATGCGATTCGGCTGAGTAAGTTGGAAAACCTGATTCTTGTATGCGGTCACTACGAGGGGATTGACCAGCGCTTTATTGACGAGTGCGTGGATGAAGAGATATCTCTGGGCGACTTTGTACTCACCGGCGGTGAGATTGCCGCTATGGCAGTGACAGATGCGGTTTGCCGGATGGTTCCCGGCGTTCTTGCAGATCCGGAATGCTTTGAGGATGAAAGCCATTTTAACGGCATGCTGGAATATCCGCAGTATAGCCGTCCCGCTGTCTGGCACGGCAGAGAAGTTCCTCAGATCCTTGTTTCCGGAAATCATGAAAAAGTGCGGTTATGGCGCAGAAAGCAGTCTCTGCGGCGCACAAAGGCCCGCAGACCGGATATGTATGAAAAACTGGACCTGTCCAGTAAGCAGGATCAGAAGCTGCTCCGGGAAATGGAAGCAGAAGATCATGCGCAAGTTCATGCTGTTGACGCTGTGGATACAGCAATAAAAAACACACTATAAGTGTTGTCAGGAATGACGATTTTGTTAACCGCATAAAAAACCCGAAATGCTTGCGCATTTCGGGTTATTTATTATACAGGCTTATAATTAACGATCACGCCTTGGTCGGTCAATCCGGAAACACTTTTGACTTTTGTTCCGTAAACATTCACCTCAACCAGCAGGGGGCACTTTTCCAGCGGTTTCACAGAGGAAATATTGCTGTTATAGTCCATATGAACTTGATTAAGACTTTTCAATCCGCTCAGAGGATCCAGACTCTTAATTTTGTTCTTAGAACCGTCAATGGAAACCAGTGCGCAGTTTTTCGACCATGTGGGGATGGTCGTAACGCTGTTGTTGGAAAAGTCCAATGTTGTAAGGTTTACCAGCTTACTCAGATCAGATATATCGGTAAGACTGTTGTCAGAAAGGTCCAGTTCCGTTAAAGCGGTACAACCGGACAAATTTCCGATTTCTTTCAGCTTGTTGGACTGCAGGTTAAGGTAAGTCAAACCGGTAAGGGAACCGATCTTGGACAGTTGGGTGATGGCGTTGCTTTCCGCATTAAGATGTGTCAGTGCTTTTGCGGATGTTGCGCCGGTAAGATCTGTGATCGCGTTGTAGGAAACATCCAAGGTCTTCAAATCTTTCAGAGAAGAAAGATTTTGCAGTTTCGCAATGGCGTTGTGCTGCAGGTACAGTTCTTTCAGTGCAGTCAGTTTGCCGAGTGCATCAACATTACGGATGGCGTTACTGCTCAGATCCAAATACTCCAGCTTCGTTGCCTTTTCAAGGGATGTGATGGTAGCAATATTGCAATTAGACAGCACCAAAGACTTCAGCTTGGGTAAGGCGGCGATGGCGGCAAGATCATCTGTGGATACGGTGGTGTTCGTCAGCTGCAACTGTGTCAGCTCAGTCAGGACGGAAAGCTTGGAAAGCTGATTCGCAACAGGCTTATCGGCGGTCAGTTTCTCCAGATAGATCATCAATGCGACATCGCTGTAATCTTTCGCTTCGGCGGGGATTGTAAACTCTTTGATTTTCCAAAGATCGTTGGTTTGAATAACGGTAGGCGATTCGATGCTCAAAAGTTCTCTTGCTGCGGATTCCACAGCAGGATCGGCAAAAGTGACAGGCTTGATGATGCCGCCGACAGTGTAACCGAATATAGAAAGGGGACTGACAAGACCGTTTTCACCGACACTGACAGCATACATATTGTTTTCACCATCTGTAAGGGTGATTGGACCTTTATACAAGTCATCCTTTAAAGAGGGGTACTCGCTGTCGTTTGCGGCATATAAGGTGCCGGATGTATTGGATACTTCCACACTGATGTATTCGTTGTACAGACCGGGGGCCGGTGTGCTGGTGGGTGCGGCGGGGCGAAGTTGATCCAACTGCTGCTTGATGGCTGGATCGGTAACGTTGTTAAGCATATTCACTGCGTCCAGAAGCTTGTCTTGTTCGATAAAAGTCTGGCTCAGGGCAATATACAAATCAATCGTTCCGCCATCTTGGATGGCATTACGCAGGGTATATTCTGCTTTCGTGTAGTTGCCGCTTTTTTTGTATTGGTTAGCCAATTCTATGGCGACCATATCATTATCACTTAGCTGGGCATATGCTCTGTCGTAGAACCATGTAGCTGTGCTGTGATAACCGTTATTTTCGCAAAAACGGGCTACACTCACTAACATATCCCGGGTAAATTCCTGATCGTAAAAGAATAAATACCAGCAACAACTGATCATGATGGCAAGTGCCAAAATCAAAGGAAACAGAATTTTGATTGTCTTATTCATGGCAAACTCCATTCAAAAAATCTGTCTAAATTATACTGTTTATCGGGTTTTATGTCAAGAGTTGACAGACGGTTGGTAAAATCTGTACCAAAACGCGACAAGTTCCTTTGGACCTTACTGATATGATGAGGTGGGGTGATGGGATGGAATTTTTGAAAAAATGGTTTGTTCCGATTCTTCTATCGATCTGCCTGCTTGCTGTATTGCTGGATTCGAAAACGCCGACGAAAGTATTTGAGGGGGATTCGTCCCATGAAACAATAGTGGTTAGCAATACAACGGAATCCACGGCGGGGCAGGAATTGGTCGTATCCGTTTTGATGAAAGACGGCACCGTAAATGAGATGCCTATTGAAGAGTATATTCTTTCGGTTGTATTGCGGGAAATGCCTGCTGATTTTGAAATGGAGGCTTTAAAGGCACAGGCTGTTGTTGCAAGAACCTATACATTCCGGCGTATGCATATAAAGCAGCGTCATAAGAATGCACATGTATGTACGGTGTCGTCCTGTTGCCAAGGGTATTGGGATCCATCGGATTATCTTCAATCTGGCGGTACGGAAGAAAGAATCGACAAGGTTAGACAGGCGGTAATGGAGACTGCGGGAACGATCCTTGTTTATAATGGAAAGCCCATTGAGGCGACCTATTTTTCTTGTTCTGGGGGATATACAGAGGATGCGGTGGCGGTTTGGGGATCTAATGTACCGTACCTTAAGGCAACGCAAAGTCCGGGGGAGGAGCGTGCGGGTCACTACACAGACACTGTGCAATTCTCTGTGGATGCCATTGTACGAAAACTTGGTATCTCATTAAATAATTTGCATGATTTTCGTATAGGAAAAATTACTTATACAGATGGAGGCGGCGTTGATTCCATTGAGATTTGCAAGAAAACTTTTTCCGGTACGCAAGTCAGAAGTTTGCTGGATTTAAAATCCACTGCATTCGTTATATCTGTTGCCGGATCAACGGTAACGATCACAACAAAGGGATTTGGTCACAGGGTGGGTATGAGTCAGTATGGAGCAGATGCTATGGCGCTGACAGGCAGTGATTACCAACAGATTCTTCTGCATTATTATCACGGTGTGGAGCTTCTATCAATCGGCGCATTTTATTGACAAAATACTGCTTTTGGAGTACAATTGCCCTATTATCTTTTGGAGGTGGGGCTATGCCTATTCAGATTCCCAACAATCTGCCCGCAACCGAAACGTTGCAACAGGAGAATATATTTGTGATGAATGAGCATCGTGCCATTACCCAAGATATCCGCCCGTTGGAGATCGTTTTGCTGAATCTGATGCCTACCAAGATCGCAACAGAAACCCAGTTGAGCAGAGTTTTGGGAAACACACCCCTGCAGGTTCGGTTGGAATTGATGCATACTACTACGCACACCTCTAAGAATACTTCGCAGGAGCATTTGCTGAACTTTTATAAAAGTTTTGATGAATTGAAGCATCGAAAGTTTGATGGTATGGTGATCACTGGGGCACCGGTAGAAAATATGCCCTTTGAAGAGGTTGACTACTGGCCGGAGCTTTGCAAGATCATGGAGTGGAGCAAGACCAATGTACACAGCACCATTCATATTTGCTGGGGTGCGCAGGCGGGCCTGTATTATCACTACGGCATTCAGAAACGGGATCTGCCGGAAAAACTCTTTGGTGTTTTTCCCCACAAAGCGGATTATAAACGGTCCATTCTTTTACGTGGTTTTGATGATGAATTCTGGGTGCCCCATTCCCGCCACACTACGGTTTTGCGGGAGGATATTGAGAAGGTACCCGAATTGAAGATTTTGGCATCTTCTGAGAAAGCCGGCGTATATGCGCTCATGAATGATAAGGGACGGCAAATATTTGTTACAGGCCATTCTGAGTACGATGCCGACACGCTGGAAAAAGAGTACTTACGGGATAAGGGTCAGGGACTTCCCATCCATGTGCCTGAAAACTATTATCCAAATGATGATGATACACAGCCTCCGTTGGTTCGCTGGCGCAGTCATGCAAATCTTCTGTTTTCCAATTGGCTTAATTACTTTGTCTATCAGACGACTCCCTATGACATCATGTCTATCGGTAAATAATTTTAAGGCTCCGCCTTTGGGCGGAGCCTTTGTTTGCGATAGGGCATATGATATTGCGTAGGATGCCAATCTTGAAAATATAGTCCTTATGTGTAATAATATGCATGAGGAGGTGCGTACAATGCAACTGCAGATAGATGGCATTTTCGTGGAGGCTAAGACAGGATACTCATTGCTTGAAATGATTCGTTCTGCTCGTTTGGACAATGCACAGTTTTATTGCCGACCGATTGCGGCGAAAATGGCGGGGGAAATATTTAATCTAAATTATATTCCCGTAAGAGATCATAGTGAACAAGAGCCGGCATCTTTGCGCAGAGCGGTACAGGCATCCGGTGGGATTGTACAGTTGATCCGGTATTCGGATCCGGCTGGACGGGATGTATACTCCAGAACAGCGCAGTTTGTGATTTTTCTTGCGTTACGGCAGCTTTGGCCGAAAGCACGGGCAAAAATGGATTGCACGGTAGGGAATGCGTTGTTTGTGGAAGTGGAGAATGAACCTGCCTTTGATGCGCTGAAGCTGAAAGAGCGGATGCGTATGCTTGTCAGTCAGAATATTCCTTTGATCCGCAAAAGACTGCTGTTATCTGAGGCGCAGGTACTATTTTTGCAGGATGGGCAGGCAGATAAGGCGGCCTTGCTTTCCTATCGTAAAGCGGATTATTTTGATGTGTATTCACACGAAGGCTTTTCCGACTATTACTATGGAGAACTTGCGCCCTCAACGGGTTATTTGCGGGTATGGGATATTCTTCCGGTTGAAGGTGGTTTTATGTTTCTTTACCCTGATGACACTGATCCGGAACAGGTTTCCGGATACAAAGAAATGCCAAAGTTCTTGAGTGTATGCACTGAGGGTGAGAAATGGTGTCAGCTGATGGAATGCCAGACGGTTTCGGATTTGAATGAACTTGTCCGGTCGGGGCAGATTCGTGAGTTGATTCGGGTTAATGAAGCACTTCATGAGAAAAGGTACAGTCAGGTTGCGGATATGGTGTGCCAGCGCGGCGCGAAAGTGGTGATGTTGGCGGGTCCAAGTTCCTCCGGTAAAACTACATCGGCCAATCGGTTGGCTACACAACTGCGTGTACATGGCAAGAAACCGATTTTGATGAGTTTAGATGATTATTACATAGACCGTGATCAAATTAAGCCCGGTCCGGATGGAAAGTTGGATCTGGAGCACATTGATACCATCGATATAGATCAGTTTCGGCAGGATTTGCAAGCGTTGATTCGTGGTGAAGAAGTGGAACTGCCCAGCTTTGATTTCAAGTCGGGCAAACGGTTGATGAAAGGCCATAAGATTCGCCTTGCGCCGCAAACTGTAATTATCATCGAAGGTCTGCATGCGCTCAATCCTATTTTGCTTCCTGCGGGTATGGATAGCAATCTCATATTTAAGCTATATGTCAGTGCATTGCTGCCGCTGAACTTAGACGATCACAACCGTATTCCTTCCAGTCTATTGCGTTTGCTGCGAAGAACTGTTCGCGATTACGAAACGAGAGGTGCATCTGTACAGCGGACCATGGAAATGTGGGATAGCGTCAGAAGAGGCGAGAAGCGGTGGATATTCCCCTATCAGGAAGAAGCGGATGTGATTTTTAATAGCTCAACATTATATGAACTGCCGGTTTTGAAAAAGCATATTTACGCACTCCTAACGCAAATCCAGCCGGAGGAAGAATGCTATGAGCAGGTTCGCGGCCTTGTGAAAGTGCTTAATTATGTTCTAGAAGCCGATGTGGATGATGAGATTCCGCCTACAAGTCTCGTTCGGGAATTTATCGGCGGCAACAGTTTTTATAAATAAGAAAAGCTGCATTGGATAAGCTCATCCAATGCAGCTTTCGTTTATAGATTGATATGGATGTTTTCCGGTGAAGGTGCCGGGCAGGGGAAATTCAATACCACAGAAAAGAGAATGCAGAATAAAATTGCACCTGCTGCAACCGTCATCCACAAACTGCGCTTTTTGAAAAGTTCCTGTGTCAGGTACAAGTAACCGAGGCATAAAACGGATGCGAAAATGGCAATAATGGCAGATAGAACCTTCAGCCAAGTGATTCCGTTGCCGGCTGCAATGAGATAGAGAATGAACATGCCGAGGTCGGCCAGAAGCATATAGGACATGTTCTTGCGCATTTCGGCATAGCGGCTGTTTCGTTGCGGCATAATCATTCCTCCTTTTTTGTTATTTTAACATAAGGTTAAGCAAAAAGCAATCATTTATCCTGTCTGGTTTTTATCTGTAATACTTGCATGATAGGAAAAACAATGATATAATACGGTAAATAACTATCTAAGGAGCCAATATGTCAGAACCGCAGTATCGCCTTGAGGGAATCGTCCACACCCGCACGGAGTTGATGGAAGATTTTGAAGGACCTCTGGATGTCATTTTTCTGCTGCTCAGTAAAAATAAAATAGAGATTCAGGATGTGTCCATTACTGCGATTTTAGAACAGTACTTGGCATATCTGGATGAGATGAAGCGGCTGGACATGGAAATTGCCAGCGAATTCATCACCATGGCTTCCCACTTGATGTTGATCAAGACGAAAATGCTTCTTTCCGCGGCAGAAGCAGCAGAGGCGCAGAGTGAACTGGATCAATTGCGACAGTCGCTTATGGAGCGCCAGCGCAAAGAGGCGATTGAGCAGATCCGCATTGCTGTAACTGCCTTGGAGCCAATGAATGATATCGGAAGGTGCGTTTTTGTAAAAGAGCCTGAGCCGCTGCGTAAAGACAGCACCTATCGTTATCAGCATGATACGCAGGATCTGCTTCGTGCGCTGGATGATATATCCCAGCGGAATCAGCGCCGTCTGCCTCCGCCCACGGTGAATTTTAAAGGAATCGTTGGCAAAGAGCCATACCCCGTTTCCCGCAAAGCGGGAGAGGTTTTAAGGACGTTGGTTTTGCGTGGCATTGAACGGCTGAAGAACTTATTTAAGGGGAATCGCTCCCGTTCTGAGATCGTTGCCACGTTTCTCGCGATCTTGGATTTGTGTAAGTCCAATTCCGTTACATTAGAAGACGATAATACCGGCGAAAACCCCAATGTCCGGCTTTTAAATGAGCCTGAAACAGAAACAAAGGAGATGATCTGATGGAAACAACTGAATTACAAAGGGTCATCGAAGCGATCCTGTTTGCTGCAGGCGAGCCTGTGGAATTGGAGCGTTTGGCACAAAGCATAGAGGCAGACCCTAAGGAAGTCAGTGTGGCTGCTGAACAATTGGCAGATGAATTGTCCTTTAACCGCCGGGGCGTGCGGATTATTCGCTTAGAGAACGCCTACCAGATGGTGTCTTCCGGTGAAATGGCGGATTATGTAACGAAGGCACTGGAAACCAGAAAACCTCCCAGACTCTCCGCTTCCCAATTGGAAACATTGACGATTATTGCCTATTATCAGCCGGCTACAAAAGCCATGGTTGAACAGATTCGCGGTGTTGACAGTTCTTATTCCGTGGGTGCCTTGCTCAATAAACATTTGATTGAAGAGGCCGGACGGTTGAATGTTCCCGGTAGACCCATCCAGTATCGGACCACACCGGATTTTCTGCGAACTTTTGGTATGAATTCTTTGCAGGAACTTCCGGCAATCGAAAAGGTGGATTTAGGGGAACCGATCATTGAGGATGCCCCTGCGGAAATTAATCAGACGGAGGATGCCGTCGCGGAGGTGCAGGCCTGATGGGGTGGCTGATCGCGTTTGCTGTGCTGGGGATTCTGGCGTTAATGCCTTTGGGGCTGCAGGTCAGATATGATGCTTCCGGTGCGTTTGCTGCGTTTGTGATCGGACCTGCTAAAATCCTGCTATACCCGAGCAAACCATCGGAAAAAAACGCTGATAGTGAGAAAAAGCAGAAAGCCGCAAAACCGCAGCAGGCTAAAAAGAATAACGGCGGAAGTGCATCGGATTTTCTTCCCTTAGTACAACTGATTATCGATTTTTTAAAAGATTTCCGGTTGAGGCTGCGGGTGGATAATCTTCAGCTTAAGTGGATTCTTGGTGGGGGCGATCCTTGCGATCTGGCATTGCGCTACGGTCAGGGCTGGGCTGCGTTGGGAAATCTGATGCCACTGTTGGAACGGGCTTTTGTTATTAAAAAAAGAGATCTGGAAGTGGAATGTGATTTCACAGCCCCGGGTACAACTGTCATTGCAGGCGCGGACTTGACCGTCCGCTTTTGGCAACTGGTGACACTTGCTGTTACCCATGGACCGAAAGTTATCAAACAGTACTTTAACATTATGAATAAACGAAAAGGCGGTGCGAAATATGAGTCAAAATCTTCCTAATATGCTCGACAGCACGATTGCAAAACTTCGTGAGATGGTAAACGCAAATACGGTTGTTGGTGAACCGATTACAACCGGTGACGGCGTCACCATTATCCCTGTATCCAAGATCAGTATTGGTTTTGGCGGCGGCGGGTCTGATTTTGTTTCTAAAAACTTGAATCATCATGAAAATCCCTTTGGCGGCGGCTTGGGTGCTGGTGTAAAAGTAACACCGGTGGCTTTTCTGATTGTCAAGGAAGGCAATGTGCGCATGATCCCTGTTGCAGCACCTGCCAATACAACGGCAGACCGGATCGTGGAAATGGTTCCTGATACCTTGGACAAGATTGCTGCTTTTGTTGATTCCAGAACGGAAAAAAAGTAAGAATAGAATGATCACCCCAGCACATAATGATACTGGGGTGATTATATGAGAAAAATGATTACCGGGATGGCAGCTGCGTTGCTGGCTGTCATCCTTGTTTTTCCTTGCTACGGTATTTCCGCAGAAAAGGCTGTCGTATTAGATGCAAGTACAGGCAGATTTTTGGTCCATAAACAGGAAACGGATCGTTCGCTGATCGCCAGCACGACAAAGATTATGACTGCTTTGGTTGTCTGTGAACAATGCAACGTTCTCGACCGGATGCGAATCCCGAAAGAGGCTGTTGGAATAGAGGGCTCGTCTATGTATTTGCGGGAAGGCGAGGTCCTTACCATTCAGGAATTGCTTTATGGACTCATGCTGCAAAGCGGTAACGATGCGGCAGTGGCGCTTGCGATCTATTGTGGCGGTACAGTGGAAGGCTTTGCAGAACTGATGAATGATAAAGCACGGCAGTTAGAGCTTACTGATACCCATTTTGTGAATCCAAATGGGCTGGATGCACCGGAGCATTATTCTTCTGCCAAGGATTTGGCTTTGCTGGCAGCGTATGCAATGGAAAATCCGATTTTTGCGAAGACTGTTTCTACAA
The DNA here is from genome assembly GCA_017398725.1 of Oscillospiraceae bacterium. Taxonomy (GTDB): domain Bacteria; phylum Bacillota; class Clostridia; order Oscillospirales; family Oscillospiraceae; genus Faecousia. Next base: position 26,829 of record JAFQFA010000013.1, on the reverse strand, counting down.
AATCTGTTCGTGTGGGTGAGCGATACCTTACCAACCATAATAAATTGTTGTGGCAGTACGAAGGCGCTGACGGGGTCAAGACCGGCTATACAAAAAAGGCTGGGCGCATCTTAGTATCCAGCGCCGCGCGGGATGGTAGACGGCTGGTGGCGGTAACGATCAATGCGCCGGATGATTGGCGTGACCATACGACTATGTTGGATGATGGCTTTCGCAAATATTCAGTGGAGAAAATTATTGAAAAAGATACGGTGCTTGGATATGTTGAAGTCGCCGGCGGTGAACAGGGGTATGTGGAACTGGTGGCAGCAGAGGACTTTTCATTTCCTCTGTCCCCGGAGGAAGCGCCTTCCATCGTTATTCAAAAGCCGGGATTTGTTTACGCGCCGGTTGTGATGGGCGATCTGGCAGGGAAGGTATATGTCTGTATTGACGACCATGTTGTGGGGGATTGCCCTGTAAAATTTGGGCAAACGGTTGAACAGATTCGTGTGAATAAGAAGAGCCTGTGGCAAAGGCTGTTCGGGGAGCGTTAATATGATGGAACGAATTCAAAAGATAATTTCCGCAAGGGGAATTGCATCCCGGCGGAAAGCGGAAGAAATGATCCTGCAAGGACGGGTATACCGAAACGGCACTCTGTGTACATTGGGTGAACGAGCTGACCCGGAAATTGATACGATTACAATTGACGGTGAGCCGCTGCCGCCTATGCAAAAGCGGGTGTATTTGATTTTGAATAAGCCTAGGGGCTTTGTTACGACACTTTCCGATGAAAAAGGGCGTAAAAATGCAGCCCAGCTTGTACAGGATTGCGGCTTGCGGGTGTATCCAGTTGGACGGTTGGATATGGACTCCGAAGGATTGCTTTTGTTTACAAACGACGGAGACTTCGCCGATCAATTAATGCATCCCAGTCATGAAGTAGATAAAACATATCGTGTGCAGGTCAGTGGGTATCAGGAAGGCTCGTTAAACCGGCTTGTTGCACCAATGATGCTGGACGGGTATCAAATCCGTACGCCTCAAGTCCGTCTGGAAAAAGCGGACGCAAAGGGGAATGCGATTTTAGAGATTACGATTCACGAAGGACGCAATCGTCAGGTTCGAAGAATGTGCGCAATTGCCGGAATGGATGTAAAGCGTTTGCGCCGCGTCCGTGAGGGTGCGCTTTTGCTGAGAGATCTTCCGCTAGGTAAATGGAGATATTTGACTGTTGAGGAAGTAGAAGCACTGAAAAAATGAAATTGCAATTTGCAATAATTCCTCTTGCATAATTCATATTTGTTTGTTACCATATAGAGCATAAGTTAGATTAGGAGGACATTATGAACGAGGATATTCTGTCTATTTTACAGCATCGCGCATCCGGTTTTTCAAAAGGGCAGCGCACACTTGCTAATTACATAACAGAAGCTTACGATAAGGCTGCTTTTATGACTGCCAGCCGGTTGGGTAAGACCGTTGGTGTTTCTGAATCCACCGTAGTTCGATTTGCTGTGGAATTGGGATATGACGGTTACCCCAGCATGCAAAAAGCAATGCAGGAGATGGTTCTTAACCGTCTGACCTCTGTCCAGCGTATTGAGGTAGCCAATGACCGGATCGGTAATCAGGATGTTGTTTCCATGGTGTTGCAATCGGACGCGGATAAGCTGCGCCAAACCGCAGAGTTGGTCAGCCGGGATGAATTCCGCACTGCTGTTTCTAAGATCAGGGATGCAAGACGTATTTACATTCTTGGTGCCAGATCTGCTGCACCTCTCGCCAATTTCTTGGGCTACTATTTGGAGTTCATGTTCAATAACGTGCGAGTGATCACGGCTTCCGGTGCCAGTGAGGTATTTGAAAAGCTCATGGGGATCAATGAGCAGGATGTGCTGATTGCCTTCAGCTTTCCCAGATACTCCGCCGCAACCGTCAAAGGCGCTCAATACAGCCGCAGCACCGGCGCTACAGTAATCGGTTTTACGGACAGCCGTTTGTCTCCTTTGGGGCAAAACAGTGATTATGTTTTGGTTGCCAAAAGTGACATGGTTTCCTTGGTTGATACCTTGGTTGCGCCATTGAGTGTTGTCAATGCATTGATCGTTGCACTGGCTTCCGGTCAGGAGCATATGCTTTCCAAAACCTTTGATGCGCTGGAGCGGGTTTGGGAAGAATATAATGTCTATGAAAAAAGGATCGAAACAAGATGAGATTTGACGGCGTTGTCATTGGCGGCGGTCCGGCGGGTATGTTTGCAGCGATCACAGCTGCGAAAGAAGGGCAAAAGGTCCTTCTGTTGGAAAAGAACGACCGGTTGGGAAAGAAACTTTTGATCACCGGTAAAGGTAGATGCAATCTAACCAACGACTGTTCTGCACGGGAAGTGCTTGAAAATATTCCGCGAAATGGAAAGTTTTTGTTTAGCGCAATGGAAGCGTGCCCTCCGGAAGCGGTGATAGCCTTTTTTAATCAACGGGGCTGCACAACGAAAACGGAACGCGGCAACCGTGTTTTTCCTGTTTCGGATGCTTCATCTTCTGTTTTGGGTTGCCTGAAAGAGCAGCTTCACCGAACCGGTGTTACGGTCCGATACGAAAAGGTTTTGGAGATTACGCAGGAAAACGGTTTTGTAAACGGTGTTGTGACGCTATCCGGACATGTACCTTGCAATTGGGTTATTTTGGCCACCGGTGGGTTATCCTATCCTGCTACCGGCTCTACCGGTGATGGCTATGCCATGGCGCAGGCGTTAGGACATCAGGTTACGGACTTGGACGGTTCGCTGGTTCCTTTGGAGATTGAGGAAGCGGATTGCCTTTTGATGCAAGGTTTGAGTCTTCGCAACATTGGTGTCAAGCTTTTAAATTCCAAAAATAAAGTATTATTTAAGGATTTTGGTGAACTATTGTTTACCCATTTCGGTGTGTCCGGTCCTACGGTTTTAAGTGCAAGTGCGCATTTGAGAGGAGACGGATGCCGAGTGTGCTTGGATTTGAAGCCTGCATTGGATGAAGGAAAGTTAAATGACCGAATTTTGCGGGATCTTGAGCAGTATCAGAACCGGTCTATGGAAAACGCACTGACGGATTTACTCCCGAGAGCGATGATCCCTGTGGTTTTAGCGAGAATCGGTATAGATGCTGCCATGCAAGCCAACTCGTTGCGGAAAGAGCAACGCAGAGATCTTGTGCAGATACTGAAATGTTTTCCTCTTACGATTCGGGGCAAAAGGCCGGTTCAAGAGGCGATTATCACTTCCGGAGGAATTAAGGTTTCCCAGATTGATCCCAAAACGATGGAATCAAAACTTGTGCGTGGTCTGTATTTTGCCGGGGAAGTGATTGATTGCGATGCATATACCGGTGGATTTAATTTGCAAATCGCTTGGGCAACAGCTTTTGCGGCAGCAATGGCAGCAAAAAACGGTCATTGACAAATACGGGTATATCCCTTAAAATAATGTGTATCGATCAAATTCGATTTTGATAATGGAGGAAGAGAGAATGTACGAGAAACTTGTTTCCTACGCGGCAAAACAACTGGAGTTGAATGTGGATGAAATCACCCCGGACAGCACCTTTGAAAGCCTTGGTGTCGACTCCTTGGACATTGTTGAAATGATTATGGATCTGGAATCTGAACTGGGCGTTGAGCTTGAAATGGAGGATCAGAAGATCACTACTTTTGGCGAATTGGCTGAGTTCATTGAATCCAAACTGAACTAAATTTAAATAACCCTGTTACAGCGACCGGCTTGTAACAAGGTCGCACTAGTCGGGGAGTTAGCGGTGCCCTGTTACCCGCAATCCGCTACAGCGGGGATGAATTCCCACACCCGGGCATGCATGTGTATTGACTGGCCTGTGTAAGTGATGTTGAAGGAACGGTCTTGCGCAACGGGATCCCGTGAACCATGTCAGGTGGGGAACCAAGCAGCATTAAGCGGATCTTCCCGTGTGCCGCGAGGATGCCGTTCCCGAGTTGGCTGCGCAGATACCGGGTATACTGCTTGCTCAAATGTGGGTGTGCGATCTTGTTATGAGCCGGTCTATATTTTGGAGGTTATTATGTATCAGGCACTGTATCGAAAATACAGACCGCAGACATTCGATGATGTAGTTGGTCAGAATGCGGTGACCCAAACGCTGAAGACACAGATTCAGATGGGGAAGCTGAGTCATGCATATTTGTTTACCGGCTCCCGCGGTACCGGTAAAACCAGCAGCGCAAAAATATTGGCGAAGGCTGTTAACTGCACCAACCCTCAAGACGGCAACCCTTGTAATTGCTGCCCATCCTGCAGAGCGATTGATTCTGGTTCCTGCATGGATGTGCTGGAAATTGATGCTGCATCCAATAACGGCGTGGACAATGTTCGCGATCTGCGGGATGATGCCGTTTATACACCGTCGCAAGTGAAGATGCGTGTGTACATCATCGACGAAGTGCATATGCTTTCTATTTCCGCATTCAATGCGCTTTTAAAAATTATTGAAGAACCGCCGGAACATCTGCTGTTTATTTTGGCTACAACAGAGCTTCATAAGGTTCCTGCAACCATTCTTTCCAGATGTCAACGTTTTTCTTTCCGGCGGATCAGTCAAGAGGATATCTACAATCGGCTGCAGTATGTGGCTTATGAAGAAGGCATCGATTTGGATGATTCTGCTGCTCGAGTATTGTCTCGTTTGGCAGATGGCGGTATGCGGGATGCATTAAGCCTGCTTGACCAGTGTGCTTCCGCGACCAATGGTGAGCTGAATGCAGAAAAGGTCTATGCATGTCTTGGTGTTGCCGGCATCCATCAGTGTGGTACACTGATGGAGCATATTGCGAATCAGGATACGGCCAAAGCCCTTTCTATGATGAATAGCATTTATGCGGAAGGCAAGGATATGGGCGCCCTTTTGGACGAGCTTGCTTGCCTGACCCGGGATTTTATGGTGCTGAAAACCGCACCGAAAACCGGCATCAGTATGCTTTCGGGTGTCGCACCGGATCAGGATGTTGCAGCCTTGGCAGAGCGTTTTTCTATGGGCGAGCTGACGCGTATGATGAACTTGATTCAGAAGACGGTGGCGGGTTTCAGCAAGAGTGCCAGCAGACGGATGGATGCTGAGCTTTGCGTGGTAAATCTTTGCCAACCGGAACTGAATGAAGATATGGATGCACTCCTAGCTCGCATCACCCGTTTGGAAGACCAAGTGAAATCCGGTTTGGTAGCTACCCCGGTGTCCGTTCCCAGTGTTCCTGCAGAACCTGCAACAGTCGCGGTACAACAGACTACCGCCCCGGTCATGGTAAGTCCCGTTCCGGCTCAGCCACCTAAAAATGATGAAGCGCCTATTGGCTTTTGGACGGATGTAGCGGCTGCCATTCGCACGGAAATGAAGACACCGGCAGCAGGATTCTTTACCAATTCCGAAGAAGCACCGGTAAAAGGTGTTTTACAGGGAGAGATCCTATACTTGGTTTGTGCAAATTCCTTTACAATGGAAATTATCAACAAGCCTGATATTCTTTCCCTTGTGCAATTGAAGGCTTCTGCAAAGCTTGGTCGGCAGGTGCGCGTTGTGGTAACGGATAAGAACATGTCCAGAAGCAGCAGCGCACAAATGGATCAGCTTCTTGCGTTTGGTCGTGACCATGCTGACCGCGTCAATATTAAATAATCTGTTAGGAGAATTACTATGGCTAAAGGTGGATTCCGGGGAATGCCCGGTGGAATGAATCAGGCTGCGATGATGCGTCAGGCGCAGAAAATGCAGCAGGATCTTATGCGTATGCAGGAAGAAATGGAAAATAAGACCTATACCGCGGCAGCCGGTGGCGGCATGGTTACCGCCACCGTTAACGGAAAGCATGAGCTCATGAACATTGAGATCAAGCCGGAAGCTGTTGATCCGGACGATGTAGAGATGCTGCAGGATATGGTCATTGCCGCTGTGAATGAGGCAATGCGCTCTGCGGATGCGGATTCTGCTAACAACATGTCCAGATTGACCGGCGGTTTGAATCTGGGCGGCTTGTTCTGATTAGAGGGACTCGCCATGCAATATTTTCCCGCAGCCATGCAGGAACTGGCCGATCAGTTTGCGCGGCTTCCCGGTATCGGCGGAAAAACTGCCCAGCGCTTGGCTTTTTATGTACTGGAACTGCCCTTGGAGGATGCACAGGCTTTTGCTGATGCCATTATTCAGGCTAAAAATCAGGTCCATACATGTCCTGTATGTCAAAACTTAACAGACCGTCAGATCTGCAGCATATGCGACGATGACGGAAGAGATCACAGTGTGATCTGCGTTGTTGCGGAACCCAAGGATGTGATCGCTATGGAGCGATCACGTGAATTTAACGGTGTTTACCATGTGCTTCACGGTGTTATTTCGCCGCTGAATCATGTAACCCAAGATGACATCCGGATACGAGAACTGTTGCTGCGTGTTGGCCAAGGGGATGTCCGTGAGGTTATCATGGCCACGAACCCGGATACTGAGGGCGAAGCAACTGCGATGTATATTTCCAGATTGCTCCGCCCTATGGAAATAAAAGTAACCCGGCTTGCCTACGGTGTACCTGTTGGCAGTCAGTTGGAATATGCGGACGAAGTCACCCTTTCCAGAGCCTTGGAAGGACGCCAAGAAATATAATAATGAAAGCCCGTGCTTTAAGGCACGGGCTTTTTGTTATAGCTTTTCGTAAGTTTTTTCTAAAAACTTTTGGCTTGTTACGATGGCTCGCTTGTGGATTCCATCTCCAATCAATCCCGCTTCGTCGTAAGCGGATACCTTGAAGGTCAGAATGTTTTTATCGACTGCGGTCAATTCTGCTTCTGCATACACATCCAGACCAACCGGCGTAGCGCTGACATGACTGATGTTCAGTTCAATTCCTACAGAGGTCTTTCCTTCAGGTATTGCATCCGCAATAGCCTCACAGGCCGCGCCTTCCATCAAAGCTACCATACAAGGTGTTGCGTAGACCAATAAATTGCCGGACCCAACCTCGTTGGCTGTGTCTTCCCGTTCCACAGTAGAGGAAACTTTTCCTTTTAACCCAACTTCCAGTTCCATATGTATCCCTCCTGTATTATAGTTCAACCAGTTTTGCATCCACAAGCTGCTGCAAGCTCATTAAGATGCCGGTTTTAGCATGAAGCCATGTCAACCCGCCTTGGAAATACACAGCGTAAGGAGGGCGTATGGGACCGTCAGCGGACAGTTCGATGGAAGAACCTTGGATGAATGCGCCGGCGGCCATAATGACCTTGTCATTATAGCCGGGCATATCCCAAGGCAACGGTGTGGCAAAAGAATCCACCGGCGCTGCAGCTTGGATGCCCTTACAAAATGCGATCATTGCATCTTCGCTTCCCAGTTCCACAGCCTGAATAATATCATGACGGCTTTCGGTTGCGTTGGGTACACAATTGTAGCCGAAAGGCTCATAGAGATTTGCAGCAAAAATTGCACCCTTTAAAGCACCGGCAACTACAGTGGGCGCTAAGAAGAAGCCTTGATACAATGCGGTCATGATGCCAAGATTTGCGCCGACCTCCTGACCGAGACCGGGTGCAGACAGACGGAAGGCACAGCGGTCCACGCAGGTTTTTGTTCCGCAGATATAGCCGCCGATGGGAGCAAGACCTCCGCCGGGGTTTTTAATGAGAGAACCGACAACCATATCCGCGCCTACATCGGAAGGCTCTATTGTCTCAACAAATTCGCCATAACAGTTGTCGACCATGCAAACAATATCCGGCTTGATATTTTTGATAAAACGGATCAATTCCCCGATTTGCGCAACAGAGAATGTGGGGCGTGTGGCATAACCTTTAGACCGCTGGATTGTTACCAGCTTTGTTTTCTCATTAATGGCTTTTTGGATTCCCTCATAATCGAATGTGCCGTTTTCCGTCAGATCCACTTGCCGGTAACTAACACCGTATTCTTTTAAAGAACAGGGGCTTTCCCGGATGCCGATTACCTCCTGCAGCGTGTCGTAGGGGAGACCGACAGGGGAGAGCAGTTCGTCACCGGGCAGAAGATTTGCGCTTAACGCAACTGTGAGCGCGTGGGTGCCGCAAGTGATTTGCGGGCGTACCAATGCGGCTTCTGTGTGGAATACGTCTGCATAGACCCGTTCCAAATTATCGCGGCCAACGTCGTCATAACCGTAACCGGTTGTGCCGGCAAAACATGCAGCGGAAACGCGGTTCTTTTGCATTGCTGCCAATACTTTTGCTTGGTTGTATTCTGCGATTTTATCGATCTCGTCAAATCTGGGGCGAATCTTTTCTATGGTTTTTTCACCCAGCTGATAAACGGCGGGGCTGATGCCCATTGTCTGATATTTTTCCAACAATTGTTCCATTTTTCTATGTTCCTTTATTTTAGTCTCTGCGGCGGCTTCGGTTACCGAAGAGCAGGATCAGCCGTAATAGCTGCGCGAGGGTTACAGCAGCTGCGGCAATATAGGTCAGCGCGGCAGCTTGCAAGGTCTTCTTGGCACCTTTGATCTCTTCGCTGTTTAGCATATCATATTCGTCAATAGCTCTGATAGCCCGGTTGCTTGCGTCAAACTCAACGGGCAAAGTAATCAGTTCAAATAATAAGGTCAGTGCAAAACAACCGATGCCGATATAAACCAGTGTATAAGAAAAATTGCCGAGATATGAAAGGAGAAGACCAATCAGGATCAACGGCATTGCCAGCCGGGAGCCGATATTTGTGACAGGGATTACCGCAGCCCGAAGCTTGATTGGTCCGTATTGGGTGGCATGCTGCACAGCATGCCCCGCTTCATGGCAGGCAACACCGATGGATGCAATAGATGTGCTGTCATAGACCCCGTCGGAAAGGCGGATCACATTGGTACGCGGATCAAAGTGATCTGTCAATTGCCCACTGATTTTTTCTATACGCACATTGGATATACCGTTTGCTTGTAGCACCCGTTGGGCCGCTTGCGCACCGGTAATTCGTCTGGATGCAAATTTTGATGCGTATTTATTGAAAGTCGATCGTACATTCATGCTTGCCCATAGGGAGAGTATAATGCAGGGCAGCACTAAAAACAGATATGTGGTATCAAATCCGTAATAATATCTTGGCATAACGATACTCCCTAAGTGGATGAGATTGTTTGAATCGCTTTCGCTGCAGCAATTAATAGTTACAGCATAGTTTACCTCTATTATAGCCAGTCTATGAAAAAAAGCAAGATTACAAGAAATCTTTACAGAATCCATTCCCGGGTGTATAATTTACCTAGATAAGGAGGCAATGCCATGGAAATATTATACTTGTTGGAAAAAATCAGAGTCCCTATTGTTAACGAGTTTATGCTATTGGTTACCCAACTTGGGGAAGAAACTGCCTTTTTGGTGATTGCACTGATTCTGTTTTGGTGTGTCAGCAAAAAGACGGGTTACTATGTTCTTTCCGTGGGATTTGTCGGTACCCTTGCCAATCAGTTTATGAAGCTTTGGTTCCGCGTTCCCAGACCTTGGGTGCTGGATAGCAATTTCACAATTTTAGAACAGGCGCGGGAAGCGGCCAGCGGTTACAGTTTCCCCAGCGGACATACCCAAAGCGCAGTTGGAACTTTTGGCACGATTGCTCATACAACAACGAACAAATGGGTTCGCACAACTGCGTTGGTATTTGCTGTGCTAGTGCCGTTTTCCAGAATGTACATCGGTGTACATACACCCAGTGATGTAATTGTTTCGGCTGCGCTGGCTGTCGCGCTGATCCTTTTGCTGCGGCCTGTTATTTTTTGTGAGAAAAGAAATTATATGCCGTTGTTGCTTGCTGTGATGTTAGCTTTGTCCGGGGCGTACATGTGCTTTATCAGCTTTTATAAGTTCCCCGAAAACATCGACATACACAATCTTGAATCCGGCGTAAAGAACGCATACACATTATTGGGCGCGCTGCTTGGCCTCATTTGCGTGTATATTGCAGATGAAAAGTGGTTAAATTTCACCACGAAGGCTGTTTGGTGGGCACAGATCCTGAAAGTCATCGGTGGTTTGGTGCTGATCCTTGCAGTGAAAAGTGGGCTGAAAGCACCGCTGAATGCATGGCTTGGCGAATCGGTTGGCCGCAGCGCAAGATATTTTCTTATTGTCTTGGTTGCAGGTATCGTGTGGCCGTTGTCCTTCAGATGGTTCTCTAAGCTTGGAAAGAAGGAAGCTTAATGTTGATTGTCTTACTGGTTGCGCTCGGGCTTTTGCTGATTATGCTTTGTAGCGGTGCGTATATTTTTTGTGTTGGATGCTGCCGTGGAAAAGATGTTAATTGGCTCGATGAGCGCGCTGTTAAGACAACACCATTTAGTAAATATTATAGCCAGATTGTTGCTGCAGACCGGTTTTTAAAGGATAACGGAAGTCAGGATGTTTTTATTACTTCGAAGGATGGTCTACGCTTACACGGTGTATGGGTTCCTGCTGAGGGTGCAAAAGGTACTGTGATTATGTTGCATGGGTACAGGAGCACTTATCTCGTTGATTTTTCTATGGCGCTGGAGTTCTACTTGCGAGCCGGTTTCAACTTGTTGATACCGGACCAGCGTGCCCATGGAAAGAGCCGGGGTAGGTTTATAACCTTTGGGGTAAAAGAGAGTGGAGACCTGTTGGAATGGATCGGATTCCACAACCGGAATTTCGGTATGTTTCCTGTTATTCTCAGTGGCCTGTCCATGGGCGCTTCCACGGTACTGTATGTTGCGGATGAACCCCTGCCGGTCAATGTGAAGGGGATGATCGCCGATTGCGGATTTACTTCCCCGAAAGAAATATTAAGTACCGTTTACAGAAGAGTGACGCATCTGCCCCCGTGTTTTTCTATGTGGGCTGTTGATTTATTTACACGGTTGTTTGCAGGCTTTTCCATTACCCAAAAAGATACCCGCATGACACTTGCCGCCAGTAAAGTTCCGGTTTTGATGATACACGGTCGAGAGGACGGTTTTGTTCCCTGTAAGATGTCTGAAGATGGCTACCAAGCTTGCATCGGTTGTAAGAGGCTGCTTATTGTGGATGGAGCAGATCATGGGGTAAGCTTTGTGCAGGACAGAGAAGGTTACACGAAAGCTGTTGTTTCATTTTTAAAAGAAAATATTACAGGTTTTTCTGCTGACGCATAATGCGTCAGCAATAAAATAAAGGAGAAAATTATGGAACCGATCAGAGTTAAAAAATTAAAAGAAAATGCGATTCTTCCCACTTATGGATCTCAGGAGGCAGCCGGTGCAGATTTGTATGCATGTCTGGATACAGATCTGGTTATTCCGGCTGGCACGTCTGCATTTGTTCCCACAGGTTTGGCGATGGAGATCCCAAAGGGGTGCGCCGGCTTGATCTATGCCCGTAGTGGCATGGCTTGTAAACGCGGTTTGGCACCTGCCAATAAGGTTGGTGTTATCGACAGCGATTATCGTGGTGAATTTATGGTCGTCCTCCACAATCACGGAAATCAGACACAGACGGTGTGTCATGGTGAACGGATCGCCCAGTTGGTGATTACTCCGGTATTTACACCCGTTTATGAGGCTGTGGATTCTCTTTCTGATACTAACCGCGCTGCCGGCGGTTTTGGCTCTACCGGTAAATAAATTAAACAAATCACTGCAGTATTTTTAAATGAATATCTGTATAATTGCCACTGTACATATGCTTGGTTTTTGTTTATAATTGTCCTGTTGAGAATAGGATAATACATGAAATGAGGGTTTATATGGAGATATTTAGTGCAATCGTGCAGTTGCTGGGCGGCTTGGCCCTGTTTTTGTACGGCATTGAAGTCATGGGTGACGGCCTGAAGAACAGCACCGGTTCTGCTTTGAAGCGAGTATTGGAAAAGGTCACCGGTAATATGCTTTTAGGTGTGTTAACCGGCACATTGGTTACGGCGGTGATTCAAAGCTCAACTGCAACCATTGTTTTGACAGTTGCATTGATTGGTGCAGGTGTTTTAAATCTGAAGCAGGCAGCATCCATTGTTATGGGTGCTAATATTGGTACAACGATTACTGCCCAGATCATTCGTTTGGCGGATGTTGAGGCGAACGGAAATTTCTTTTTGACCTTGTTTGATACGGACACACTAGCTCCGATTGCTCTTGTTGTTGGTATCGTGATGCTGATGTTTATCAAGCGCAAGCATCTTAAGCCTGTGGGTGACATTTTCATTGGTTTCGGTGTGCTGTTCATTGGATTGAATTTAATGACCGACGGCGTGAAGCCTCTAATCGGCACGTCCGCATTTGACAGTTTTATCAGCTACTTCACAAATCCGGTTGTCGGTTTGGTTTTCGGTCTTGTTTTGACGGTAATCGTTCAGAGCTCTTCCGCAACCGTGGGTATGCTTCAAACGGTTGCCTCTGCATCGGTGGCAGCGGGCGGAACGGCAATCACCTTTGCAATGGCCTATCCAATCGTGCTGGGTATTAATATCGGTACTTGCGTAACAACCGCTTTGGTTTGCTCAATTGGCACTTCCAAGGATGCCAAGCGTACCGGTATTGTGCATATTTTGTTTAATACCATTGGCACTGTTTTGTTTATGCTTGTAATGCTTCCGATGCAAAGTTTTGGCGTCTTCGGTGACGGGTTCTGGAATCATAGTATCGATAGTGGCGGCATTGCAAATTTCCAGCTGATTTTCAATTTGATTACGGCAATTCTTCTGTTGCCCTTTGCAGGAGGACTGGTGCGTTTGTCAACGTTGATTGTGCGGGATGACAAGCAGAGTGCGCCCTTGCATCCGGAATTGCTTACCTTGGATGAAAAACTTTATATTTCTCCTGCGGTTGCTCTGTTTGAGGGTACAAAGGCCGTTGCGGCCATGGGTAATGTTGCAAGAATCAATTTTTCCAGAGGTTGTAAACAATTGCTGGAATACAATGAATCTGCTCACGGAATGATCGATGAGGATGAAAATGCACTGGATAATTTTGCGGATGTGGCAGACCGCTTCTTTATCGGTCTTTCTAAGGTCATCGAAACAGATGCAGAAGATCGCCAATTGGATATGCTGATGCAGTCTGTTCCTAATTTTGAACGAATCGGCGATTATGCTACCAATATCGTTGAACTTGCGCAGCGATTGCGCAATGAAGGTGCAGAATTTTCTGATAGCGCGAAGAAGGAACTGAAGATCATTATCGACGCGGTGGATGAGATTATCGGCATGACCTCCAAAGCGTTTACAGAAGATGACCTTGATCTTGCAAAGCAGGTAGAACCTTTTGAGGAAGTCATTGATGATATGGTTATGATCCTGCGTGATCGCCATACAAAACGGCTAAAAACCGGCAATTGCAGTGTTTCTACCGGATTGGTATTTATGGAGACGCTGACCTATTTGGAGCGTGCTTCCGATCAGTGTTCCTCTATTGCTGTTATGATGCTTGCCAGAAAGAATAAGGCTATTATGCAAAACCATTATGAGTACTTGCGTCAAATCCATGCGGGAAACGATGCATCCTATTTGGCGGAAAGGGAACGCCGGCATGCCCAGTATATTCTGCCGTTGAATGAGATTTCTTGATTATATTAAAAGCCTCCGTTCGATGAACGGAGGCTTTTAATCTTTTCTTTATTGTGCTGTTTCGGTAGAGGGAGTATCCCAATCTCTTTCAATGAACGCCTGATGTGCAGATTCCTGCAGCGCAGCGATCAATGTTTCGGATAATGTTTTGCCTTTGTAGTTGGGACGGAAGGTGTTACCAACGCAGGTGTAATTTTTGCCGGGATCCAGATCATTCATGATGGTCTCAAACCATACACAGGCGTTCAGATATTGACCGCCGCCGATATCGCCATCATGATAGTAGTCACCAACATCGTTGGTTCCAACACCCAACCGGGCACACAGTGTGTCTGTCAGGCCGCTGTCTCCAGTTTGCACGTAGTTTTTCCGGAACAGCTGCCATGCTTCACCTGTGTTAACACGACCGGTGCCGTTTTCCGCACAAACACCCAGCGCAAATTCACGGATGGCCATCATACGCTCCTGCTGCTGTTCAAAGGTGTTGACTTCTTTATTGCCGCTCTTGTAACCGATTTGATAAGACCACGGTTGATGCCAATAGGTTTTTGCATTGGGGAACTGTTCTTGTAAATAACCGATCAGTTCGTTGCGCATTGCTCTGGTTGCATTCAAATGCTTCTGCGCACCTACATTATAGATGAGTGATGTGGATTCTTGGATGCTGATAACATCCCAATCTCCCTGAGCAAGGCAGTATTCAAGACTTGTGCCGTTGGTCTTTTTTCTGCCGGAACTGTCAGTTACTTGATAAAATTCATAATTGGATTTACCTTGCTTCCACCAAGTGTAATGCCATTCGTATCTGCATCCGGAGTAGTATACATTGCATACGCGCATTTTTACGCCTGCGGCCTCTGCCAAGCCGTAGAGCTCTTCAACATAGTAGTAGCAGAAGCTGCTGCCGATCATCAGAACATCGATCACATCGTCTTTCTCGGGCTCAGGGATCTTTGTAAATTCCCATGTCTGCATACCGTCCTCTTTCCAAGCATTATGGAGCTGACGCAAGGGAAGGGTAAGACGACGATAGTTTGTAGGATCGGATGCGATTTTCTGATCCATCAGTTTCATTGTGTCATGCAAGCTGGAACCGATCTGATTTTCAGCCATCGCAACAACTGTTTGTGTAGCGCCATTGTGATCCTTAATAGTGATATAAGGTGTGGCGTAAATATTCATTTTGCCACGGTTGTCATTTTGCTGATTACCGGTTTTCAGAATGTTGGAGACGAGCACACTGTTAGCAGCTTGTCCGGGGGTAAATGCGTTTTGTTCTTGCCGGGTGTATAAGGTATCTCTGTCGGTAAACAGATTAGCATCCGGCATATCTGCTAGGCTGAGGGCGACGCCAAAGTATTCGAGATTTGCTGCAAGGGCTTCGTCGCAATTCCAATAGCAGGAATAGTACATGCCAGCGCTTTCCGGCCGGATAGAGATGCTTTCCACCTTCATATCCAGACGGTGGAAGCTGTGCTTTTCGCCATCCAGAAGATGAATGTA
Organism: Oscillospiraceae bacterium; assembly: GCA_017398725.1. Taxonomy (GTDB): domain Bacteria; phylum Bacillota; class Clostridia; order Oscillospirales; family Oscillospiraceae; genus Faecousia. The sequence continues at coordinate 11,779 of JAFQFA010000013.1, read as the reverse complement.
TGTGATTTTTTCATGTTCGTTCTGCAGTTGCGATTTCAGCGTAGGTCCGTTGATAACGGCGGTACCGAAACGGCTGTAGTCATTATTTGCACTATCAAAGCATGTGATACTGCCTGTGCCTGTGATGTTCAGGTCCTGACCGGCTAAATCTACAGTGTAGTTGCTTCCGTTAAGGACCAAATCACCCGCATCAGCAATCAGCCACGCAGCGTCATTGCTGTAGTTTTTAACAGCATCAGCGTTGTTGCCAAACCAGAGGGATGTTCCGTCCTTAAAGACTACTGCGGCTGCTGTTACGCGCAGTTTCCCGTCTTCTGCACAGACCATGGGACTGGAGTCAATGTTCTCCAATCGCAATTCTCCAGTGAAGGTGCCTTCTGCGGTGTTATATCCTTCTGTCAGCAAACCGCCCTTAACCGGATTGCGGGATTCATGAAGGAACGCGGTTGTATTTTGCGAGAATTCTTTCAGAACCTTAAATACGCCCTTTTCGCTCAAATAGATATTTTGACCGTTTTTAGATGCATTACCGTCACGGATGATGCTGTTACCCAGATGCAGGTAGTACTTTGTGCTGGTGTCTGCGGCAGTCAGATAAATGTTGCCGCCGTTTCCATCAGAAGCTTCACCGTGGCTGATTCGAGGCAACGCTGTGGATGTATTACCGTCATCCTTGATTGTCGCATAAACATAATAGTTAAGGTAAATGTTGCCGCCGGATTTTGTTGCTGTTCCGCCGATGATCTCACCGCCGGTTACATTCAGTTTACCGTTATTGATGTATAGACTGCCGCCGTTGGGAGCACTGCCCAAGAGGATGCGACCGCCAACAATATTAATTGTGGAGGTTTCGGTAGCTAGATCCATGTTGCCGCCGCGGGTACTTGCATTACCCGCTGCTACGATGCCGCCGTTCATTTCCAAAACAGCGCTGCTGCCAACGGCAATATTGCCGCCCCGTGCGGTTGACTGTCCGCTGATAATTTTGGCGTTATCGGTGATCTCGCACCGGGTTCCATAAACACCGATGTTACCGCCGCCGGTAGTAGCGGTACCGAATGCAATCATACCGTTAGAAACGATGCATTCACCGGATTGATATATGTTTCCGCCAAAATCTGTTGCATTACCGGATAAGATCAAGCCGCCGGAAATTTGGCATTGACCTGCAGCGTAAAGATTGCCACCGTTTTTGGCAGAGCCGTTAAGGATCACACCGCCGGTGATCTCGACAGGAGCATTAGAATAAATGTTACCGCCTTTTAGGCCAGCTGCAGTTCCGTCTTTGATAATACCGGCAGAAACGGTTAGCTTGCCGGTATCACCGTTCATGGAGATGTTACCGCCGGAACTTCCGTCGGCGCTGATGGCACCATTGCTGATTACGCCACCGGAAATTTGAATGTTTGTATTGTTCATGGCGTGGATGACGCCGCCGCTTTGTACGATGTTTTCTGTTTCGGCACCGTCTGTTACAGGTGTGCGAAGTGCCAGTGTGCCACTAAGAAGTTCAAAGGTGCTGTTAACACCGATGTAAAGCAGACCGCCGTTGGCGTTACCGGTACCGGTTCCCTGAATGCGGCCACCGCCAAAGGAGTCCATAACGGTCATACTCATACCGTTTACACCATCAGAGTTGAAGATTACGCGTCGTGCTTCCTCGTGGATGGTATAACCGTTAAGATCCAGCACTACGTTGCCGGACAGTGTCAGATTTCCGGTGCGAACTATACTGCCGGAAAGATAGCAGTGTCCGTCACCAATGGTTGTGGTCCAATCAACCTGATTGCTGCAATGAGGACAGTAACCCTTTGCGCCCACTTTACCCTCTAATGCAAAGGTATTGGTAACAGATACATCTGTACGAACAGCGCCTTTAAAATAGGTGAGGGCTTTGTTTGCGGCATCGGCATCCGGTAAAGCCTTTGTGAAAACACGGGAAGATTGTACATAGATCTCAGCGCCGTCTTTTAACCCGCTGATATCCGCGGTAAAAGTGCCGACGTTTGTAAAGAGAATACCACCGGATTTACCAAGACCGATTTTCGGCGTACCGGACAGTGTTACGTTTTCTGCATAATCCAGTACGATGTCGCCGTCAATAACGCCGCCGCTGATGGTAAGGATGCCGGTAGGGGTGCGCTCGTAAATATTGCCGCCACCCTTACTGCCGCGGGCAAAGGTGTTATTGCTGTAGCTGGTGTAAGTGCCGCCTGCTACACCGCCGGTAATCGTGCCGCCTGAAATAATAACGGTGTTAGCACTGGTGGCATTGGCCATAATATTACCACCGCTGACCAGTGCGTGTCCATTGCGGATGGTACCACCGGAGATTTCGAGGGTTGCGTCGGCAATAAATATGTTTCCGCCGCCGGCATCTGAATATCCGTTTTCGATAATGCCACCAGAAATATTAACTTTCGAGCCACCGCTGGCATAGATATTGCCGCCTTGTGCGGTTTTTTCACTGCTTTTCAGTGCGATGCCATTTTCAATCTTGCCGCCGTGTACATACAGTCTGCCGCCGTTGTGCAAAGTAATATTGCCACCCTGTGAGTTAACTTTGGTAGTGGCCATAACTTTACCACCGCTTATGGTGCCGTCATGAATATCCACGCGACCACCATCGATGTAGATCAAACCGGCGGAGTATTGGCTGACATTCGGCAGACTTGCATGCCGGATCGCGCCACCGTAAAGCTTAAAGGTACCGCTGGATTGAACGACAGCAAAACTTCCATGGGTGCTGTTCTTACCGGAGACCATAAAGGTACCGCCGCCTTTGCTGTCCATGACGGTGAAGGTTCCCGATATATTAAATGTTACGATGTTCTTTGTGCTGTATGTATAACCGCACAGATCCAGACAAACGATCGTGTCTTCCGGGATTTTTACAACGTCCGTCTGACCGAGGAAATCATCTGTTAGTCTGTAGTGTCCGCCGGAAACAGTTCCGCTTGTAAAATCCCAATTTTGCCAATCGTCATTAGATACATCTTGGTTGCACCGTTCGCAGTAGATGGTTTGATTCTCGGCATTTACAATAAATGCGCTGACGGTGACCATGACGATCAGGGCGACCATGATGGCTAAGAATTTTTTCATGCATATAACCTCCCAAAATTAGTTTAGGGTTCTTAACACTCTAAATATAACATCTCAGAAGGCGATCTTGGTTTTAATGTTTTCAAATTTTGTTTATAAATATATTTAAGTGCTTGTTTGCAAAAAAAGCCCGGCTTGCGTTGCAAGCCGGGCAAACTCTTAATAGAACAGCATATCGGAATAGATCGGATAGGGCCAGTAGGATTTTGGAGTGAGTTTTTCCAAAAGGTCAGCATCCTTTCGGATTCGCTCCATGCCGGGAACGATGACATCGCAGTAGTAGTCAGCGGATATTTGATTGCTTTCTCTTGGAACCGCTTTCAGGTCTCGATGGAGCTTCTCTGCACTTTCATACAGTCGGTCACAGCAGCTGCTGATTCGTTCTGTCAGGGAGGTTTCCACCAAGGCAGTGACCCGATCGCCAAGGGCTTGCCGCTTTTGATTGATGCCGCTGGCCAGATCTGCGGAATATTTGATCGCAGAAGGAAGAATCTGGTGCATGATCATATCCACCATGGTGCGGGCCTCAATGTTGATCAGCTTGTTATAGGTCTCCAAATGGATCTCATAGCGGGCACGGAATTCTGTTTCTGTGTAAATACCCCGTTTGGTAACGAGGTCGATATTCTTTTGAGAAACATAGGTAGGCATTGCTTTTGCGGTGGAACGCAGGTTGCTCAGACCTCGCTGTGCGGCTTCTTCCTGCCATTCGTCAGAATAGCCGTTACCGTTGAAAATGATCCGCTTGTGTTCGGTCAGTGTTTGGCATACCAATTTTTGCAGATCTGCATCAAAATCCTCGGACTTTTCGAGGATGTCCGCAAATCGACTCAGCTCTTCTGCCATTAGTGTATTCAGCGCAATATTCGGTCCTGCGATAGACTGAGAAGATCCAAGCATACGGAACTCGAATTTATTGCCTGTAAACGCAATAGGGGAGGTGCGGTTTCTATCGGTGGTGTCCTTGGGAATCTGGGGCATGACATCCACGCCGATTCGCATAATGGATTTGCCTTGCTCACGATAGCTGGTGCCATTGATGATGGAATCAACGACCGCGGTCAATTCATCACCAAGGAAGATGGAGATAATAGCAGGCGGAGCTTCGTGGGCGCCGAGTCGATGGTCATTACCGGCAGAAGCAACAGAACAACGAAGAAGATCCTGATATTCATCCACGCCTTTAATAAAGGCAGCAAGGAAAACCAAAAATTGTGCGTTCTGTCGAGGGGTATCACCGGGCTTAAACAGATTCTTTCCGGATTCGGTACACAAAGACCAGTTATTATGCTTGCCGGAGCCATTGACGCCTGCAAAGGGTTTCTCGTGGAGCAGGCAGACCAAATCGTGTTTAGCAGCGCACTTTTTCATCACCATCATAATCAGCTGATTAGAATCACATGCGTTGCTGGCATCGGTGTAAATAGGGGCAAGCTCGTGCTGACAGGGGGCACCTTCGTTGTGCTTTGTCTTGGAAAGAACACCTAAGCGCCATAGCTGTTCATCCAGATCCTGCATGAATCTGGAAACCCGGGTCCGGATCGTTCCGAAGTAATGGTCATCCAGCTCTTGACCTTTTGGAGGTGCAGCACCGAAAAGTGTCCGACCGGTGAGCCGCAAATCTTCCCGCTGGGCGTAAATTGCTCTGGGAATCAGAAAATACTCCTGCTCGGCGCCGACCGATACTTCAACACGCTTCGTTTCATTGTCACCAAACAACCGCAGTATGCGTACAGCTTCTCTGGATACTTCTTCAATGGAGCGAAGCAAAGGGGTTTTTTTATCCAAAGCCTCTCCTGTGTAAGAAAAGAAACAAGTGGGGATGTATAAACTGCCGTCTTTCACAAAGGCAAAGGATGTAGGATCCCAAGCAGTATAGCCGCGGGCTTCAAAAGTAGCGCGCAGACCGCCGGAAGGGAAGGAAGATGCATCCGGCTCGCCGCGGACCAGCTCCTTGCCGGAAAAATCCATGATAACAGTACCGTCTCCGGCGGGGGTAATAAAGGAATCGTGCTTTTCCGCTGTAATGCCTGTCATAGGCTGGAACCAGTGGGTATAGTGGGTAGCGCCTTTTTCGATTGCCCAAACCTTCATGGCTTCCGCAATCTCGTTCGCCACATCCAGCTGTAAAGGCGAGTTCTCGCGAATGCAATTTTTCCACGCAGCATAGATCTGCGGGGCCAACCGTTGCTTCATTGTTTTTTCGTTGAAAACATCGCTGCCGAAGATCTCCGGAATGTTCAGATAATCGCTCATAGTAGCAACCCTTTCTGGCACATAGACTTATACGATAAATTCTATGCCAATTCATATGAAATTGCAAGTCAATAAATCGTAGAAAATTACATATATTGCGCATGAAATGTTGTGGATATAAACAAGATGCATAAATTTCGTATTACTGTTTCATTATAACTTGCATTTTGATGCTGCAAAGGATATAATTTTAATATCTGTATAATTAGGAAAGGAATGGGAATGTCGTTATGGAATATGCAGTAAAAACAAAAATTGAACTGGAACAGGAATACAAGAGCGTAAAAGCGCATTTTGAGGAATGCAAACAGAAGAACCTGAAGCTGAATATGGCAAGAGGAAAGCCTGCAAAGAAGCAACTGGATGCTGTCAGCGGTATTCTTAATACAGTTATTACCCCGGAGGACTGTATTGTTGACGGCGTGGATACTCGCAACTACGGTGAACTGACCGGCCTGAAGTGCGCAAAGGAGTATTGGGCGGATATTTTGGATTGCAAACCTTCTCAGATCTTTGTTGGTGGCACTTCCAGCTTGAATTTTATGTTTGATGTGATCTCTCGCGCATTTAGCCATGGCCTTTTACATAGTGAGCGTCCTTGGTGCAAGGAAGAAGTTGTGAAATTCCTTTGCCCCAGCCCCGGCTATGATCGTCACTTTACGGTAACGCAGTTTTTTGGCGCGGAACTGGTTGTGGTTCCTATGACTGCGGATGGCCCTGATATGGATGTTGTGGAGGAATTAGTTAAGGATCCTGCCGTAAAGGGTATTTGGTGCGTACCAAAGTACTCTAATCCGGATGGTATTATTTACTCCAACGAAACGATTCAACGTTTTGCGAATCTGAAGCCTGCTGCACCCGACTTTGCGATTATGTGGGACAATGCATACTGCATCCATGAATTTGATGGCGAGTATGTACCGTTCCCTGATATTATCTCAATGTGTGAGGCTGCCGGCAATCCGGATATGGTCTACGAGTTTGCGTCTACCTCCAAGATCACATTGGCAGGCGGCGGTTTCTCTGCTATGGCTACCTCTGAGGCGAATATTGCATACTTTACCAAGCTCTTTACCGCACAGATGATCTCTCAGGATAAAGTCAATCAGTTGCGGCATGTGAAGTACCTGAAAGACAAGGCAACTACCATCGAGATCATGAAGCTCCATGCCGAGATTATGGGACCCAAGTTCCGCGTTGTCTCCGAGATTCTCGATCGGGAGATCAAGCCTCTGGGCTTTGCAAATTGGGTTAATCCTAAGGGCGGCTACTTTGTTAGCTTCAATACCATGCCGGGTACTGCTAAGCGTGCCTTGGCACTTTGCAAGGAAGCGGGTGTAGAAATGACTCCTGCGGGCGCTACCTACCCCTATGGCAAGGATCCGCAGGATAGCAATATCCGCATTGCACCCAGTCTGCCTCCGGTGGAGGAATTGGAGCAAGCCATGGATGTGTTCTGTACCTGCATCAAGCTGGCTGCTTTGGAGAAATTGCTGGAGAAATAAACACACATTACATCGGCGCAGGATTCCTGCGCCGATGTTTTATATTTTCATGTTGACAAACGGCCACCTGCAAGGTATAATACAAAAGCATTTGCGAGAGTGTTGGAATGGTAGACAAGCACGTTTGAGGTGCGTGTGGTTTCGCCGTGTGGGTTCGAGTCCCATCTCTCGCACCAAAAGTTAGAGGGAGGCGCAAGCCTCCCTCTAACTTTTGGTCTGATGGGACTCGAACATTGTAAAAGCAACATGCCGGTGGCATGTTGCTGCGACCAGTTCAAAAACTGGTCGCTACCATGATTTACGAGTCCCTCTCTCGCTGATAAAATACAGGCGCAAGCCTCCCTCTAACTTTTGGTCTGATGGGACTCGAACGTTGTAAAAGTAACATGCCGATGGCATGATCATTTTTTCCTAAGACAACGTTGCTGTGTTGGTTTCATTGATTTTTGGTGCTGATTGTGATAAACTGAATAAAAAACACGTGTGAGGTATTGTAATGAGCAGATTTTTTGTAGATCCGGCGGATTACAAGCCGGATTTCATGGTGCTGACCGGTGAAAATGCCGTTCATGCAAAGGTGCTGCGCTTAAAGAACGGAGAGGAAGTTACTGTTTGTGACGGTGCGGGAAGGGAATGTGTTTGCGTCGTCAGTGATGTGAGTAATGATCAGATCAGCCTTGTAGTGAAGGCGCAACAGGCTGCTTTGTCTGAGGCGTCTGTAAAAGTAAGTGTTTATATGGCCTTCTCAAAAGGAGATAAATTTGAGCATGTAATTCAGAAAGCAACGGAATTGGGCGCTTATGAGATCGTGGCATTTCCATCTGGTCGATGCGTTTCAAAGCCGGATGAAAAAAGCCTTAAGAAAAAGCTGGATCGCTGGCAGAAGATTGCCGCATCTGCTGCGGAGCAATCCGGCAGAGGGATCATTCCTGCGGTCGTTGTGCTCAATAGTTATAAAGAAGCACTCCAGCGGGCCGCACAGGCGGACCTTGGGATACTGTTCTATGAAAATGAACAGGCAACCACTTTGCGCATGGCATTGGATGCCGCGCATTTTGAAACCATCAGCTTGCTGACAGGGCCTGAAGGTGGCTTGGAAAGCAGGGAAGTGGAACAGGCATCTCTGGCGGGATTGCGGGTTTGCACCCTTGGCAAACGGATCCTTCGTTGTGAGACGGCGCCTTTGTGTGCGTTATCTGCTGTAATGTACCATTGCGGTGAGTTTTAAAAAGTGACAGCCGACCGTAAACGGTCGGCTGTTTGTTATTTGTGGTATTTACTGCCGGCTTGAATAGATTCTGCTCTATAAATTTGCTCTAAAACCATGATCCGTGCTAAATGGTGCGGAAAGGTCATAGGACTCATGGATAGTTTAAAATCGGCGGCTTTTTTTATGGAATCTGCAATGCCAAAGGATGAGCCAATCAAAAAACAGGCACTGCTCTTTCCGGTATTCTTAATTTGCTCGATTTTTTCAGCCAAGGCTTCCGAGGATAATAGTTTTCCTTCCGGAGTCAGAATACAAAACCATGCACCCTTGGGTATCTTTTGCATGATCTGCTCAGCTTCTTTATCAAGGCCTGTTGCAATTTGTGCAGGGGAAGGATTTTCCGGTAATTTGTATTCCGGCAGCTCAAATATGCGAAACTGACAGTAGCCTTTGAGTCGTTTTTCGTATTCCTGTGCGGCACTGATATAAAATTTTTCCTTGAGTTTTCCAACAGTGATTAACGTAATTTCGAACAATTTCTTTATGTCCTTTCTGCTGTTTTCTTTATTATACCCAGCAGAATTTGTGTTGTCAAATTATGGATTCTTTTTGACTTCCTGTCGAAGATATTTTGCTTTGGTTGCCATGCCGCCGCGAATGTGGCGTTGGGCTTTGTTTACATCGAGAACTGTTCTGACTTGTTTGTAAAGTGACTTATTACAATAGGGGAGTCGTTGGGAAAGATCTTTATGTACGGTGGATTTGGAGATTCCGAAGTGCTGTGCGGCGGAGCGCACGGTCGCGCCGTTTTCAATAATGTACACAGCCAGTTCGCAGGCTCTATCTTCTATCGTATCAGCCATATAATAACCTCCATGGATGTGTTGTGCCAAGGTAGCTTATGTGAAAGGCAATATAAATATGCGTTCTTGACAGAAGTCGTCTCGAAATGTAAAATATATATGAGATTTTTTTGGAGGCATAAATATGGTTCTTTTCCACAACGATTATAATGAAGTTTGTCATCCGGCTGTGTTAAAAGCTGTTAATGAAATGGCGATGAATCAATATCCCGGCTATGGTATGGATGATCTATGTAAAAGTGCTGCGGATCGTATTAAACGGTTGTGTGAAAATGATCAGCTGCATGTGCATTTCCTTGTTGGCGGCACCCAGACAAATTTGACTGTGATTGCTGCATCTTTACGTCCTTATCAAGGGGTAATCTCTGCTGATACCGGACATATTAATGTTCATGAAACCGGTGCTATCGAGGCGACTGGCCATAAGGTTCTGTCCATTGCTTCAGCCGACGGAAAGTTAACGGCTCAGCAGATCAGAAATGCTGCCGGTGCGCAGAGTGAAGCTATGGATGCGGAGCATACAGTGCAGCCGAAAATGGTTTACATTTCCAATCCCACAGAAATCGGTACGATTTATACCCGTGAGGAATTGGAACAGCTGAGTGCTGCATGCAAAGACTGCGGACTATTTCTGTTTTTGGACGGTGCTCGTTTGGGCTACGGTCTGACTGCGCCCGGCAACGATTTAACATTGGCTGATTTAGCTCGACTGTGCGACGTGTTTTACATCGGCGGCACAAAGGTTGGTGCAATGTTCGGTGAGGCTGTGGTTATTTCCAATGATCGTATTGCCGAGGATTTCCGTTACATGATTAAACAGCGAGGCGGTATGCTGGCAAAGGGTTGGCTTTTAGGATTGCAATTTGAGACTCTTTTAAAAGATAATCTCTATTTTGAGATCTCCGCACATGCTAACCGGCTTGCGCTGCAGCTGCGTGATACTTTGAAAAAATTACAGATTCCTGTTTTGGTCGATTCTCCTTCGAATCAGATTTTCCCGATTCTCGCGGACTGTGTGCTGGAAAAGCTTGGAAAAGAATTTACATTTAACATGATGGAGCGGGTAGATCAGACCCATTGCTGTGTACGTTTCTGTACCAGCTGGGCAACGAAGCAGGAAGATATGGATGCGCTTTGTGCAGCGCTGGTCAACTATTCCAAATAATTGCAAGGAGGGGTTTCTTTGCACATTGAGAAAAAGACCCTAAAGAATATTTTCATTGGTGTTGGCGCCTGTATTATTTTATATTGGCTTCTTCATGAGACAGACCGTGTCAAAAGTGTTTTTTCCGTCATTTCGGATATAACCTTCCCGTTCGTTTTTGGCGCCAGTCTTGCCTTTGTTTTGAATGTGCCTATGCGGGCTATTGAGGGGCTGTTAAAAGGCGTTAAGAAGGGTGGCCTTCGCCGCGTCTTGTCTGTGTTGCTGACGTTTATCGCGGTGCTGCTTGTTTTGGCGGTTGTCGTTCTTTTGCTGATTCCCCAGATCGGTGATACTGTCGAATCTTTGGTTCCGAAGCTGATTGATTTTGTTAATAAAGTGGAGTCTTTTGTGATTACTTCTATTAACAATAATCCGGACTTGGTGGAGATCATCGGATCGGAGCTGCAGAACTTTAATTGGGTTGGTTTTGCACAAGAAGCTATTAAAATGGTCACTAACAGCTTTTCCACCATTGTTACAGGTGCATTTGTTGCTATATCGACAGCATCCAGTGCGATTATGGATGTGGTGATTGCCGTTGTCTTTGCAATTTACTGCTTGTTCCAAAAAGAAACATTGGCACGGCAAGGCAGAAAGCTTCTCTATGCGTTTGTTCCAGAAAAAGCAGCGGACTATATTGTTCGAGTCATGCGGCTTACCAACGCAACATTCTCCAATTTCCTGTCCGGACAGTGTCTGGAAGTGATCATTTTGGGCTGCATGTTTGCAATTACCATGGCGATCTTCCGCATGCCATATATTCCGCTGGTTAGTGTGCTTGTGGCAGTGACTGCATTCATTCCGGTGGTTGGTGCTTGGGTTGGTTGTGTGCTGGGCGCATTCTTTATCTTGGTTGCTAATCCTTTGCAGGCAGTTTGGTTTGTTCTTATGTTCCTGATTTTGCAGCAAATTGAGAATAATCTGATCTATCCTCGGGTTGTCGGCACATCCATTGGTTTATCCGGGATGTGGGTTTTGATTGCAGTTGGTGTTGGCGGTTCCTTGATGGGCGTTGCCGGTATGTTTTTGATGATCCCTGTTACTTCTGTAATCTACACATTGCTTTCTGAACATACCAACGCACGCCTTGCACTTAAATCTGTACGGACGGAAAAACTGACACCGCAACCGCCTGAGATTCAGAGGTTCCGTGATCGTCAGAAAACCAGAAAAGAGAAAAAAACCAAAAAAGTGAATAAAACATCTGAAGAGAATAAAGAATAAATGATCCCCCATGTAATCTTTGCATTACATGGGGGATTGTTATGAAAAGCCCACCTCTGTTACCAGAGGTGGGCTTTGGGTTAAATTAGTCCTTGTACATCTCAACCAGCTTCAGCAGATGCTCGTAGCGCTCCTTAGCAGCAGCCTCGTTCTTGGCGAACAATTCGGTTGCACGCTCGGGGAACTCACGAGTCAGCCGGCTGTAACGAGCTTCGTTCATTAGGAACTCCTGATAGCCGTCCTTGGGCTCCTTGCTATCGAGCTGGAACTTGCCGGTTTCCTTGGAAGGATCGAAGCGGAACAGGTTCCAGTAGCCGCACTCAACAGCCTTCTTCATCTCGGCTTGGCAGTTCATCATGCCGCCCTTGATGGAGTGCATCTCACAGGGAGCATAGCCGATGATCAGGGAAGG
>JAFQFA010000012.1 GCA_017398725.1 Oscillospiraceae bacterium | reverse complement strand
TTTTCGAAACAAATTTGGTCAAAAAGTTCGGAAAACAAAAGAAAACAGTCAGTAATCGTAAGATTTACTGACTGTTTCTTGGCAGGGGCACAAGGACTTGAACCCTGAGCCTACGGTTTTGGAGACCGCCGCTCTACCAATTGAGCTATACCCCTATATATAAAGGCCCGGAGGCCTGAAATTTTGGTGGGCCTTCAGGGATTCGAACCCGGGACTATCCGGTTATGAGCCGGAGGCTCTAACCAACTGAGCTAAAGGCCCGTAGCAGATCCGGTGAGCCAGCACCATCACAAACGGCATTATAGCATCTTGGCTCTATTCTGTCAAGGCTTTTTATAGGCAAAATACATCATTGCATACCAAAAAACAGACCGCCCTGTATTGCACTGAGCGGTCTGTTTCCTATTTGTTAAGCCTATCGTTCCACAGATACCTTCCCATCTGTAAGATCATGGCAATAGCGGAATATAGGCAGCAAGCCATGCTCGTCCGGCTCCACAAGGCCCATACTATAAAGGGTCATCTTTCTGCCGGATACGCGGTTGAAATCCGGCTCCATAATCACACCCAAAACGGTAGAAGCTACGGTATTGGGGAACACATACGCGCCCTTTTCAAAACAAACTGTTTTTTCTTGGGTAAGTTCTGCCTCCTCGCCATTGAAACGATACTGCCGCAGATCCACTGCGCTTCCATCCGGCAGCCGGTAATAGGCAATGGCATGATTTTCCGCTGTCTGCAGGATCTGTCCTTCGTTGGCAAGACCTGCCGGCAGGATATAGGCTGTGGGGCGGGGGCGGGTTTGCAGCGCCGCAACATGTTCTGTATAAGCTAGCCCATGATCCTGTTCCACCACCTTGCCGGAGGGAATATGGATCAGCGGTGTCTCCCATATGCCGGTTTCTCCCTTTCCGTGTTCTAATACGATTACATTCTTTTCGTCAAAAACAGCGCCCGATTCGATCATTTTCCGCCGGCTGGCATGGACTGTGGCCATCACTTCTTCCCCATGGGCCACCGTGTAGTCGATCACGGTAGAAGCCAGCACATACTGTGCCATCACCCGCCGCTCCATAAAGGACATGCCCTGAAAGGCTTGTCCCGGTGTCTCCACCAAGAAGGATAAGCTATTCCGTGTTCCAAAATAGCTGCTTCCCGCCGATCCTCCGGCTGCGGATGCCAATTTTCCATAGAAGTGGGTGCGAAGGCCCATATCACGCCCCTTTGCAAGGGCGGTCAAGGCAATGTTCATAGCCAGTTGTGTCATTTCCGCCGGGTGATTGAGAGAGCCGGCCCCCACCTGCACTTCCATATCTGTGCAAATATCTTGGCCTGTGGACCGGACCTTATGCATTTTTTCATGTCCGTCAATGGCCACCTCAGGCAAAAACAGATTGTAGGCAGAAACCACCATCCGGACCTCTTGGTTGTTCTGACGCAGGTAATCCCGGTTCATATCCTCCCCTGTGGTAGGTGATTGCCGGATCGCCGCAAACGCACCATCCGGATTGATACGGGGAATGATATACACATCCACAGCACCCAGCACGCTTTTTCCATAGTCGCCGCACAACGCCAGCATCATTGCCAGCGCGCCCTCGGCAGAAGCCGGCTCATTTCCGTGGATCTGGGCGGCATACTGTACTGTGGGCTTACCGTTACCGCGGAGGATCTGCGCTGCCTGCTGCAGGGTCTTGCCCTTTATATTTTCACGGGTAAAAAGCACCAGCGGCACATCGTAGCCGTACTTGGGGGATTTTCCCAAGCTAAACACATGCATATTCTCATTGTCGGCGGCCAAGCGACGGATAAAGTCCGTCAGTTCTTCATTGGTAGTCTGCTGATGCCGTCCGTGGCGGCCGGCTTCCCGCAAAAACTGGGGTGTCCGGAACAAGTGGGCGTATTCTTCACCCCAAGTATCCTTGGAAGAAGCCATATGGACATCGGTAAATTCCCGGGTGTTCAGCATCACATAGCCCAATTCATAGCCATTGCCTGCCATTTTCTCCAGTTCCATAGGCAAGTGCATCCCGGCTTTTTCGGGCGTATAGTCAATCATTTGACATACTGCGCAGTACCCCTCCATAGAAGCAGCGCAGTGATACACTCCCGGCTCTAAATCCCCGTAATAATAGGTTTTGATTCCATCTGTCACTGTAACATCCGTAGCAGGAATCGCATTTTGCGGGTCAATGGCCTGAAAGTATTTCAAGGAAGCCGGTGCTTGCGGATACAATCCGCACACGGCCCCCTCCGGTGCAGTAATCGTAAGTCCGTGATGATTCATTTGAATGGTCTCTCCCCTTATACCCAGTGGTAATCTTTGTTAATACCATTTTATCACATTTATTTTCCTTTGACAATGGTGCTTTACGAGTCAGGACTTTATTGGGGGTTGTAAAGCTGCCCAAAATGTGGTAAACTGAACTGATGAAATTTTCCGGAGGAAATTATGCGTTATTACGATTTTCCGTAGCCTTTCTTCCCAATCAATATCAATACAGGAGGAAACGTTATGTCAACCTTACAAGAAGAAATCAGCCGGCGCAGGACCTTTGCCATCATCTCCCACCCCGACGCCGGTAAAACCACTTTAACTGAAAAATTCCTGCTCTATGGCGGCGCCATCGCCCAAGCCGGTGTGGTTAAGGGCAAAAAAAATTCCAGAGCTGCTACCTCTGACTGGATGGAGATCGAAAAGCAGCGCGGTATTTCCGTCACCTCTTCCGTCATGCAGTTCCAGTACGGCGGCTTCTGCATCAACATTCTGGATACCCCCGGTCACCAAGATTTCTCCGAGGATACCTACCGCACCCTGATGGCTGCGGACTCCGCGGTGATGGTGATCGACGGTGCCAAGGGCGTGGAGCCCCAGACCCGGAAGCTCTTTAAGGTCTGTGCCATGCGGCATATTCCTATTTTTACCTTCGTCAACAAGATGGACCGGGAAACCCAAGATCCCTTTGATCTGCTGGATGAGGTAGAACGGGAGCTGGGCATTGAAACCTATGCCATGAACTGGCCCATCGGCTGCGGCAAGGATTTCAAGGGCGTGTATGATCGGGAAAACAGCCAGCTGCTGTTTTTCTCCGGCATCAGTGGCAAAGCCAAGGCAGAAAAGCTGTCTGTGGATCTGTACGATCCGCAGGTTGCCCAGCTTTTGGACAGTGAGCAGAAGCATCAGCAGCTGATCGACGATGTGGAGCTGCTGTCTGCCGGTCGGGAAATGGATGTGGATGCTGTTCGTAACGGCACCCTGAGTCCCGTATTCTTCGGCTCTGCTTTGACCAACTTTGGTATTGAGCCTTTCTTGGAAGCCTTTTTGAAGCTGACACCCCCGCCCCTGTCCCGTACCGCAGACTGCGGGTTGGTGGATGCCTTCAGCCCGGACTTCTCCGCTTTTGTGTTCAAGATCCAAGCCAACATGAACAAGGCCCACCGGGACCGGCTGGCCTTCATGCGGATTTGCTCCGGCAAGTTCCAGAGAGATTCCGAATATTACCACATGCAGGGCAACAAAAAAATGCGCCTGTCCCAGCCCCAGCAATTGATGGCCGCCGAGCGGGAAATCGTGGAAGAAGCCTATGCAGGCGACGTGATCGGTGTGTTCGACCCGGGCATTTTTGCCATCGGCGATACCATCACCGTTCCCTCCAAGAAATTCCTATACTCCGGCATCCCCACTTTTGCTCCGGAGCATTTCAGCCGGGTATCTGCCAAGGACTCCATGAAGCGCAAGCAGTTTGTTAAGGGTACCGAGCAGATCGCCCAAGAAGGCGCGATCCAGATCTTCAAAGTACCGAACTCCGGCATGGAAGAGGTCATCGTGGGCGTTGTGGGTACTCTGCAATTCGATGTGTTCCAGCACCGGATGAAGAACGAGTACGGTGTAGACCTGCGGATGGAAGGTCTGCCCTACGAGGAGATCCGGCTGATCGACAGCTATCCCGGTGATCTTTCCGATCTGAATCTGGGCTCTGATGCAGAGCTTTTGGAGGACTATCGCGGCAGAAGCCTGCTGGTATTCAGCAGCTACTGGGCAATCGACTTTACCATCAAGCGCAACCCCGGTCTTGTGTTGAAAGAGATCGTGGTGGAAGAAGGCTGATCCCCTATTCTCTAAGCAAAAAACATCCCGTTGCGCCTTGTGTCGCAACGGGATGTTCTTTTATGTCCACAAGATCACATTCCCAAAGAGGGACGGATCACAACAAAATGCCTGCGGCACAGCAGCTGAGAAAGCAAAGGCTCTGCAGGTACTGTTTCACCTGTTTGCAAATCCAGAAGCCCGCCCTCCACAAAGAGCCAAGCGGCGCCATCTAAGGCATCCACACCATCGTTGGCAATCACAATATCGCCTTCGATCAGATCTTGCGCTGCCACCAGCCTTGTGCGATCACAGGCCATAAATGCAAGGGTTGTGGCTGGGACTGCACTGTTGCCTTCCAGCACATTTCTGCCGCCGTAAAGACCGGGGGCAACCAGCTTGGCAAATGCACCGTTTTCGTCCAGCGCCCGCCACTGCGGAGGCCATTTATCCCCATAAATCGGAGCACCGGATTCAATTTCCGCAGAAAAGTACCGGAATACACCCTCCAGCAGGTCGTTGGCATGGACACCGGAGAGCACATCCGTATCAAAAGCTTCCTGATAGATCGCCGATGCCAAGGCGATTCCTTTGGATGCCATATCCGCCTTTTTTGCCGCTGCTGCCAGTGCTTCCTGCTGCTGAGATGTCAAGGTTCTGCCTACCCGGATACTGGGGCAATTGACCGGTATATGCTCCACAAAGCTGCTGCTTTCCACCACATCTGCCCCGTCATCTACCTGTACTGTATAAGAAACCTGCACCGTTTCTCTCGCAGGCAGGGTAACGGTCCACGAAAGCGTATCTCCCTCTTTTTTATCCCCGCCGGACATATATTTCGTGTTCCGGGGTACCGTATCTGTAAGCGTAAGGGTCTTGCCTACTCCGGTAAGATTTTGCAAGGTAAATGTAAAGGTAAGCTCCTGACCGGGATTCACTGTTTGCGTCCAGCCCGCGGAAGCGGTTTTTTCTGCCATAACGCCCCGCATAAGTTCCATTCTGTCCAGTGTCCGCTGGGGGATGGTTCCGGTAAAGCTATCCAGCGGGCGGATGATCACATAAGAGCTCTTATCGAAGAGGTATCGTCTGTGGCCAGCCTCCCAGAAGGAATCGATGGACTCATAGCGGAAACAACCAATGTCCTCATATTTTTCCCGCTGGTCCTCGTAGCTGTAACTGGAGCCGGTGCAGTGGATCATCATATGATTGCCCACATAGCACATGACATGGCCGTTTTTATTGTCCGCATAGCGGTAAACAATGAGATCGCCGGGTTGCAAGGTGTTCAAAATTTCCTGCTTCATCATTTCCAGCTGGCTCTCATCCATAGAAGCAAAGCCGGAAGTCACAGGCATTCTGGCCAGAACATTTGTACAGCCTAATGTCATAGAGGCGGTAGTATAATACTGGATATCCAAGTCCAGCGCCGCCAGATACAGGTCGTGGGCAAAGGCGGCGCAGTTAGAATAGCCCGTGTGCTGGCTGGTATAATCCTCCGGCTGCCGCTGCCCGGTGGACCAGCGGTAATACGCCAATGTACCGGATGCTGTAAGACGGGTATCATCGTACTGGCCTCTTTCCTTACGAAGGACAAAGCTTTCCGCCGTAAGTACCACAGCCTTTTGCAGATCCGTCATGCCCACGGTATCCAAATTAGGAAAATCCGGATGATGCTCCACAGGCACAGAATCTTTTGGTGTGCAGGCTGCCAATACTCCAAGCATGGATACAGCTAAAGCAAAAGATAAAAACTTCCGTAATTTCATAACGGGCTCCTCCTGTCAGTTTGCTTCTATTTTATCAGCGCCTAAACAAAATGTAAACCGTTTTTATAGATAAACCGCCTGTATCCAAAGATACAGGCGGTTTATTATAAGAAACAAATTTATAGCTCAGTAGGCTCGATATGCCAGATTTCCTCGGCGTACTGACGGATGGTACGGTCGGAAGAGAACTTGGCGCCGCTGGCAATATTGACGAGGCACTTTCTGCCAAAAGCCAATCGGTCGGCATAGTCCCGGTTTGCCCGCAGCTTTGCTTCCATATAGGAATCGTAGTCCATCAGCAGGAAATAGTGGTCTGCCTGATGCCATGCAGTGCCGTCCAGCAAAGCATGATACAGTTCCCTTTGTGCATCGTCGGTGGGTACTGTGCCATCCACCAAGGTATCGATTGCCCGATGGAGTCGGTCATTATGGTCATAGATCCAGCGAGGATTATAGGTTGCCTTGCTGGAATTGATCACATCCACGGTAGCGCCGAAGATATAGTTGTTTTCCATGCCCGCTTCCTTGACGATTTCCACATTGGCGCCATCCAGCGTACCCAAGGTCACCGCGCCATTGAGCATCAGCTTCATGTTACCGGTGCCGGAGGCTTCCGTGCCCGCAGGAGAGATCTGCTCAGAAATATCCGCTGCCGGAATAATGTGCTCGGCATAAGAGCAGTTATAATTCTGCACAAATACCACCTTCAGCTTATCGCTGACGGCAGGATCATTATTGATCATCTTCGCGATCCGGTTAATATAGCGGATGATTGCCTTGGCCCGGGCATAGCCGGGCGCAGATTTTGCGCCAAACAGGTACACTGTAGGCTGGAAATCCGGCAGGCTGCCGTCTTTCAGCCGGAAATAGATATCCACAATGCTCAACGCGTTCAGCAGTTGCCGCTTATACTCATGCAGCCGCTTCACCTGCACATCGAACACGAAGTCGGGGTTCAGCTTCACACCTTCCCGCTGGGCGATCACTGCGCACAGCTGCTCCTTCTTCTGCCGCTTGATGGCGTTGAACTGCCGAACCATATCATCGTCAATCATAGGCTTGAGCTTATTGAGACGATCCAGATCGCCCAAGAAATCGCCGCCTACCCGGTACTTGATCATCCGGGTCAATTCCGGGTTGCACAGACCCATCCAGCGACGGGGGGTGACGCCGTTGGTCTTATTCTGGAATCGCTCCGGGAATGCTGCGTACCAATCCTTGAAGCAATCGTCTTTCAGGATCTGGGAATGGATCTCCGCCACACCATTGACATAGCTGCCTACATAAACACTCAGGTTTGCCATATGGGCGGTATTATCCCGGATAATAAACAGGCCGGGATGCTCCCGCTTCAGCTTTTCGTCAATGCGGACAATAATATCCACGATTTCCGGCACTACACTGCCCAGCAGGTCCAGCGGCCACTTTTCCAGCGCCTCACCCATAACGGTATGGTTGGTATAGGAGAAGGTGCGCTGAGCAATGGCAAAGCTCTGCTCAAAATCCATGCCCTCTGCCATCAACAGGCGGATCAGTTCGGGAATAGACATCGCCGGGTGAGTATCGTTCAGCTGCACTGCATAGAAATCGGAAAAGCTACTCAGATCACTGCCGTGGGCAGACTTGTGGACCCGGAGCATATCCTGCAACGATGCAGAGGAGAGCACATACTGCTGCTTGATCCGCAGCCGCTTGCCTTCCCAAGTGGAATCATTGGGATACAAAACGCGGGTAATGTCCTCTGCCTTATTTTTCTGGGCCAGTGCCCGGAGATAATCCTGATCATTGAAGGCATTGAAATCCAGTTCTTCCTCCGCCTCACACTGCCACAGACGCAAAGTGCCCACATTGTTGGTGCCGTAACCGATCACCGGCACATCGTAAGGAACTGCCAGCACTGTATGGTCCGGGAACTGCACCTTGACGGTGTGGTTATACCGGCGGTAAGACCACGGGTCGCCAAACTTTGCCCAATCGTCCGCCGCTTCACACTGGCTGCCGTTTTCATCAAACTTCTGCTTGAACAGGCCAAAGCGGTAACGCAAGCCGTAGCCGGACAGGGGGATGTTTGTGCTGGCGGCACTATCCAAGAAGCAGGCAGCCAGACGGCCCAGACCGCCGTTACCCAACGCAGCATCCTCGATCTCTTCCAAGCAAGCAAGATCCACGCCGTGCTCGGCAAACACGTGCTTCATCTCATCCAAGATCCCCAAATTATACAAATTGGAATATACCAGCCGGCCAATCAGGTACTCTGCAGAGATATAATAGGCCTTCCGCTTGTGCAGACGGGTATGCTTGCTGTGACTCCAAGTTTCGCTGATAGCCATCATCACAGCCGTACCCAGTGCCTCATGCAGTTCCTGCGGCGTTGCTTCCTTCAAGGATACATCGTAGGTAAACTTCAGCTGTGCCTCGGTCATTTTAAGAATATTCAAACAATCATATTTCATAAATCAAACTCCTGTCAAGGAAATTACCGGGAAACCCGGCCATAGAGTGTGGCAAGACCGCGGATCCGTTTCGCCAAGGACTCGGTGGCACTGCCGGCAGCCATCCGCCAAGTCCAGTTACCGCTGGCCACACCGGGGAAATTCATCCGGGCTTCTGCGCCCAGATTCAAATAATCCTGCATCTGCACCACACACAGATCGGAAACACTGGCAAAAGCGGTACGGATCACGCCCCACACCAAACCTTCCTCCCGGGTCAGGGACATATACTCTGTAGCATATGCCACCGCATCGGGCTGCGCTGTTTCAAACCACTGGCGCATAGTCATATTATCATGGGTGCCGGTGTAGCACACCGTATTGGCAATGTAAGTGTGGGGAAGGTACTCAGAAGGCTCCCGGGAATCAAAGGCAAACTCCAGCACTTTCATACCGGGAAGCCCCGATTCATCCCGCAGATCCAATACTTCTTGGGTCAAAAAGCCAAGATCCTCTGCAATCAGCTCCAGCGCCGGCAGCTTGTGCCGAACGGTGCAGATAAAGTCCATATCCGGTCCTTTGATCCACTTTCCGTTTTTGGCGGTGTTATCGCCAAAAGGTACTGCCCAGTATGCCTCAAAGCCACGGAAATGATCCATCCGGACCACGTCATAAAGTCTTCCGGCAGCTGCAAGGCGGCGGATCCACCAATCGTACCCATCCTTCGCCATCACATCCCAGCGATAGAGCGGGTTGCCCCACAGCTGGCCATCCTCAGAAAAGGCATCCGGCGGGCAACCAGCCACCGCGGTAGGCGCAAGCTGTGCATCCAGCTGGAACAGTTCGGGATTTGCCCATACGTCGCAGGAATCCAGCGGCACATAGATCGGCACATCGCCAATGATCCGAACACCCTTCTGCCCTGCGTAAGCGCGCAGCGCCTCCCATTGACGGAAGAACAGATACTGAACAAAGCTATAAAAACGGATTCGGTCTTTCAGCAACTGGCGGGCATTCCAAATCGCGTCGCCATCCCGGCGCTTCAAGGGCTCTTCCCATTGGAACCAAGGCTTTCCGCCGAACTGCTCCTTAAGCGCCATAAACAGGGCAAAATCAGACAGCCACATGCTATTCTCGCTGCAGAATCCATCGAAATCTTCCCCGCCGGTGAACCGGGCGTAGGCTTTGCCCAAAACGGTCAACCGGTGGTTATAAAGCTTTCCAAAATCTGCCTTCTCCGGTGTTTCACACCAATCGATACCGGCAATGTCCTCCGGCACCAGCAGGCCTTCCTCTATCAGCAGGTCCAGATCGATCAGATAGTGGTTGCCTGCATAGGTAGAGCAAGACTGGTAAGGGGAATCCCCGTAGCCTGTAGGGGTCAGCGGCAGGATCTGCCAATGGGTCTGACCGGCTGCTTCCAAAAAATCAATAAATGCGTACGCTTCCTTACCCATAGTGCCAACACCGTAGGGGCTGGGCAGCGAAGTGATGTGCATTAAAATGCCGCTTCCACGCATAGAAATTTCTCCTTTATAAACGCTTCAAAAGGACTGCCGCAGCATAGTCCTTTTTTATGATATGAGAGTAATACTTTTTTGTTCATTTGTCAAGAGCAACCGGTTGCGTAACCGGTTATTCACATAATTTTCCGTTGCCGAAAAAACAATTTCTCCGGCATCCGATAGTATAGGCCATAACAAAAAAACAGACCTGCAAAAGCAGGTCTGTTTTTCATTAAGTAATTAGGAATTAGGCTTCCAGATTGATGCCGGTCTCCTTGTTGAAGACATGGCAGACACTGCCGATGAAGCCCAGCTTCACGGGCACGCCGGCAGCCAGAGCCTTAACCTCAGCACCGGTCATGTTCATGGTGGAAACGATCAGGACCACGTCCTTGCCCAGAGTGTTCACGTGCAGGTGGATGGAAGAACCCATCAGCTCGTGCACGTCGATGGTGGCAGCGACGCCCTCGTCCACCAGAGACAGGTGGTCAGGACGGACACCCAGAGTGATCTCCTGCTCTTCCACATTGTTAGCGGCCAGCTTAGCCTGCTTCTCCTCGGACAGCTCCACAACGTAGCCGGCCAGATCCACAGCGTACTTGCCGTTCTGCTTAACCAGCTTTGCATCGAAGAAGTTCATCTGGGGAGAGCCGATGAAGCCGGCAACGAACAGGTTGTAGGGATGATTGAACACTTCCTGAGGAGTGCCGATCTGCTGAATGAAACCGTCCTTCATGATGACGATCCGGTCGCCCAGAGTCATAGCCTCGGTCTGGTCGTGGGTAACGTAGATGAAGGTGGTGTTGATACGCTCACGCAGCTTGATGATCTCAGCACGCATCTGGTTACGCAGCTTGGCGTCCAAGTTACTAAGGGGCTCGTCCATCAGCATGACCTTGGGGTCACGAACGATAGCACGGCCGATAGCCACACGCTGACGCTGACCGCCGGACAGAGCCTTGGGCTTACGGCCCAAGTACTGGGTGATGTCCAGAATCTCGGCAGCTTCCTTAACCTTACGGTCGATCTCTGCCTTGGGGGTATGACGCAGCTTCAGAGCGAAAGCCAAGTTGTCATACACGGTCATGTGGGGGTACAGAGCGTAGTTCTGGAAGACCATGGCGATATCACGGTCCTTGGGAGCGACATCGTTGACCAGCTTGTCGCCGATCCACAGCTCGCCTTCGGAGATCTCTTCCAGACCGGCGACCATACGAAGAGTAGTGGACTTACCGCAGCCGGAAGGACCGACAAGAACGATAAATTCCTTGTCCTGAATCTCCAGATTGAACTCCTGAACAGCGACAACGCCCTGCTCAGTAACCTGCAGATTGACCTTCTCCTCTTCGGGGACCTCGATCTCTACCTTCTTCTTGGCCTTAGCCTTACGCTTGTTCCGCTTGATGTCATCGCCGCTGAACGGGTAGATCTTCTTGATGTTTTTCAGGGTTACGTTTGCCATACTTTACGACGCTAAGCATACCGACTCTTCGCATATGCTCTCACCAGCACCGGGTTTACGGTGAAGGTATTACGACAGGTCTCCACACTGCCGCACCGTGCGCCAAACGGTTGTTTGTTTTCCTCCTTTTGTGACACAGAACGCCTATTTTGTGGAGTAGAACGCCCTATGCCCGGATGCTATAATAATACCATAAGAACCTACCACAAGCAATGGTAGGTTCTCACAGTTTTTGGGGTCTGAATTTGTTCAATTTGACAATATTTTCATAGTGCCGTCGCCGCCCTGCATCAATGCGCTGCTGTAGAACATTTCCATGGTATCGCACAGGTACAGCACATCCATCACAGCCGCGGTTTCATAGCAGGAGTGCATTGCCAGCTGGGCAAGACCGATATCTGCAGACAGCACGGAAACATGGGAAGAAGAGATATTTCCCAAAGTGGAGCCGCCGGGCAGATCTGCCCGATTGTAATAGGTCTGTACCGGTACCTGCGCCCGGCTACATAAGGTGCGCAGCACCGCTGCGGATGCGCCGTCGGTGGTGTATTTTTGGTTTGCGTTGAACTTCAGCACGATGCCGCCGCCGGGAACAGGCGCATTGTTGGCATCGCTCAGCTCCGGATGGTTGGGGTGCAGGGCGTGGGCGTTATCCGCCGAAAGCATCATGGAGTTACTGAGCATGGTGTGCACATCCAGATCCAGTGCCTTGCAGATTCGGTCCAAGGTATCCGCCAGCAAACCGGAATCCGCACCTTGGGTAGAGCAGGAGCCTACTTCTTCACTGTCGAACACGCACAGCACAGGGATGGACCGGGCCTCCCGGGCATTCAAAAAGCCTTGGGTTGCGCACCATACACATTCCAGATCATCCAGCCCGGCCGCGGAAATATACTCCGCGTCGATACCCCAAATAGTGGCCCTCTGCCGCAAATACAAATAAAGGTCATGGCCAAGAATCTTACCGCCGGCTTCATGTTCCAAAAGTGTCTGCAACCTGCCGGCAGCGTTCTTGCCACCCAACAGCGGCAATGTGTCTACCGTGGGGTTCCAAGTATAGCCTTCGTTCACTTTCCGGTTCATATGGATGGCCACATTGGGGATCAGCATCAGATCCCGGTCGATATCCAAAAGCCGGCTTTCAATGCCCTCGGAAGTTTCCACCAGCACCCTGCCTGCCACCGACAGTGGCCGGTCCAGCCAAGGGGCAATGAGCATGCCGCCGTATTTTTCCGTAGACAGGCGGGTATACGCGCCGGTCAGCTCCCCATTCTCCTTCAACTTAAAACCGGGACGATCTCCATGGCTGGCGCTCATCATAAAGCCGGTGGGTACCACCTCCGGAATCCGGAAGGCCATCAGCGCACTGCCGCCCCGGGTCAAATAATACTTGCCGCCGGGGTACAAAGTCCACGATTCTGCTTCCGACAAGAGCTGATAGCCTTCGTCCTCCAGCATCCAGCTTAGTGCCGCTACAGCATGATATACACTATGGGCACTGTCCAAAAAATCACGAAACTGAGCGATTCTTTTGTCCATTTTCCATTCCTCCGCAGTATAAAACGCTTTTTGTTATTTTACATGATTTATTCTTCTGCGTCAACCGCACCGCATTCGGTTATCCACAAGTCGAATTATGGAGAATTGTTTGTTTTTTCCTATTATTTAACCGATTTAAGCCGCTTTTTGTCGAGCGATTGTTTTTGTTTCTCCTTGCAAAATGTGCTTCGTTATGCTAAATTATATTTGTCGCAACGCAGCAGCTACCTGCTGAATCTATACGGGGATCCATTTTATATGTCAGGAGAGGAATTTATGGACAACTGCACAACTGTTTTGATCGCAGATAACTCGGAGGAGTTCTGCGCGAGCCTGTCAAACGCCCTGCAGCGGGCAGAGGGATTCCAAGTTTTGGGTACCGCTGCCGACGGCGAGCAGGCCATCGCTTTGGTAGGTCAGAGAAAACCCGATATTCTGGTATTGGACCTGATGCTCAGCAAGCAGGACGGGCTGAGCGTTTTAAAGGCCATTTCATCCATGGAACGCCGCCCGGTCACTTTGGCTACATCCCGGTTTGTTACCGACTACGTAGCTTCCGCCGCCGCAAATCTGGGGGTGCGGTATTTAATGGTAAAGCCCTGCGATATGGCCACCTTAGTGGAACGGCTGGAAGAGATCCGGGGTAGCAATAATCCACGGCAATCCCTCCCCCGAAAAACCGACGGGCAAAGCATTGAATCTCTGGTCACCGGCATCATCCACGAGATCGGCGTACCGGCACACATCAAAGGCTACCAGTACTTGCGGGAAGCGATCATTATCGCAGTAAACGATATGGATGTGATCAACGCCATCACAAAAGTACTCTATCCCCAAGTGGCAAAAACATTCCAGACAACCCCCTCCCGGGTGGAACGCGCCATCCGTCATGCCATTGAAGTGGCTTGGGACAGAGGCGATCTGGACACCCTGCAGCGGTTCTTTGGGTATACGGTTTCCAACACAAAGGGCAAGCCCACCAATTCGGAATTCATCGCCCTGATCGCGGACAAGCTCCAACTTCAGTTGAAAGCCGCCAGCGGTTCCCATTATTGAAATATATCTAAGTGCCCGGCAGCATACCTTGCCGGGCACTTGCTGTTCAAATTCCAATTTATCGTTCTATTCTGTATGGCGGGGGGGAGCGAAAGGAGCGCTGCCTGCGGCAGATCAAGCGACTTGAGCGAGTGGCCGGGGTCTGCGATGGACGAAGGCGTTCGTGCCGAGGACATTCGCCGGGGACCCCAACAGGATAAAGCTCCCGCCGCTAAAACCCATTGCATTTGCGCGGCGGGACCAAGGCCCCGCCCTACAATGTTGCATGACACCTGTTCGATAAATCAGAATTTTGTTTTGATTGACAGCGGTGGGGATTTCCAATATAATAGACCCAGATAGCCTGCTTAAGGAGGTCTTTCCATGAACGAACTGCAAACTAAGATTGCTAAGATCGGTGTTGTGCCCGTAATCAAGCTGAACAATCCCACCCGGGATGCCGTGCCTTTGGCAGATGCCCTGTGCGCAGGCGGCGTGCCTGTGGCAGAGGTGACCTTCCGGGCCGCCGGCGCAGCGGATGCCATTCGCCTGATGGCACAAAGCCATCCGGAAATGCTGGTTGGCGCAGGCACGGTACTGACCACTGCCCAAGTAGACGAGGCCATGGCTGCCGGTGCCACCTTTATCGTCACCCCCGGTCTGGATATTGAGATCGTCAAGTACTGTCAGGAAAAGGGAATTACAATTTTCCCCGGCTGCACCACCCCCACCGACTATCACGCCGCTTACAAACTGGGGCTGGAAGTGCTGAAGTTCTTCCCTGCAGAGCAGTCCGGCGGGCTGGATAAGATCAAGGCCATGAGCGCACCGTTCCCCATGTTTAAAGTCATGCCCACCGGCGGCATCGGTCTTAAAAATCTGGCGACCTACGCCGCTTGCCCTGTGATCTGCGCCTGCGGCGGCAGTTATATGGTCACTGCAGATCTGATCGATAACGGCAAGTGGGATGAGATCACTGAGCTTTGTAAGAAATCTATTGAAATTGTCAAGGAGGCAAGAAAATAATGGAAGAAATCAAGGACATGCTCCCCGAGGAGGAAGAAACCTCCATTGTGACCTTTACCGATGAAAACGGCGAAGATGTCAGCTTTGAGTATCTGGACTGCATCGAGTACGAAGGCAAGGAATATCTGTGCCTGCTGCCTGAGGAAGAGGGCGCCAACGAGATCGTAATTCTGGAAGTGGAGCCTGTGGACGAGGACAACGAGAATTACCTGACCGTGGAGGATGAGGCAACGCTGGATGCGGTGTATGCCATCTTCAAGGATCGGTTCAAGGACATTCTGGTGTTTGAGGACTAAACAAACAAAAAAACGGGTATGCGTTATCTAACGCATACCCGTTTTTTCATTCTTTACCTTTGCAACCCTGACATCCGGCACAATCCGGGCGGGTCTTCATCTGCAGCTCCTGATTTTTCATCATCACCGTAGTGCAAGCAGGCACAGACTTGGTAATAAAGGCGGAGGAGCCGATCACACTTTCTCTGCCGACCACCGTTTCGCCACCTAAAATAGAGGCGTTGGCATAAATGGTCACATTGTCCTCAATGGTAGGATGGCGGCGCTTGCCCCGCAGATTCTGCCCACCCCGGGTGGACAGACCGCCCAACGTTACGCCCTGATAGATCTTCACATTCTCACCGATCACGGTAGTCTCACCGATGACGATACCCGTGCCGTGGTCAATGAAGAAATACTTACCGATGGTGGCGCCGGGATGGATATCGATACCAGTAACACTGTGGGCATGCTCTGTCATGATCCGGGGGATCATGGGCACTTTCAGCTCATACAAAACATGGGCCAGCCGGTAAACGGTAATGGCAAACAGGCCGGGATAGGAGAAGATCAGTTCTGCCATGCCGGTCGCCGCCGGGTCGCCGTCGTAAGCTGCCTGCAGGTCTGTCTGTACTACGGCGCGCACCTGCGGGATCTGGCGGAAAAATTCCAGACAGATCTGCTGTGCCTGCACCCGGGCCTGCTCCTGCGAAACATCGTCTGTGTGCAGCACACGGGTCACCTGCTCTGTGAGATTGTACATCACATCCTCAATGAGCATGGACAGGTTGTGCTTAGCGTTGTAGATCCGGTAGGTCTTTTCCCGGAAATAGCCGGGAAATACGATCCTGCGCAATTTCTCGATAATATCGATCAGTTTATCCTTGTCGGGCTGACGGAAATACTCCATCCGGTCAATATCCCGTTCCTGCCGGTAGTCTGCCAGAATGGCATCCACCACTTGCTCGATCTGCTGCTCTAACTGTGGCATATACTTCCCTCCAGAGCCATTTTTTGAAAGTTTATCATAGGCGCACCCCTCCTGTCAATTGCAGGTATTGCATTATTATCTGAATATGTGGTATACTTTTTGATAATACGGTCAAAATGGAGATCACAATGAAGATTCGCTCCTTATTTTACAAGTACAAAGAATGGATCTTATATCTGTTCTGGGGATTTGCCACCACTGCGGTGAATTATATCGTCTATTTCCTATGCACCCGGTTGGGAAAATTCCACTACATCCCCGCCAATATTTTGGCATGGCTATGGGCTGTGCTGTTTGCCTTCTGGTCTAACAAATCCTTTGTCTTCCGATCCCAAAGCTGGCAGCCCAATGTGGTCATTCCGGAGCTTTGCAAATTCACCGGCGCCCGGATCCTCTCCGGCGTTTTGGAGACCGGGATCCTGTGGCTGTGTGTAGATCGGATGCATCTGTATGACGGTTTGGTAAAACTGCTGGCGGGTATTTTGGTAATCATCCTCAACTATATTTTCAGTAAATGCTTTATATTCCGTAAGGGGGAATAACTATGGGCAATATTTATACCTGTGTTGACCAGCTGGTGGGCCATACACCGCTGATGGAACTGGGTCGTCTGATGCAAAGCGAAAGCCTGCAAGCACGGCTGCTGGCGAAACTGGAATTTATGAATCCCGCCGGTTCTGTAAAAGACCGGGTGGCCCGTTCCATGATTGAAGACGCCGAAGCAAAAGGGCTGCTTAAACCCGGTGGTATGATCATTGAGCCTACCTCCGGAAACACCGGCATCGGCCTTGCCGCCATTGCCGCCAGCCGGGGTTATCAGGCTACCATCGTCATGCCCGACTCCATGAGCCGGGAACGGCAGCTGCTGATGAAGGCATACGGCGCCCGTCTGGTTCTCACCGACGGCAAGCTGGGCATGCAGGGAGCCATCGAAAAAGCACAGCAGCTGCAAAAAGAGAATCCCGGCAGCATCATTGCCGGTCAATTTGAAAACCCCGCCAATCCCGCTGCCCACATAGCCACCACCGGTCCGGAGATCTGGGAAGATACCGACGGGAATGTGGATATCTTTGTAGCCGGCGTAGGAACCGGCGGCACCATTACCGGCATTGGCAGATATCTGAAAGAAAAGAACCCCAACATCCGGATCGTTGCGGTAGAGCCTGCCGGCTCTCCCCTGCTTTCCAAGGGCGTTGCCGGCAGCCACGGGTTGCAGGGCATCGGTGCCAATTTTGTACCCGCGGTGCTGGAAACCGGTATTTATAACGAGATCATCCCCGTTACCGAAGAGCAAGCCTATGCCGCCGGCCGGTTGCTGGGCTGCCGGGAAGGCATTTTGGCGGGCATCTCCTCCGGTGCGGCACTGTACGCCGCTATGGAAGTGGCAAAACGCCCAGAAAACGCCGGCAAAACCATCGTTGTGCTGCTGCCGGACACCGGCGAAAGATACCTCTCCACCGCCATGTTCGAAGATTAAATTTCAATTTATCGGTCTGTTCTAAATATGCAAATTCCTGTAGGGGAGGGTCTTGACCCTCCCCTACGATGAGCCTGTTTTTCAACAGTTCGATAAATTGGAATTTGAAGAAACACAAAAAGGTAGAAAAAGGCTGCTGCGTTACAACGCAGCAGCCTTTGATTATTCTTCTATGCGGCGGATATCGGCGCCGATGGATGTCATTTTTTCAATGATATTCTCATAGCCCCGCTCTACAAAGTGGATATTCCTGACCCGGGTAATCCCCTCTGCCGCCAAACCGGCGATGATCAAAGCAGCGCCGGCACGCAGATCTTTTGCGGAAACTTCCGCGCCGCGAAGCTTCTCCTGCCCGGTAACAATGGCGGTTTTCCCGTTGATGATAATGTCCGCACCCATATTCTGCAGTTCCGTGCAGTAGCCAAAGAAACGGGTCTCATACACACTTTCCGTCAGCTTGCTCACACCCTTTGCCAAGGTCATGCACACACAGATCTGTGCCTGCATATCCGTGGGGAAACCGGGATAAGGACGGGTCTTGACGGTGGTATCGTGGAGTTTTCCGGTGCTTTGGATCCGGATGGCATCATCAAAATTGGTGATCCGGGCACCCATTTCCGCCAGCTTGGAGGTAATGCATTCCATATGCTTGGGAATGACATTCTTCACAAGCACATCACCACCGGCTGCAGCCACTGCTGCCAGATATGTACCGGCTTCGATCTGGTCCGGGATGATGGTATAGGTGCCGCCCTGCAGCCGCTCTACACCGCGGATCTTCACCGTATCTGTACCGGCACCGGTGATCCGGGCACCCATGGTATTCAGGAAATTGGCCAAATCCACGATATGGGGTTCTTTGGCAGCATTTTCAATCACCGTTTGACCGGGGAGCAAGGTGGCAGCCATCATGATATTCACGGTAGCGCCCACACTGACCACATCCAAACTAATGCGGTTGCCGCACAGGCCAAACTCCCCTTCGGTAA
This sequence comes from Oscillospiraceae bacterium, assembly GCA_017398725.1. Taxonomy (GTDB): domain Bacteria; phylum Bacillota; class Clostridia; order Oscillospirales; family Oscillospiraceae; genus Faecousia. Next base: position 68,307 of record JAFQFA010000012.1, on the reverse strand, counting down.
GGTTCACATATTCTTCTGTTTCCTCTACCTGCGCGCCCAGCAGCCGGAAACCCTTCAGGTGCTGATCGATCGGGCGAGAAGCAAAGTTACAGCCGCCGGGCAAAGCCACCTTGGCTTTGTGATAACGGCTCAGCAGGGCGCCCATCAAATAGTAACTGGCACGCATTTTCCGCACAAGCTCTGCAGGCGCTTCCAACTGGGTCAGTTCTGAACTGTCCAGCTCCACCACATTAGGTTCCGGCTGGGTGATCCCAACGCCCATGCTGCGCAGAATATCGATTAAGATCCGAACATCGGAAATATCCGGTACATTTTCCACCCGGCACTTGCCGCCTACCAGAATCGCTGCCGGCAAAATTGCCACGGCTGCGTTCTTGGCGCCGCTGATGGTTACCTCACCATGCAGCCGGTTTCCGCCGGTAACTTCATATATAGCCAAGGATGATCCTCTCCTTGCGAATTATTAAAAAGCAATGCTTGCTTATGTTCCAACCTGAATTATACCATAGAATTAAACTTATGTAAAGGATAAATTACAAGCAATTACCGGCGCAAGCCCTTTGGATAGTGATTTTTCAGAACCTTTCCGTCTGCTTTTCCCCAGCCGAGGCTATAGCCGTCCGCCCTTACCAGACACCATCCGTTCCGATCACAGGCAACCGTATCTCCATGCATGTAGGCAGCCAATTCCCCACTGTCTGCCTTTAGATCCAGCATGTTTTTCGCCGTAGAAAGCCAAAGCGCCAAGGCATGATCCGGCTCAAAACGCCCTTTCTTCTCCTCGCCCAAAGCAAGACCGGGCCGCAATACACGCAAGCCCCGGATATCCGGCATTTCCTTCGGCGCCCAATAAATGCTTTGGCCAAAACGGACACATTTACCCGCAGGCAAGCAGATCCCCAGTTCCCGGGCAAACTGCTCCCATAACGCCGGCAATTTCTCTCCCAAAGGCGCATTTTCATCTTGCTCCTGCTCCCCTTTTCGGCGCAGTACCGCAGCGAAATGCCCCTCCCCCAACAGCTTGTGAGGCCACAGCCGGAAGCTGCCATTGGGGCCCGCTTCAAACCATGGGGCTTCCGTGGTTTCCGGGTAAAAATCCGGATGGGATTCTAAAAACGCCGCCACGGTTTCCTCATTCTCCTCCGGCGCGAAGGTACATGTAGAGTAAACGAGCCGTCCCCCGGGCCGCACCAGCTGAGCGCCGCTGTGGAGGATCTCCCGCTGCCGCTGGGCGCAGGCATGCACCGCTTCCAAGCTCCAATCTGTTACCGCCGCCTCTTCCTTGCGGAACATCCCCTCTCCGGAACAAGGCGCATCGATGAGGACCCGGTCAAAAAAACCGGTCAGGCGGTCTGCAAGCTTTTGGGGATGTTCGTTGGTCACCAGCGCGTTGGCAATTCCCATCCGCTCAATATTGCGGCTGAGGATCTTCGCTCGCTTGGGGTTAAACTCATTGCAAAGCAAAAAGCCCTCCCCTGCCATCGATGCGGCGATCTGGGTAGACTTTCCCCCGGGGGCTGCGCACAGATCACAGATCTTTTCCCCGGGTTGGGGATCCAGCAGTCGAACCGGCGCCATAGCACTGGCCTCTTGTAAGTAATATACGCCGGCTTCATGGAAAGGGTGCAATCCGGGACGGGAAGCAGGATCATAATAATAGCCCATGGGTTCCCATGGCACCGGCGCTTCCACAAAGGGCAACGCAGGTCTTTCCCCTTTCAGGGGATTAAACCGCAGCGCTACCGCCCGAGGGCGCTCCAAAGATGCAATATAATCCGGGTACGCATCACCCAGCTGTTTTTTCATTCGGTTCAAAAAAGCTTCCGGAAGCATAGGCATTGTCCTTTAATTTGGAATTTGTAGATTTATCATAACATATCCTTACATGGATTTCCACAGAAAAAACGGTGCAGCCGGGTGGCTGCACCGTTTTTATTTAGTCTTCGTTGCGGGCGTCGTCGATGATCTTTTGCTGGTTGGCCTTGGGCACTTCCTCATAGCGGGCAAACTCCAGTGTGAAGGAGCCGCGGGCTTGGGTCATAGCGCGCAGGTCAATGGCGTAGCTGCTCATCTCTGCCATGGGAACTTCCGCTTCCACCACAGTATTGCCGTCAGCATCGGGGTTCATGCCCATGGGACGACCACGGCGCTTGCTGAGGTCACCCATCACATCGCCCACATATGCTTCCGGGACGGAAACTGCCAGTGTGCCAATGGGCTCCAGCAGGGTGGGCATCGCATTGGGCATTGCTTCCTTAAAGGCCAGAATTGCGGCCAGCTTGAATGCCATTTCGTTGGAGTCAACAGGATGGTAGGAGCCGTCGTACAGAACTGCCTTCAAACCGACCATGGGATAGCCGGCCAGCGGGCCCTTCTGAATTGCTTCCTGAATACCCTTTTCTACTGCGGGGTAGAAGTTCTTGGGCACGGAACCGCCGAAGACTTCCTCTGCAAAGATCAGCTCATCCTGCTCTTCCTGCGGCTCGAAGCGGACCCAAACATCACCGAACTGGCCGGAGCCGCCGGTCTGCTTCTTGTGACGGCCGTGGGCCTCCACCTTCTTCTTGATCTTCTCGCGGTAAGCAACCTTGGCGGGGCTGAGAACAGCATCCACGCCGAAGCGGCTCTTCAGCTTGGAAACCAGCACATCCAGATGCTGGTCACCGGTGCCGGAAACAACAATCTGCTTGGTCTCGGCATTGTTGACCACAGTGAAGGAGGGATCTTCCTCGTTCAGACGGTTCAAACCTGCGCCGACCTTATCTTCCTGACCTTTCACCTTGGGTGCAATGGCCATAGAGTAGCATGCGGGTGCATAGGGAATGCCCTTCAAGGAAACCACCTTACGGGCATCGCACAGGGTATCGCCGGTCTTGACCTTATCCATCTTGCCGATGGCGCCAATATCGCCGCAGGTCAGTTCCTTGACCTCGGTAGCCTTCTTGCCGCACATGGTGTACAGGCGGCCCAGCTTCTCGGTCTCACCGGTGCGAGCGTTCACCAGCGGGGTATCGGAGGTAATGGTGCCGGACAGGACCTTCACGAAGGAATACTTGCCATACTGGTCGGAAACAGTCTTCCAAACGAAGGCGGAGGGCACGCCGCCGGGAGATACCACGAACTCCTCCGTGGTGCCGTCAGCCAGTGTTGCCTTATGGTAGTTGCCTTCCACAGGGTTGGGAAGCAGGTCAATGATGTGATCCATCAGCATCAGGCTGCCCAAGCAGCTGACGCCGGAGCCGCACAGAACGGGATACAGCGTGTGGTCGATCACGCCTTTGTGCATACCCTTGATCATTTCGGCGTAGGTGAAGTCCTCACCGCCGAAGAACTTATCCATGAACTCTTCGCTGGTCTCAGCAACGGATTCCTTCAAAGCATCGTTAAACTCGGTAATGACATCTTCCTTGCCTTCGGGAACTTCGATCTCCACTCGCTTCAGATTCTGCATCTCGTAAGCGCGCTTGTTGAGCACATCGATGATGCCGGTGACCTTACGGTTGCCGTCCCAAATGGGAACCACGACAGGAGCGACCTTGTTGCCATACTTCTCACGGAGGGCATTGAAGGTGGCGTTATAGTCGGAGTTTTCTTCATCCACCTTGGAGATGTAAATGAACCGGGGCATATTCCGCGCTTCGCAGTACTTCCATGCCTTCTCAAAACCGACGGTAATGCCGTCCTTGGCGGAGATCACCAAAATAGCAGCGTCCGCAGCACGGAGGGCTTCCATGGTAGCGCCGGAGAAATCGAAGCCACCGGGAGTATCCAGCATATTGATCTTAACGCCGTTGTACACAAGAGGTACCACAGCGGTGGAAATAGAGATATTGCGCTTGATCTCTTCAGGATCATAGTCGCAAACGGTATTGCCGTCAGCATTCTTGCCGATCCGGTCAATGGCGCCGGTCATATACAGCAGGCTCTCAGCCAGTGCGGACTTGCCGCTGCCACTGTGGCCAAGCAGGCAGATGTTGCGGATAGAATTAGCAGTGTACATATGTATGAATCTCCTTTCGGGAAGGCGGCTGCCCTCCATCGGTCATAAGTGAGCCAAGCCCACAATAAGGACATTATACACGAAACTGTTTTCAATTTCAATGGTTATTTTGTCAATTTCGCAGACCACCCTTGTGAATTGATGAATATTCATAGAAAAAATCGATAAGAGGGGTTGACAACCGCAATTTTCGCAGTATAATACCACCAAACAACCAAATAATATCCTTTGAAGCCGCCGGAAATTACCATGACCGGCTGCGGAGGACTCTCTGGAGAACACATTCAGTTGTGTGCCGAAGGTGCAAGGTCGAAACGGCCGAATCTCTCAGGCAAACGGACGGAGATAAACAAAACGCATGGCGTTGGTTTACCGTACCGGAGCAGTCCATTATGGGCTGCCTTTTTTATTTGGTGAAACAAAAAAAGGAGAAATGAAACATGTACGGAAAACCTATGGAATCCATTGAACTGATCGCAAAACAGGACCCGGAGCTGGCAAAAATGATGGACCGGGAATTTGACCGGCAAAAATACGGTCTGGAGCTGATCGCATCGGAAAACTTCTGTTCCCCTGCCGTTATGGCGGCAATGGGCTCTGTTCTGACCAACAAATATGCCGAGGGTCTGCCCGGCGCCCGGTATTACGGCGGCTGTGACCATGTGGATGAGGTGGAAAGCCTTTGCATCCAGCGGGCAAAGGATCTGTTCGGCGCAGAATTTGCCAATGTGCAGCCTCACTCCGGCGCGCAGGCAAATCTGGCAGTGGAGGTGGCGCTTCTGCAGCCCGGCGATACGCTGATGGGTATGAGCCTTGCCAACGGCGGTCACCTGACCCATGGCAGCCCTGCCAACATTTCCGGTAAGTACTACAATGTAGTTTCCTACGATGTCAATCACGAAACCGGCCTCATTGACTACGATCAGATCCGGGATCTGGCGCTGAAAAACCGCCCCAAGCTTCTGATCGCCGGCGCATCCGCCTATCCCCGCGCTATTGACTTTAAGCTGTTTGCAGATATCGCCCACGAAGCCGGCGCTATTTTCATGGTGGATATGGCGCACATTGCCGGTCTGGTGGCCGGCGGTGCTCACATGAGTCCCGTACCCTACGCCGACATCGTAACCACTACCACCCACAAAACCCTTCGGGGTCCTCGGGGCGGTATGATCCTCGCCAAAGAGGAATTCGGTAAGAAGATCAACTCCGCCGTATTCCCCGGCATTCAGGGCGGTCCGTTGGAGCATGTGATCGCCGCCAAAGCCGTCTGCCTGAAAGAAGCCATGGGCGACGATTTCAAGGCTTACGCCCACAAGATCGTAGACAACGCCAAGGTTCTGGCACAGGGTCTAATGGAGGAAGGCTTTGATCTGGTCACCGGCGGCACAGACAATCATCTGATGCTGACTGATCTGCGGCCTATGGGCATTACCGGCAAAGAAATGCAGCTGCGGTGCGATCAGAACCACATTACCATCAACAAAAACGCCATCCCCGGCGATCCGGAAAAGCCCTCTGTCACCAGCGGTGTACGGGTAGGTACTGCGGCCATGACAACCCGCGGTCTGGGGGCAGAAGAGATGAAGCAAATTGCGCACCTGCTGGCGCTGACTGCAAAGGATTTCGAAAACACCCAGCTTGAGGTAAAAGCTGCCGTTGCCGATATCTGCAAAAAGTTCCCCATGTATATGTAATTGCAAAACGGTGCGCAAGCTGGAAAACTTGCGCACCGTTTTAATTCTGATTTATATTTCCATCTCCGTGCCGGTGCTGATATAGTGCAGCCGGTCACCCATCCGGTTTTTCAAATATTCGTATGGGGCTGCGCCGGTGCAATGGCCGGTATAGAATACCGCCTTGCTTTCCAGCAGCACCTGTGCCGCTTCATCCAGCCGTTCCTTCTCCGGCCCTTGCGGGTCGATATTCATAAAATGGAAGCCGCCGATCAGCACATCCGGCTGCGCCCATTTTGTAATATTCAGAATCCCCTTGTGGGAACAGCCGCTGATGCAGATGCGCGTTTTCCCTTCCCGGATCATCAGATATTGCTCATGGCGAAAATCCTCCGGCAGTTTCTGCCCGGCCTGCTCCATCAGCAAACCGGCGCTATCCAGCGGATAATCGCTGGGCGCACCAAAAAAGTCCGTAAGGACCAGCCCTTCCCCCAGTGCAAATGTACCGGGATTGAAGATCACCCGTCCGGTATCCAACAGCGTCGGGTCCGGACCGATGTAGGCACCGGTACTGTTAAAATGGGGGGAGAATGCATCCTTATGTACATAAACCTTGGCGGTTTCGTTGATCTGCAAAAAGCGCATCAAACCGCCGCTGTGGTCATAGTGTCCGTGGGAAAGTACGGCAAGGTCAATTGCTTTCAAATCTACACCCAGTTTTTCGGCGTTATCGGCAAAAGCACCGCTTTGCCCTGCGTCAAACAGGATCTTCTTTCCGCAGGCCTCGATATAAAGACTCAAGCCGTGCTCAAAACCCAAGTCTTCCCGGCTGGCGGTATTTTCCATCAAAGTGATCAGTTTCATAATAATCCTTTCAAATTCGAGTCCTTACATTTCGTCTGCTAAGGTACGGCGTTTTTTCCAAATACCGGAAAGGAAATAGATCATACCGGGGATGGCGCAGCCGTAGGCCGCCAAGCCGTAGCCCAGCACAAAGCCGTAAAAGCCTAAGCCCATAGCAATACCCAGCAGCCAGCTCAGCCCGATACGCAGCACCACGCCGTCCAGCAGCGCCAGCACCATGCTAAGCTTGGCATTGCCGATTCCCTGAATAAACGCACCGCTGCCCCGCATCACCGCCAGTGCCGGGAACATCCACAGGATCGCCCGGACAAAGTCACCGGACTGCTCGTGGACCAACGGATCATCGGAGAACATCATAAACAGCTCTTTACCAAAGAGCACATATACGATCATACACACTGCCGTCAGAATTCCGGAATAGATCCAAGACCAATGGACTGTGCGTACCGCCCGGTCCTTTTTACCGGCAGCAATATTCTGACTGATCATAGGCAGGGTCGCAAACTGGATACCTTGGGAGATCTTATTGATAATATCGTCGATCCGTCCGCCGACACCGAAGGTAGCGGAAGCCACCACATCGATGCTGTTGATCAGGGAATTCACATAGAGCATGGACAGGTTGATACAGCCGGACTGGATGGCCATGGGCGCGCCCAGCGCGGCGATCATCTTGGTATAGTGGCCGTCGATCCGGAAGCTTTCCTTTTTGAAATCAAAACCAAAGGCCTCTTTACGGCGCATTAAATAGAAAACAGAAAACAGGAACGATACCGCCTGACCGATAATGGTCGCCCATGCAGCACCGGCCACCTCCCAGCGGAACAACCCGGTAAACAAAAGGTCCAGCACCAAATTCACCGCTGAGGCAATGCCGATAAACAGGAAGGGCCGTTTGGAGTCGCCCATGCCCCGCAGCACCGCGGAAACCATGTTATAGCCGGCGGTAAATACCAAGCCGGCGCCGCAGATAATCAGATAATCCAGCGCATAAGCTTCTGATTCCACCGGCATATGCATCACATCCATGATCCAATGCCGTAAACTTAGAACCACACCGGACAGCACCAGCGCCAAGATCACCAAAAGAGAAAACATGGTACCGATGACCCGGTTCATTTCCTTTTTCTTCCCTGCGCCCAAGGCTTGGGCGATCAGCACCTGACCGGCGTTGGAAAAACCAAAGCAGATCATTGTGGCAAAGTTCAGGATCTGGCTGCTTTGGGAAACCGCGGAAAGGCCGGGTGTGCCAACATAGTGACCCACCACCATCATATCAATGGTGCTGTAAAGCACCTGCAAAGCATTCGATGCCATAAACGGCAATGTCAGCAACAAAAGTTGCTTAGGGATACTGCCCCGGGTCAGGTCTTTTGCGATACGTTTGGGTGCGGACATCTCGATTCCTCCTGTCATTTCTGTTATTTTAGCAGGCTATCGAATTTTTGCAAGGGTTATCAAAAATTCGGGGAAGATTTTTGTTGAAATCCATCGCTTCATCTGCTAACATAAGGCATATTATTTGTATATAGAGGAGAGAGACTATGAAAAAAGGAAATCCCGCTGCGCTGCTTCCCATCGGCGTATTTCTGGCCCTGTATCTTGGCTTGGGCCTGATTTTTGAATACGCAATGAAGATCCCTATGGGTTTTTATAACATTCCCATCATCATTGCGTTTCTGGCGGCCATCTTGGTTGCCTGCCTGCAAAACCGCAAGATCAATTTCGATAAGAAACTGGAGATCATGGGACAGGGCGTGGGCGATAAGAACATTATCACCATGCTGCTGATCTTCTTGGTTGCCGGCGCTTTTGTTGGTGTGGTGGGTCGGTCTTCTGCCCAAAGTGTGGCTTACTTCATGCTCAGCGTCGTACCGCCCCAATTCTCCGTGGCTGTTCTGTTCATTGTCGCCTGCTTTGTTTCTCTGGCTATGGGTACTTCTGTGGGCACCATCACCCTGATCACCCCTATTGCCGTAGAGGTTGCGCAAGCTACCGGTTTTGAAGCCGCCCTGTGTGTAGGCACTGTGGTAGGCGGCGCCATGTTCGGCGACAATCTGTCCTTCATTTCCGATACCACCATCGCCGCCTGCAACGGTCAAGGCTGTGCCATGAAAGATAAGTTCAAAGGAAACTTTGCCATTGCCCTGCCCGCCGCGCTGATCACGTTGGTGCTGGTGGTCCTAATGACTTTGGGCAAGGAAGTCAACCCCGTTGTAGGTCAGTACTCCCTGCTGCAGATCATCCCCTACCTGCTGGTTCTGGTCGGCGGCGTCATCGGTATTAATGTTTTTGTTGTGCTGATGATTGGCATTCTCTCCGGTGCCATTATTATGATGACTACCGGTGCCGTTGGCTTTACCGCCCTTCTCAAGGGCATGGGTGACGGCGCTTCCGGCATGTTTGAAACTGCCATGGTAGCAATTCTCGTAGCTGCCCTGTGTGCTCTGATCCGGGAGCACGGCGGCTTCGATGCGCTGCTTTCTTTCATCCACCGGGTATTCCGGGGCAACAAGGGCGGACAGATCGGTATGGGCCTTCTGGTAGGCGCCATGGATATTGCCACCGCCAACAATACCGTTGCCATCGTTATGGCAAACCCCATCGCCAAGGAAATGAGCAAGGAATATGATATTTCTCCCCAGCGGTCTGCCTGCATTCTGGACACCTTCTCCTGCGTGTTCCAAGGCGTGATCCCCTACGGTGCTCAGATGCTGGTTGCCATTTCCGCTGCCGCAGAGCTGGGTCTGACCCTGTCTGCCTTCCAGATCATGCAGTATCTGTTCTATCCCTATTTGCTGCTGATCTGCTGCGTGGCAGCCATCGCCCTGACCAAGAAAAAGAACTAAAAAAGCAAAACCGCCTTCATCGAGCCGATGAGGGCGGTTTTTACAATCTCTCGATCAACGCCTTGCCTTGGGTGCGGAGCCAGCGGCGGGATTCATGATAATCGGGCATTGCGTTTTCTACCAACGCCCAGAACCGGCCGGAATGGTTCATTTCTCTTAAGTGGCACAGCTCGTGGATCACCACATAATCCCGGACCCGTTCCGGAGCCAGCATCAGAAGACAATTAAAACTCAAATTCTTTTTTCCACTGCAGCTGCCCCATCGGGTCTTTTGATGGCGCACCGTAATCGCGCCGTAGGCTACCCCCAGCGCAGGCGCAAACCGGGCGACTCTTGCCGGGAGATCCTGCTTTGCCTGCTGGGTGAAAAATGCCAGTTCCTCCGGTGTAAAAGCCGGAAGCCGGGTCTGCATGGACAGCTGCTTTTTGATCCACGCCTGCTTACTTTTCACAAAGGCATTGATCGCAGCCGTTGGCATATTCAAAGGTGCGCGGACAATCACCGCATCCCGGATAATCTGAATTGCCACTGTTTTGCGCCGGCTGCGGATCAGCTGATATTCCATAAAGCACCCCCCAATAAAAATCGGGCACTCTTGCGAGCGCCCCAACACGATTAGTATATCAAATAAAAACTGCCATTGTCAACGGTTTTTTGCTCTTCAAACCGGATTTCTCCCATTTGCACCATTTCTTTTGGTGCATTTTATACAACTTTACATATTGATTTCTTTATTTTTTTGTGATATTTTATAGACACAAAGAGGTGATACCAATGTACAGCTAAAACACCAGCATAAAAGAATCGGGGTTCGGACGCATCTTGAAATGAAAATATAAATGGAAACCGTAAGAAGTAACATTCGTAAAGATTTCAAGAAGATTCAAAACGCAGTTCAGTAGAATTTGAAAGTCGATCCGAAACACTATGGGCGGATGCGAATTTCGACAACCGATAAAAATGCTGGAACATCCTGACGAGCCACACCGCAATAGCTACCCACACAGAAGCACTTCTCGCTCATGAGAAATGAAAAATCTGACTTGTTGTGATGCGGAAAAGATGAAGATGCGGAAGGATCGTCAATACTGTAGAAAGAGAGGTTAACCAAAGATGTTAGATATCAAGAGTGAACAGAAATGACCCTTGACTGTCGTTCGGAAGGAACACAGTCAAGGGTCATTTCTTTTTTTACCGCTTTTCCCTCAACCTGCTTTTTTATATTGCACTTCTTTCCCGATGTGATATGATAGGGAAAGAAGATCATCGGAAAGGTGCGTATAGATTATGGGAAATAAAATTGCGGTTTTAGGCGCCGGCACCATGGGCCCCGGCATTGCCACCACTTATGCTTTGCAAGGCTATGAGGTCAGCCTGTACTCCCGCTCCCAATCCACACTGGAACGGGCTGCCCGGGTAGTCGCTTCCAACATGGAACTGTTCGTGGAAGAAGGACAACTGGACATAGCTGCAGCCGATGCCGCAAAGGGCCGCATCCGGTATACCGACTCAGTGGAAGACGCCGTCGAGGATGCATGGTACATTGCGGAAACGGTGGTGGAAAAGATTCCGGTAAAAACAGAGCTTTATGCCTTATTAGACCGGATCCTGCCGGAGAATGTGATCATCGCCAGCAACACCTCGTCCCTGAATATTTTCTCCATTATGCCGGAAAGAAGAAAAAGCCACACGGTCATCGCCCATTTCTTTGCCCCCGCCCATATCCTGCCACTGGTAGAAGTGGTTCGCGGTCCGGAAACAGCAGAAGATGTGATGGCGCAGGCAATCGCGCTGCATCAGCAATGCGGTAAAACGCCGGTACGGATGGAGCGCTACATTCCCGGCTTCATCGTCAACCGGATGCAGGGTGCGCTGACCCGGGAGGTGGTGCATCTGCTGGAGAACGGATACTGCTCCCCGGAGGATCTGGATCTGGCGGTGAAAACCAGCCTCATGCCCCGGGGTATGCTGCTGGGACTGGTGGAACGGATGGACTTTGCCGGGCTGGATATGATGGTCAACGGCCTGACCAATAAAAGTTATCAACCGGCGCCGGACCCCGGCGAACCGAAAATGTTCTTTGATGCCGTTGCCCGGGGGGATCTGGGGGCTAAAACCGGCAAGGGACTTTTTGATTACAGCCACCTAAGCTATGAGGAGCTTCTGCAGCAGCGGGATCGGATGCTGATGCAAAGTGTTGCCTTGGCAAAGGCATTTATGGAACATCCCCTGCACAAAACGGAGGCGTAAATATGGTTTTGAAACAAGGACGGCCGGAAAACTGTCAAACACGGCTCCCCAAGGAGATCCGGGTATATGACCTATTGGATCGTTTAGGACTTTCTTATCAGCGGATCGACCATGAAGCAGCCATGACCATGGAAGCTTGTGCCGCAGTGGACGAAGCGCTGGAAGCTACCATCTGTAAGAATCTGCTGCTGTGCAACCGGCAAAGCACCGACTTTTACCTGCTTTTGCTCCCCGGCGACAAGCCCTTTAAGACGAAAGAGCTCTCCCATCAAATCGGTTCCTCCCGGCTCAGCTTTGCTCCGCCGGAATTTATGGAACAGTTTCTGGATATCACCCCCGGTTCTCTGAGCATTCTGGGACTGATGAACGACAAAGACATGCGGGTACAGCTTTTGATCGATGAGGATGTGCTCAAGGGAGAATATATCGGCTGCCACCCCTGCATCAACACCTCCAGCTTAAGGCTGAAAACCGCAGACCTTGTGGAGAAAATCATCCCGGCCATGGGGCACGAACCCCGGCTGGTGCATTTGGACCGCCCTACAGATTAGACCGGTAAATTGGAATTTACAACAAAAGTTGTACTTTGAAATTTTTATATCCCATGATAAAATAAAGAAAAAACGCAGGGGGGCATCTATATGAAAAAGTATATTTCACTCCTTTTGGCGCTGGCGCTGACTTTGTGTCTTTGCGCTTGCGGCGGCGCCGAAAAAAACGGCACAGCCGAATCGTCTGATACCGTTCTGCAGGTAGGCTTTGGTCGGGAATTGATCATGCCCGAAGATTTTACCAAGGCGCATCTGGCCGGCGGCGACGCTGCTAACCGGGTAGCCAAATCCATCAAGGATAATCTGTATATTACCTGCGTGGCCTTCAAACAGGGGGACGAGATCTTCCTGCTGTACACCATGGACACCATTAACTCCTCTACAGAAATCACAAAGCCTGCCAAGGCCGCCATTACCCAACTCACCGGCGTGCCGGCGGAAAATATCATGATGTGTGCCACCCACACCCATGCCGGTGTTTCTCTGACCTATGATTGGACCGGCTTGCCGGCGCATCTTCGTATGTTTAACGAAGCCGCTGCCTATGCCGCAAAGAACGCCATCAAGGATCTTGCCCCCGCGGAAGTGTATCACGGCAATGTGGAAACAGAAAAAATGGCCTATGTGCGCCACTACAAGCTCTCTGACGGCAGCTTTGCCGGCTCCAATTTCGGTAACTTTGGCAACGGTGTGATCGTAGACCACTCCGACAAAGCAGACGGACAGTTCCAGCTGGTAAAATTCGTCCGGGAAGGCAAAAAAGATGTGGTGATGATGAATTTCCCCGCCCACGCCACCTTTGCTTCCACTGCTGATACCTATATTTCCGCCGACTACCCCGGTCCCACCCGGGCTTATATCGAAACCAACACAAACAGTCTGGTAGCTTTCTTTGCCGCCGCCGCCGGCAACCAGACTCCCAACAGCAACATGCCGGGAGAGGCCATCTTCGGACGGAGTCAATACAAAGAATACGGTGCTGCATTGGGTAAGTACGCTGTGGATGCGCTACCCACGCTGCAAAAAGCAGAAGGCAACACCTTCAAGTTTTTGACAACGACCTACACCGGCAAGTCCAACAAGGAAAAGCTGGATCTGTTGCCCCATGCTCCGGAAGTAGTGGCTGCCGCAAAGGAATACGGCAACATCCATTCCAAAACCGTGGAGCTGGCCCGCAAGTACGGCTTTAGCAGTTACTTTGAAGCCAACGCCATTATCGGACGCGCCAAAACACCGGATACCCGGACCATGACCATCTCCGCCATGACCATCGGCAATGTAGGTTTTATCTTTGCTCCCTATGAGATGTTCAGCTCCCAAGGCGTGCTTATAAAGAGCAAATCCGTTTGCCCCACCACCTTCATTTCCACTTGCTCCGGTGGCAGCTGGGGTTATCTGCCCGATGCGAGGGGCATTGAGATCGGCTGCTACGAAGCCTGTGTCACCAACTTTGCGCCGGGTACCGGCGAAGAACTGGCGCAGCTGTTTGTGGATACCCTTGCGGAACTGCAGAAATAAGGAACATTTATAACAACAAAAGAGGCTGCCAAAAGGCAGCCTCTTTCTCTTTTGATTATGATTTTTTCTCTTCCAAGCGGGAGTAGTAAAATACGCCGCCCATGATCAACAAACTACCGCCGATCTGCACCGGTGCGGGGATCTCGGAAAACAGAAACAGCGCTGCGATCGCCGCCACTACCGGTTCGCAAAGCTTGGATGCGGACACGAAAGACGGGGAGAAAAATTTCAGGCACCAACTGAAGATACTGTGACCCATGATAGTGGAAAACACCGCCAGAAGCAGGCCTACCACCGGGGCACTGATGCCGTAGGCAAACAGATCCAGCCCCTGAACCATACAGGTCAGCAGCAGGCACACTGCGCAAGCTCCGTAAACCACATAGGTGTACACGGCGGTGGAGGTCTTTTTGCGCACCACTGTACCAATGAGGGTATACACCGCCTCCACCATGGCTGCAGCCAACGCCAACAAGTCGCCATACAAGTGACTGCCGCCGGAACCGGAATCTGACCATGCAATCAACACACTGCCGCCGATGGTTACACCGATGGCTAGGATCGCCCGACCGGAAAGCCGTCCCTTCAAAAACAGGCAAAAGCCCAAGGCTACCCAAATCACTTCCGTGCAGACGATGGTGGTAGAGCTGGCAACGGAGGTATGGTCCAGAGATTCAAACCACAAAACAAAATGGGCTGCCAGAAACAAGCCGGATACCACACTTAAAAGCAGCGTCTTTTTTTCCAGTTGCCCAAACTCCCGGCGCACCGAACCTTTTCCCCAAACCACCGGAGTCATCAGAGCCACGGCCCACAACATCCGATAAGCGGCGGTCACTGCCGCCGGTGCCTTGGAGAATTTCACAAAAATGGAGGACATGGCAATACCCAAAATGCCGATCACCAGCATCGCCAATGGGTGCTTTTGCAGACCTTTTACCGGTTGTTTTCCAACAATCGTTTTTTGCATCATTTCAGTTCTTCCAGCAGTGCCAAACACGCATCTGCCAGAATCTTTCCGCAGTTGGGCGCGAAGGGAGAGCTGGTGCGCTCGTAGCCTTCCTTTTCCGCAAAAGCAGCGGCATCGGGATAGTAGCCCTGTCCTCCATTGGTCAGGCAGGTGACCAATGTGGTTTTCATAGGACTTTGGGCTTTAATATCTGTGCCGATGGATACAAAGGGCTCTCCGGGAATCCCCACAAAACCAATTCCGCCCACACGCAATCCGGAAATCCGCAACGCAAAAAATTCCGGCCGCGCCAAATTGTTAATGATGCGGATGGCCTCCGGCACCTTCATGGGATATGTTTCAAAAACAGGCTCATTGTAATTGCCGTATTTTTTGTAAAGGTCTACCAGTTCTTGTGCCATGGGCACGGTAGCGGGGTCATAGTCGTTTTTACCAACTTTTGCAATACGGCTGCCATAAGAAATCGTATCATCCCCGGTTTCGGCAGCGCTGTCGTAGATCTTCAGCACCTCGCCGGCCAAGGTTCTTGCCATCCGCTTGGCATAATATTCCGCACCCTTATAGGGGGTTCCGGTGGGCATAAAGAAGTCCATATGGTTACTGTTGCCCTGTGCGCCTACCAGCACCATAGCATCGGCTTCACCGCCGAAGGCATTTTCCAATGTGTCGCACAGGTAGCCGGGCCAATCGGCGCAGTATTTGCACCCGCCCACCGAATCGGCATGGGTGCCGAAATTTACCATCAGGATCTCGGTGCCCTCCTGCCGGATCACACGAACCAGCTGCACCTCATGATCCTGCTGGCTCAAGGGCGCTACGATATCCGGATTTCCGAATCCGGGGTTGGTGCGCACAGAGCCGTCCTTCATCCGGTAAACCCGAATAAAGCCTACCCCCTTTGCCGTGCCCTTGGCCGCTTTCACAGTGCAAGGCTTCAGGTCTTCCAGTGCCAGCTTGGCGCAGGTACAGAACTGCTTAAACAGCCATTGCAGAAAAACATCCGTATCCGTCCATTTTTCCGAAGGCTTCACAATCCGGAAGGCCGTATGACTATGGACACAAGTAATATAGATGCCGTCTTCCTCCACGCCGCAATACTGACTGATCATGGGGGCAATGGTCTCAAAAGCTTGTGCATTCATGCTGATACAATCCACGCTGAACACCAAGGCCTTTTTCTCCCCTTGAGAAAACGCGGTGCAGCGCAGATACAGGTCCGACAAAATACCGTCAGAGGTTCTCTGGGCAAAATAGCCGGGAACCGGCAATCCCAGCGGGGGTGTAACTTTGATCTTATGGTAGCCCGCGTAAAGTTTCTGCTGCATATATTGGCTCCTTTTCGTTTTTTTAATATTATAGCAAGACTGCAATCAAATGCAAGGTTTTACCGCGGCTTTTGTGTTGAAATAATCCGAAAACATGATATATTTTTTCAACAACATAAAAAGGTAGATTTTAGCCATTGTCCACTCTTATCGCTGATAAAACCGGATCAAAAAGAATTTTCCCTGCAATGTCCACCTAGGATATATTACTCGGGATCATGGGATTCTTAAAAACCGATAGTCTAAACAAAAAATTCATAAATGGTTGCTATTTTTATGTTTTTATGTTATAATTAGCAAACAAGGAGGTGCGCCCAGTGGACATTCAACATATACGGTATTTTCTTGCAGTAACCGAACATCAAAGCTTTTCCAAAGCTGCCGAAAAACTGTATGTAACCCAGCCCATTTTGACCCGGTGTGTCAAAAATCTGGAAAAAGAACTGGGCGTACAGCTCATTGAACGCAGCACCAAGCATTTTGCCCTGACGGAAGCTGGGCAGGTTCTGGTGCGCCAAGGGACCCAATTACTGCAGCAGCATAAAGATATTTATCGGCAAATGGAGGATCTGGCCGGCGGACACGCCGGAGAACTTCGGATCTCCGGACCCGGCGTGCTGCTGGACATGTATTTCCCCAAGCTGGTGGCGCAATACCGGAAAGCGAATCCCGGTATCCGGATCACCATCCGGGAAAGCGGCACCCGCACCGTTGTCCAAGAGGTAATGGACGGTACGGCAGACATTGGTCTGGTCATGCTTCCGCTGACGGAGGGAGAGGATCTGGATGTGGTTCCCATTGTGGCCGATGAGGTCCATGTGCTGATGCATCGGGATCATCCCCTTGCCAGTCAAACCTCTATCCACATCCGTCAGCTGGATGGGCTGGATATCATTACTTACAACCAAAGCACCACCCTATATCATGCCCTATCGAAACTATGCCGGGAGGAAGGTTTTTCTCCCAACATTGCCTGCCAAAGCATGATGCCCGGTTTTATTCTGGACACATTGGGCTGCGGCGATTGGGTGGGTGTCTTCCCCGCTCCTATGCTGCGGCAAGCACATCGGGCAAACTTAGTCAGTATTCCTCTAACACCCCAATTCCCTTGGCAGATCGCCATGGTGACCAAAAAGGGGCGCTATCTTTCCCGGGCAACGGAAAGTTTTTTAAACTTCACCCAATCGTTTCTGAATACCTTATAAGCGCAAAAACGCCGCAGTTCAAATGCGAACTGCGGCGTTTCTTATACATGGATCAATAGTTTTCGGCGTTGACTTCGAAGAAGCTCTGGGGATGGGCGCAGGTGGGGCACAGCTCAGGAGCCTTGGTTCCCACAGCGATGTGACCGCAGTTGCGGCACTCCCAAATGGTAACACCGGCTTTTTGGAACACTTCCATTGCCTCTACATTCTGCAGCAGCTTGCGGTAGCGCTCTTCGTGGTGCTTCTCTACAGCCGCCACCAAACGGAAACGGGCAGCCAGTTCGGGGAAGCCTTCCTTTTCGGCGGTTTCGGCAAAGCCGGCATACATATCTGTCCACTCGTAGTTTTCGCCCTCTGCGGCACTCTTCAGGTTCTGAGCGGTATCGCCGATGCCGTCCAGCTCCTTGAACCACAGCTTGGCATGTTCCTTCTCGTTATCCGCGGTCTTCAGGAACAGCGCTGCGATCTGCTCATAGCCTTCCTTCTTTGCCTTGGATGCAAAGTAGGTATACTTGTTCCTTGCCTCGGACTCGCCTGCAAAGGCGGCCATCAGGTTTTTTTCGGTCTGGGTGCCTGCATATTTATTTGCCATGGGTCTGTCCTCCTTGGTTTCTATAATTTGGTAGATTTACTATAGCACATTTTTTCCAAAATGAAAAGGCTTAATTCAGTAAAAACGCCCCCAAATTTAAATATGCCGCATAAGTCGTCCACAAAAGATAAGGCAGCAACAGATCCCCCGTGAGGTCCTCCACCCGGTAAAACAGCCGAATAGTGGCATAGATCAACAGCCAAAGGCCAAACAGCCAGAAAAAGGCAGTCAGCCGCAGTTCCCAACGAAAAAACAGCAGTGACCAAAAGAAATTTGCCGCCAACTGCAGGCTATATAAAATCAGCGCATCCCGTTTTTTCTCTTTGGATGCATCTGCCGTCAGGATCCGGTAGCTTGCCCAGCCCATCAAAATATATAAAACCGTCCACGCCACCGGAAACACCCAGCCGGGAGGTGAAAAGGCAGGCTTATTAAGCATCCGGTAAGCATCCATTGCCCCGGCGGTAAGCAGTGCCGCCACGCCCCCTACCGCCAGCGGTAGGGCAATACAAACAGCCAGTTTTTTCCAATCCACTTTCTGCACTTTCATACAAGCATCCCTCCTACCCTACTGTATTGCATAGGGCTGGGGCTTATCCATCGAAATTTCGGTTGCCAAAAAGCCGATATTCGGCTATACTGAAAGAAAAACAGGAAAGGCGGTAAGAACATGAAATCTACTGTATATTTCACCCGAGAAATTACCCCGGAAGCGGTGCTGCGGCTGTACACCGCACTGGGAAAGACACTCCCCGGAAAGGTAGCTGTAAAAGTCCATTCCGGTGAGCCGGGAAATCAGAACTTCCTCCGTCCGGACTTTTGGAAGCCGGTGATCGACCATGTAGGTGGCACGGTGGTGGAAACCAACACCGCTTACAAAGGCAAACGGGATATTCCCGAGCGGCACATGCAGACCTTCCAAGACCACGGCTGGCTGGACTACTTTACCGTAGACCTTCTGGATGCCCAAGGTCCGGATATGGAATTGACCGTTCCCAACGGCAAGCAAATTCAAAAGAACTTTGTGGGCAAGGACATTGTGAACTACGACAGCTGCTTGGTCCTGTCCCACTTCAAAGGCCACCCCATGGGCGGCTACGGCGGTGCATTGAAGCAGCTTTCCATCGGCTTTGCCTCTGCCTACGGCAAAAAGTACATTCACGGTGCCGGCCAAACCGAGGAATACTGGAAAACAGAACGCAATCGTTTTCTGGAATCTATGGCCGATGCCGCTTCTTCTGTGATCACCTTCTTTAAAAATGAGATCGTATATGTCAATGTGATGAAGAATATGAGCGTAGACTGCGACTGCTGCGCTGTGGCGGAAGATCCCTGCATCAAGGACATCGGCATGCTCATCAGTCTGGATCCGGTGGCCATCGATCAGGCATGTCTGGATCTGGTATACGCCAGCGACGATCCGGGCAAAGCCCATCTGATCGAGCGGATCGAAAGCCGCAACGGCGTGCATACCATTGAAGCCGCCGCTGCCCACTGCCTCGGCCGCAGAGAATACGAGCTGATTGAGATTTAAAACAACTCCCCCGGTTGGCATTGCCAACCGGGGGTGCATTTTACAGGCCTAAATGCTTGATGATGTCTGCCTTGGGGCGGTAGCCGAGAAGCGTGCCAGTCACCTGACCGTTTTCGAACACCATCAACGTGGGAATACTGCCGATGCCGAATTTTACCGCCAGCTGGGGATCGGTATCCACATCCACCTTGCCCACCAGAAGATCTTCATTTTCCTCCGCGATTTCTTCTACAATGGGAGCGATCATCTGACAGGGGCCGCACCATGTGGCCCAAAAATCCAGAAGCACTTTCCCCTGCGCCTGCATTACTTTTTCTTCAAAATTTTCTGCCGTTATTTTCACAATAGACATATTGTATGCTCCTTTGCGGTATGATATAATGATTATAACCTACGAACAGGAAAAAGGCAAGGTGATATCATGACCTGCAACGGAAATTGCGGAAATTGCAGCGGTTGCTCGAAAGCATTGGAGCTGACCCAAGGAGAACTGGATATGCTGGGCATGCTGGCCCAGATTCCCTTTTTGCCGGTTGCCCGGAAAGCCGATGATATGACGCCGGTATATTTGGAGGACAATCTTTACTCCCGGCAGGATTACAGTCTGATCCTGCAAGTACTGGAGAAAAAAGGGCTGATCGATTTAGATTACACCAAGCCCCTAAAGGGCTTTGACATGGCCGCCTATCAGGATTTCCCGGTCCACGGCACGGTGGCTCTCACTGCCCGGGGACAGACAGTTGTGGAACTTTTGGACAAACAGGGAATACAATAATGTACGCCCGGCGCAAGCTGCGCCGGGTTTTTCCGCTCCAACAGCAGTAACAAATTGACATTTTCGCAAAAAAATCCACAAAAGCAACTATGGTCTTTCATTTTTTCTGTGAAAACTATAAAAAAGAAAATTTTTTCCCATTTTATCATTGATTTCGGCGGTGTTTTGCACTACAATATGATGGATGTTCGCTGAATGCTGTCGGGAGGTTCTTACATATGCTGAATATCGTTTTGGTAGAGCCGGAAATCCCGCAAAACTGCGGCAACATCGCCCGCACCTGTGCCGCCACCGGTGCAAGGCTTCATCTGATCCGTCCCTTAGGCTTTGACATTTCCGAAAAGGCCGTCAAACGGGCGGGGCTGGATTACTGGAATCTGGTGGAAGTGCGGGACTATGAGAATCTTCACGACTTTTTCCAAAAAAACGACGTGAAACAAATGTGGTGCTTATCCACGAAGGCACCCCGGTGCTATACCGAGGCCCGCTTCGAGGAGGATTGCTACCTGTTCTTCGGCAAAGAAACCAAAGGTCTGCCTGAGGATTTTCTGGAAGCGCATCGGCAATGCTGCATCCGCCTGCCTATGCGCCAAGAGGCCCGGAGCCTGAACCTGAGCAACTCCGTTGCGATCACGGTGTATGAGGCGCTGCGGCAGCTGGATTTCCCCGGCTTGACCGACTACGGAAAAATGAAAGGCTAATGCCTTTTTGATTGGGAGGAAAATGAAACATGAACTACAACAAGAAGTCTATTGAAGACATTGAAGTAGCCGGCAAGCGGGTGCTGTGCCGCTGCGACTTCAACGTTCCCACCAAGGACGGCAAGATCACTTCCGACAAGCGGATCGTGGCTGCCATGCCCACCATTGAGTACCTTGTGAACAAGGGTGCCAAGGTGATCCTGTGCTCTCACATGGGCAAGCCCAAGGGTGAATGGAAGCCCGAGCTGAGCCTGCAGGTGGTTGCCAAGCGGATCTCTGAGCTGCTGGGCAAGGAAGTCGTTATGGCTACCGACGTGGCAGGGGAAGACTCCAAGGCAAAGGCCGCTGCTCTGCGCGACGGCGATGTGATGCTGCTGGAAAACACCCGCTACATCAAAGGTGAGACCAAGAATGACCCCGAGCTGAGCAAGGCTCTGGCTGATCTGGCCGATATCTTTGTAAACGATGCTTTCGGTACTGCCCACCGTGCCCACTCCTCCACCGCAGGCGTAGCTGACTATCTGCCCGCCGTTTCCGGCTATCTGGTGCAGAAGGAAGTCTCTATTATGGGCAAGGCTCTGGCTAACCCCGAACGTCCCTTTGTGGCGATTCTGGGCGGTGCCAAGGTTTCCGATAAGCTGAACGTGATCAACAATCTGCTGGAGAAGGTAGACACCCTGATCATCGGCGGCGGTATGGCTTACACCTTCCTTGCCGCACAGGGCTACAGTGTCGGCAAATCTCTGGTAGACAATGAAAAACTGGACTACTGCAAGGAAATGCTGGCTAAGGCTGAGGCAAAGGGCGTAAAGCTGCTGCTGCCTGCCGACACCGCAATTGCTCCTGCTTTCCCCGACCCCATTGACGGAGAGATCTCCGTGGATTATGTGGATTGCACCGCGATCCCCGCTGACCAGATGGGTCTGGACATTGGCCCCAAGGCATGCGCCGCTTTCGCTGCTGCTGCTAAGGCCGCCAAGACTGTGGTATGGAACGGCCCCATGGGCGTGTTCGAAAACCCCACCCTCGCCAAGGGCACCATTGCCGTGGCACAGGCACTGGCTGACAGCGACGCTGTGACCATCGTCGGCGGTGGCGATTCTGCTGCAGCCTGCGAACAGCTGGGCTTTGCCAATGCCATCACCCACATTTCCACCGGCGGCGGTGCATCTTTGGAGTTCTTGGAAGGCCTTGAGCTGCCCGGCATCGCCTGCCTGCAGGATAAATAATCCAATCTTCACCATATCTTCAAACATATCTTCAACCGCCGGGGCAGTATGCCCCGGCACAACATAAAACAAGAAAAAGCATTTTGGCACCCTTAAGACTTTCCCAAAAACAGTTTTGAGATGCGCCCAAAAGTTAAGGAGAGGGAAAAATGAACAGAAAGTATCGTAAGACCGTCATTGCCGGCAACTGGAAGATGAACAAGACTCCCAGTGAAACCAAAGAATTTATGACCCAGTTTAAGGCCATTATGCCCAAGGGCCGCTGGTGTGATATCGCCCTGTGCGTACCCGCCGTTTGCATCCCCGCTGCTGTGCGGGCTATGCGTGAGACCCGGGTAGGCATCGGCGCTGAGAACGTGAATGCCAATGCTTCCGGTGCATACACCGGCGAGATCGCTGCCAACATGCTGGTAGATGCCGGCTGTAAGTATGTTATCATCGGCCACTCCGAGCGCCGTGCTATGGGTGAGACCGACGCCGATGTCAACGCCAAGGTTCTGGCCGCGCTGGAAGTAGGTCTTGTGCCTATCATGTGCTGTGGCGAGACTCTGGAGCAGCGGGAAGCCGGCATCACTGCCGAGCACATCGCTATGCAGATCAAGCTGGGTCTGCAGGGTGTTTCTGAAGACAAGATCCGCAAGGTGGTCATTGCCTACGAACCCATCTGGGCCATCGGCACCGGCAAAACCGCTACCCCCGAGCAGGCTGAAGAGGTTTGCGAGTCCATCCGTACCGTGGTGCGCAAGCTGTACTCCTCCAAGAACGCCCGGGCCATCTCCATCCTCTACGGCGGCTCTATGAACGAGAAGAACGCCTACGAGCTGCTGGCTCAGCCCGATATCGACGGCGGTCTGATCGGCGGTGCTTCTCTGGTTCCCGAGAAGTTCGTGCAGATCATCGAAGCTGCCAATCAGCCCACTGTGTAATTTGAAAGGGAGCAGCCCCGGCTGCTCCCTTTTTTAACCTAAGGAAAGGAGGGTTACTTTGGAAACCCTGTTGATGAATGCCCAAGAGCCGGGCTGTGCCGAAGCCGCTGCCAAGATTATCCGTGAAGGCGGTCTGGTGGCGATTCCTACCGAAACCGTATACGGTCTCGGCGCCAACGGTCTGGATCCGGAGGCCGTTTCAAAGATTTTTATTGCAAAAGGCCGTCCCAACGATAACCCTCTGATTTTGCACATCGCAGATGCAAGCCAGATCGACGATCTTTGCCATGATGTGCCGGAAAGCGCTTATCGGCTGGCTGAACGTTTTTGGCCCGGTCCCTTAACCATGGTGCTGCCGGCAAAATCCTGCGTCCCGCAGGAAACCACCGCAGGACTGTCCACCGTGGCAGTCCGCTGCCCCGACAGTCCGGTAACCCGGGAAATCATCCGTCTTGCCGGCGTTCCTTTGGCTGCCCCCTCTGCCAATCTATCCGGAAAGCCCTCCACTACCACCGCCGGGCATGTATATCATGACCACGCCGGCAAGATCCCTATGATCGTAGACGGCGGTCCTTGCCGGGTAGGCGTGGAATCCACCATTGTGGACCTGACGGAAAAACGCCCCCGTCTGCTGCGTCCCGGCGGGATCACCCCCCAACAGCTCATAGCGGTTTTGGGGGATTTAGTGGTAGATAAAGCCGTTACCGCCCAAATCGACAAAGACGCAGTGGTAAAGGCGCCGGGTATGAAGTATCGGCATTACGCCCCTGCCTGTCAGGTGGTAATCGTGTCCGGCACATCCCGGAAAGCCGCCGAATGCATCCGAACGCTTTATAAGCCCGGCGACCGGGTGCTATGCTTTGAAGAAGAGCTTTCCCTGTTTGAAGGCCTTGCCCCCTTATCCTACGGCAAAGCAGCAGACCTGAATTCCCTGTCCGCCGGTCTGTTTGCCGCCTTGCGGGAACTGGATGACCCGGCGGTGCATAAGGTATATGCCCGCTGCCCCGAGGGCGATGGCATTGCCTACGCCATCCAAAACCGGCTAAAAAAGGCCGCCGCCTTTCAAGTCATTGATCCGGAGGATATCCTATGATTATTGGAATCACCGGCGGCACCGGCTGCGGAAAAACCACCCTTCTGGAGATCATCCGGGAAAAGGGCGGCGTGATCGTGGATTGCGACGCTGTTTACCATGCGCTGTTAAAAGCCGACAAGGATCTGCTTGCCGCCATCGATGCCCGATTCCCCGGCACAGTGGAACAGGGGATTTTGCAGCGCAAAAAGCTGGGTGCCATTGTCTTTGCCGACAAAGGCGCTTTGGCTGACCTGAACCGAATTACTCACAGCGCCGTAAAAGCGGAAGTGCTGCGGCGATTGACCCCAGCACCCCAACTGGCTGCCATCGACGCCATCGGGCTGTTCGAAAGCGGCTTAGATAAGTTATGTAAACTAACTGTGGCAGTAGATGCCCCACGGGAGGCGCGAATCCAACGGCTCATGGTTAGAGACGGTATCAGCCGGGAATATGCCGCTGCCCGGATCGATGCCCAGCCCTCCGGCGCTGATTTTGCCGCCCGATGCAGCTGCACACTGCAAAATGACGGT
Source organism: Oscillospiraceae bacterium (assembly GCA_017398725.1). Taxonomy (GTDB): domain Bacteria; phylum Bacillota; class Clostridia; order Oscillospirales; family Oscillospiraceae; genus Faecousia. The sequence continues at coordinate 43,740 of JAFQFA010000012.1, read as the reverse complement.
ACACAGGAAGCATTCCGCGAAAAATGCCTTGCGTTTTTAGATAGAGCTGGGGTATAATGTAATAGAAAATTCGAACCGTAAAGGAGTTTTAAATATGACTACCGAAGAACTGCGCAAGCAACTGATGCTGGATGCCAAGAACGGCTATGTTGGCCTGACTGCCCAGCAAAGAGAAGAAATGGAAGGCTACTGCAAACGCTACAGCGCATTCATGGATGCCTGCAAGACCGAGCGGGAAGCCACCGCTTGGACGATGGAAGTCGCTGAAAAGAACGGCTTCAAGGCGCTGCTGCCCGGCATGAAGCTGCAGCCCGGTGACAAGGTCTACCGGAACAACCGGGATAAGAGCATTCTGCTTGCTGTGATCGGCAGCGAAAGCCTGAACGAAGGCGTCAATATCTGCGCCGCCCATGTGGACTCCCCCCGGATGGACCTGAAGCCCAACCCCATGTATGAGGACAGCGGTTTTGCTTATTTCAAGACCCACTACTACGGTGGCATCAAGAAGTATCAGTGGACCATGACCCCCATGGCTATCCACGGCGTTGTCTGCCGCAAGGACGGCACCCGGGTCACCGTGACCTTGGGCGAACGGGACGACGAGCCTGTATTCATGGTATCTGATCTACTGATCCACCTGTCTGCCGACCAGATGAAAAAGACATTGGCAGAAGGCATTGTAGGCGAGCAGCTGAATGTGATCCTCGGCACTGAGCCGCTGGAAGGCGAAGGCAGCGACCTTGTAAAGCTGAATGTGCTGCGGATGCTCAACGAAAAGTATGGCATTATTGAAGAGGATTTCCTCAGCGCCGAGCTGACCGTAGTGCCTGCCGGCAAATGCCGGGAAGTGGGTCTGGACCGGAGTCTGCTGTGCGCTTACGGTCATGACGACCGGGTGTGCGCATATGCACAGATCGAGTCCTTGCTGGCACTGGGCACCCCCAAGCACACCGCCGTGTGCATCTTGGCAGATAAGGAAGAGATCGGCTCTGTGGGCGTTACCGGTATGAAGAGCTATGCCTTCGATACCTTTATGCAGGATCTGTGTGACGGTACCGGTGCGCAGCTGAACCGTTGCTACGAAAACTCCTTCTGCCTCAGCGCGGATGTGACCAACGCCTTTGACCCCAACTTCCCTGAGGTTTCCGACAAGCGGAACAACAGCCAGCTTAACTACGGCGTGGCCATCTGCAAGTACACCGGTTCCCGGGGCAAGAGCGGCGCCAGCGATGCTGCCGCGGAAGCACTGAGCCATGTACGCCAGACCTTGGACAAGGCCGGTGTTAAGTGGCAGACTGCCACCATGGGCAAGGTGGATCAGGGCGGCGGCGGTACTGTGGCTGCCTATATGGCAAACCGGAACATTGTGACCGTGGACGCCGGTGTGCCGGTGATCGGTATGCACGCCCCCTTGGAGATCGTCGCCAAGCTGGACTGCTATATGACCATGCTGGCTTGCAAGGCAATTTACGAAGCTTAATGAAATAGCAAAGACCGGATGCAAGTTGCATCCGGTCTTTTATTGAACCTGAAAATGCCGGGACTTGCGTCCCGGCATTTTATTTCTTACTTGCAGAAGTCCTTGGCAACTTCCACGATGTGCTCAGCGCTGAGGCCGAACTGCTTCAGCAGGGCTGCAGCAGGGCCGGAGTGACCAAACTCATCGTTGACGCCGATCCGCTTAACAGGGGTGGGGAGCTTCTCAGCCAGCAGGCTGCAGACAGCTTCGCCCAGACCGCCGATGATGGAGTGCTCCTCGCAGGTGATGATCTTGCCGCACTTACGGGCAGCAGCCAGAACCAGCTCCTCATCCAGCGGCTTGATGGTAGCCATGTTGATCACCATGGCATTGATACCGGCCTGTGCCAGCTCCTCGGCTGCGGTGATGGCTTCGTAAACCAGCAGGCCGTTGGCAATGATGGCAACATCGGTGCCCTCTTTGACCACTTCGCCCTTACCGATCTGGAACTTGTAGTCCTCGCTGTGGAATACCGGCACAGCCAGACGGCCAAAGCGCAGGTACACGGGGCCCTTGTGCGCATAGGCGGCCTTCACAGCAGCCTTGGCTTCCACATCGTCCGCGGGGCAGATCACAGTCATGCCGGGGATGGAACGCATCAGAGCGAAGTCCTCACAGCACTGGTGGGATGCGCCGTCCTCACCGACGGAGATACCGCCGTGGGTGGCGCCGATCTTTACATTCAGGTGGGGGTAGCCGATGGAGTTGCGGACCTGCTCGAAAGCACGGCCTGCAGCAAACATAGCAAAGGAAGAGGCAAAAGGCACCAAGCCGGCGGTAGACATACCGGCAGCAGCGGAAACCATGTTGGCCTCAGCAATACCGAAATCATAGTGACGGTTGGGGTAAGCCTTCTGGAATACAGAGGTCTTGGTAGCACCTGCCAAGTCGGCATCCAGAACCACCAGATCCTCGCACTGGGCGCCCAGCTCTACCAGAGCGGCACCGTAGCTGTCACGGGTAGCAACTTTCTTCATTTCAGCCATATTACATTGCCTCCAGTTCTGCGTACTGAGCCTTCAGCTCGGTCATTGCCTGCTCATACTCGGCATCGTTGGGAGCCTTGCCATGCCAGCCGGCATTGTTTTCCATGTAGGAAACGCCCTTGCCCTTGACAGTCTTCATGACGATGGCAGAGGGAGCGCCCTTGGTGCCGCGGGCAGTAGCAAAGGCAGCTTCCAGCTCCTCGAAGTTATGGCCGTCCACCTGCTGGACATGGAAGCCAAAGGCATCCAGCTTGTCCACGATGGGATAAGGACTCATAACCGCATCCACAGCGCCGTCGATCTGCAAACCGTTGTTATCCACGATCACGCACAGGTTGTCCAGCTTATAGTGGGCAGCAGCCATGCATGCCTCCCAAACCTGACCTTCCTGAATTTCGCCGTCACCCAGCAGGGTGTAGACCCGGTTCTGCTTGCCGGTGTGCTTGGCAGCCATTGCCATGCCCACAGCGGTAGAGATGCCCTGACCCAGAGAACCGGTGGACATATCCACACCGGGAACGGTGTTCATATTGGGGTGACCCTGCAGGTAAGAGTCAATGTGGCGGAAGGTGGGCAGATCTTCCACAGGGAAGAAGCCCCGCTCAGCCAGTGCAGAATACAGGCCGGGGGTGGTATGGCCCTTACTCAGAACAAAACGGTCCCGGTCTTCCCACTTGGGATTCTTGGGATCGATGTTCATTTCCTTAAAGTACAGGTAAGTAAATACCTCCGCAGCGGACAGGCTGCCGCCGGGGTGACCGGCCTTGGCACCATGGGTGGATTCGATCACGCCCATACGGACCTTGCAAGCGGTCAGCTGCAATTGCTTTTTCTCGTTGAGAGTCATGGTTGGCCTCCTTCATATAATTATAACCTATCGTATATATTACCATCAATGCTATGAAGTTGCAAGTATTTTCCCGGATTTTGGCAAATTACTTTTTCATTCGATTCAAATAAATTTGCCGGTAGCGGGTGGGGGAACTACCCACCGACTTTTTGAACTTGTAGCAGAAATACGCTTGCGAAGAAAATCCGCATTTGGCTGCCAGTTCGTCCAATGGCAATTTACCTTCGATCAGGCCGTTTTTCGCGGCAGAAATCCGGTAGCCAAGGACCCGTTTTGCGGGGGTCATGCCATATACCGAGGTAAAAAGCTTATGGAAATAAGTCGGGTCCAGATTGGCTACCCTTGCCAACACCTCCAAGGACAGATCCTCGGCCAAGTGCTCCCGGATATACTTATCCACCGCCATGAGCGTCTTTTGGTGCCGGACTGCATTGGAACGGATCCCATCCGGCGCGGTCCGGCACTGGGTCAGCAGCGCCATCAGACGGCACACGCAGCTTTGCAGCCGCAAGCGGCCTTCCATGGAAATTCCGTCCTCCACGTCCATCATTTCCTGAAATAGCTTCACCGCAGCTTCCATATTCCACAAGGTGGACACAGTGGGAAGCTGGGCAAACAGCTCCTGCAATTCCGGATCCTGCGTGGCTATGTTCAAAAACCAGCATCGGTAGGGCGGGTGCATTGCACGCTTTTGGCCCGGTTTTGCAAGGACCACGCAATTACGCCGGGCAGGATAAAAAGTACCGTCCAGATCCTGCCCACCGGGGTGATCCTCCGTAAAAAAATCCAGCTCATAACCCAGCACGCTGCGGTATTTTCCCGCCCGGTTGCCGATGCTTACAACATCGGAATCATAAAACCCAAATCTCGAAACTGTGAATTGCGGAAAATTCATAATTTCCCCTCCTTTATCACAGACATATATTACAATTATACAGAAAGCAGCGATAAAACGCAAGTTTTCTGTGAATATTTTTCAAAAACCGGCGAAGCCATTTTTTATAAAATACCAAGATTTCTAAAAAGCAAACAATTATCTTGCCTAGATTTCCAATCCGGATACAAATATAATATAATAAGCAAATTATCCGTAGGAGGAATGCACCTATGAAAGCAAAAAAACGAATCATGGCTGCGGCTTTGGCGCTGGCCCTGTCGGGTAGTCTGGTTGCCTGCGGCGCGCCCTCCTCTTCCCCTGCCACGGAGGGCACTACCGCCCCCACCGAGGCAATCAAGAAAGAACTGACGGAAGAGGAAAAAGCGATCCTGCAGCAGCGCCGGGATATCGCAGAAAGCTACATGCGGGAGTCCGTAAGTCTTCTGTGGCGAACGACGGACTCGTTGGTGTACGGACTTGCCGCCCGAGACGGCGGAGCTAAGCTGTACCTGATCGCTGACCGGATCTATCAAGGCGTTCCCTACGCCTACGCGGTGGGCACCCAAGACTCTTTCTTGGAATACGCCGGGGAACCGGACAAGGACGGCATTTACACCATTTCCGGTCTGGAAGCCACCGCCGTTAACTATGAATCCTACGGTGCCCGGGTAGGTAATGACTGCTCCGGCGCTCTGACCAACGCATGGAGCCAGATCGGCACATCCTTTACCACCTCCATGTCCGGCACCATGTTCGGCGATTACGGCGTGATCCCCGTGGGTGATTATAATTTTAACCCCACCATCAGCCCGGAAACCAACCGGATCACAGACACCGCTGTGGTCACCACCAGCAACGATCTTTTGACCATGTTCAACGCCTACGCCCAGCTGCAGAAAGCTGACTGTCTGTTCCGTCAGGCACCCGGCGGCAGCAACCACGCCATGATGGTGGTGGATGTGAATGTGGTCTACGACGGCAATATGGTAGATGGGAAACTCAGCACCGTCACCGTGCTGGAGCAATCCAGAAGAAATCAAACTCAGCAGAAGCGCTACATCCACCCGGAGCTGAACAAAGAGGTGTATCTCATCGGCTGTATTGACGAGGTTTATACCTTCTCCGAGCTGTATAACAGCACCTATCTGCCGGTAACCGTGAAGGAACTGGTGGATCCCAGTCCTGTGGAGGAGCCTTGGGTGAAGGACTCTCTGGAAAACCCCGGCAAGGACAACCTCTTCACCGGCAACATCACCTCCAACTGGTACATTGACTGTGTCACCGTCACCATTGCCGATGAAGCCGGCAAAACCCTGCAGGAGGTCACCGGCCGGGCAAGACGCCGCTTCAACAAGGATTTTGATATGACCCGGTTCGTTACCGAAAACCCCGGTGCATGCCTCGGCTCTGTGGATCTTACAAAGCTGGCTGCAGGCAATTACAAATGCACCGTCACCGCCCGTCTTACCACCGGCCAGACATTTACTGCCCGGAGTTTTGATTTTACAGCATAAGGAAGTGTATTTATGAAAAAAATCAACCGTATTTTATCTGTATGTGCCGTTCTGGCCTTGCTGATCGGTTGCGCTGTGTTCTCCGCTAATGCAGCAGCCACGGTCACCCCCAGCAACGATACATACACCGAAACCACCGCCTGCCCCCACTGCGGTGAAGTGGTAACATGGACCGAGCTTACCACGATCAACGACGACATCGTCACCGCGTCCGGACACTATGTGGTAAAAGCCGGCACCACCCTGACTTTCGACAAAACCTCCGCCATCGGTGCCAACGCATCCGATGTAGCCATTCTGGTAATTGGTAATATCAACTTTACCGGTTCCGGTCATCTGCGTGTTGGTAACCGAGGCACTACCACCACATGGCTGATCGGCGGCGGCGGCACCATCTCCGGCGGTCACGCCCCCACCACCACCCCCAACCCCAGTCTGGTAGGTGTCTATACCAACGGCACTTTGAACATCATCGGCAACATCACCATCAAGGGCAATGAGACCGAAGCAGTTACCGCCAACCGCGGCGGCGTGATCAATGTTTACGACAAGGGTCAGGTCAACATGTACGGCGGTACCATCACCCCCTTCAACCTCGCCGCCGCCAATGAAAGCTCCTATGCCGGTATCTACCTGCGTAACGGCGGCACCTTCAATATGCACGGCGGTTCTATCGCCGGCGGCAGTGCTAAATACGGCCCCTGCGTTTATATTGCCAACGGCACCTTCACCATGGACGGCGGCTCTATCTCCGGCGGCACATCCTCCTCTTCCGGCGCTGCCATCTACCTGAGTGCAGGCTCTTTGAATATCACCGGTAGCGCCCAAGTTGCCGGCGGCACTTGCGGCGGCTCCGGCGGCGCAATTTACCAAAATGACGGTGCTACAAGCATTTCCGGCAACGCACAAATCACCGGCGCAGCCGCCAACTACGGCGGTGTTGCCTATGTCAATGCGGGCACATTTGAGGTCTCCGGTAATGCGCAACTTACCGGCGCTTCCGTCAAAAACTACGGCGGTACCATCTACTGCAAAGGTACGCTAACCATCAGCGGCGGCACGCTCAATGGCGGCTCTGCTACCCACGGTGGCACAATTGGTATCAACGGCAGCTCCACGAATATCACCGGTGGCGTTATCAACGGCGGCTCCGCCACAAAACAGGGTGGTACGATCTACATGCATACCTCTGCCGGTGAAGTGACTTTCTCCAACGGCACAATCAATGGCGGCACTACAGCCAACGGCGGCGCCATTTACATGGCTGCCGGCACATTCACAATGACCGGCGGTCAGATCAACAGCGGTACCGCATCCACCCAAGGCTCTGTTGCCTGTGTATACGGCGGCGCAACCTTCAATATGTCCGGCGGTGTAGTGAATAACACCAAACTGGGCAAAAGCGGCATCCGTGTGCAGGGTAGCAGCAAGTTGTACCTGCATGGCAATGCCCTTATTAAAGCCGGCGCCGGCGGCATGGACGCCATCCAGTTGGTAGGCACCTCCAGTACCCCTGCTACCTTGGTTCTGGCAGGTAATGCCCAGGTGGGCGATCTGGACGGCAAAAAAACCAATGTACACAACATCACCCTGCAAGGCTATCCCACTGATGTTCCCACCAACTACCCCAGACTCCGGGTGGCTAACGACTGGACCGGTTATGCAGCCTTTACCGATACCTTCGGCAGCAAGGCAACCGGCGACATCATCTGCGCCGTAACCTCCGGCGACACCACTAAGTACTACGCTCAGTGCGGCACTTGGGACGCCGCTACTACCACCTTTACCCAAGGCGGCACCTTTGACAGCTCCAATCTGATCCACGGCAGCGCCGATGACGGCGACCTGCCCGTCTTCGGCGAAGAAGGCAAGCTGATGCTGCCCCGGGCCAAGGCTGTGGTGGAAGGCATTACCTCTTGGCACCGTACTGCTGATCGGGCTGTAGATACTGCCTGCGAGGGCGGTTATGCCGTTCTGTACAGGGACGATACTGCCCCCATTACCATCGAGTCCGGCGACACCGCCTATGTGGACTTTAACGGCCACAAGGCCACCATCACCGGCAGCGGCAAGCTGTTGGGCACCGACTCCTCCGCTTTAGAGACCGGCACCGGCACCGCGGAAGTAACCTTTGATGGCGTGGATGTAAAAACCGTTTCCACCGCTCCCGCTACAGGCGAGACCTTTATCGCCATCACCGACGGCAATAAGGCTACTTTCCATGCGGTCACCGCAGATATCACCTCTATCACCGTCCGTCCCGACAAGCTGGGCATGTACTACAGCGCCAAGTTTGTATGTGACGATACGGTAAAGGCACATCTGGACACCTTCGGTGTGGCGCTGAGCCTGTCCGGGATGCCCGATGCGGATTTCGCAAAAAACAAATCCGTTCTCTACACCGCTGCTACCAAAGATCAGCTTGCCTCCGGCGAGTACAACAGTGTGCTGGTAAAGGGCATTATGAAAGAGGGTCTTTCTGAAAATAAGGCCCGTGGCGAAATGCCTGTTTACGCCAATGCTTACCTGAAGCTGACGGTAAATAATGAGCCGATTACCGTAATGGCTACAAACACCGCGCAGCACAGCCTGAAAACCATGCTGCAGGAGATCAACACCTACTGGGATACCTTCCCGGAAACTGCGCAAAGCGACCTTGCCACCAAGGTCTATGATCCCTATGTGCGTAATTTCGGCGCAGACGATTGGAAGCTTTACAACCTGCGTATCAAGGCAAACGGCGGCTACACCCCTGAAGAAGAAGCCATTCTGAAGGAGCGGCAGGATACCGTCCTCGCCTACATGCGCGAGTCTGTTTCCCTGCTGTGGAAGTCCGACAAGACCTTGACCTACGGCCTGGGCAACACCGAGCGGGACAACGGCGCCTCCTTTACCATTGAGGCAGGCAAGCTGTACAAGGGCCTTCCCTATGTCTACGGTGCAGGTACGCAGGACGCCTTCCTTGAGTACGCCGGCAAACCTGACGAAAACGGCATCTACACCATCACCGGCATCGAAGCCACCGCACTGAACTACGAGAGCTACGGCGGACGGGTAGGCAATGACTGCTCCGGTGCTGTGACCAACGCATGGAGCTTGATCAGTACCACGCTCAACGGCACTACCTCCTCTGCCTGCCATCCTTATTACGGCGTTGTGCCGGTTGGCAACTATGCTTTCAACTCCCCCATCAGCGAAACGAACCGTTTGCTGGACACCAAGTATGTGGTGGATACCAACGGTGAGCAAGTAATGTACGAGGCTTATGCTATGCTGAAGCCTGCAGATGCTGCTTTCCATCAGGAGTATCCTTCCACCAGAGGTAATCACATCCGTATGGTCGTCAGCGTCAATGTGGTACGCAACGAAGACGGCACGATTAACGGCACCAAGAGTACCATCACCATGCTGGAGCAGACCCGTACCCAGATCAACGCCAACGTAACTGAAAAGCACCCCGTCACCGGCGAGACCATCTATGTGATCGGCGGCGTAGACAAGACCTACAAGTTCAGCACCCTGTTTAGTCAGCATTACATCCCTGTGACCATCAAGGAGCTCCGGGATCCCTCCCCTGTGGAAGAGACTTGGGTGGATGACACTTTGGAAGAGGACACCATTGAGAACCTGTTCACCGGTTCTATCATCGCCAACCGGTATCTGGACTCTGTGCGGATCACCATTTACAATGAAAATGGTGAGATCGTTCAGCAGACCACCGGCCGCAGAAGCAGATCCGTGGTCAAGGAATACCTAATGAGCCGCTTCCTCACAGAGAAGCCCGGTTCTATGCTGGGTCAGCTGGATCTGGATGCTCTGGAAGCTGGCAATTATCGTTGCACCGTCACTGTAAAGCTGACCATCGACGATGATTACGTCCATACCGCAAGAGATTTCACTTTCAGCAAATAAATTCCACAAAGGGCGTTGGCACAACATGCCAACGCCCTTTTCCTATGCCGGTAAATTCTGATTTGTCGAACAGTTTCCAATCCACATTGTAGGGCGTTATACGACAAACAGTTCGACAAATTGAGATTTGAAAAAAATCTCCCGGATGCGGATGCATCCGGGAGATTCTATTACATTTTCTCGGGGGCAGAGAAGCCGAGGATATTGATACAGGTCTCCAACACATTTTTGCTCAGACCGATCAGGGCAATGTAGCCCGCCTTCAGGCTCTCATCTTCCTCCGTCAGGATCCGGGTCTCATGGTAGAACTTGTTGACACAGCCGGCAAGCTCATAAATGTAGGCGCAGATCTGGTTGGGAGAAGATGTCTTTAGCGCCTGCTCCAAGGTGGGGCCCAGCTTGGTGATGGCCAGCATCAGATCCTTGGCAAAGGGATTTGCCGGGGTCTGGATGGGCAGCGCTTCCCAAGCGCCGTAACGGGACAGAATGCTCTTGATCCGCACGATGGTGTAGAGGATATAAGGACCGGTGTTGCCCTCGAAGGCGGCAAAGCGCTCCAGATCGAAGTTATAATCCTTGGTGGGCTGATTGGATAGATCGCCGTATTTCAGCGCCGCCAAGGCGATCTTGGCGGTGGTGGCCTCCACTTGGGCATCCTCCACGATCTTATTCTCCACCACCTTGCTCCGGACAAAGGCAGTCATATCGGCGATCAGCTGCTCCAAACGCAACACACCGCCGTCACGGGTCTTGAAGGGCTTGCCGTCGGCGCCGTTCATGGTGCCGTGGCCCACATGCTCCAGCTCCGTTTCGGGCTTTACAATGCCGCTCTTCTTGGCGGCGCGGAATACCTGCTCAAAGTGCAGTGCCTGCCGCTTATCGGTGATATAGAGCATCTTATCCGGCTGCCAATCCTGCATCCGCTGGACCATGGTAGCAAGGTCCGTGGTGGCGTAGATGGCCGAGCCGTCGGATTTTACCAGAATACAGGGCGGCACATCCTTTTTGTCTGTTTCCTCCTGCACGGGGATGACCAATGCGCCGTTGCTCTCTACCGCCAAGCCCCGCTCCTTCAGGTCAGCGACCATGGCAGGAATATAGGGATCGGCATCACTTTCGCCCAGCCACTTTTCGTAGTGGACATCCAGCAAATCGTAGATCCGGTGCAGGTCCGGCAGAGAAATGCCCATGATATGATCCCAGATGGCACGGTAGCCTCTTCTGCCCTGCTGCAACTCATAAGTGGCCACATGGGCTTTCTCGGCAAACACGGGATCGGACTTCTTGGAAGAAGCGGTGGGATAGATCTCCTCCAACTCCGTCAGGGTGAAGGGAGATTCCTTGGGGTATTCGCCGGTATAATCCGGATCAAAGTAGCAAAGCTCCGGCTGCCGCTCCTGCAGTTCAGCAATGATCAGGCCCATCTGCAAACCCCAGTCGCCCAAGTGGATATCGCCGATGGTATGATAGCCCATGAACTTGTACAGCCGCTTCAGGGCTTCACCGATGATGGCAGGCCGCAAATGACCGATGTGCAACGGCTTTGCCACGTTAGCCCCGCCGTAGTCCACTACCACGGTCTTGCCTGCGCCGGGCTTTTCTACGCCGAAATCCGCTTCATTACGCATGGCTTCCAAGTAATTACGCAAAAAGGCATCGCTGAGCTTCAGATTGATGAAGCCGGGCATCACTGCATCACACATGGAAAAATCGGCGGCATCCAGCTTTTCCGCCACTTTGGTGGCGATCTGAATCGGTGCGCACTTATATACCTTGGCCGCTGCCAATGCGCCGTTACACTGATACTCGCACAGGTCCGGGCGGTTGGACACCGTTACCCGGCCGTAGGAAGCATCGAAGCCTGCATCGGCAAAGGCCTTTTCCATTTTCTTTGAAATGAGGTCTAAGATCTTTTCCATATTACACCTTCTTATTTTCTGCCATCCAGTTAAGATAGTCATCATAGGTGCCGTAGCGGTCGATGATGGTGCCGTCGGGCTGGAAGGCGATCACACGGTTACAGGTGGATGTCAGCATTTCGTGGTCATGGGAGGCCAGCAGCACCACGCCTTGGAAGGCTTCCAGACCCTTGTTCACCGCCTGAATGGATTCCATATCCAGATGGTTGGTGGGCTGGTCCAGCAGCACCACATTGGCACCGGAGAGCATCATCTTACTAAGCATGCAGCGAACCTTCTCACCACCGGACAGGACATTGACCTGCTTGAATACATCTTCATTGCTAAAGAGCATCCGGCCCAAGAAGCCCCGGAGGTACACATCGTCCTTCTTCACGGAGTACTGCCGCAGCCAATCCACCAGTTCCATGGTGTTGCCGTCGAAATACTCGGAGTTGTCCTTAGGCAGGTAGCTGCGGATGGTGGAGATACCCCACTTGATGCTGCCTTCGTCCGGCTCCAATTCGCCCATGAGGATCTTGAACAGAGCGGTCTGCGCCTTCTCGTTTTCACCCACGAAAGCGATCTTATCGTTCTTGCCTACGGAGAAGTAGACCTTATCCAGCAGCTTTTCGCCGTCCACGGTGACAGACACATCGTTCACAGTCAGGATATCCTTACCCAGTTCCCGCTCCGGCATAAAGCCCACGAAGGGATATCGGCGGGTGGAGCAAGGCATCTCTTCCACAGTCAGCTTGTCCAGCAGCTTCCGGCGGGCGGTTGCTTGCTTGGCCTTGGACTTATTGGCGGAGAAGCGCTGAATAAACAGCTGCAATTCCTCGATCTTTTCCTGATTGCGCTTATTCTTGTTGCGGAGCATGGCCTGCACCATCTGAGAGGATTCATACCAGAAGTCGTAGTTACCCACATACATCTTGATCTTACCGTAGTCAATATCCACGGTATGGGTGCAGACGGTATTCAGGAAATGGCGGTCGTGAGACACAGCGATGACCATGCCGGGGAAATCCAGCAGGAAATCTTCCAGCCAGTTGATGGCTTCAATATCCAAGTTGTTGGTAGGCTCGTCCAGCATAACGATATCCGGGTTGCCGAACAGCGCCTGCGCCAGCAGCACCTTCACCTTCAAACGGGGGTCCACGGTGGCCATTACATCGTAGTGCAGCTCCGTGCCAATGCCCAGACCCTGCAGCAGGCGGGATGCATCGGATTCCGCTTCCCAGCCACCCATTTCCGCAAACTCACCTTCCAGCTCAGAGGCACGGATGCCGTCCTCATCGGAAAAGTCCGGCTTTTCGTAAATGGCATCCTTTTCCTTCATCACATCGTAAAGATGCTGGTTGCCCATGATAACGGTATCCATAACCGTAAATTCATCGTAAGCGTTCTGGTTCTGCTTCAGAACAGATACTCGCTTATCCGGATCCACATGAATATCACCGGCGGTGGATTCCAGTTCTCCGGTCAAAAGACGCAGGAAAGTGGATTTGCCGGCACCGTTGGCACCGATGATACCGTAGCAGTTGCCGGGCAGGAACTGCAAGTCCACATGCTGGAACAGCCACTGGCCGCCAAATTGCATACCTAAATTACTAACTGTGATCATAGCTTACTCCTTGATTCCCTTCTTTTTGGTAAATTCTAATTTATCGGTCTAATCTGTAGGGCGGTGGCTCTGCTCCCGCCGCCAAAACCCATTGCATTTACACGGCGGGACCAAGGCCCCGCCCTACGGCGTTATACGACAAACAGTTCGATAAATTGGAATTTATACACATAGTAATACATGATAATCATATCACAAAGTTGCCGTTTTGCAAAGACTTTTTTAAAGAATTGCTTTTCCGGAAAGATGTTGTATAATAAGACAAAAGGAGCGGATAGCATGTATCAGAATATAGAGCCTTATTTGGAGCATGTAAAAGGCAACACTTATTGTATCGTCACCGGCTACAGCCGCCTGCCGGTGTACAAACTGGACGATAAAAACATCATTATGATCGATTCCGGTCTGCCCCGGGAATGGGAGGGCATTGAAAGATGCCTTGAAAAAGAGAAGCTTTTTGTAAAAGCCGTTATAAGCTCCCACTACCATCCCGATCATATTGGCAACCACTTGCGCTTGCGGCGCAAGTTCGGTGCCAAGCTGTACCTCTCCCCTTTCGCCGCTGCCGCCAAGGCAGATCCTATGAACATGCTGGGCAGCATGGCCGGCATCACCACCTACCGGCAGGTGAAGAATCATTTTGGAGAGGTGTTTGCCCCGGATGTGTTTATCGATTGGAACGCTCCCTCTATTGAAGTGGAGGGCGCTGTGTTTCAGATCCTGCAGCTGCCCGGTCACTGCGCTGAGCATATGGGTTTCATCACGGCGGACAATGTGGGCTATGTAGCCGATACTGTACTCAGCAAAAATATTATTGAACATCTGCGCAGCACCTTTACCACCTGCGTGGAACTGGATCTGCAATCGAAAGAAAAGTTGACCCAGCTGCAATGCGATAAGTACATTGTCGCCCACAACGCAGTTTGCGATTCCATCCGGGAATTGGCGCTGCAGAACCGGGATCATATGCTCGGCCGGCTGGAGCTTTTGGAAGATATCGCCGGCGACTATATGAATCTGGATACCTTGGTTGCCCAGTTCTTGGAGATTACCGACAATCAGCTGGACTCTGTGCGAAAGGTGGCGGGTACCCGCCGCAATGTGATCCCCCTCGTGGACTACCTCATGGACACCGGCCGGTTCACCGCCCGGGTAAAAGATGGGTATATTGAATATAAAAAAGCATAAATTTCGGGGCGTGTTGTAAAATACAACACGCCCCTGTATTTGTGCATTAAATTCCAATTTATCGAACTGTTTTTCGTATAACACCGTAGGGCGGGGCCTTGGTCCCGCCGTCAAAAGCCACTGCAACAGAGCGGCGGGAGCAGCTCCTGTTGCGGTGCCCGGTGTGCGCCTTGCCGACGGCGCGGCTGCGTTGCACACCGACCGCGGCCACTCGCTCTGCTCCCTTTACCCGCCACAGGCGGCGGTCGCATCGCTCCCCCCGCCCTACAATACGGATTGGAACTTGTTCGATAAATCGGAGTTTGACCGTTTCGGTGGCTATCTGTTCGCGCAGGGTTTCAAAATCCCACATAAGAAGTACCTCCTGCTGAAAATATCGTTTTTTCTCCGGGATAAATAAAAGTTCAACCGGTTTATCATCTCATTTTATAGCAGAAAATTTTTAATTCTATGGGAATCATTCACCTTTTTTATAGATATCTTAATATACTCCCCCTTGCGCAAAGCTGCTGATTCTGTTATGATAATTGCAGAAATCTTAAGGGAGGTGACGGTCCTTGCAGTGTCCGTACTTTACTGTGTTGGGCTACGGTGCCTTTGACTCCGCTGCCTTTTCCACCAACAAGCGACTGCGCAACGGCCGGCTGATCTGCGCTTACGAATTCGAGTTTTACACCGAGGATTGCCTTGGCGGACTTGCCATTGAAGGCAAGCGCTGCCCTGTAAAAAAAGATCACTTCACATTATCCAAACCCGGTCAATTCCAGCGGGTACATCTGCCCTACAAATGCTATTATTTGAATATCAGCACACAGGATGAATCTCTCTGCGCCATGCTGGATCAGATCCCCAATTATGGTGTGGCGTGGAATATGGAACGGATCATCGAGATCTTCCAAGAAATGCTCACCGTTGAAAACACCAGCCTGACGGAAAACCGGCTGCATTTGGAAGGCTGCATCTGCAGGATTCTCAGCACCATTGCCCGCTCCCGTTCCCTGACTGTGGACAAGGGTAGCGACAACACCCTGCTCCACAAAAAGAATCTGCAGCTGGCAGACCAATACCTGCGGGAGCATTACAGCGAGCCCATCACCCTGCAATCTTTAGCAGAGCAGTTTAATCTGCACCCCAATTACTTCCACCGGCTCTACACCGCCGCTTACGGACAAACGCCCGCTCAGCGGCTGTTAAGCTTCCGGATCGCTGCTGCAAAAACGGCGCTGATCACCACCAGCCTCTCCATGAGCGAGATCGCAGCAAGTTGCGGCTTTACCTCTCAGACCTATTTCGGCTATAAATTCCGGGAGGTTACCGGCCACACTCCCTTGCAGTATCGCAAGCGAATGCTGGGCAAACGATAACCTTCCAATCAGAAATTATAACCCCGGTGGTTTTGAAACCACCGGGGTTCATGCTTTATCACGCTTTCATATCCTGCAGCATTTCTAAGAAATGCTCCACAGCTTTTTCCGCCGTGCCGCGGCCAAACTTCCGGTTGTCCACCTCGTAGCAACCATGGTCAAAAGCCGCCTCGCTGGCAATGTAGCCGGCACCGGAGTTGGCACTGGTCAGCACAAAGGTCATGCTGAAAGGTGTTTCTTCCTTCACCGTCTGGGCGTTGTTGCAGAACATTTCATAGGGGGCGGTCACAAAAGAGAAATCACCCAAGCCAATGGCATTGAGTTCCATCTCATAATTTTCGCCGGCGGCAGCCCGGTTGAGAATAAAGCCTGCATGGTAACCGCTATGGATGCCGTACTTTTTACCTTCCTCACGGCACAGCACATGGTCGCCGGTGCGCATCCACAGTTCCCGGATCTGCTTAGCCTGCTCCACCATGTGATCCTCACTGTGATCCCATTTGCCCTCGTAAATAAATCGGCGGGTCTGCAGAGAACCCACGTAGGCATCTTCCAGTGCAGGCAGCGCTTCCATGGCATGTTCTGCCAACTGCTTGCCAAAGGTAAAGACGTTTTCGGTGGCGGTCTCCTCCAAAATACGGCTTCTGGAATTCAGGTTACCGGATGCGCCTTGGAAGAAAGCCACCATGCAACCGCTGTTCTTTTCAATATGATCCCGGAAGGGAGCCACATAGTCCGCGCCGATAAACGGCCTTAACACGCTACCGGCATCGGTAGCACCGGTGCTGCCCACTGTGGGATGTCCTTGCCAATTGACCAGCAAAACATCCGGTTTTCCCTCCCGGATCAGCCTCAAAAGCTGCATCTGGGGGTCATTGGGCATGGTATGACCGGCAAAGACCTTACCGGTAGGATCGCCGAAATTATCGCCGATCACTTCTCCGTCCACCGTGATATAGTGACGGACAAAGTTCATGCCATGGATCTCCTTGCGGCCCATAGCCGCTGCTTTCGTAGGTGTCCGGTCTGCCATGGCATCCATCGCCGCTTCCGTCAAGGTCCGGATGTACTGTTCGTAGAAGGGATGATCCTCCTTGATGGCAGCGCCGATATCCGGCGCAGAGTGGGTATGAACGGCGCTGATCATAATGGCTTCCCCGGGAACGCCGGTAGCCTCTGTCACTTTCCTGCGGACTTCATCCGTCCAGCTCTGGATGCTACGGATCACGTCCACGGTGTAGATCAGCACCGTTTTATCCTGCTCGTCGGTAATGGCAATACAAGTGGCGTAAAGGCGTGTATACCACCCTTGGCTCATCCGATCCGTGGTGCGGCCATAGCCTGCCAAGGGCACCGAGTACTCCGGCGTCAGATCTTTGCGGCCAAAGCCGACCTTCAAATTCATCTGCTTCATTGTATTCCCTCCCATTGGGGTAGCCTTTCAAATACATATTCTTGACTTTTATAAGGGAAACGCAGGCAGCAGGACCAGAGGCGGGGTGTTTTTTCGCTGTCCCTTGCGCCGTATTTCCGGTCACCCGCCAAAGGATACCCCCGGCTGGCAAACTGGACACGGATTTGGTGACTTCGGCCGGTATAAAGCCGAATGCGCACCATGGATTGCGCCCCTTCTGTCAGGCGCTGAAAGGCCAACCGGGCTTTTTTAACGCCGGCACGCTGCCGGTCTACAACAAATACTTTATTTTTGCGGCTGTCTTTAAACAGAAGGTCTTCCCAGTCTCCCTGTTCCGGTGGCGTACCATGGACCAGCGCAATATACTCTTTTACAAGCAGGCCATCCTGAATCATTTTGGAAAAGTGCGCCGCCGTCTGCCTGTCCCGGGCGTAGACCATCACGCCGCCTACATTCTGATCCAGCCGGTGCAGGGTAAAAATCTCGCCACCGAACTGTTCCTGCAGCTGCCGGGGCATATCATGCTCCGAATCCAAGCCAACAGGCTTGATGCAAACGATGATCCTCGCATCGGAATACAAAATCTCCATAAACACCACATCCTTACCGCCAGTATAGCAGATTTTCCCTAAAGTTGCATCCTATTTTTCTAAAAAGACGTTTCAATTTATTGAAAGGTGTAATTTCCATTCATTACTCTGATTTCGCCGTGAAAAGCCATCGCATCTAAGCGGCGGGACCAAGGCCCCGCCCTACGGAGTTACACAAAAAACAGCCGGATCCATTGAAATTTAAAACTCTTTGAAATTTTCCTTGCTATTTTAGAAAAGATGGTGTATAATGCGGTGGTAATCAGTTACACCTGCCGGTGTGATGGGGAGCGAGGGGAGCGCCGCCGGTGGCGGATTAAGCGACCCGAGGGAGTGGCAGCGGTCGACAGATGCCGAGGAGCCCCGTCGACGAAGGCAGATGTCGGGCACCGCAACAGGACGACACGCAAATAGCTTTCAAACACATTTTAATTTATTACACCTGCCGGTGTGATGGAATTGGTAGACGTAGTGGACTCAAAATCCACCGCTGGCGACAGCGTACCGGTTCGAGTCCGGTCACCGGCACCAATAAATCCCATAGTGAATGATACATTCACTATGGGATTTATTTTTGTACCGGTCGGACTCGAACCGCAGGTGAGAGTCTGGCCCAAGCCGCCCTGCGCTGCCGGTGGCAGATGCAGCAGGGTGGCTTGGTGTGCAGCGGTCGATAAAATCGAGGAAAAGCGTAAGCCCGAAGATTTTATCGGGCACCGCAACAGGACACCGGCACCAAATAACGGGATACCCGAACTGGGTATCCCATATTTTTATAGCTCAGTGGACTCGATCCCGACCGAAGGCCATATAGAAGCTGCAACCATAAATTTTTACAGTGAATGATTTTTTTAGTGTTTTTTTCGACAAAATGTGATATAGTACCTATGGGTGATAAATATGTTTTTTGTATCCAGTGATCATATCCCGGAGGGCGTAGGTTTTCAGGCCTTTGGTCTGACCCATATTCTTTGGCTCTTGGCGGGATTCATTCTATGGGTTGCCGCCTGCATCTTCTACGGCAAGCTTTCTGCGGACAAGCAAAAACGCGCGCTGAAGGTGCTGGGCATATATATCTTTCTGCAGGAGATGGCAAAAAATTTGGTGCTGATCCTGTTGGGTGATTTTAGCTGGGGGTATCTTCCCTTTCACCTTTGCGGAATCAATATTCTGCTGATTGCCTTCGACACCATAAAACAAACCAAAACGATAAGAAGTTTTCTTTACTATTTTGCCATCCCCGGTGCGGCGTTGGCCCTGCTCTTCCCCAATTGGACAAAAATGCCTGTTTGGAATTTCTTCCATATTCACAGCTTTACGATACATATTTTGTTGGTGCTGTATCCATTGCTGTTGGTAACCACAAACCAAGTGTCCACGGAACTGAAATCGGCTTTTAAGGGCGTCATTCTTTTGATCGCCATGGCCATTCCTGTGTACTGCCTGAATCTGCTTTGGGATACCAATTTTATGTTCTTGATGAAGCCGGATTCCGGCAATCCCTTGGAATTTTTCGAAAAGCTGTTAGGCTCTCACCTGTGGGGCTTCCCCATTCTTTTGCCTGTTGTGGTTTTGGTGATGTATCTGCCCATTTTCATACTTAAGAAACGAAAAAAGCAGGCCGAAGTCCGTTGCTGATTAAATGAAGCGAACGGCAATATCCGGTATATCTCCTTGCAAAAACAGCTGATATTGCTGCTTTTTGCCTAAATCCCATAAAATATAGCATAAAAGAAGCTCCATCCCGGTTGGGATGGAGCTTTTATTGCGTTTTAGGGTGCGGTGGTGTACTGGGACTGGGTCATGGCGAAGGGGGTCTTCAATGCATTGTTGACAGACTCCAGAATGATCGCCTTTTCTGCATCGGTCAGAACCCGATCTTCGTTGCCCATAGTGGATTTGAAGAATACCATAGGGATGGCATCCAGCTTGATCTCGGTCAGCTGCTCCACGCCGGTGAGCTTGCAGAACCACAGATAAGCGTTCATCACCCGTGCCAGATCCGTGGCATGGGCATAGTCGCGGTGCAGGTCTGTCTCTTCCAGATAGCTGGACAGCGCATTTTCCATAGCAGTGCCGGTGGGGATCACATCGGTAAAGGTCTTGTCGGGAACGATGTTATCGGTCACGCACTTTGTAATGGCATTATACAGAGTCGCACGGTTATCATCGTAAGCCAGATAGCTGCTGTAATAAGTATTGTTTTCCGGATAGGGGTAGGTGTCCCGCAGGGTATTGTCCAGCGGAGGTGCCCAAGGCATATGCCACATAAACTCAACATAGGGATTGAGCGCGGTCTCGTTGACATACTTCTGAATGATCTGGATCAGGCCGCTCTTGTAGGTTTTATCCAAAGCGATCTCAAACACGCCGCCCTGCATTACGATTACATCCCAGTAATCAAGTTTCAAAGCATACTCCATGGTCACATCATTGGTGATCGTGGGAGGGGAATTGGGCTTGTCGGTGCTGCTGATGTACAGACTATACTCCGCACTGTTGTTATTCAAAAACTGCACATGCTTGTTCAGAGGGCAACCGGAGTAGTACAGTGTACCTACCTTCATGGACTCGTAACCTTCTGTGTTGGCGATCAGTGCCAGCATATGGCCGCAGTCCACTGACAAAGAGTGACCCAAGGTCAGCACTTTGAGGATCTTGCCTTCCTCTCCGGGCTGGGTGGGTTCTCCGGCATCCGTGTTATTCTGACTTGCCGTTTGACCGCCGCATGCGGCGAACATGCTGACCGTCATCAGCATTGCCAGTGTCAGGGATAAAATCTTTTTCCAAGTCTTGGTCATGGTCTCATCCTCCTGTAATATTTTCCAAAGTATTATATCAAAAAATTTTCTATAAGGCAACCCTTTCATGAAGCCTTGCTGTAATTTACACTTGCTTCCGGCGGTGTGCCGTCCCGGGACAAAAGCTCCGTTACTGTAACAAACTCATAATCCCCGGCCAGCATCTCTTTCATTGCCTTAATCGCACCGTTAACAGTGGTTTTGTACAGATCGTGCAGCAAAATAATCTTTCCGTCGCCTGCATTTTTGATAATGGCTTTATAAACGGATTCCGTATTGCGGGTATCCCAGTCACGGGTGTCCACCGTCCACATAATGTGGGGCAGGTCAATCGCGTTCAGCACCCGGTCATTGATGTTGCCGCCGGGAGCGCGCCACAAGGTGAAGGTTTTTCCGGTAAGTTTCTTGAGGATCTCTTCCGATGTTCGGAAATCGGATTTGATCTTATCGGTGGTCATACTCTTATGGTTCTTGTGGCTGTAGGAATGATAGCCCAATTCATGACCTTCCGCTGCGATCCGTTTGACCGTGCCTTTGTAGGAATTGAGCCGGTTGCCCACCAAGAAGAAGGTTGCGGGAATCTGATTTTCCTTCAAATAATCCAGCAAGGTAGCCGTATGTGTACTAGGACCATCATCAAAGGTCATTGCCACCTGCTTCACATTGCAGACCTTTACCGTGCAAACAGCTTTTAAGCCGCTGTATTTACCCGTAGCAGTGACGGTCACCGTGCCATAGTCCACGCCGGTAACCACGCCATCAGCACTGACGGTAGCCACAGAATCATCCGACACGGTAAAAACGACCTCTTCGCCCACATCCGCCGGTGTCATGATCATCTCCAGCGGCCGGTCTGTGCCGGGTTTCAGCTTATACAGCTTTTTTGCTATGGTCAGTTCGGTGATGGGAGGCATCACTTTCACGGCAGCCTCCGCCTGATAGCCGCTCTCCAGAATTGCCCGGATCACGGTGTCACCGTAACTTTGGCCGGTAATCACACCGTCGGCAGAAACAGTACAGACTGTTTCATCACCGCTTTCCCAGCGGATATTTGCCTGCACCGGATGGTTCAGAGTTGCCGTAAGGGGCAGACTTTGCTGGGGACATACCGAATAGCTGCTGCGGTCCAAGGTCAGGGTCAGTCCCCCTTCCAGAACAGTGACTGCCGTTCTGGAAAGTACATTGCCGGCCGCATCCAGTCCGTAAACAAAGGCAGTTCCCTCCTGCGTCCCGGCGCAAATCCTTCCGTCGGGGCTGACCGTTACCAGTGCTTCGTTACCGCTCTCAAAGGACGCCGCTTCTGCAAGCCAGCTTTGGCTTTGCCCGGGCGCTAGGATCCGCAACGGTGTTGCGTTGACGCTTTCACCGAACCGGAACTGTTCCAAACCCAACAGATAGGACTTCAGCAGCAAAAAGTCGGAAATACTTACCTCACCGTCCCGATTCACATCGCCGCCCATAAGACCGGGCTGCTCCAGTTCCGTACCCAGAATATGAGACTTGACCATCAGCATATCGGTAATACTTACTTCCGCATCCCCGTTTGTATCGCCGGTAACGACAGCGATCAGGCTTTGCCCTGCCAAAGCAGAGGAAAGCACCGTTCCGGTACCCACCGTCTGGGCATCTGCAGTCAAATCCCCGGGCAAAGACAGTTTATTGAGCTGTTCCACTGTGGTGCCGGGGGCAAGATCCCTTATGTAGCCAGCCGGATCGATCCGCAGGTATCCGGAAAGGATACCTTCCGTTGCCGGATCGTAACGCCGGGGTACCGCTTCCGCCTGCGCCGATGTGCATAACACAGGCACAAAAACCAGTGCTACCAGCACTGCCAATAAAATTCTTCGAATTTTTTTCATTTTTTTCGCATCTCCGCTTGTTTTATTCGGGAAATACAGTTATCATATGAATTATACAAATAGTTGACGGGAAATGCAACGGTACATAAAGGTTTTTTTGTAAAACAGGAAGTGATTTGATGAAAAAGCTCATTTCGTATATACTGATCCTTTTGCTGCTGGCCAGCCAAATACCTACGGTCTTTGCAGCCGGCAGTGCCTCCCTGAAAGGCCCCGGCACCGTACGCGCCGGAGATACCATTACCCTGACTTTTTCCGCCGGCGGCGGCATCTACGGCGGCTCCGGATCTGTTTCCTTTGATTCTTCCCAGCTGACGCTTAAAAAGTACTCATCCGCGGTAAAAAGCGGCTGGAAAGTGGAATTTAACGGCAACAAGTTTTTGTTTTATGACAACAATATGGATTCCCCCATTACAGGCAGCGGTTCTATTTTTAAGGCCAAATTCACGGTAAACAAGAATTTGGAACCGGGAACAAAGATCACCGTATCCGTAAACGGTATCCGGCTCTCCAACGGCAAGAGTGAAAGCGGTTTAGGCAGCCGCAGCTACAGCGCCACCATTGCTCCGCCCCTTTCCGGCAACTGCAAGCTGGCCTCTTTGACGGTTTCCAACGCCAGCATCTCGCCTGCCTTTTCTCCGAATGTGACCACCTACTCTGCCTCTGTTCCCTTTTCCACCTCCTCCCTGAAAGTCAGCGCCAAAGCGGATGACAAAAACGCAAAGGTAACCGTTAAGAACACGAAACTCACTGCCGGGGCTACCACCAATGTCACGGTTACAGTCAAGGCGGAAAACGGCACTAAGAAAACATACACCATCCGGGTCAAGCGGGCACAGGATCCCAACTATGTTCCCAGCAGCAACAACAAGCTCAAAAATTTGACGGTGAAGAATTTCCAACTTTCGCCGGCCTTCTCCACAGACGTGACCCAATACTATGTATGGCTGCCCTATGAAACGGAAAAAGTGACCTTATCCGCAGGCACCGCCGATAAAAAGGCATCTGTAAAGATCGCTGATTCTGTTACCCTGACCCCCGGCAAAGGCACAGATATTCTTGTAACCGTCACTGCCGAAAGCGGTGCCAAGCAGGTTTATACCGTTACCGCCGTCCGGGCGCCGGCACCGGAAGATACGGATGCCTTCTTAAATCCTCAACCCACCCAGCCGGAAATGATCCCTACCGAACCCACTGAGCCGGTTATCCCGCCGGATGCACCGGAACAAAACAGTTCCCCCAGCCCTATGCAAATCTGGCTTCCGACAGGTGTCGGTGTCATTTGTTTGGCACTGGGCATTGTGCTGGGCATCGCGATCAAGGCACTCTCCGGAAAGCAGAAAAAACCGCAAGAATCTGACGAAGGTCAAGAACAAGAAAGTGAGTAACCGATATGTCTGAACATACTTATCCGCCCCGTCGCCGTAAAAAGCAGCGCAGCCCCCTCAAAGGGCTTGTGTTCTTCATGGCCCTGCTGCTGGCCGGTTTGATCGTTATTGCCGCTATGATGGGCGGCAACGGCAGCGACCAGCTTCCCTCTTATGTGGGTACCGTGGGTGCCCCTGAAGAAACCACCCAAGAAACAACCATTCCTACCGAACCGCCGATCGTAAAGGAAGCCACCTTTACCCTGTCGGCTACCGGCGACATTCTGATCCACGCACCGGTGTTTAAATCCTGTGCCGTTAGTGGCGGCGGTTATAATTTCGACCCGATTTTCACATATTTTAAAGATTATGTAAGCAAGGCCGATTACGCCATCGGCAATCTGGAAACTACGCTGGCCGGCAGCAATAACGGCTATAAGTACAACGGTTATCCCCGGTTCAACTGCCCCGACGAGGTGGTAGACGGCGTGAAAAATGCAGGCTTTGACATGCTGCTGACCGCCAACAACCACGCCTACGACACCTCCACCACCGGCCTGAACCGGACGGTCAAGGTGGTCCGTGAAAAGGGTCTGGACAATCTGGGCACCAAGGCTGACAAAAACGAACCGAATTTCTTTGTGGTAGAGCGGGGCGGTATCAAGCTGGGTCTTGCCTGCTACACTTACGAAACCAACCAGTCTGCCGACAAGAAAGCCCCCAACGGTCTGCCGATGAAGACGGCAGATGCACCTCTGATGAACACCTTTGATTACGGCAATCTGGATCTTCTTTACAAAGAGGTTCAGGAAAGCAAGGCCCAGATGGACGATCAAGGCGTGAATGCCATGATCCTGTTTATCCACTGGGGTAACGAGTATCAGACCAAGCAGAATTCCCGCCAAAGTGAGATCGCCCAAAAGCTTTGCGATCTGGGTGTGGATGTGATCATCGGCGGTCACCCCCATGTGGTGCAGCCGGTAGATCTGCTGACCAGCACCACCGATGAAAACCACAAGACCGTATGCCTGTATTCCATGGGCAACGCCGTTTCCAACCAGCGGATCAAGAATATGAACCTGAAGACCGGCCATACCGAAGACGGCGTTCTGTTCAGCGTCACCTTTGCCCGGTACACCGACGGCACTGTGATTCTGGAAAGTGCAGACCTGCTGCCCACTTGGGTGCACCTGAGCAAGCATCCGGAAACCGGCAAGGATGCCTATATGATCCTGCCGCTGGATGACCAAGTGGAGGATTGGCAGGCCACCCTCCCCCTGAGCGACAGCGCCCTGAAGAAGGCCAAGGAATCCTACGACCGGACCACCAAGATCGTTGGTGCCGGCATGACCAAGGTGAATGACTACCTGACCCAGCGTCAAGCGGATACCGAAGTAGCCATTGGCGTGACCAACAACTAAATTGAACCGGGTTGCTTTGCAACCCGGTTTCTTTGTAACTTGCAATTGATCATTCTAATCTGTAAGGTGGGAGTAGAACCTCCGCCCTACAGATTAGAACGATCAATCAGAATTTCGATTGCGTTTTGGTTGCCGATATGATATACTGAAAAACGATGAAAGGAGGGGCGCGCTTGTGAATTATTTGATTATTTTCCTTATTTCCATGATTCCCATTATCGAGCTGCGGGGTGCTATGGTCTATGCGGTCGGTTATGAGCTGCCCTATATTCCGGCGCTGATCACATGCGTTGTCGGCAATATGCTGCCGGTGCCTTTCATCTACTTTTTCGCCCGGAAAGTACTGCACTGGGGTGCGGACAAGCCCTATATCGGTAAGCTGTTCCGTTTCTTTCTGGAAAAGGGTGAGCGGGCCGGTCAAAAGCTGGTAAAAGCCACCGGTCGGGGCGGACTGTTTGTTGCCCTTTTACTTTTTGTGGGGATCCCCCTGCCCGGCACCGGCGCATGGACCGGTACTTTAGGCGCCAGCTTTTTGAATATGGGCTTTAAATCCACCGTTGCTTCCGTTTGCCTTGGGGTGATTCTGGCCGGCATTATCATGGCCACCGTCAGTACAGGCGTATTTCATGTAATCGGATAAGGAGATTGATTATGAGCGATTGTTTATTTTGTAAGATCGTAGCCGGCGATATTCCCTCCACCAAGGTATATGAGGATGAAACCGTTCTGGCATTCCGGGACATTGCTCCGCAAGCACCGACCCACATTCTGGTGATCCCCAAGGCACATATTGCTTCTGTGGCTTGCATTGCCCCGGAGAACAGTGCAGTGGTGGCACATATCTTTGAGGTGATCGCCAAGATTGCCGCCCAAGAAGGACTCGATGGCGGTTACCGGGTGGTATCCAACTGCGGTGCGGATGCGGGCCAAACCGTGCATCATCTGCACTTCCATATTTTGGGTGGTCGGCAGCTGAATCTGGAAATGGCTTGACATTCGGCAAAATACTGCTATAATAACCATAGTTCGCAACACAAATCTATCTTCGGGGTGCCGGATCTGACCGGCTGAGAGTAGGCGTAAACGCCTTGACCCGCGAACCTGATACGGTCCGTACCGTCGTAGGAAAAGATGCATAAATGAGATACCTTCGTGTCGCATTGCACCTAGACGGGTTTGCAATGCGACATATTTTTTATGGAGGTATTTCTCATGACAAAAACAAAAACCCGGCGCTTGACGGAAAGCGCCATGCTGCTGTGCATCGCCATTGTGCTGGAACTGACAGCAAAACTCTTTATCCCGGAACTGCCTTTTGGCGGACAGATCACATTGGTAAGCATGCTGCCGGTAGTAGTGATCTCCTACCGCCACGGGGTCAAGTGGGGCTTTGTGGCAGCCTTTACATACGCCCTGCTGGAAATGGCGCTGGGCGCAAAAACCGTATCTGCCGCTTTCCTGCCCGGTTACTTCGGAGAAGGAACGCTGATCTTCAAAGCCCTGCTGATGTGCGCTTTGGACTATGTGGCTGCCTTTACGGTGCTGGGATTGGGCGGAATCTTCCGCAACAGAATCCAAAACCGGAGTGCTGCTTTGGCTTGGGGCGCTTTGGTGGCACTTATGGGCAGATATCTTTGCCACATTCTCTCCGGCTACATTCTGTTTTCCAGCTATGCCGAATGGTTCTTCACCCAAGAGGGCTTCCCCGCATGGGGCGCCCGTTTGGTGGAATCTCTAAGCCCCACAATACTGGGCATTACCTACAGCGTCGTTTACAACGGCATGTACATGGTACCGGAAATGATCCTTACCGCCATTGCCGCCTTGCTTTTGGGTAAGATTCCCCAGATCACCGCCAAGATGGATTAACAAAACGCCCTGTCCGCCAATAGGCGGACAGGGTGTTTTTTCAGTTTTGCTTTCTAAATACACTGGAACCGGGGGCATTGGGTGCCATACGGGATGCCTGATACAGAATATTGGCAAGCTGGCCGCGATCAACGACCGTGTTCGCCTCCAAGCAGATCCCATTATCTTCCATGGCCGTCAAAGAAACCGCCGCCCAAGCAGGCACATCTTCCTGCGCGCCTTCCTGCTGCATGGTTTCCAAGGTCTGGCGGGAAATATCCAGATCCAATCCGTTTTGCAGCATCACCGCTGCCTCTGCGCCGGTAATCGGCTCATGGGCTCCGAAGGTCTCCCGATCAGGGATTCCGCTGAGCAGGCCGGAGCGCAGCGCGGCGGTCAGATACGGGCGCAGCCACTGGGGTACATCGGCGGGAATGCCTTCAAACTGGGCATTGTCCACAGGGATATCCAGCGCCTGCACCAGCATCGCTAAAAAGTCACCGCGGCTGACCTCCTTTTCCGGGAAGAAGCATGCCTGCATGCCGATCTGTTCCCCTACGAACAGGCCGGTATGGCGCATCCACTCCGCAGTAAAGCGGCAATCGGTACCCACAGTGTCTGCATACTGCCGGGCATCGGTAGGTTTCAGGATCTGCACGGTAACGGTGGCCTCCCGGGAAACATTACCGGCAGGATCTGCCGCGGTATAGGTGAAGGAATCCACGCCTACCTTGTTCCGCTTGGGCGTGTAGGTGAAGGTGCCGTCCTCCCGCAGTTCCACGCTCCCCCGTTTGGGCTTGCGCACCAGCGCAAAGGTCAGTGCCTCCCCTTCCGGGTCCTGCGCCTGCAGCATGCCCTCGTTGGGCAGATTCTTATAGGTTTCCAAGGCAGAATCCTGCGCCATAGGTGTCAGGTCTTCTTTGCCCCGGATCGCCAAGGTCATGGTAGCAGGCTTTTCTACCCGATTTTCATAAATAGGCAGGTAGGTCAGCACCGCATCCCTGTCGGTTTCCGTGCGCAAGGGAGAAAACGTCATGTTCTGCAGCTGGTCGGCGGTGAGAATATCGCCGGCGCAGATCACCCGGCTGCCCAGCAGCACGGTACCGGTGTTGCTGGCAGGCAGACCGGTAACGCAGATTCCGGTCAACGCTTCGGTTTCCGCAAAATCGGTGGAAGTAAAGCAGTAAGTGGTGTCGCAATCCACCTCCGCCGCCAATGCCGCCGTCCCCAGAGACAGCAGGCAGCACAGCGCCAGCAGCAGGCAGATCAATCGAGCTCGAAACATTTTATTTGAACCTCCTTATATTTGTGTTCGGAGGTATTGTTTGCCACCGGGGTAAATTTTATGCAAAAAAGTGCGTTGCCAAAAATGATATGCACCCCAAAAGTCAGAAACTTTTGGGGCGCATATCAAAAGCAACGCTCTTTTTATTTCTTTAGAAGCTTGGAATAGCCTTTACCGTACTGGACGCACCGGGACACCCGGCTCAAGGTGGCTGAAGAAATATCTGCTTGGGCCATTACCTGACTATAGGTCTTTCCCTCCAGCAAAAGCTGGGCAGCATAGACCCGTTCTGCCATTTTTTCCACTTCTTTATTGGTACAAAGGTCGTCAAACAACGCCCGGCAATCCTCCATGGTAGACAAGCTGAGAATCAGGCGGTACAACCGCTCGATCTTTTCGTCTTTATGGTCCATATTTCTGACTCCTTAAAATTTCTCCAAAACACCGCCCAAAAAGGCTTTGGTCTTCTCGCTTTGCGGATTTTCAAATACCTGCTCGGGGGTTCCTATTTCCTCGATCACGCCATCCGCCATGTAGATCACCACATCGGCAACACTTTTGGCAAACTCCATCTCATGGGTCACCACCACCATGGTATTATCGCCGCTTTTCAAACCACGGATCACCCGCAGCACCTCGCCGGTCAACTCCGGATCCAGCGCGGAGGTGGGCTCGTCAAAGCAAAGCACATGGGGATTCAGCGCCAGCGCCCGGGCAATGGCTACCCGCTGCTGCTGACCGCCGGAAAGTTGATAAGGGTAGCTCTCCAGCTTTTCGGACAGGCCCACCTTATCCAGCAGTTCCCGGGCTTGTGCTTCAATGTTCTCCGGGGTGTCCTTTTTCAGTAGTGTGGGCGCCAGCATCACATTTTTCAGCACATTGTACTGGGGGAATAGGTTGAAATTTTGGAACACCAAGCCAAAATGCAGCCGGTTTTGCCGCAGCTGCTCATCACTGAGCTTGCCATCCTCCGACAAAAGAGGCTTGCCGTCCACATAGATCTGCCCTTCATCCGGAAACTCCAGAAAGTTCAGGCACCGCAGCAGTGTGGTCTTACCGCTGCCGGAAGAACCGATGATCGCAAGCACTTGCCCTTTTTCCAAGGAAAAGCTGACATTCTTCAGCACTTCCAGCTTGCCGAAGCTCTTTTTTATGTTTTTAACCTCAAGCAACGCCATAGCCGATCCTCCTTATACCTTGTAATAGTCCAGCTTCTTTTCGAAGAAGCCGAAAAGAAGGGTCAGCAGGCCAACTACGATCAGATAGAACACGGCGGTATAGAACAGCGGCCACATCAGGCCGTAGGCTGCGTAGTTCTGAGCTGCCTGAATGATCTCTACGATCATAATCACTCTTGCCAAGGCGGTATCCTTCACCAAAGTGATCACCTCATTGGCAATGGGCGGCAGGATCCGCTTGACCACCTGCATCAAAACCACCTTGAAGAAGATCTGGCTCTTGGTCATACCAAGCACCTGACCGGCTTCATACTGCCCCTTAGGGATACTCTCAATACCGGCCCGGTAGATCTCAGAAAAATAACAAGCATAATTGATCACAAACGCCGCGATCACAGAACCGAAACGGGTCATCAGGGGTGCACCCAGCAAAAAGCCCGGGACATAAAAAACGATAATGACCTGAAGCATCAGAGGCACGCCCCGGATGATCCATACAAATATTTTAGTTATATATGCCAAAGGTTTAAACTTGGACATAGATCCGAAAGAGATCACCAAACCCAAAGGAAGCGCTAACACAAGTGTTAGCGCAAAGATCAGGCCGGTTTGTTCCAGTCCCCTCAGCAAGCTTAAGGTAACTTCCCAAAAACCCATACTCTTTATATTCCTTTGTTATATAGACTTACTCGATGGTCTCGCTGACCTTCAGAACATTCTCAAAGCCATACTTCTGAGCAATCTCAGCCAGCTTGCCGTTTTCTTCCAGCTGCTTGATGGCTGCGTTGACCTTGGCAGTCAGATCGCTGCCCTTCTTGAAGCCGATGGCGTAGATCTCAGATTCCAGCTCAATGGCTTCCACGATTGCCAGATCCGCATAGTCGCCCTGACCGCAAATGTTCTTAGCCAGCAGGATATCCACAACCGCAAAGTCCACAGCACCGGACTTCACTTCGGGGAAGGCGTTGATCTGAGCAGTAGCCTTTGCAACCTTGTCTGCATCGGTGACGGAGGTGGCGTAAGCTTCGCCGGCGCTGCCGCCTTCGACGCAAGCGGTCTTGCCCTTGAGGGCTGTCTCATCGGCAAACTCAGCAACGCGATCCTGCTTGACCACGATGCACTGCTGGTTCAGCATGTAGCCGTAGGAGAAGTCAACCAGATCGCTTCTCTTAACGCCGTTGTCGGAGGAGTTTGCAGTAAAGCCGTTCCAAATGCAATCAATGGCGCCGGAGTTCACTTCATTGTACTTCTGGCTCCAGTCGATGACTTGAAACTTAACATCCATGCCAAGGATCTTGCCGACCTCGATAGCAAACTCAGACTCGAAACCGATCCAGTTGCCGTCAGCGTCCTGCTCGTTCATGTTCTCAAACACGGTAACGCCACAGGTCAGGGTCTTCTTGGCTTCCTGATTGCCGGTGTTGCCACAGGCTGCGAAGCAGGCGGCAGCCATCAGCACTGCCATGATCATTGCAATAAACTTTTTCATAATTTTCTCTCCTTTTTTGTTGTGCCCGGTAGGCCGGGTTGGTTTGGATGATTGGATTATACTTTACCAAACTAAAGTTGTAAAGTGCTTTTTTCACTTTTTTACCAATTTTGGCATTGTGCACAACTGCTCCTATCAGTTTACCACTTTAGTTTGGTAAAGTAGCAACAATGATACACCATACCAGTAGATATTTGGACATTCCTGTGGTATAATCGAAACGTAATATTTCACCGGAACACATTTGTGAGGATCCATTATGAATAGTACCATCAGAATTATGAAATCAGAGGACAAAGCCTGCGTGCTGGAAATGATGCGGGTATTTTATGCTTCTCCGGCTGTATTGACCAACGGCTCTGAAGAGATTTTTCTAAACGATATTGAAAACTGCATCAATGACAATCCTTATCTGCAAGGATTCATCCTAGAAGACGGGGATACCATTCAAGGTTACGCCATGATCGCCAAAAGCTTCTCCACCGAGTTTGGCAAGCCCTGTATCTGGATCGAAGACCTATATATTAAAGAGGCGTATCGCGGCACCGGTATTGGAAGCCGCTTCCTGCAATATGTCACGGAGCAATTCCCGGACTGTATTTTGCGCTTAGAGGTGGAAGAAGAAAATGAAAAGGCCATCGCTGTGTACCGAAAGAGCGGCTTTTCCCAGCTTCCTTATATGGAAATGAAAAAATAAGCATTTTCGGTTTTTTCGTAAAATCGAAATGCGCTGAAAAGATCCCTCTGCATTCCAAAAACCTTGCGGCTTTCAGAAAATCTTTTTACCAAAAAACAAAAATCGCTACGGTGAGGCTGACGCCTACCGTAGCGATTTTTTGCAACGTTGGATAAAACGATTGGGGTTGGGCGGTTCCTATTCTATGATCCCCCGCCCAAAACACCGCTTTCTAATTTTAAAATTACATAGTGATCAGGCAGAAGCGCAGGATGAACAGCACCGCAATGACTGTGACTGCGATGTCGTTCTTCTTGTACTTGCCGGTGCACAGAGTAATCAGCGTATAAGCGATACAGCCGATACCGATACCATTGGAAATGGAGTAGGTCAGCGGCATCATGATCAAAGCAAGGAACGCAGGCACAGCCGAGCGCACATCATTCATATCCACCTTGGCGAAGCCCTTAAGCATCAGAACACCAACATAGATCAGTGCAGGCGCGGTGGCACATGCCGGAACCAGCTTTGCCAAGGGTGTCAGGAACAGGCACAGCAGGAAGCAAACGGAGGTTACGATGCTTGCCAGACCGGTACGACCGCCGGCAGCGACACCTGCAGCGGACTCAACGAAGGTGGTGCAAGTAGAAGTGCCCATAACTGCGCCGGCAACCGTCGCAATGGAGTCGCAGGTCATGCACTTGTCTACATCGATGGGGTCGCCGTTCTCATCCAGCAGGTCCGCCTGAGAAGCAGCGCCGTACAGCGTGCCGATGGTATCGAACATGTCAACCAAGCAGAAGGTAATAACCAGCATAACCGCAGACAGCACACCACCGATTGCAGGGCCGGTGAACGCATCCTTCCATGCGGAAGCTTGGAATACGCCGGTGATGCCGATGGTGCCGAAATCCTTGAATGCCTGACCCACAGAGCTCATATCGAAAGAAGGAACGGTGCCGGTAATGATGTAGTACAGAACAGTAACGCAAATGATACTGACCAGAACATTGCCCTTGACCTTTGCCTTTTCCAGTACAGCGATGAGGATCAGACCCAGCAAAGCCAGCAGTGCAGGCAAGGACGCAGTCATAAACTCGCCTTTGGCGATTGCACCGTGGAAGTCATTGAACTGAACCAAGGTATACTGGTTGGCCTGAATGATGCCAACATTCTGGAAGCCGATGAATGCAATGAACAGACCGATACCGGCGGGGATCGCTTTTTTCAGGCAATCCGGCAGAGCCTTTGCAACCTTAGAGCGCAGGCCGGTAACAGAGAATAGCAGGAACACAAATCCGGACACTAGGATAATGACCAGACCGGACTGATAGCCGGCAATCAAATCTCCGCCGGAAATCAGGGCAGGCAGGATAAAGCACACAAAGAAGAAGGAGTTCAAACCCATGCCGCAGGCCTGCGCAAAGGGCATCTTTGCATAAAGTGCCATCAGCAATGTTCCAACAACTGCAACCAGAATGGATGCTACATAGACAGCATTCCAGATCTGCCCCAGCGCACCATCTGTGGAAAAGCTGGTGATCTGATTCGGGTTGGTGATGACGATATACGCCATCGCGAAGAATGTTGTTAAGCCAGCGACGATCTCTGTCTTAACATTGGAGCCGCGTTCGGAAATCTTGAAAAACTTATCCATAACCGTTTCTCTCTCCTGTTAATTTTCTGGCATTTGCGTAAAACAAATACTAAAAAAATTATAATCCTTTTTCTGCCAATAATCAAGTCCCGACATACACAGTTTATTTAAAATAACAGCATCCGCCCGTAAGATATACGCCATTAACGGCGGGACAATGTGGGCATCGTCCCCTACAAGTTGCAATTTGCCCGTCTGCGTGCTATAATACCCACAATGAAAGCGAGGGGTTTGTATGCACAAAGTTTTATTCGTCTGCCATGGCAATATCTGCCGCAGTCCCATGGCAGAATTTGTTTTGAAGGATATGGTGAAAAAGGCTGGCATTGCCCACCGGTTTGAGATCGAATCCGTGGCGGTCAGCCGGGAAGAACTGGGTAATCCCGTGTACCCCCCTGCCCGGCGGGAGCTGAACAGTCACGGCATCGCCTGTGACGGTCATCACGCCCGGCAGATCACCCAAGCAGAAGTTAACCGGTTCGACCATATTTACTATATGGACCGCTCTAACCTGCGGTATTTGCGGCAGCTGTTTCCGGGAGAAAGCAAATTTAAGCCCTTCCTTTCCCGGGATGTGGCCGACCCTTGGTATTCCGGCGATTTTACCCAAACATGGCTGGATATCTGCGAAGGCTGCCAACGGATTCTGGAGGAACTGCAATAATGGACTTTGAAAAGCTGGAAACGCAGCTTTCGGAGCTGCCTTTGTATGTGTACTTTTTCATCGATCCCAAGGAGCTGGAATTTTCCTCCCGGATCCGGTGGATCTGCGAGCACGAATGCCCCATGTACGGCAAAACTTGGGCCTGTCCCCCCGGCGTCGGTTCGGTTGATGATTGCCAAGCAAAATGCCTCCGCTACAGCAATTGTCTGATGATCGGCACGATCACCGAAGCGGCAGACATTTCCAACATGGAAGATGCCCTGAAAACCCGTCCGGAACACGAAAAGCTGACCAATCAGATTCGGGAGTTTTTCCGGGAACAAAATATCGAGCCTTACATTCTGTCCACGGAAGCCTGTGCGGTATGCGACCGCTGCGCCATTGCCGACGGACTGCCCTGCCGGAAGCCGGAGCGAATGCACCCCTGTCTGGAAAGCCACGGCATCAACCTGATCCCTACGCTGGACGGGCTGGATCTGGAATTTCAGTACGGCGGCGATGTGATCACATGGTATTCCCTTTTGTTTTTTAATCCGTAAAAAATCTGCTGCAAAGGGTCTTTGCAGCAGATTTTTCTTATTTATGGTCTTCTATCTCCCGGATCAAATCCGGTGTAATGCTTTTTCCCGCCAGCACACTGCCAATAAACGCCCCGTGGATCCGGGAATCTTCCCCGGCAACATCGTAGGCATAGGTTCGCCGGCACTGCCCGGGAGGCATTCCTACATAACGCATGAACACCCGGTTGAAATGGCTTACGGAAACATAGCCGCACATTTGGGCGATCTGGGTCAAAGGCAGGTCACTGTATACGATCTGCTCCGCTGCTTTGCGGATACGGATCATATTCAGACAGTCGATGATCGTGATTTTGGTATTGAGCTTAAAGGCATTGCAAAGATAATTCTTTG
The DNA here is from genome assembly GCA_017398725.1 of Oscillospiraceae bacterium. Lineage (GTDB taxonomy): Bacteria > Bacillota > Clostridia > Oscillospirales > Oscillospiraceae > Faecousia. The sequence continues at coordinate 8,845 of JAFQFA010000012.1, read as the reverse complement.
TAACACCAACACCGGCAGAAATATCATCCAAGGACAGATTCTCCCCGTAGTGGATGCAAAGATAATCGATTACCCGTCTGCTGAGTTTGTTATAACCGGCAGTATCGATGACGCCCGGTTCCTGCCGGTCCAGACTGCGCTGATCCGCAGTCAGATAGAGCACCAGCGTCTTGAGTGCCGCCAAAGCCGCCTCTTCCTTCAGGGTCCGGTTTCTGTCATATTCTGCCGTCATCTGATCCACCAATTTTCTTACAAAAGGATCCCGGATCACCGCGCCGGATGCATCTTGCAACAGCCGGGGCCAAGTTTGCCCCTGCACGGTAAACTTTACCTCCCGGAAGCAAAGCACTTCTCCCCTTTCGTTGGAAAATCCGTGGACCATGCCCCTTTGAACCAGCACCAGATCTCCGGCGTGGAGCGCAAACGCCTTTTCTCCCAACCGAAACGCCATTTCTCCTGCTGTAACATCGATCAAATGGAAATAATCGTGGGTATGATTTTTTACCAGCGTACCGGGCTCCAGCCGGCTGTTGTGCACCCACAAAAGCTGCACTTCCTTCACAGCGACGCACCTCTTTTTCTTGATTTTATCCAATATATCATAATTTCAGACCTTTTTGCAAGCCAGATATGCCAAAAACTAATAATTCTGAAAAAAATTAAGCATCTTTGTATCTTTCTGCAATTTTCCAAAAACTGTTGACATCCCGGCGGAAAAGTCTATAATGGATGTATTGGGGCATATCGCCCCGAAATTCTAGAAAACAGGTGATTTACTATGCTGAGCAATAAGATTGCTGTCATTACCGGTTCCGCCGGCGGTATCGGCAAGGCCACCGCTAAGGTCTTCATCCGTGAAAACATCGAAGGCATTGCCATCGTGGACTACAACTACGAGGCCGCCTGCAAGACCGCTGAAGAGCTGGGCCCCAAAGCCTTCCCCGTGAAGTGCGACGTTTCCAACTATGAGGATGTACAGGCCGCTATCGAGAAGGTTCTGGAGCATTTCGGCCGCATCGACATTCTGGTGAACAACGCTGGCATTACCCGGGACGTTATCTTCCACAAGATGACTGTCCAGCAGTGGGAGCAGGTCATCAACACCAACCTCAACGGCGTGTTCTACTGGACCCACGGCGTTTACAAGCAGATGCGTGAGAACAACTACGGCCGCATCATCAACCTGAGCTCCACCGCCGTTCGCGGCAACCCCGGCCAGTGCAACTACTCCACCACCAAGGCTGCTCTGATCGGCTTCACCGCTTCCTTGGCAAAGGAAGGTGGTCGGAAGAACATCACCGTCAACTGTGTCGCTCCCGGCGCCACCCAGACCGAGATGTACGATAAGGTTCCCGATGAGATCCGTCAGGCTATGATCGCTTCCAATCCCATGCAGCGTTTGGGCCAGCCTCAGGAGATCGGCGAAGTCATTGCCTTCTTGGCAAGCGAGCGCGCTTCCTTCCTCAGCGGCCAGTGGATCCCCGTCAACGGCGCAAAGTAAGTTACATAGAAAAATCCGCCTTCTTGGGCGGATTTTTATTGAAAACACGAAAAAAGTACGCACCGTCAGGTGCGTACTTTTTATGTTTAAGGACTTACTCCTCCACGGACTTGCCACAGCTGGCGCAGAACTTAGCGCCGGCAGCCAGAGGTGCACCGCAATTGGCGCAGGAACCAACCACCACAACATTATTCACGATGGTGGGGTTGGTGATCTCTTCATAGAAGGCAGCCTGCACCAGACCCAAGAACAGAGGGCTCAGAGCGATGTAAGCAATATAAGCCACAAACAGAGCGATGCCGAACAGCACGCCGATGTAGGGAATGGCCGCAAACAGGCCCAGCACGAAGCAGGTCAGGCCAAAGAATACGCCATACAGGAAATCCGCCAAGAACATCTTGCCCTTATAGCCCTTTGTACGGGCAGAAGACACCTTGATGGCATCGGTCACAGACACTTCCGGCTCGGTGACCAGAATGTAAGGAGTCAGGCGGTACTCATAGGAGCGGATCATCGCAAAGATGGGACCGACAATGGGAATCAAACCCCACAGGAAGATCCACAGTGCCATCCAGCCCATGCCACACAGAACGCGCTTAATGGTGTTCCAGTCCTTGAAGCAGGAAAACAGCTGCACAGCCTTTACTTCCTCACCCCGGTAACCATACAGGTAAACCATGGTCATAGAGGTAGTCATCAGCAGCGACACGCCAATGCCCAGAGCAGGAATTGCAACGCCACACAGAGCGCTGAACAAACCGGACAGCGCAACACTCAGCAGAGACAGGCCCCACAGCTTCAAAGGCTTCTTCAACAGAACCTTCAGTGCGCGGGAATAGATCGTCATAATCATAAAAGTTTTCTCTCCTCTCTATATCGGCTTTTGCCGTTGGTATTATTATAAAAAATCATTCATAATTTGTCAATATTTGTCCCATAGGAAAAAGAAGCACAGGCAAAAATCTTTGCCTGTGCTTCTTCATACATTCAGATGCGCTCCACGGTACCTTCCCAAGTATCCATGGCACTTTTGGCAGACTGCTCGCCATACCAATGCTTGGTAGCGGTTTTGACGCTAACCACGCACCGCCACCCAACATTTCATCTTTTTTACAGGCAAAATGCCTGCTCTTTTTTAATGATTGGACTGTTCTGTAGGGTGGGGGCTCTGTTCCCGCCGCCGAATCCCATTGCTTTTACAATACCACCGTACATGTTTCCACGCCGTAATAGCGCAAAAGCTTTACTGCATGGGCATCGATCATTTCCCCGCAGATCACAATCGGCACTGCCGGCGGACACCCCACCGAAGGTTGCGCCAGCACTCTACCCACGCACTGCTCCACGGGCAGTGTTTCCGCTGGCGCAAGCATCGCCTGCCGCAAAGACATCACCTGCCGGCAAGGCGCGAAGGCAGGCAAACGGGCAGGTTCTTCATTGCCGGTCTGCAATTGCTCCAGTACCGATTCCAATCGGGCAAGTTCCCCATCGGTCATGGCCGGCGAGAGCATCAGCACCAGATAGTCCGGATCGGCAAATTCCCACTCGATGCCCTTTTCCTCCAACTGCCAGCAAAGCACATCGGTGCCGCAGCCCATGGCCGCCCCGTCCAAGGTCAGCTTCATGGGCTCGTTGCCGTAAAAGATAAGTCCCTTCTCTTCCAGCCGCCGGCGCATGGCGCTCACCTTCTCCGCAAATTCGGCAACATTCCATGTTTCCAGCAGCCGGTTGGCAAGATCCAGCGATTGCAAAATTAGATAGGAGGGGCTGGTACTGCCGTGGAGCGCCAACGCATTTTTCGCCTGCTGGGCAAAAAAGACAGGCCCATGGGAAGAAATATGCAAATATGCGCCGCCGGTAAGCACCGGCAAAGTCTTATGGGCAGAATCGCAGCAAAGGTCCGCCCCCAGATCCATCGGATGAAGGCTGGGCTTCAAAAACCGCAGGTGCGCGCCGTGGGCATTGTCCACCAAAAGCAAACAGCCCCGTTTATGGCACACTTCGGAAAGGACCGCCACATCTGCCATGTTACCCAAGTAATCCGGGCTGGTCAAATACAGAGCTGTGGCTCCGGTTTCCGCCAAAAAAGCATCCACCTGTTCCTCTGTCAGCCGGCAGGAAAGATAACTTTCCCCATCTTGAGGATAGAGCCACCGGACCTGCAAATCCAGCATCGCCGCTGCACATAAAAATGTCTTGTGAGCATTCCGGGCAGCTGCGATCACCGGGTTCTTCCCCTGCCGGACTGCATACTGGGCAGCCAGCGTCAGCATGGCGCGGATACAATGGGAAGATCCTTCCGTGCTGTAAAAGGTATGGCAGCCAAACAGCTTGGAAGCATTTTCCTCACTTTTCGCAATCACGCCGTCGGCTTCATACAAACTATCCGCTCCGGTGACCTCTGTCAGGTCCCATTTTTCCGGACCCAGATATGTCACGCCCTTATGGCCGGGCATATGCAAACGCATCGTGCCGGATGCGGCATACTTTTCCACAAAATCAACAATGGGTGTTTCCATATTATTCGCCCAACGCCTTATCTACTGCCACCATAATGGCGCACTCCATCCGCTTACGGAACAGCTTACAGCCGTATTCATAGACACCGGTAACAGAACCGGTACTGTGGTATGCATTGGCTGCGCAGCCGCCGGAGCAGTAGAGTCTTGCCCAACAATCCCGGCACTCCGGGTGGGCGTACACATTACAGGCAGCAAACTGAGCCTGCACATTGGGATTTGTCACTCCCTCCCAAATATTGCCCAGCTTAAAGGCTTCCTCGCCCACAAACTGATGGCAGGGATACAAATCGCCCCAAGGCGTAACGGCCATATACTCCGTTCCGGAGCCGCAGCCGGAGATCCGCTTGTAAATACAGGGACCGCCGGTCAAATCGATCATGTAATGGTAGAAGGTAAAGGGTCTGCCCTCTTTGCGCCGCTGGAGCATCAATTCTGCCAGCTTTTCATACTGATTAAGAACAATGGGCAGATCTTCTTCCGTCAAGGCACCGGGATCACCGGGAGCGCTGACCACCGGCTCCATGCTCAGCTCGGTAAAGCCCAGATCCAGCATTTGCTGGATATCCTTTAAAAAGTCCGGGTTCGCATGGGTAAAGGTTCCCCGCATGTAGTATTCCTTTCCCTGACGGGCTTCCACAAATTTCTGGAACTTGGGAACGATCTTATCCCAGCTTCCCTTACCTGCATAGTCCACACGGTAACGGTCGTGGATCTCCTTCCGCCCATCCAGACTCAGCACCACATTGCTGCACTCCCGGTTGGCAAATTCGATCACATCATCATCCACCAACACGCCGTTGGTGGTCAGGGTAAACCGAAAATTCTTATTGTGCTGTTTTTCGATGCTCCGGGCATAGGCCACTAAATCTTTGACTACTTGGAAATTCATCAGCGGTTCGCCGCCAAAGAAGTCCACCTCCAGATTTTTCCGGCTGCCGGAATTTGCCACCAGAAAATCCAGTGCCTGCTTGCCCACCTCAAAGGACATCACTGCTCGATCACCATGGTATTTACCCTGACTGGCAAAGCAGTAGGAGCAGTTCAGGTTACAGGTATGGGCCACGTGCAGACACAACGCCTTCACCACACCGGCCGTCTTTTCCTTCAGCTTTCCCGCCATCGGTTCAAAGGTGTCCGGCGCAAAGAGTTTTCCCGCATCTTTCAGGCTTCTCACCTGCTCGTAGCACTCGTTGATATCTTCGGCAGTAATATCCTCTCTGCCGGCAAACATCTGTCCTACCCGCTCCACAACCGTCTCACGGCTATGGTTTTCAAACAACGCAATGATCTCGTAAGCAACCTCATCCACTGCGTGGACCGCGCCGGAACAAACGTCCAGAACGATATTGTAGCTACCGAGCTTATACTGATGGATCATAAAATATATCTCCTTTTAAGCAACTACAAAAAATGCCGCCTGACGGCGGCATTTTCAGTTTGCAATTACTTGCTTTCCTTGGTGCTCTCGCACTTCTGGTTTGCGATACCGCAGCTGGTCTTGCAGGCAGACTGGCAGGAAGTCTGGCATTCGCCGCAACCGCCATTCTTCGCGCTGTCACACAGATTGCGGGTCTCGATGGTCTTGATATGCTCCATAGTAGCACCTCCACAAAAAATGTACAGATAAATGTTACCATATCCCCACCGCAAAGTCAATGGGAAAGGTTTCAGTTTTTGGAACAAAGCAGAGTGAAGGGGTAGATTCCATTATTTTGCTCTGTTATAAGACTATTGTGTAACGCACGTCATCGCGAACCTCAACGGGGGGGCGCGGCGATCTTTCGCTTGTTTTCATGCTGTTTTCTTCCTCGAGATTGCCATGAACGCAAGCGCCCTCGCAATGACAACACAGAGCATATCCGTTCGATCAAGCGGAATTTCAGAAGTTAAAAAGAGGGTATCGCAAGCGATACCCTCTTTTATCGGTTGGTTTCCGGATTACACCAGCTCGATGACTGCCATCTCGGCAGCGTCACCGCGACGGGCGCCGGTACGGGTCACTCTGGTGTAGCCGCCATTACGGTCAGCGTACTTGGGAGCGATCTCCTTGAACAGCTTCTGGACCACATCTTCCTTGGTCACATAAGCCATAGCTCTGCGGTAAGCAGCCAGATTACCCTTCTTGCCCAGTGTGATCATCTTCTCGACCACGGGCTGCACTTCCTTAGCGCGATAGAAGGTGGTCTCCATCTTGCCGTTCTCCAGCAGATCGGTGACCTGCTGACGCAGCAGGGCTTTTCTCTGTGCGCTGGTCTTACCCAGCTTACGAGTGCCGAACATAAGCGTTTCCTCCTAATTATCAGTTGTTACTGCCAGAATCCTCGCTGGCCAGAGACAGGCCCATCATTTCCAGCTTCTTCTGTACTTCATCCAAAGACTTCTTGCCCATGTTACGGACCTTCATCATATCTTCATCGGTCTTGCTGATCAGATCAGCCACGGTGTTGATATTGGCCCGCTTCAGGCAGTTGAAGCTACGGACAGACAGATCCAGCTCGTCGATGGTCATGGACAGCTTGGTGTCGGGCCGATCGGAAGTCTTCTCCACAACGGTAGAACCGGCGCTGACTGTGTCAGACAGGTTGGTAAACACCGTCATATGATCGGAAAGGATCTTGGCACCCAAAGACACGGCGTCCTTGGCAGAGATCGTGGAATCGGTCCAGACCTCTAGGGTCAGCTTGTCAAAGTCGGTCTTATCGCCGACGCGGGTGGGCTCCACCGAATAGTTAACCTTTTTCACAGGCATATAGATGGAGTCAATGGGGATCACGCCGATCACCGTCTGTGCGGTCTTGTTCCGGTCCGCAGGCACATAGCCACGGCCCTGAGACAGGGTGATCTCCATATTAAAGGTTGCGCCTTCACCCAGAGTGCAGATGTGCAGCTCGGGGTTCAGAATTTCCACTTCGCCGTCAGCCTTGATATCAGCGGCGGTAACCTCACAAGGACCAACCGCGTCAATATACACGGTCTTAGGACCTTGGCTGTGGAGCTTCAGGATCAGCTGCTTGACATTCAGCACGATCTCGGTCACATCCTCGGTAACACCGGGAATGGTGGAGAACTCATGCTGCACGCCGGCGATCTTCACAGAAGTAGCGGCGTAGCCGGGCAGGCTAGAGATCAAGATACGACGCAGGGAGTTACCCAAAGTCATACCGTAACCGCGCTCCAGAGGCTCTACGACATACTTGCCGTAAGAGGGATCCTCCGCGGAATCAAAGCAGGTAATGCGAGGCTTTTCAATTTCTACCATGAATCATAACCCTCCTTCAAAAGTGTGTGGGGTCCAGAATCATACCCCACCATAGCACAAAAACGAACGAACAGGGGTTTAATTCTTGGAGTACAACTCGACGATCAGGTGGACAGCGATCTCGAAATCGATATCGGCCTGAGTGGGCATACCCACGACCTTGCCGGTCAAGGTGTTCTTGTCGCGATCCAGCCACTTGGGAGCGGCCACGAAAGCATCATCTTCCTTCAGCTTCTTGAAGAAAGCATTGGAAGCGCTCTTCTCGGAAACAGCCACAACGTCGCCGGCCTTGATCAGGTAGCTGGGGATGTTCACACGGTTACCGTTAACGGTAAAGTGACCGTGGTTCACCAGCTGACGGGCCTGACGGCGGGAGTTGGCAAAGCCCAGACGGTAAACAACGTTATCCAGTCTGCGCTCGATCAGGCTCAGCAGCACCTCACCGGTGTTGCCTTCTGCACGGGAAGCCTTCTCGTAGTAGTTGTGGAACTGCTTTTCCTGAATGCCATAGACAAACTTGACCTTCTGCTTCTCGGTCAGCTGCATGGCGTATTCGGACTTCTTAGCTCTTCTCTGACCGCCGGGGTTCTTGTTGGAAGACTTGGAGTAACCCATTGCGGCAGGAGAAACGCCCAGCGTTCTGCAACGCTTCAAAACGGGCTGCATATTCTTAGCCATAATTCAAATTCCTCCTTACAAAATCAGACACGACGTCTCTTGGGGGGACGGCAGCCATTGTGAGGAATGGGGGTGACGTCCTTGATCATCACGACTTCCAGACCAGCGGACTGGAGAGCGCGGATCGCAGCCTCACGGCCCTGACCGGGGCCCTTCACATAGACCTCAACGGTCTTCAGGCCATACTCCTTAGCAGCATTGGCGGCAGTCTCAGCTGCAGTCTGTGCGGCAAAGGGAGTAGACTTACGGGAACCACGGAAGCCCAGACCGCCGGAGGAAGCCCAGCTGAGGGCATTGCCTTCCAGATCAGTGATGGTGACCATGGTGTTGTTGAAAGAGGAACGGATATGTGCCGCGCCCTTTTCAACTACCTTGCGCTCTCTGCGGCGCTTTACAACCTTCTTAGTAGCCTTAGCCATGTTACATATCCCTCCTTACTTCTTCTTGTTAGCGATGGTCTTCTTCGGACCCTTACGGGTACGAGCATTGGTCTTGGTACGCTGGCCGTGCACGGGCAGGCCGCGACGATGACGCAGACCACGGTAGCAACCGATTTCGGACAGCCGCTTGATGTTCATAGCGGTCTCACGACGCAGGTCACCCTCGATGGTGTAGTTATGCTCAATGGTCTCACGCAGCTGAGCTTCCTGATCCTCGGTCAGATCCTTCACACGGGTATCGGGATCGATACCGGTGGTCTCCAAAACCTTGGCTGCACGAGCAGGTCCGATGCCGTAGATATAAGTCAGCGCAACCTCGATGCGCTTCTCGCGGGGCAGGTCAATACCAGAAATACGAGCCATATTCTTTCAGCACCTCCTATTAGCCTTGTCTCTGCTTATGCTTGGGGTTTTCGCAAATTACCATAACGCGACCCTTGCGCTT